>NZ_CP038493.1:0-669111 GCF_004752005.1 Thalassotalea sp. HSM 43 | reverse complement strand
CAAACCAAGTATCGACGCTGAAGATGCCAATCATGGTCGCGTGGTGACGCCGATTGTCGGTAATAACTTTGGCTCTTACGAGCAAGTTGAAGGTGGTGAAAACTACTCATTAAAATACACCGGCTACTTCCTTGATGGCGACTTAACCATGTCGGCAATGCTCGGTCACAATGAATCGCAAATCTCGAATCGTTCACTGGTGAATGAAGGTCAGACTCGCATTATTGACAGTAAAACCGGTATTATTTTGCACGGTCCTTCGGTCGGCAATTTTGGTACATCGCGCAATGAACGAGATCAATTTCGAGTCGATTTTGACTACTTCTGGGGCGATCATGAATTCCGTTTTGGTGTTGATATAGAAGAGCTTGAAGCCTACGAAAACCGTGACGCATATGGCTCAGGTACGTACACCATGTCGGTAGGTACCGATAACTTGATTGATTACCTTGAAGGCTCGACCGACGTTATTTACCAGCAAGACAGTGCCATTATCCAATCCGTTGATCTGAACAATAATGGTACCTATGAAACGGAAAACTTTGCGGTTTATATTCAGGATGAATGGCAGATTGCTGATAATGTGGTATTAAACCTTGGCCTGCGCTACGACGAGTTCACCAATAAGAATATCGAAGGCGATGATTTCATTAATATGGATGGTCAAATTGCGCCACGTTTGGGCTTGGCTTGGGATATCTTCGGTGATGGTGAGTCGGTATTTACCGCTTCATTTGGCCGTTTCTATCTGCCAGTTGCAACCAATACCAATATTCGTTTGGCGGGTAAAGAGTTATACATAATCAAACGTGATTTTCAGTTTGATAGCATTCCAGCGTCTGAGTTTGAAAACATTGCCGATATTTTGGGGAACAGCGAAGCTGACTTAATCGCTGCAGACGGTACCTTAAAAGATACCCGACGATTAGTCGATGCCGATATCGACCCTATGTATCAGGACGAATATACCATGAGCTTTGAACAGCAATGGGATGATTACGTTTGGGGCATTCGTGGTACCTACCGTGAGTTAGGTGAATCGATTGAAGATGTTACGGTACAGCGCGGTCTGGAAAAATATCTCGATGAGGTGTTTGACGAAGATTGTCCAGCATGTGCAGGCAGTCAAGCGGCTATGTATGTGTTGACCAACCCAGGTTCATCGGTGGATATCTGGGTCGATACCGATGATTATGTTGATGAAAACGGTAATCTGGTTAAGGGGCCAAAGGAAGCACGTAATTTTGTTATTCCTAACGAGTACTTGGAGTACCCGAAAGCGGAACGTAAATACATTGCTTGGGATTTGAAATTAACTCGCCCATGGCAAGATGATTTCACGTTCTCTGCAACCTATACCTGGTCCCATTCATGGGGCAATACTGAGGGCTTAGTCGACTCAGATATTGGTCAGCGAGATGCTGGTGCAACACAAAGTTTTGACTATGCAGCTTTGATGGATCATTCATACGGCGACTTGCCAAATGATCGTCGTCATACCTTTAAACTAACCGGTGCTTACGCATTCAATGAAGAGTGGTCTGTTGGTTTTAATGCAACATGGCAAACAGGTCGACCGAATAATTGTTTTGGTTATCACCCTGACGCTGGTGCGGTTCCATCAATATATGGGCCAACATCATTCTACTGTGAAGAAGAGGTCATTGACCCGGATAGCGATCCAGAAAATCCAGAATATATTGCTGAGTCGGTACCGAGTCCACGTGGTTCGAAAGGCCGCACGCCGACGACCTTTGTATTGGATTTAAGCTTAACGTATAAAACCACCATTATGGGGCTTGATACCAGAGCGCAATTGCAAGTGCAAAACGTATTTAATGAGATTGAAGCGACTCGATACTTTGAAACAGGTGAAGTGAGCGACATTACCTTGCCAAGGTTAAAAGAAATTAACCCTGAGATGATCGCCAACACCCATCCTGATTATGGTCTGGTGTCATCAACGACGGCACCACGTTATGTCGAATTGTCGATATCCGCTAGATTCTAGCGAGCGAAAGACAACGATTAATACGCGTATAATAAAAAACCACAAAGTTCGCTTTGTGGTTTTTTTATATTCGAGTTTGCCTACTGACGATAGATGTTAACCATCGCTTACTGACATGTCATTCCGGTTGAGCTGATTTACGGTCGATGCAGCCTAAATCTTTGTTGGGGGCGATAGCATCACGCACACATTGTTTTAATTCGGTTATTTCTGGAAATCGAGCCATTTTTTTGCGCGACCAAACCAGTTTGCCATTGGCGACGATTTCAAAAATCCCACCATTGCCCGGACGCAAAGTCAGCTCGTCAATGTCACCATCAAAGGTGGTCAATAATTCCTGCGCCATCCATGTTGAACGCATTAGCCAACGGCATTGAGAGCAATAGGTAATTTCTACTTTATTCATAATCGGATCTTTATCTTGTTTGTGCTTATTCGATGCAGCGCTTAGCTGAACTGTAGCTGAGCTGCATTGGCTTGTGCTATAGCTTAAACAGCTTTTTCGTTAGACGTGATACCGCGAATGCAATCGCTATCGCTAACACGAAATACAAGGCGACGAGGTAATTGGTAAAACTGGCCACGTGCACCTTAGCGTCAGCCAACAGGCATTGACCGGTTTGATAATCAAAGCGTCCACCATGATTTAAACAGTCATCAACGATAGTAAACTCGTTTATTAGCAAGATAACCAAAACCGCGACGACGACACCAAAAAACATGGCAATGGAGTGTTTGTTCATAAACGTTTCTTGATTCCTAATAGGACGATTGGTTACTGGCCTATTTATTAGAGATGTAATGAATCCGCCAAGCTGCGGTAACTAACCTTATCGGTCACACAAGGTAATGTACTGAAATAAACGGTATTGTCAATTTGCTTGCGGCCAAAATAGCAATAATGACTGTTTTAGCTGGTGGCACAATTGACTCATAAAAAACCACAGACAAAAGCGCAGACAAAGCCGCAAACAAAACCGCGTATAAAAATGCACAGATAAAAAAGCCCGGTAATAAACCGGGCTTTTATCGTTAAAGTTGCAGTATTGCTATTGCTTACTTAACTCTTCAAGATATTCGCCATTAGCTACGTAGTTACAACCTGCAGCATTACAGCATGAACCGGCGATGTCATCACCATTAGCAAGTTCACCAGCTGCCGCAGCTGGGTATTTACCAAAGGCACAACACTTGCCATTCGATTCACCGGTTAAACCACGGTGACTTTCAACACACAAGTTTGCCGCGACGTTAGTACAGGCAAAGGTGTTGCGAACAACCGCTTCTGGGTCGCGCACCAATACCTCGGTTTCCAAACCGGCTTCTAGACAGATGTTTACCGTAGGGCCTAGGTCAGGTAGCTCTTCACAACCACCAGCACCATTTTCTTGTTCACCAACTAAACAATTACCGTCTAGCAACCATGGCGTCAAAGTAACCAAGCGACTCACACTGTATGCGGAAGTACCGGTTTCAACCATCAATTGAGCGCCTTGTGACAAGTCTTGCTGACCAATCCAGGTGTAACGCATTGGCAATTGACCGGCTTGGTTGTAATTAACCAGCAGGCGGCCATCGCTATCAACAGACCAAGTGAAATTGCTTATCGCATCAGAGTTATCCGTATGACCACTGTTATCGGCATTGAAGTTGTTTTCAACACTGGTTAAGCCACGATCTTCGATGTATTTTTTGCTGGTGTTGATGTGCTCGAGTAAAATTGGTTTTGACTCAATGTCTACATTGCGCTCTCTCAGCGTCTTATAATGGCTGTAATTAAAGTCGGCATCCCATAGGTTGATTTTGCTTAACTTCGGCAAACTAAACATAGGCGTGAAATCAGCAACCGGGTTTAACTCATTAACCAAGTCGCTAAAGTTCGCCTTGGCAACCGACAAATACTCGAGATTAACAAGCTTTGTGATGGTGTCTAGGGTGCGAATGTTTTGACCTGATAAATCAAGACTGGTCAGATGCTCTAATTCATATAAGTCGGCAATATCAACGCCATCACTATAGGCAAATGACAATTGCTTAATCGACGGCAAGTGCTGAAAATCGCTAAAGTTTACACTACCTGTAAAGTAAGAGTTACTGATGGTCAGCGACTCTAAAGCGCTAAAGTAGGCTAAATCGGTAATGCTATCTACATTGATTAAGCCATCACAGTTTATGTCTGTGATGCTCGCTGTTGTCGCGTTTTCACCGTGTTGCTCTACGATACACGTTTTCAGCTCGTCATTAGTAAAGGTTAATTCATTTAAGAAGGTAACGGTGAAGTCAGCTAAACCGTCACCATCATTATCAACACTGGCGGATTTGTCTAACGGAAAGGCATCGTTGATATCCAATACTAAATCGTTATCGGAATCATCGTCTTCAGCATTAACCATGCCGTCATTATCGGTATCAAGGTTAGCACTATTGGCTAACACCTTATTTTGAAAATGATCGACAAGTAATGAGGCACGAGAGCTGATCATCTGTTTTTGTTGTGAGCTTAACGTTTCTGAATTACTAAAATCCGTCATCAATTCGCTGCTTTCAACGTTTAAGTAACTGGTGATTTGTGCTAAGTATTGTGTTTCACCGTGCGCAGATAGAGTCGAAAATGGCGAGATAGTCGTGCTCATAGCATCCGTTGCAGCATCAAATCCCAAAGCCGATACCGATAAGGTTATTGGTGTCGCGGCAAAATCATCGTCTTGACGGCTTACATCATCCGCCCCTTCACCTAAGTAAGCGTTTAGGTTAGCGCTGGCGTACATGCCCGCTTGCTCTGCTGTCAGGAGAAACTCGAATTGACCTTGTTCAAGGCTTGATACCGACAACTCATCGTCGTCATGTTGATTATTGTTATTGGCATCAAAGTAAACAAGTGCACCGGAAATTGGACCATCAAGTACGCGACCGCTGATTTGCACGAGATTATTTACCGTTAAATCAAACCCAGCTAGATCCGTTGATGCAGAGCCATCGCTTACTGATATAACGATGTCAGCAATCGTGCCGGCATCGGCCAGTGTCGGTGTACCGGCTAAGGTACCCGTCGCGCTGTCAAACTCTGCCCAGCTGATGGTTTTATTGATTGAAAACGTCAATGAATCGCCATCGCTGTCATTGGCGCTAGGCGTAAATGAAAAGGCTTGTAGCTCATTGATGCTGGTGCTTTCTGGTGCACCGCTGATGCTTGGTGCGGTATTTGTTGGTGGTTCTTTTTGCTCTGGCCCTGAGCCACTGCCGCCACCACCGCCACATGCGGTTAATGTCAATGAACCAGCAATCAGCATTGCCAACTTATGACGCGTAAAGAGAGTATTCATAGTTTTCCCCGAGTTAAAACATGTTATCAACTGACCACTTTATAAGAGCGAAAAATAAGCGGATGTTAAAAAGTGTAAATTTTGCCTTGTTAATGCTGATTTTTAGTCAACTATTCCTCCATGATTTAAGGTAAAGGCCAATAAAAACAGGTGATTACAATGGTATTAAATAAATCGTCTGCAGCCTTATTAAAGTCATATTTACGATTTCTTAACGAAGTTAATAAGTTGTTGATTTTGTTATTCTAATGTTGGTTTTTTAGGGCGTATTTGTAGATCTAAATCCGTTAACCTTTTTTCACATATTTTCGCACTTAATTACATTAGTCTGAGGCTGCAATTTTTATCTCTGCAGCTTTTAATAAGTCTGGATGTCAGTGTTTATGAGGCCTGCAGGGTAATTTATAACGATAACTACACTGTATAGGCTAACACTATGAAATTAAGCTTAAACAAGTTAACAAGAGCGATGGGATATTCGTTGTTAACTTCGTCTCTGCTGCTCGCGCAAGCAGCCAGAGCGGAAGCTGAAAGGGATGCAAATCAGCAACAGAACAATGCAGTTGATGAAGTAGAAGTATCACAAGTTAACAATAACGACGTTGAAGAATACCAAGAAGCGGAAGAGGAAATTGAAGTATTTCAAATCACCGGTTCGCGCATTAACCAAACAACGCTAGAAGGACCATTACCGGTTGAAGTCATCAGTGCCGAAGACATGCTCAAGGCAGGTAACTTGACGGTTTATGATGCCCTGCAAAATCTTTCGCAAAATACCGGTTCAGTAACCGGTGATGAGAACTCAAATGGTTTCACACCAAATGCGAAAGTATTAAATTTCCGTGGTCTAGGACCACAATACACCTTGGTTTTGATTAATGGTCGTCGTATCGCCAACTATCCAGCGGCGTATAATTCGAATGCGACGGTTGTCAACGTAAACTCGGTGCCTATGGCAGCGGTTGAGCGTATTGAGGTGGTCTCTACCGGTGCTTCTGCAATTTATGGCTCGGATGCCGCCGCGGCTGTTATCAACGTTATTTTGAAAAACGATTATGAAGGTACTGCATTAGGCGGTACCTTTGGTACACCTGATAATGTCGACGGTGATTCGTATCGTTTTAATATCGTAAAAGGCGTTGATTTCGATAACGGTAATATTACCGCCGTTTTAGAATATGCTGATTCAGATACCATTTTAGGGCCGTCAGATCTTGATTATCCTTATGGCACACCAGTAATGAATCGCGGTGCCGCAAAAGTACGCACCCTTGCATCACAGGGCTACGATGCCTTCTTTAATAACCTGCCTGTTGACTTGCAGCCTGATACCTATATTGATCCGGGTAAAGAGCTATGTGATTCATTACCAGGCCAGGAATATCAATATCGTGCCCGTGATGAAGAAAGTTCTATTCCGGGTTCATACGGCAGTTATTGTGGTTTTGATATCGGCAAGCGCAGCACTATTCGCAACGGTCAAACTAAAATCTCAGCAATGATTTCGAGCAATTTCGAAATTAACTCTGACGTCAGTTTTTTCGCTGATGTGATTTTTACCGACATTGAAGCAGAAAATGATCGCGGCTACATCAACATTCAAGGTGTGGTTGAAGATCAAAGTTCTGCAGCACCTGTTTTCCAATTTGGTGAAGGTGATAACGCGGTATTAATTCCGGGTAATCAATACGGCTATAACCATCACCTTGAAACGCACTTACGTTTAATGGGCTCAGAAGAGATTGGCGATACATCGACCAGTTTTGATGAGCAAGCGTTCAGTGTGTCGCTTGGCTTAGAAGGTTTTGTGTTTGATGACTACCAGTGGGAAGTGAGTTACACCCACAGTGAATACACCATGGATACTGCTCGTACGTTAGCGGACCATAAAATGGTTGAAGAGTATTTCCTTGGCGAAAAAGTCATGGTTAATGAAGACACTGAACTAAGCTACTTCGGCTCACCTGTATACGATGGTAACGCCAAGTTAGGTGTATTCTCGGCGCTAGATCAGCAAGCAATCGATGATATTTTTGGTCGCGCTAAAGAAGAAAATAAAACCTACTCATACATGACCACGGCGGTTCTATCTGGTGACTTATTTGAAGTTCCAAGTGGCTACGTGCAGTTTGCTGCTGTCGCTGAATATATGCACGAAGGCTTTGAGTATAACGCCGATGATAAAATGACCGCAGATCCTGGTGAAGGTTGGTATAACTTTGCCGGCTTTGGTGGTGAAGGTGAGCGTGACCGTTACTCAGCGGGTTTGGAAATCAAGGTGCCAATTCTTGATGACTTAAGTGCTACCGGTGCGATTCGTTACGATGAATATCATGCAACCGGCCCTGTAAACAGTGACTGGACTCCGGCGATCAGCCTTGAGTATCGTCCACTTGATGATTTATTGGTGCGTGCCTCTTATTCTGGTATTTTCAGAGCCCCAGACTTACAAGCCATCTATACCGAAAGTTCATTCTACAGCGGTGGTACTGACTGGTTAGGTTGTTACGATCAAATTTGGGCACCAGAAGGTGTTTCGCCAGAAGAATTCTCTAATGGTCCAAATGCCGGTGTTTATCAATCTGCTTGTCGCAGTTTCTCGGCGACTTTCTTAGCCAATAAATTGCCAGCAAGCGATCTGAAAAACGAAAGCGGTACCACCTTTGGTATCGGTTTTGTGTGGGAGCCTATCGACAATTTATCTATCCAATTCGATTACTACGAAGTGGAAATCAATGATCAAATTCAACAAGCAAGCTTAAATGGCATTTTGTATGACGAATTTGTTTGTGCCTATGAAGATGAAGTTAGCGATAACGTTACCTTTGGTTGTGAGAAAGTCGATCAACTTATCGTTCGTACCCCGAGTGAAGACAGTGAGCTAAACCAAAGTAATCTGGAAAGTGTAAATACCACACCATTTAACTTGGCGATGCACCGTCAAACCGGTACCGATACCAAGGTTAATTACACCTTGTTCACTGAAAGCTATGGTGTGTTCAACTTTGGTATCAGCCATACCGGTATCATCAGCACCCAGCGCGATACCATTGAGGGCGACGGCATCCCGGCAGTTGAAATTCATGACCTATTAGGTAACCCAGAGCCTATCGATACCATTATTGGTTCACTAGGTTGGGCTTACCAAGATTTCACCGCCAACGTTAATGTGCGTTACAAGAGTGGTTTAGGTCCGCGTCGTCCGCAACCGATTCAAAACGATGATGGCAACGATGCGCTATACGACATCGATACCGGTAAAGAAATCGACTACGTGTTTGACGAAGACGATATGCCGATTGATCCGAGTAGCGGTGAGCCAATCGAAAATGCGGAAAAACGTATATCACAAAAACGTTTAGACCCTTACATCACGACCAACTTAGTTCTTGGTTACACCTTCAACGAAGGTGATACCCGCATCAACTTCACCGTAAATAACGTGTTTGATGAAGAGTCACCAGATGACGATACCTTCCTGGCCCATGAATGGCCTTGGTACAACATTGGTGCCTACGCAGGTTCTGCCATTGGCAGAGAGTTCTATTTTGGTTTTGAACACAACTTCTAATAGCTCGCGTTATTGGTTGTGTGAATTGTTACGGGCAGATTATCTGCCCAATATAAAGAGGAATTTAAGGTGAAATTAAAGCAAATCGCTATAGCAGCTTGCTCCACGCTCTATATGGGCGCGGTTGCAGCATCTGCTGTTACCTTACCCGAAGTAAAAGATCGCATTGATCTACCGGATCTTGCAAATTCCGGTTTACCTGACAACTTGAAACAGACTCGTTCTTTCGAGCATCAGGAATTACCAACGTCAACAGAGTCAAAATCGTCGTCTGTTAACCGTATTACAGGTTTACCATTGGTTGGCGGTGTCAATCAGCATATGTCTCAACCGGTTAAATTTACCCCTGAAGAGGGTATTGAAGGTGAGCATCGTTATTTTATTACTCTGCAAGATCGCCCGGTTGCGCAATATACCGGTGGCATTGCTGGATTGGCAGCAACCAACCTAGCAACGGTCGCCAAGCAAGGCTTAGGCAGTTCAATTGCCAGTGCTGATGGTCAAATCGATCTTAGATTTATTAAAAAATCGGATGCTTATCAGACACGTGTTGAGAAGTACAAACACTACTTACGCGCTAAGCAAGACAGCTTTATTAATGCGGCAAGCAGCTTAGGTTATGAACTTGAAGCGGAAACCTCATATGATACGGCGATCAACGCCATTACTGTCGTGCTAACGCAACAACAAGCGGCGCATTTAGCGGAGCTTGCATCGGTTAAAAATATTCATCGTGTTACAGCCCATCAAGTACAAACGCTGGTTAATGCTGACAACGATGTTACTGGTGCTCACGATATCATCAACACCCACCATATTTGGGAATTGGGTGCTAAAGGTGAAGGCATCATCGTTGGCGTCAGTGATACCGGTATCAATACCGACCACCCATCGTTTGTCGATTTTGGTGGCCAACGTTTTTATACCGATGATAGCGGCGTTACATGGGAAGCTGTTGAACTATATGACCATGTTAATCCATGGGGCGAAGGTAACTATGTCGGTGATTGTAATAAGCATGGCTTTGAGCACATGTGTAATGACAAGCTTATTGGTGTTCGTTCATATGAACGTTTAACAGACCAATACAGTAAAACTGATTTGATCAATCACATGCTCGAAGAGCGTGAATTATCTTATGCTGATTTACATTCTGAGAATGGCCGTTATTACGCAGTTCCACCAGTAGGTGAAGATCATGCGGGTCACGGTTCACATACCGCAGGTACCGCTGCCGGTAATGCCATTAAAGATGTTCATCACTTATATCGCGCCATTGAAGGTCCAGGCTTAAAAGCCTCTGAACAGCCAATTGGTAATGTCAGTGGTGTCGCGCCACGCGCCAACATCATTGCTTATCAAGTGTGTATTTCAGCCAACAGTAACTCGGGTTATGCCGGTTGTCTTGCCGACGTTATGGTCGAAGCATTAGAAGATGCGATTGAAGATGGTGTTGATGTAATGAACTGGTCATTGGGTGGTGCGCCATACGATGCCTGGGAGAATCCATTAGGTCAGGCGTTTTTATCTGCTCGTGAATCGGGCATGCACATCGCAGTTTCTGCCGGTAACAATGGCTATCAAGGGTCGGTGAAACATGCTGCGCCTTGGATAATGACCGTTGGTGCGACGCAAACTAACCGTCGTGAACGCACAACCTCTGACGATAGAATGACAACCGGTTCGGTTGTTCCGGCAAGTATCGATGGTGAAGAATTTCCTATCAACTTGAGTCAAGCATGGTACAACATTTCTGGTCATCATGAAGATGGTCGCGCTGTGTTAGGCGAGTTCATGGGGGCCTGTGTTGAAGATGATTGTTCAGAAGGTCCAGTGTGTAAAGTTGGCTATGAAATGCTTGACGATGATCTGTGTTATCTGGAATGTAAGGACGATGAGTTCCGTGATCCAGATACCCTATCATGTGACAGTTTTGAGATTGATGACTTACCGGATCAAAAAGATCCTGCCAATTGTTTGATTGGTACCGAATGGGTCGCACAAGACGAAGTGGGTTCTGGTCAAGAGTGGGGTTGTTTAGATATCAACCGTAACGTTCCAACTAACTACACAACCCGAGAATCAATCTGTCTTAGTAATGATGATGTGATATTCCCATCATTAACAGATGCTGGCTCGCCTTATGAGCAAAAAAGCAAACAACGTTTTTATTGCCCTGATGTCGAAGTAGATGATGCTCACCCTAATTATCGTGGGCGACTTGGCGGTTCTAAAGGTGTGGTTTGTGCTTACGGTGTTGAACCGTACATGGAAACCGAATTCAACAATGGCTTCACTTGGAATAACAAAAACGCCATCGTTTATTGGGATGGTGACTCTTGTAAAGACAGCGAAGAAGAAAACTGTGTACCAGAAGATAGAGATGGTGATGGCGAAAACTCAACCATTGATGAGCCTACGCTAGGCCAATGTCGCGTTAGAGCGCCAGCGGATCGTGATGTTGATTACAGTATCTATGAAAACAGCACAGGCCCAGGCGCATCAACGGATAGCTTTGGTGTTATTGCCAATCGCCCAGTGATCACCGATTACAAAGCGCCAGCACCAACGTTTAAAGGTTCGAGCAAGACACCTGACTCAAGCGTGCAATCACGCGCAGTTGGCTTGCAGCCTGAAATGCGTGTATTTGAAGGTGACCGTTATTGTGAAAACTTGCACGAATGGCGTGATCCGCATAACCCGCAACAGCTTTTCGATTTTGATAATGCTGTAGTCTTTTGTGCCCGTGGTAACGGTAACAACATCAGCTATTTACAAAAGAGTAAAAACGTTATTGAAGTTGCTGAGCGCGATGCCGAACTAGCCGGCCGTGCAAGCGATGAAATGCAGGCATCGATAGTGGTCTATAACGATGTGGAAACATACGGCAGTGTGTATCAATTCCCTGCGAACATCCCGTTTGTAAATGTGCGTTTTGACTCTTGGGTAACTGACTTCGCGCCGTTCTTTAAAGGTGGTGATGTACCATCGAGCCTGACGGAACTGCAAAAAGATCGTCGCATTACCTTATCGTCACAAACTGTTGAAGTTGTGCCTATTAATGAAGACGACGAGCGTATTAACAACACCTTAGCCAACTTTACCTCAAAAGGTCCGCATTACTATCAAGAAGATTTAATGCCGGTGCAAGTGATGGCGCCTGGTGTAAATATCTATGCTCCATGGACTGATAATGCGATTTTAGACAAAGGTTGGAATTCTGCAGATTGGGCGTTTAACAGTGGTACGTCAATGGCTACACCAGTTGTTGCTGGTACATTGGCTATTCTAAAACAAGTTCGCCCAGAGTGGACTCAACACGAACGTGAATCAGCGCTTACCATGACCTCTGGTGAAGTGGCTTACCGTACCGTTTACATGAATGAAAATGATTATGATGAAAATAATCCAGATCATATTAAATCGGTTGGTTTAGTGCCTGCAACGGATGAAAATGGCGAGCTAATCTACGACGAAGATGGTGTATTGGTGATGATCGAAATCGCTCAATACTTGAAAGTTATCAACGTCAGTTCATGGCATGTTGGTACCGGTATTATCAATCTAAAATCAGCGATTAACTCTGGTTTGGTACTTGATGAGTCGCTCGATAATATGATTGCGGCAAACCCAAGCGCTGGTGGCGATGCTCGCCAATTGAATATGCCATACATGTTTGATGGTAGCTGCCCTGAAGTGTGTACCTGGTTACGTACCTTTACCGCGAAACGCGCAGGTCGTTGGACGGTGAATATTGAGAAGCTTGATGCTGCAGTACAAATTAGCTCATCAGTGGATAGCTTTGAATTGAGTGAAGGCGAGACCATCACTATCATGTTCACCGCTAAAATTGATCGCAGTATTGCCCAAGACCAGTCTGACAATGTCACTAATGGTACCGGTTACACCGGTGGTGAAGTGCGCCTTGTTGCTGATGATATCAGTATTCCTGACGTTCGTTTACCTGTGGGTGTGTCATTAGATAATGACTCATTACCAACCTTGATTCAGGCACAAGCGTCATCTGAGACAGGTCGATATCCTGTGGATTTAAGCATGCCATCGATGTCAACTGACAGCATGATCTCAAAGGTATATCACCAAGAAAATATCCAATACATCAATACTGATGACCACGGCGAACTTGCTAAATCTGGCAGTGGTGTGATTGAGTTGCAAGCCAGCACTGGCTATGGTCAAACATGGTTAGGTCGAGTTGAACTACCACTCGATGAGACCAAGCTTAACTTTGACTTTGCAACCGCTCATAAAGAAAAATCGGCCAAATTGATTTGGGTTGATGTGCCAGAAAACACCAAAATGCTGGCCATTGATGTGTTAGGAAAAGTAGCCACCAATGCGCATTCTTTACCTGAGTTACAAGCTGCACAAGGTACGCTGATGATGGCGGTTGGTCGCGATATGATCAATCCGGGTCAATTAGACTTTGAACACGAAGGAACCTGTGCCTCTATGGCAGAGAACCTGCGTAACTTCTGTTACATCATGGATCCACAGCCTGGTCGTTATTGGGTATTAATGCAAAACGTGAACGATAGCTTCCCTGGTTATTCGTCATGGTTATTGGATACCTATGATTACGCGGTATCTGTGGTATCAGACGATCTATCAAGCCACATGATTTTAGATGCGCCACAAACAGCTAACCCAGCACAAGGTGCGCTGCAACTGGATCTTGTATACAGCTTGCCGATGAAAAAGCATGAAGCACGTTTTGCCGTGGTTGAGTTATTCTCCAATGAATTTGCCACAGCTGCCGATATGGGCACCGTGCCGGTACGTTTGTATCGAGAAGATGACCCCGTATCGATTAGCTTCGAGCGTACTCGCGCCCTTGAGCTGCAAGACAATGTTGTATCTGCAGCACCTGGCAGCTATATGAAAGTGAACTTGGATGTTGCGCAAAATATGTCGGGCTACGATCGCCCGGTAAGTCTGAAAGTCGATTTACCTGAAGGTATCACCTATGTGCGTGGTGCCATCAGTGGTGATGGCCGTTTTGTCACCGGTTATCAGGAGATGGAAAATGGTGAAGGTATGGAGCTGTCTCTATATCAACCTAATACGCATCGTCTTGGTAAAGGTTATGTGATGACCACCAACATCGATCCGCAAGACCCGAAAAACAGCAATCATCCATATGTGATTGATGGTAGCCATAGATACAGTGCGCAATGTCGTACGCCAGCGGTTGGTACCTATTACGATGGTTCAAGCCCTAATGGTGGCTATGTTGATTTGGCTAAGCTAAATCCGCTGTATGCTCGTAACATGTGGGGCGAAGACACCTATGTTGATTTAGAAAGATTGTTCTATTTCGACAGTCGTGGTTATGACGTTGGCCTATATGATGGTCCTCGTCGTCATAGTGAATTTAAAGTATCGCCACGTGGTTATGTCTCTGCCGGCATGGGCTCATTTTTAGATACCAAATTCTTCAGTCCACTAGTTTGGCCAAATAATGAAATTTTAATTGCGCCGCTTATGCGAAAAGGTGTGACTTATGAGCAAACCGTTGCATTGAAATCTGGTCGCGATCTCCTGATCGGTGAAAGCCCGGACGTAGTCGAAGGTATGACCATGGCATTGTTCGCCGATGGCATCGAATACAAAGCGATGATCGAATGGGATAATGCCCATACGCAAGACGCTGGCGTTCGTTTAGATGATAACGTTGATTTCCAAGCGTGGTTTGATTTAGAGCATTCGCATTTACCGGGTAAATACGAGCTTATTTTTGCCTACGACAACGTCGATATGATGGCGCCAGATGCCAACTTTAATCGCAGCGATGTCATTGGTTTTCAAGGCATTGAGTCGGATATCCATTTCTTTGGTTTGATTAAAGCGCCAAGACGTGAGTTCTTTGCCTTCAATAATGTTGAAGAGGTCATTCATGACGATCTGGTTATTTGTTATGACTACTACGGTCCAGACTACAGTGCATCAGACTTTAGTTTCTGGGTACGTGTCGATGATCAAAGTGCCGGTGAGCAACTTGAATTGAACATTGAATCAGCGGTGGGTGGCTCGGTTGTCGATCAAACCTATATCGTTAATGTGCCAAGCCAAATAACCATTGGTAACTTCAATAGTGTGGTACTGAATCAAGGTAGCAGTATTGATGTACCGGTATTCTATGCCGATTCAAATGTCACCTCGAATACCATCAGTGCATACAATGATAATTTGAATCTGTCTGTTGATGGCAAAGTGTCTGGTTCAATGTTAACCATTGATGCTAACTGCTCATTCACCGGTGACACGCAAATTGAAGTTGAAGTGGTTGATGACTTTAACAATGAAGATCGCGCCACAGCGACCATTGACGTGACCGTGCTTGCGGTTGCTGGCTTTGACGGTGCTGATTGCAGCACCAGCAAGGACAGTGATGAAACGTCAACAGAAGAAGAAATCAAAGAAAAAGAGCCAGACTCAGATGATTCTTCAGGTGGTAGTTTCGGTGTTTGGATGTTGCTGTTCAGCCTATTGGCAGCAGTACGTTTAAAAGCTATTAAAGGTTAAAGCGAATAGGGCAGCGTTAGCTGCCCTTGTGGAGAATAATGATGAATTATAAAAAACTAACCGGAATCGCTTTATCAGTCGCATTCGCTATGCATAGTGGCACAGCGTTGGCGAATAGCAGCGACGATGCGGAATATAAATTTCCAGAGCAAAACTATAACCATGTCGGAGAGGATCAATTTAGCGATCCTGTGTTTACCGATGCAGGTATTTTACCTAGCAATGGTGATGCCGACTCTGAGCTAGAAAACCCGTTTGAATTATTAACTGCGGCATACGACTTGTTCAATGAACACGTTGTTGCCGGTGCCGACCTATTAACCTTCAGTGTTGATGGTGAGCAGTTTTCATTCAATACTCGAACCGAGTATAAATACGGTTTGTTGCATCTGTATGGTGAGAATGAACAAGGCCACTTTCTGCGTTTGATCCGAGGTGATGATACTCGCTGGTTTGGTGATGTCAGTAATGGCGTTAATGCCTACACCTTAATGCCGCATGTAGCGGTTGGCGGTAGTGCATGGTTTACAGCCGATTGGCGTATACCAAACAAAGGTGAGCTGTTGGTTAACGGTGCTGAGCCGGTTGCCGCCGATCCTTTAACCAGCTTAAATGTTGATGTTGGATATGTATATACCCATTTGCTTGAAGCAACTTATGGCCGTTTGGGTATGCGAGCATCGATATTGTATTCTCACTATCAAGTACAAGATATTTTAGATAACAGTGGTATCAACTTCTATCTGAATCCGGTATTTATCGAACGACAAGATGCTCGATTCTTCGATCAAGGTACCAACAGCCGTGACTATATTGCCGGTCGAGAATTCATGTTCGGTGATTTAGAGGGGGCTGAAAACCTGCGTGAATACCTGATGGATTTCGGTGTCGATTACGTTGGTTCATGGATTGCTGGCGCTGGATTTTTCTGTGGTATTTTACGCCAAGAATATGAATTGGACGATATCGGTTTACCGAAATTTGTTCTTGATGATGAAGAAGAGCGCGCCGATACTCTATACGGTACGTTATTAGGCGGTAATAAACAGTCTTGTCGCAATACCTTTACCAGTCGTTGGTTCTTTATTCATAACATGGCGCGTGCACACCGTCAGTATTATAAAGATAACCCGGTCTTGCCAGCGAACCGCCGCATGGACTTTGGTGGTATCAGTGATTATGCTCACGCGAGCAGCTGTAACGGCCATCCAACCATAATGAACACCTATTATGGGCACGATAATTACCCGTTGCCGGTATTGTCATCACCTACTGTTACCTACAAAGGTGAAGCGTGTGGTGATGAGCGAAACAATAACGTAAAAGTTGTTAGTGAAACACTACCTGGTATGGCCAACAACGGTCAGCGACCAGAGACAAGCTCTGTGGTTTCATTTAAGTCAGTGATCAATCTGGCGAATGAAAGTCAACAATGGGCGACGGTGACCTTGGTCCGCGATGGCGATATCTCAGAAAGCGCCAGCGTCGAAGTAGCTGCGATCAGTAAAGGCAACCCAGGCTCTGCGGTTGCTGGTGTTGATTTTGCTCAAGGATTCCCTCGCGCAGAATTTGCCGCAGGTGAAAAAGAAGCTGAAGTTAAGGTACGCATTATTGATAACGATGTGTATCGTAAAAATGCCACCATAGATCTCGCCTTAAACTTTGCCAAGCGATTGACGGTAGAGTCAGGTACGGTGTCTAAGCTTATCATTCAGGATAACGATTCTGAGCAGCCTGGTCGATTTGATTTTGCCAGTGATTCTATTGTTGTAAATGAGAGCGACCAAGCCGCTGTCATTGAATTAACTCGAAGCGGCGATTTTGTCGGTTCGCAAATGATTCGTTACAACGTGGTTGAAGGCACGGCGAAAGAGGGCAGCGATTTTGTTGGTGACAGTGGTTATGTGGTCTTTGGCGAAAACGATAGCAGCAAAATGATTGAAATTGAGTTGATTGGCGATGATTATCAAAACGCCACGAATCGCAATTTTTATGTTGAAATCAGCTCTGATGTCGATGGCGACCTGCAACGAACTGAAGTGGTTATTGGTGATGATGAAGCTGCCAGTGGTCGCGTTGCATTGCGCTCAGCGGTTGTTGATGTCGATTATCACGCTTCGAGCGCTAATATTACCTTGACCCGTGATGATGCTAGCCAAGGTGAAATCTTGGTTCACTTTGAAACGTTTGATGATACAGCACTAGCGGGCACTCACTATGTGCATACCAATGACAGCGTTAAGTTTTTAGCCGGAGAAACGGAAAAAACCATCAGCATTCGACGTCTAAGAAAAGGTGAGGCAAGCGAACAAAACTCGTTTACCGTGGTATTTGACAGCCCGATGTTAGATGGTGAAAAAGTGGTTACCGTCAACCTTATGGCGCAACCTGAGCGTGAAGAGTCAAGCTCAGGTGGAGCTCTAGGTCTATGCTTTGCACCGCTATTGTTGTTGCTAGCAAGACGTCGTTGTTACCGTTAAAAAATAACAACCTTTAGAATAAAATCCGTAGCTTGTCTGCGGATTTTTTTTGCTTTAATTTCAGTTAACTAACCATGTTCTATAAATTTGACCAGACGCCATACAAAGGGTTAATGTTGGCATGAATGTCATACTTTTCGTGGCAAACGTTACGGCAAAAATTACGGCATAAGTCGACTTAAAACGGCACAAGCGCTAAGGACGAGCATCGCTCAAATGGAACAATTAAATTTTGTTAATCTGATTCAGGCTGGTATCACCACCATAGGTATTTTGGGGGCGGTTTTGCTATGGCAAAGCAAAGGCAATGAATATCGCGGTGTAGCCTTATTGCTATTGATGACGGCAATTGCTTCTTGCATCAATATCATGGAAGAGACAGGACTTACTCGTGATATATATTTGATAAGCCCAGTGTTTATTATGTTATTTGGGCCTGCCAGCTATTTGGCGATTAAGCTACTCATTGAAAAGCGGTTAAATAGATCGCAATTGCTGCACTTACTTCCGGTATTGCCGGTTTTAATGGTCACCGCGTATGTTGAAGTGGTCATCGCTATCGGCACGGTGTGGCGTATAGTGTATGCGTCGTTAACGGTACTGTTGTTGCTCAACTATAAACGTTTACTCGATCAGCAACGCTCCGACTCTGATGAGTTTTCTTTAACTTGGCTTATGTGGATTTTAGCCATCACCGCCACGTTTAATCTGCTCGACCTGTTGCGGTTAAACTTACAACATGCCATTCCGATGCAACTTAATGTGTTTGGGCAAGGTTTAAATAACCTTATTTGGCTTATCAGCGCCATGTTAATTATTGTCAAACTGCAACTGCAGAACAAGATGCCACGTACTGGCCAAGACGCATCAGAAAAACCAGTAGAAAATACGGAAGAAAATCGAGTAAAAAGCCGCGCAGAAAACGCAACACTAAACCCTGTAGAACAGCCTGAGAGTGCACAGCAATCTGAAGGGGATTATGCGGCAATCTTTGTTGAATTAGACCGTTTAGTGAGCAACAATGCTTGGTATTTGACACCACGGTTAACACTTAATGATGTAAGCGAATTAACGGGTTTGCAAACCCGAGATATCTCACGTGCGATCAATGTCTGTGCGAAAAAGTCCTTTAATGAATACATTAATGGCTACCGTGTCGACTATGTTTGTCAAGCCTTGCGCCAAGCCAACAAACAATCTTTGACGGACATTGCACTAGATGCCGGATTTAGCTCGAAAGCCTCATTTAATAAGGTGTTCAAACACATCACAGGTCAAACGCCAAGCCAATATAAATCGGCGAATGAGGTCTAGAATCAAGAAACTGGACGGATAAAAACATGACATTGGACGATCGAATAATTTATTCACGGTAACCTTCAAACATCGAGTTTAAGGAGTTAACCATGAAATATTTTATCGTCATATTATTATTCTGTACCGCAAGCTGCAGTGCCCAAAACAGCGCTAATACCAGCAACACAACCAACACCACAACCAACACCACAAACAAAGAAAATCCCTCTGCCCATAACGGCTTTGTGCTCAGTAACGTGCATATCGTTGATGTTGAAAAGCAAACCATTCATCGAGACAAAATCGTCACCGTTGAAAACGGTGTGATCACCGCTATCACCGACATTAACAATGTTAGTCATGTTAGTGATGTTAGCGATGAGTTACCAAGTAACAGCCAAACTGAGCTTACTCACATTGATGGTAACGGTGGCTACCTCACCCCTGGCCTTATCGATATGCATGTGCATATATATGAAAAAGCATCGTACGCGTTAACGCTGAGTCATGGCGTCACTCATGTGCGCATTATGAATGGCGTTGCTGAGCAATTGGTTTGGCGTGAGCAAGTAAACGCTGGCAGCTTAATTGGCAGCACGTCAACTGTCAGCAGCCCGATCATTTCTGCCTATGAGGATGCCTATTTGCACCATAGCGTGACAACAGCAGCGCAAGCTCGAGAGGCTGTTAGAGCCTATCATCGGCAAGGGTACGATGTAATAAAGGCCTACGGAAACCTTAATCAACAAGCATTAACCGCCATTGTCGAGGAAGGGCAAAAGCTCAATATGCCTATTGCTAAACATGGCCCGCACGCATCAGGTACCATGCCAGTGTCTGCATTAACCGGATTACAGTCTTTTGAGCATGTAGAAGATATTTATCAAGGGCCGCTAAATCATCAGTTTGACGCAGATCTATTACCGCAGATTATTGCCGAGCTAAAGGCAACTGAGGTGGCCATCACACCAACCCTGAATATTTTTCAGCAACTGACTAAGTTAAGTAGCGACAAACAGGATCATCTTAGCAAAACGCCACAACACTATACCTCTGATATTATCCGCCTTGAAACCAAAAATAATCAGGTCAAACGTTGGCTAAATGCCTCTGACGATATGGCGGCACACAATAGAAAAACACTGAATTTTTTAATATCCATCACCAAACAACTGCATCAAAGTGGCGTGCCTTTATTGGTTGGCTCTGACTCTGGAGTCTTGTTGTCGCCACATGGCATCGCCACCCATCATGAAATGCAGCTTTTACAGCAAGCCGGGTTAACCCCCTATGAGGTTTTGCAGGCAGCAACCACTAATCCGGCGAAAGCGCTAAATATGGCGAGCCAAATTGGCTCGGTTGCAGCAAACTATCGAGCGGACTTTATCTATTCAAAATCAAATCCAATAAAGGATTTAAGCGTATTACAAGAGCCGGACGCAGTGGTTAAAAATGGCACTTGGTATTCTCAGCAACAATTGCAGCAAATACGAGATCAGGCCATTGACTCTAGAAGTATGTGGCAGGAGTTTTGGGTGCTATTCGAGGCGCTATAAGCCGTTATTGAGAAAGTTGCGCGGTAAAAAAAGCCCTCTGTATATCACGACAGAGGGCTTTTTGTGTTTTGTTGTTCAAGAGCGAATTTAGATTTAAATACGCGTTAACTAATTCTTTAACTAAGCCTTTAACTGAACCTTTAACTAAGCCTTTAACTGAGCCTAGATTAAGGCTTATTTAACCATTAATTAAGCTTGATTTCACCGTTGAATCCGGCACCAACACAATGAGCTTTAAGAGCGCCAATGGCACAAACCGTATTGCTGTTATTGATTTGTGTTTTTACCTCAAAGTCAATGTCATCAAAGTTAAACTCGACGGTCTGACATTGCCATTCACCATTGTCTAAACCACAATAACGTTGACTATCACAGCTGATTTCACCATCACTGATCAAACAGGTGTTTTTGGTGTAGTTTCTTAATCTAAATACCTCGGTAGCAGTTTGCCCTTGTTCAAAATCCACCTCAGGAAGTAAAACGCGTTGTTGATGAACACCTTCAACATATTTGGTTAGCTGCTCTTCAAATGGGGCGATGAATTCACCGTGGGCGACAATAAGCTCACCACTGTCGGCATCAAAATAATCCTTATCAGCAGAGATTGGCGTAGGCTGATCACTATTACCGTAACAAACAGGTGTTTGCTCGTCGATAAAACACAAGCTATCGCCCGTTAGGTGAATGTTAGACAGCTTGGTTGAAGCGTGATCAACCTTGTCTAGATTGTAATCCGGGTTACCCCAACACTTAATACCTGTGTCATCCAGTGCACAAATGGTTGTCATATTACTGAACAACTGAGTTGGGTTGCTCAGTACTGGTACACCCGTGGTTAATCCGTAACTATCACTGCCCCAACAGCTAACCGCCGTTGACGTTTGTTCATTATCCGTAACTTCAGAGATAGCACATGCGTTTCCAGACGTTAGTGCAAGTGCGCTTGCGTTGACTAAACTTTCCGGCATTGATTCTTCAATGCCGCCGAAACATTTAACCCCAGTTTGGTCAAGATAACACATGCTCAAATAACCCATCTCTAATGCAATTGGGTTTAAGCTTACTGGGTTTTCACCGGCAAAATCGAAGCGCATTTTACCGTCCAAGCAGTACACTTCATTGTTGGCAACGGCACACGTACCGACGGCAGCCGCCGAGTCACCAGACTTAACGATAGAATTGGTATCAATAGGTAATGGCTCGCCTTTGATTGAATCTAGGATAGACCATTGATAGTTGTCTAAACACAACACCTTGTCTTGATTTACTAGACCAACGCACATCTCATAGCCAGGTACGTTCATCTCAGGCACTGGTTTAAATACCGCTAAACCTGCTGGTACCGTTGGCTCCGGATCGTCGGCATTGGTAATGTTGTCACCATCAATGTCGTCATCTTCTTCAACACAAGATTTACCTGGGATTGTGCGCACACAATCGCCTAGACCATCTTGGTCGATATCACTGATGTATTCACTGTTAAAAGGTAAGTCATCTTCAGCATTGACGAAGC
Source organism: Thalassotalea sp. HSM 43 (assembly GCF_004752005.1). Taxonomy (NCBI): domain Bacteria; kingdom Pseudomonadati; phylum Pseudomonadota; class Gammaproteobacteria; order Alteromonadales; family Colwelliaceae; genus Thalassotalea; species Thalassotalea sp. HSM 43. The sequence continues at coordinate 646,815 of NZ_CP038493.1, read as the reverse complement.
CGTCTTGGTCTGAATCGTTGACTTGGTCTTGCAAATCGTTCAGTACCGCTTTGGCAACCGATGCGATGTCGTTACGGCTATTAATCGGAACTTCTGCAGCAAAAAAATCAGACGTGGCTAAGTCAAGATCGACGCTGTACAAGCCGTTGATGCGATCAACTGCACTGTCTTTGATGAGATTGTAAAGTTCTTGGTCGGTGATAAGTGATAAATCACCACCGGCAGCACTTAGAATTTCTTCATGAATTAGGTGCGTAAACGGTGTGATGTAGGCTGTTAAACCATTGCTCATATTCGTTAAATCGCGAATAGGGTAGCTCATCATTTTAATTGGACGAGCGGCAAAGTCATCGTCAAAACGTGACATGTCGTCAGCATCAACACCTTGGCCAGAGCCTAATTCTGCTACCAGCGTGCTGGTCGGAATCGAGTCAATAAGTGTGCCTGGTACATCAAGCGTAAATTCACCGGCATTGTTTGACAGCGCATTAGGCTCGTTATCGTCAAACATCATGTTGTTATTCACATCTAAAAACACATGGGCGCCAGAAATATAGCCATCAATCACTTTACCAGCGACGCTGATGCTGCCTGGGCTAATGGTAAGTGTCATATTGTGTGAGGCAGAATTAACCCCATTTGATGCGGTAATGGTGATGTTGAAACTGCCAATATCATCAGCCGCTGGTGTAACACTTACTTGGCCGGTTGCAGCATCAAAACTAAAACCTGCAAAGCTTGGTGCCCCGTCAATACTGTAGCTAAAATCAGCGTCTACATGGTCAACTAGCGTCGGGGTAAATACATTGGTTTCGCCTACAGTAACCTCTAAAGTGGCGGAACCTTGTAAGGCGAAAATATCATTTACGATGATATCAAAAGGGCTAAGGCTACTAGAGTCGGTACCATCTGATACGGAAATCGTTATCCCTGTAAACGTGCCTACGTCGGCATTACCCGGCGTACCAGTTAAGGTACCTGTCGCAGAATCAAACGCCGCCCATTGCGGCATGTTGGCGATTGAATAGGTTAGTGCATCGCCGTCTGAATCAGCACCATTTGCGCTAAAGCTATAACTTTGGTTTTCGTTAATACTAAGGCTTGGTGAGCCGCTGATCGTTGGTGCGTTATTTGTTGGTGGCTCTATCTCTTTCTTTTCCGTACCACCACCACCGCCACCGCCGCCACAGGCGGTAAGCGATAGAGCAGAGGCGACTAATAAAGCTAAATAGGATTTATTTAAATTCTTACTCATTGATCTTCTCATTTTTTAGCCCCTAAAATTATTGTTATTAGCCAGGGGACATGGTTTTTGACACAAACCAGAGTAAGTTATCGAACTGTCGCTAGTTGTTAAAAAGTGTAAAAACCAGCAGCGCTTGTTTAACGCCCTTAATCAGTCACCTTCAAGCTTTGTTAACATAATGAAAATACAGTAAAAAAACTGTAAATAAAGAGGGCAAAAAAAGGCCTGTTGCTAACAGCAGCGGCCTTTTTATTGAGATTGATATGCGGGGTAATCGCTATTGAAATATCGCTATTGAAATATCGTTATATGTGCTCTGCTTTTGTTTTTTTAGAGACTCGTACAAGCAGTAAGCCACTGAGTAACATTAATAGCCAATGCGATGTACTGCCACCGCCAGATGAATCACTCTTTGGCGCCGGTTGTTGAGCGATTGGTTGCACCGTTATCGTGGTCGTAGTTTGCGACTCTCTACCGCGACTATTGACGATAAGTTGTATTTCAATACTGCTGTTGCTGCTCACATCTGGCGCGGTAAACGTCAGTTGTTCTTGGTTGGTATTGGTTAGCGACAATAGTGGACCAGATACTTGTTGCCATTGATAGATTAAATCACTACCAGGATTAGGGTTGGTGCTCTGGGCTGCGCTTAAGGTGACCTGCTCGCCAGCGGTGACGGTCAAAGCCAATATCTCTTCACCATTTACTTTCGCACTTGGATAGGCAAAGACCATGATTTCTCTAGTACTTTCATTGTATTGCACAAAACCGTCGTCATATTGGTAGTCAATAACAAAACTATCGCCTCGAGTAAGCTCAGGTGCCTGCAAGGTTAGGGTAATAGATTTGGCGCTAGCGCCAGCCATTTGTTGGGTTTGAATAGAAACCATGTTGCCATTTAGCTGGGTTTCGCCAGTCGCCGATACATAGCTAAACCCTTGCGGCAATTCAATGTCGATTTGGTAGTCTTTATTTTTATTACTGTTATTGGCGTCGATGTTAACGCTGACATCAAAGACTTCTTGCGCATCCAAATCGGTTTTACTTAACGCCAGTGATAAAGACTGTTGTGAACGATTAATACGTACCGGGAAAAAGGCAATGTCGTTAATACCAGCACCAGCATTGCCGCTGGCCAAATCTACCGCAGTGATGTACTCGCTATCGGCCTGCATCTGCGCGTCCCAATGTAATTGAAACTGTATGTCTTGGTATGGCAACGGCGCGACAACAAAGCTCGACGTTACTTGGCCCTGATCTTCAGTGACCATGACCACTTCAAATTCAATCTCATCTGTGGTATTGCTTGGGTTGTTATAGTCACCGTAATTGTGAATGGCCAAAAAGTAGTTGCCAACCGGAGGAAACTCTAACTTACATGACTCAAGGGTGATGATTGATGCCGATGAACAAATCAAGTCGTACATCTCATAATCGGCACTTGGGCGGCCATCAAAGTCCAGATCGTAGCCAATGTATAAATCCAAATCTGGTGACGAGGTCGATAAGATATTTACCTCGAGATAGCGGGTATTAAAGCCAATGCTCAATGGCATAGAAAACAGTGAGTCACGATCGTTAAACACGTTGTACGGCCACGGGCTGTCATCACCGTCATCGCGGCTTAGCATTTTACTGTAGCTATCAATGGCGTTTAAGGCGTAGTGAGTCGCTGCAATATTATTTACACCAACCGTAACAACGCCCGGAATGATTTGTGCGCCCTTGTCTGAATTCGCTGTAACACGAATATTGTCAGGTACCTGACCTTTTCTGAACGAGGCAATTAAAGGCAAGGTCGCATCAACGAGATTGCTGTTATCGGTTTGCAAGGTGATTGCTGCAGTTATATCCCCACCTTGATAGCTTTCGTTTATTTCAGCGCTGATGGTTATGGTTATCGACTCGCCTTTTGCCAAACTAAAGTTGCTTGGCGATACCTGTACATTAATTTGCGATGTTGCTGATGATGTTTGTACTTGCCATGACGCGGCCTCTGTCGCGGTTAGGGTACGCGTCCACGAGCAACGGATCATGCAATTTTGGGCAACCATAGCAGGCAGGTTTAAGGTGCTTAAATCACCACCAAAATCTGGATCGGCATTTAAATAATTGTCGTAATTTTCATCAAGCACTAATCCAGAACGCACGGCATTAGCGACATTGAGTCGACCTGCGCCAAAATCGTAGTAATCAAGTACGCTACCATCTTCGCTTTTTACGCTGTTATCGGCAGTCATCATTAATGCAGATTGTGCCATTGCAGGTGACCAGTCCGGTTTTAAACCATGCAATAGAGCCAATGCACCCGCCACGTGTGGGCTGGCCATTGATGTGCCGTTTTCAAAACGATAGGCTGGAAAATCAACGTTTGGGTTGGTGTAGGGTTGACGCTCGGCATTGGCGGCATATATATCAACGCCGGGCGCTGATACATGTGGCACTAAATAACCGGCAAATGCAGGTTCAGGTCCTCGCGAGCTAAAGCCTGCTAAAACATCGCCACTGTTTTGGTCAATGACCATCTCAGAACCGTCAAATTGCACTCGATGATTTTCACCGCTTGCTAACCATTGCACCAGACGTTGTCCATCTTCGGCACCGATATGGGCGCTAGGTAATACGTGGTGGTCGTTATGCAGGGTTTGGCTACCGTCGGTGGTATTAATTAAAATCATACCAGCCGCGCCGCCTCTAGAGACGGTGAGACCTTTGGTGACGCGAGCAACATCGCCGCGACGACAGACGACAACTTTGCCGGTTAGTGTACCGGCACCGAATGATGATAAACAATCACCATTGTTAAATTGTGCGGCGTCAATGATTTGTGCATTAACGCCTGATGTTGCAGAAAAACCGGTGATCGCCGCTAATGAGCTGTCGCCGCCACCGAATGTCAGGGTTTTCGCGGTATAACTTCGGCCATGGGTTGTCGCTGCAACTGACGTTAACCAAGGTGCGTTGCCCGGAGTGCTGATGCTTGCTGCGCCATCTGCACCATTGTTACCGGCAGATGTGGCAACATGAATACCAGCTTCACGTGCCGAAAGCAGTGCCATGGCATCGATGGCTTGCCATGGGCTATATCCAGGTGAACCGATAGAGTAGTTTAATACATTTATACCATTGGCAATGGCGTGCTCTACCGCCAATGCGGTGATGTCTGGCCAACAGCCTTGCAAGTCACAGACTTGATAACTGACAATATTGGCACGTGGTGCAACACCTGAAATACTGCCAAACGTTTCTTGAGTGGCATCGCCAACCACATTATAGACAGGGACATTATTGACCTTGTTGCCGGCGGCAGTACTGGCTACATGAGAGCCATGACCTTGAATATCCAAACCAATAGGGTCGTCGCCAGAGAACGTTGTGGTGTTGGTAATATCTGGGTGAGACCAAATACCAATGAGTTTGTTGTTGCAATAACGCTGGTAGCTTGATTGCTGACAGTCACCAAGGAATACGCCGTCACCCAGTGGGTTGGTGTGGCGGTAACCGGTTGCATCGACCTCGGCAAATGACGGATGTTGCGCATTAATCCCAGTATCGATAATACCAACTATGGTGCCTTCACCTTGATAGCCGACTTCAGAGTCTAAGCCTGACCAAACTTTATCGGCGCTAACTTGCTGTGGACCGACATCGGTATGCAGTTGCGCTGGTTGAATCTTGTGTACTGATTTGACATCCGCATGCTGCGAGATGTGTTGTAACTGCTCATCATTAAGTACAAGGGTGAAACCATTGACTGCTAACTGGTATGAAAATTTGATTTTAGGTTGGTGGTTTTTATTAACCTTGGCAACGCTATCAATGACTTGCTGTTGTTTGTTTCGAAGAGACAGTATATAGCTCTTAGCCTGAGCCGAATTGATATCTAAGCCTTGAGCTTTGTTGCTAAGGTTATGACTTGCTGGGCTTTGTAAAGACGCCTGTGCGAGAGGGGCACCTTTTAGAATTACCGCATATAAGTTATCAACATCACGACCTTGGCCGCTTTGTGCAGCAGAAACAGTTGTGCTGTTTTTTACATCTCGTTTCGCTGCATCAACGCCTGATGAAAAGGTCAGGGTGCATGCGGCAGTAATAGCAATAATTAATGAATGATTCACAACGCGTTTAAACTCCAAATACCAGCGGCTGGCAATTAATCGACGGATTAACGACACAGCATCAACGATTAGCGTATTTCACCAATAGTGTGGTGAGTATATACATTACGCAACTCACAGGTAATAAGATGTTACTTTTTGTAAACACTTTATTTTTTGTTATGGCATAGCTTAAAAAAAACGGAAGCATTGGCTTCCGTTTTATTCGTCTGTTTGAGCTAACTGATTAGTGTTGCTCTTTGATACCTTCGTGAGTACCGGTTACAGATAACTCTTCTTCAATCTTTTCAGTAAGATCTTTAGGTTGGTTATCTTCAGCACCGTGCATCCAGTCAACTAACTTGCCGCTGATTAACCATAACAGGATACCTGCAACAAAGGCCATGATCGCCACACCCATAAATGCAGCGAATGGACCTACATCACCAACCATTTGACCAACCCATGCTGCTGCATAGTTACCAACACCAGAGAAGAAGAACCACATACCCATTAATAAAGAGGTGTATTTCAGTGGTGCTAATTTGGTTACCAGAGATAAACCAATCGGTGATAAACATAGCTCACCCATGGTATGGAACATATAGGCAAGAATTAACCAGATAATGCTCGCTTTCGCGGTATCGCTATCACCAATTTGGATAGCTGCCATTACCATTGAAATAAAACCTAAGCCTAGGAAGAACATACCCATGGCAAACTTTTTAGGAGAATTAGGTTCTGCTGCACCCATCTTAAGCCACATTGCGGCAAACATTGGAGCGAATAGTATTACGAAAATAGGGTTTACAGATTGTAACCATGATGCAGGGATTTCAAAACCAAACATCATAAGGTCAGTCTTTTGCTTAGCAAATAGATTCATTGAACCTGCTGCTTGCTCAAAACCTAACCAGAATATAATGGTAAAGAAAGACATGATTAAAATTACTTTAACACGATCTCTTTCTTCTGACGTTAATGGTGTGTTAGACGCTTCTTGATTGTCGGCACTTTTCTTAGCTGCCGGCTCAACACCAACATTACCTAAGAATTTCTTCGACATAGACATTTGCAGGATAACACCTAACAACATACCTACACCGGCTACTAAGAAACCATATTGATAGTTAATTTTTTCACCGATAGTACCAACGACAAAGTAGCCTAAGATAGAACCTAAGTTGATACCCATATAGAAGATAGTAAATGCCGCATCACGACGTTTATCACCTTCGGTATACAAGTCACCAACCATGGTGGAGATGTTTGGTTTGAAGAAACCGTTACCCATGATAAGTAAGAATAAACCTAGGTATAAGAATTCAACTTCTAAACCTGGGATCATTGAATGCGGCGTACCTAGTGTAAATTGGCCTAATGCCATTAACACACCACCGACAATAATGGCTTTTCGTTGCCCCCAATGGTTATCGGCCATCCAGCCACCTAGCACTGGTGTTACATATACCCAAAACGCGTATATACCTAATATGCCTAGAGCGTTTTTATTAAGTGCTTTGGTTAATTGATCTTGCGCGTCAGCTGCTGCAGGGTCAATGCCAAAGTAGGCCATATCCCAGCCAAAATTTGCGGCAAAGGCAACTAAATAAAGTACAAAGATACCACGCATACCGTAGTAACTCATACGCTCCCACATTTCGGTACCGAAAAGTAAAAACAGACCTTTCGGGTGACCAAATATGGTGCCTGAATTTGTGTTAGACATCAAAACTTCCTTAACTAACAGTTTTTATAAATTTTTAAAATCCGCAATGTTATACCCCAGTGCAAACGGCAATTGCAAGCAAAGATAACCAACTTGTAACAATTCGTTTAAAGAATGCTGTAAACATATTTTTATATGGGTTTGTAATAAAGTTGTTAATCAATGGCTTGTAGAGCAATAAATACACGGGTTGTTGCACAATTGTATAAAAAAGTGGTTGTAATTTTTTATACACTTGTTTTGTGTACACAAATTTACAAAGTTATTATTGCTAAGTTCTTTAAATCAATAAGGTTTATCTTTATAATTTGCATCTTAACTTGAAAAGTTTGTGAAGTGATTTTCATAAAGTGCTTAATATTTTTGGCTATCCTTTTGAAATACTTTACATTTTCTTTCATGGATTATATTGACTTGTTCATAAGCAGTTACAAGTACTGATTAATAAGGATGTTAAGCAATGGGGGAAAGTTTATTTTTTTAGTAAAGTACAGCAGTCACCAGGTAGGTTGGCATGACTAACGTATCACTATTTCTGTATCCTGCTTTAACAGCGTTTCTCTGTGCTTTTATCGTGATTAAAGCGATGAAGCCTATTGCTATCGAATTTGGTCTAGTTGACACCCCTTCAGCACGAAAAACACACAGCGGCAATGTACCGCTAATCGGTGGTATCTCGATTTTTTTGGCGGTATTGTTCGCCACCGTTATTTGGTTACCTAATACGCAAGAGTTGCGATTGTACTTAATTGCTTCGGCGATGATGGTATTTATTGGTGCCGTCGATGATAAGTATGACCTTAGTGTCAGTGTACGCCTTGTCGGCCAATTAATTATTGCCAGTTTGATGATATATGGAGTAGGCGCCTATATTCAGGATTTAGGCAACTTGTTTGCATTAGGCGCAATTGATTTAGGTTGGCTAGGTATTCCGTTTACCTATTTCGCTATCATTGTTGCGATTAACGCTTTTAACATGATTGATGGTATCGATGGTTTGGTCGGGGCATTGAGTATCAACACCTTTGCTAGCATCGCGGTGTTGTTTATTTTGCAGGGGCAAATCGATCACACCAGTTACGCCTTGATTGTCACCACCGCCATATTGCCGTTCTTACTGTTTAATCTTGGTATTCCCGAGGGGAAAACCCGTAAGATTTTTATGGGCGATGCCGGTTCGATGTTTATCGGTTTGAGTGTGGTGTGGTTGCTTGCTGAAGGCTCACAAGGAACAGACCCTTCCTTTAGCGCCGTGGCCGCGTTATTTATTACCGCTATTCCCCTAATGGATATGTTAGCTATCGTTATTCGTCGCGTTAAAAAAGGCCACTCGCCATTTAAACCTGACCGAGATCACATCCACCATATTTTACTTCGCCTTGGCTATAGCCAAGGGCAAACCCTAGCCATTATTGTGACCATGTCAGTGATGTTGTCAGCAATAGGTATTGCAGGGGAAATGTTTCACGTTACAGAGAGCCTAATGTTTGCTCTGTACTTGTTTATATTTGCAATATATAACGCGGTACTGAGAAGCACCAAAGCACTGAATTATTTTATCAAGACTCAATAGTTAAACTATATAGTTATCATTATCTTACTGATAACTGCATGTGGAGAAACTGAGTTTGATGCGCTATTAACGAGTTAAGCTTAGGATAATGTTCAAGAATAGCATTTTGGACTAAACTAAGATGAGTCGCGACAAAAACAATTAATTATAAAAATATGAATTACTTAAGATGCATTATCGGCTTTACGGGCCTGGTTTTTTTGAGTGCTTGCACTTCAGTTCCTGAAGTCAGTGCTCAACGTCCACTTATTGAGCAATCCCAAGTTGCTTACACCAATGCTGAATTATTGCCTGAATCCATGTGGATTGGTTTTAATCAAGCCTACAAAGGGACACAGTTTTCTACCGAATATGGGCAAGTGTTAGTTGAGAATACCTATGTCTCAGCGATGGGACGTTGGTGTGTTGCCTTCAGCTTATTTGAACACCAAGATGGCCAACAATTACTTAACCCTAAGTCAGATTATTACGGTAATAATCGTCGGGCTTGTAAAGACAGCGATAAGTGGTTTTTCATCACACCACTGATGCAAAATAATAATTATAAAGGAACCTAGCGATGAACAGGATGATGCAATCGCTCGTGCTGGGTATGTTTTTGACGAGTGTTAACGCGCTAGCAGAACTGCCCAAGTCAGCAAAAATGGATGCGGCTAATCAAGCATTGCAAGGGGTGATGACGCCGAATGAAGCATTAACCCAGTTGGAAGGTGCTGAATCGACTCAAGTCATGGATACCCAAGCCCTATCTCAGGGTGAGTATATGCAAGTCTACCGAGATAACACCATACTGCCAGGTGAGCAAGACATCACCAAGCTACTGCCTATCGTTGAAGAAGGTTTACCAGCGCCATACGGTGCAAACTTATTTGCCGGCGGCTATGAGTCTGAGCGCATGGACGGCTTAAATGATGACTACCTTATCGCGCCGGGAGATAAGTTATCTATCTGGTTATGGGGCGCGGTTAATTATGCCGATGTCACCACGGTCGATAATCAGGGTAATATTTTTATTCCGGAAGTTGGTCCGATTAAGGTACAAAATGTACCGGCTAGCCAAGTCAATAAAGTGGTCACCAGTAAGCTGCGCACTGTGTACAAACAAAATGTGCAAATTTACGTAAACTTGCTGACCGCAACACCGGTCAGCGTATATATCTCTGGTCCGGTTATTCGCCCAGGGCAATATGCGGGCATGGCCTCAGATAGCATTTTATATTTTTTAAAGCGAGCCGGTGGCATTGATGCAGAGCGTGGCAGTTATCGTCGCATTCGTATTGTGCGACAAGGCAAAACACTAGAAACCATCGACTTATATGATTTTATTCGCCACGGCATTATGCCGGCAGTTAATTTCAAAGATAAAGACGTCATTTTAGTTGAACCGCAAGGCTCGACAGTGGTGGTGACAACTGGCGCGAAAAACCCGTTTCGTTTTGAGTTTCTCGAATACGATGCCAGTGGCGAAGAGTTGACCAAGTATTCAAAACCGCTCAGTAAAATTTCACATGTCGGTGTTATCGGCACCCGCAAAGACGGGCCTTTTTCGGTGTATATGCCATTAAAGGACTTCTCTGATTTTAGATTGAGTGACGGTGATAAATTGTTTTTCAATGATGATTGGGATGCACAGGTTCTTGATATTAAGTTAGAGGGCAGTTTTTTAGGGCCAAGTTACTTTACCGCACAAAAGCCAACCAAATTATATGATCTGTTGAATCATGTTCAGATTGATCCTGAGCTAGCGGATTTCGACAATATTTATATTTTACGTGAATCGGTAGCTGTTAAACAAAAAGAGATGATCGATCAAGCCTTGGACCGATTAGAGCGCAGTGTTTATACCACACCGGCGACATCAACCGGTGAATCCAGTATTCAAGTGCAAGAAGCGTCATTGGTTTCAAGTTTTGTGCAACGAGCCAAACAAGTCGACCCGCTCGGTAAGGTGGTGGTTTCCGAAAGTGGCAAGCTGGCTAATATAAACCTTGAGCAGGGCGATATCATTATCATCCCTGAGAAAACCCAGTTGGTGCATATTGGCGGTGAAGTGTTGATGCCACAGTCTGTGGTATTTAATCCTAGAGCAAGTATTACCGACTACATTGCTTGGGCTGGTGGTTATACCGACCGAGCCAATTTCGAGCGAATTTTAATTGTTCATGCCAATGGCATGGTGTCGTTTCATGATGACGACAGTGACAGCTGGTTGTCAGCGTCAGCGCAAAATCCAGTGTTGCAACCCGGTGATCAAATCCTAGTGTTACCAAGAGCCGTCGCGAAAACAATGCAAACAGTGAAAGATCTTACTCAGATTATCTATCAGATAGCGGTTGCTGCTGATGTGGTGATGGATAACTAGAGCTATGGCTGAGGTAAGGCGGCGAAGTAATCTGCAAATATGGCAAGACGTGATCTTTGCGATATTTTTGCGTGAAATAAGAAGTAAATTTAATGACAAAGTTGGCATCAGTTGGGCATTAATTAATCCCTTACTGTTTGTCTTTGCTTTCTCTTTTATACGCAGTCAGCTTGCCGGCCCGACGACCCATAGTATGCCTACGGTGATTTTTATCATGTATGGCATGTTGATGATTCAACTGTTTTTATCGACGTTTCGCAGCGTCTCAGGTTCAGTGCAAAAAAACAAAGCGTTGTTTGCGTTTAGGCAGGTGCAACCGATAAGTGCGGTATTAGCCAATGCGATGTTTGAGTTATTGGTTATCTTCGCGGTCATATTAGTGACCATGTTGCTGATTTATCTGATTGGTATTGAATTTTATATTTACAATCCGCTGCTGGTTATCAGTTATGTGGTTTTGGTTTGGCTGATTTCGGTTGCCTTAGGTTTGTTGTTTGCTGTGGCCAAAGCATTTGTGGCGGAAATCGGTAAATTAGAAAATTTACTTTTACGGCCGATGTTCTTTATCTCCGGCATTTTTTTCAGTCTTAAAGACATTCCGCAACAGTATTGGCCTTACTTGGATTGGAATCCATTTTTACATGCCGTCGAGTTGTCACGAGACGCGGCTTATCCGACGTTTGCGGCAAAAGGCGTGAGTGTTGAATTTCTGTTGATGTTTGCATTAACCACCTTGTTTTTATCTTTGGCGGTTTACAAAGCGTTTTGGAAACAGGTGGTGAGCCGATGATCACGTTAAGGAATCTCACCAAGTTTTACCCATCGAAGATAGGTAGACAATATATTCTCAATAACATTAATTTTGAGATTCCGTCGAATCATAACATTGCCATACTCGGTCGTAACGGTGCTGGTAAGTCGACCTTATTTAGAATGTTAGCAGGTAGTGAATACCCAAATAATGGTCGTGTAATTACCAACCTTAATATTTCCTGGCCGGTGGCATTGGCAACCGGTATCCATCCACAAATGACCGGGCGGGAGAATACCCGTTTTATTGGCCGAGTTAATGGCGTGGAGAACTTGGATGAATACGAATACTTGGTACGAGATTTCGCCGAGTTAGGACAAAAATACGATTTACCGGTAAAGACCTATTCATCGGGTATGCGTTCGCGCTTAGCGTTTGCGTGTTGTATGTCGATTAGCTTTGATGTTTACCTAATTGACGAAGCCACATCGGTTGGCGATCCGAAATTTAAACGCAAAGCCAGAGATTTTCTCTTAAGTCGCAGCCGTGATGCCAACGTTATTATGGTCAGTCACGATATGGATGAAGTTAGAGAGTTTTGTGACAGTGCTATTATTATTCACAAAGGGCAATTAGCGTTTTTCAATGATTTGGAAGTTGCCATCGATAAGTACCAAAGATTATAAGCATGAAAAAAATAAAAGAATTAGAAGCTCGTTTGGCGCAATTTAAAAATTCGATAAGCCCTTTGGATTGGGAGTCTGCGTCATTGCTACGCGATGAAGCGATTGAGCGCGAAAACGATGATCTCGAATTAGCTTACCTGATCATGAAAAGGGCGAATGTGCTGCGTCCGCATGGCCCGTTTATTGTGAAAAAACTGCATCAATACAAGCTTGAGTTACAAACCGATCAAGCCTATGTATTTGAGGTGAGCTTAGCTGACCCAAAAGAGTCTGCAGCGGATGTTGATGAAACCACCTTGAATTATCGTTTCAAAGCGCTAACCGGTAAGTTGCCAACTTGGGCGCAAAACCAGTTTTTTGCCTTTGTGGTATTACCTTGGTTTATCTTTTGTATTTATCTTGTCGTATTCGCATCGCCGCGCTATGAAAGCCAATCCAAATTGATTGTGCGTCAACCTGATAATATGGCCACTATGGATGCCTCTATGGCAATACTGTCAGGGCTTGGGGTAAGCACAGCAAGCACGGATACACAGTTGGTTGAATCCTATATCCACTCGATGGATATGCTTGAGTATTTGGCGCAAGAACTCGACCTAAAAGGACACTATTCAAATTCGGAGATCGACTTTTTTAGTCGTTTAAGTGGTTGGAATACACGAGAAGATTATCTGCAATTTTATATTGATAAAGTTGACATTGAGATCGACGAAATATCGTCAGTAATCACTGTCAGAACTCAAGCGTTTTCGGAAGACTTTGCCAAACAACTCAACAGCATTATTGTCAAACGCGCCGAGTGGTTTATCAATAATATCAGTCATCAAATCGCCAAAGAACAGCTGGCGTTTGTGCAAGGCGAGCACCAAGTTGTAGCCGATAGAATGGAGCAAGCAAAAGCAACCTTGTTGGCATTTCAAAGTCAATATAATTTGCTCGATCCAGAAATGGAAGGCGCGGCTTATCAAGAAATTGCCTATACCATGGAAAGCCAAATATCGGCGAAAAAAGCCGAGTTATATAGCTTGCAGGAAATCATGTCGGAAAACTCACCGCAGGTGGTCAGTTTAAAGCGTGTTATCGCGGCCCTAGAAACCCAGTTGAAGCAGGAAAATAAACGCTTGTCTGGTCAAGACAGTCAGTCGCCGACATTAAACGTCGGTGAAAAGTTAGCTCGTTATTCTGACTACAAAATTGAACTGGAATTGACGATGCAAGCCTACGCGTCATCACTTATATCCCTAGAAAAAGCCCGTATTGAAGCCTACCGACAGTTGCTATTTTTGGTAGTCGTTGAAACGCCAACCTTGCCAGAAGATAACAAGTACCCAAAGATTATTTATAACTTAACCCTATTTGCGGTGATTTTATTAATGCTTTTTGGCGTGTATCGAATTGTTGCGGCCACCATAAACGAATTGAATTAGATAAGAGAAATATACCAAGATGAAAGTATTAACCGTATTTGGCACTCGCCCTGAAGCAATCAAAATGGCGCCACTGGCCATTGCTCTGAATCAGGACTCTAGATTTGAGCACAAGGTATGCGTTACTGCTCAACACCGCGAGATGCTTGATCAAGTATTGGATCTATTTAATCTAACGCCTGATTTTGATTTAAACATCATGAAGCCAGGGCAAAGTCTCAGTGATGTCACCTGTAATATCTTAAAAGGTATGGAAGACGTTTTCGCTGAGTTTGATGCGGATATTGTCTTGGTGCATGGCGATACCGCCACCACATTTGCGGCAAGTTTGGCGGCGTATTACAAACAGATTGCGGTAGGGCATGTTGAAGCAGGTCTGCGTACCGGTAATATTTACTCCCCTTGGCCAGAAGAAGCCAATCGCAAGCTTACCGGCGCACTCACTAAGTTGCATTTTGCTCCGACGCAAACATCAGCAGACAACTTAAGCAAAGAAAACGTCAACGAAGCCGATATTCATATTACCGGCAATACGGTTATTGATGCCTTAATGCAGGTGGTTGATAAGGTTGAAACTGACGAAAACATTCGTTCATCATTTGCCGATAAATTCGACTTCATTGACGACAACAGCAAGCTGATTTTGGTCACTGGCCACCGCCGAGAAAGTTTTGGTGGCGGCTTTGAGCGTATATGTGAAGCGCTGGTAAAAGTATCCAATGATTTTCCCGATAGCCAGATCGTCTACCCAATGCATTTAAACCCAAATGTACGTGAACCGGTTAATCGATTGTTGTCAAATTCACCTAATATTCATTTGATTGAACCATTAGATTATTTGCCATTTGTTTATCTGATGAATAAAGCCCACATCATATTGACCGACTCCGGTGGTATTCAAGAAGAAGCGCCATCATTAGGTAAGCCGGTCTTAGTGATGCGAGATACAACTGAACGACCTGAGGCATTGCAAGCCGGTACGGTGAAATTGGTTGGTACCGATATCAATACGATATATGAACAAATTAAGCGATTAATGACCGATGATAATGCTTATCAAGAAATGAGCTTTGCCCACAACCCTTATGGTGATGGTAAGGCCTGTCAACGAATCGCTGCCGTCTTAGCTGAATATGCTGAATCGCTTTAATAAGGATTAGAAAATGAGTTTTAAAACCATATCTGTTGTTGGTCTTGGCTACATTGGTTTGCCAACCGCTGCCGTGTTTGCCTCACGCAAAGTTCAAGTGATTGGTGTTGACGTCAATGAGCACGCTGTCGATACCATAAACAGAGGTGATATTCATATTGTTGAACCGCAATTGGATATCGTTGTTCGTGCAGCGGTCACCGAAGGTTATTTAAAAGCGACCACAACAGCTGAGCCTGCAGATGCTTTTTTAATCGCCGTACCAACGCCGTTTAAAGATAACTACCAACCTGATCTGGCCTATATTCAATCCGCTGCTAATGCAATAGCACCGGTTTTGAAAAAGGGCGACTTGGTGGTATTGGAATCGACTTCTCCCGTGGGGACTACCGAACAAATGGCGGCATGGTTAGCCCAAGCTCGACCGGATTTAACCTTTCCGCAAACTCATGGCGAAGACTCTGATATTCGTGTCGCGCATTGCCCTGAGCGTGTATTGCCAGGCCATGTGATCAGAGAGTTGGTTGAAAATGATCGCGTTATCGGTGGTATGACAGCGAAATGCTCGCAGTATGCGGTTGAGTTATACAAAATATGTGTTCACGGTGAGTGTGTTATTACCAATGCCCGCACCGCAGAAATGGCAAAATTAACGGAAAACAGTTTTCGTGATGTCAATATCGCTTTTGCCAATGAGCTTTCGATAATTTGTGATGAATTAGACATCAATGTCTGGGAACTGATCGCTTTAGCCAATCGCCATCCGCGGGTCAATATTTTGCAACCAGGCCCAGGTGTCGGCGGCCACTGTATTGCCGTTGACCCTTGGTTTATTGTCAGTAAAACCCCAGAGTTGGCTCGCCTTATTCATACCGCACGTACCGTTAATGATGGTAAACCGGGTTGGGTGTTAGAAAAAGTAGAGCAGGCTATTTCTGATATTGTTCATCACAGCAGCAAGCAACTCAATGATATTAAAATTGCCTGTTTTGGCGTAGCGTTTAAGCCAAATATTGATGATTTACGGGAAAGCCCAGCGCTCGATATTAGTAAAGCATTGGCAGCAAAATACCAAGGCCAAGTAACCATTGTCGAGCCGAACATAAAATCATTACCTGATGATTTACTTGCTCACGATGCAAGGTTAGTGGATATAGAATCTGCCGTGAGTGACAGTGACGTACTGGTTATGCTCGTTGACCACAAACAGTTTAAAGAGACATCCATTGAACTCGGCGAACAGCAAAAATTAATCGATAGCAAAGGCATTTGGCTTTAATGGGGTACGAAGTGTCGTGAGTGATGCAGTAGACAACTTGGTTGAAATTAACACGGCCAGTGGCCCTTATAAAATTTATCTGCCTAATCGCCAAAACGATTATATTCAGGGCAAAATTTATAAGAATAAGAAACCTTACGAAGAAGAAATTCTTCGTGACATGGCAACCCGTATTGAGGCGGGCGAATTAGTCTTAGATATCGGTGCTAATATTGGCAATCATTCCTTATATCTTGCTAATTTGGGCGCTAATGTTATTTGCTTTGAGCCGAACAAATCTCTATGCGATGCGCTTGAAGTCAGTAAAAAGATCAATGAATTAACCTCCAGTTTAACGATTCACAATCTTGGTCTTGGTGAATCAGGCAATCATGCTCATTTTGCCAGTGAAAATGCGCAAAACTTGGGGGCACAATCCTTGGCACTCGGCCAAGGTGATATTCAAGTAGCCAATCTCGACAGTTTGTCGTTTCAACAGTCAGTTAAGCTGATCAAGATTGATGTTGAAGGTATGGAACTGGCGGTTCTTAAAGGCGGTGAAGCACTGATCAGTAAAGATCAGCCGATCATTTATATCGAGTGCTTAAATAGTGAAGAATTTAAGTGGGTATATAGTTGGTTGTTTGAACGTGGATACCTATATTGGGATACGTTCAACGCGACATTAACCCATTTGTTTATTCCTAAAAGCCAAGTCAGTTTGGAGCAGCAGCTAGCGCAAGTACAATATAAAAATGTACAGGATTCTTATAAAGACATATTGCGCCATAACCGTTTAAGTCGAATGGCGAAAACCGCACATCAAAAGCTTGAGCGAATAGAAGAGTTTACCCCTTTGGTTGATGAGCTAAGGCAAAAATCAACTCAGTTTCAATCACTAAACCAAAAGCTTGAGCATTACCAAATAGAGTTAAATCAGGCAGATAAAAAGTTTCAGCAGCAAGATAAACTGATTGCGTCGTTAGAATCTAAAGTCAAGGGGCTGCAATTTGAAAAGCAAGAACTGCAACAAAAATTAACCGGCGTAAGAACCAGTTTAACCTATCAATTAGGTAGCTTGTTTGCCGGCGTTCGCAGTCCTAAAAGCGTACTAAATCTACCGAAAGATTTGTATCGTCTATTCAATGATTTTCGTCGTCGAGATAATTACAAAAAACAAGTGGCACAAGGTAAGTTTGGCAAGTTTCAGGACGTTGAATTGTTGCCATTGTTGGATGGCCGCAGTAATCAAATTATCGACTTAGAGCAGCCATCTAAAGCCATTGCCGTTAACTTAGAACAGCGCAACAAGTTTAAACTGACCCTCAATCTAGCCACCGAAAATGAACTGCCGGCAGAGCAAAAAGTGATTCTAAAATGTCGCTTTTTTGATAATAACGGCGTACCGGTAGAGCAAATAGCGACCACCAAACTGTTTCATTCGAAACGTTATGGCAAGTTCCGTTATTTTTATCAGGACAAGAGCACCCTGTTAGTGGATATCGACTTTCCACCAGAGGTGTGTTTTTTCGAATATCAGGTTATCCCGTTTTCTCGGGATAGATCGTTGTCGCCATCTATTATCATGGAAAATGTCGCTACCCAGTTTCTAAGTAGTGATTTAGATAGTGAGGCAATCGATTATGATTTTGCCAACAATCAATTTTCAGCGTTTGCTGAGCAGCAGCAAGTGGTTGCTTCTCGCTGTTTGATTTTTGGTGACATTAGCCCAAATGTGATTGATGGCTCTTCTATTTGGTTATCGTCTATAAGCTCGATAATGTCGCAGGTAGGGCCGACCGTATTGTTATTAAAAGACAATGTTGATCCGGACAAAAATGTATTGTCTAACATCGTTAATGCCGGCAACTTGGTTATTGTGCAGCCTAAACATATTGGCTTTAATGCGCCGTTGACCACAAGCTCTGCGGTTAAGGCGATTAAATTTTTAGACGACAAAATTGCCAGCTTAAAATCAGTGGTATTGCGCGGCTTAGACGTGACGGCTGCGGTTATGGATGAGAAAGCATTTGCCAGCCGTGTGTACCCGTATTTAACGGATTTTTATGCCGTTGATGAACATGGTTTCTCGGTACCTGAAGAGAAACTCGCGGTACTGCCAACGATTTTAAACAACGCCAACACGGTACTGACACAAACATGCCAAATTCGAAACAAATTATCCGAACTAACCGATATTGCGTTTGATAGTGTGCAGTTGCCACCGTCATTACCTGCGGATATCGAAGATAAACTGGTTGAGGCTAATGTCGATAACAGCGTTATTAATATTGGTTACGCGGGCAAAGTTCAGCCTGGCTGGGGCGTAGAGCACCTGATTAATTGGAGTGAAAGATTAATTAATCAAGGGCATCAGATCAACGTACATGTGGTCACCCAAAAAGTGACAGCCAAAGGCGAGCGCCGCAACGAGTTTATTGCCGAGATGAATCGTTTGTTAGATAAGCCTTTTGTCACCGTCTATAACGATATGAACCGCTTTCAAGCCATGGGCTTAATGAAAGCGATGCAATTGGTTTGGTGTTACCGCGATGCGTATCTCGAAGATAATACCTTAGAGGTGTCGACGAAGCTGATTGAAATGGGCACCTTATCGATCCCGACGTTATGCTACCCATCACAGATTAATAAAGACTTACTTGGTGACGATTACCCATGTTATGTCAGCGACTTTACTGGTTTTGAAGCCAGCGTAGAGTGTATCGAAAGTCATACCCCATTTGATTATCAAGCACTGTCAGACAAGCTTCGTAAACAACATAGCTTTGCCACTATTGCCAGTAATTTAGCACCAATTCTCATTGGTGATGAACAAGACAAGGCAATGAAAATTACCTTTGCAGGCAATGATTTAAAGTTCTTATATCCGTACATCTCTTATCTAAAGGATAAGAACTACTCGGTACAATTGGATTATTGGCAGTGGGGTAACGGTGATGAAAAAGCGGCAATGCAGTATCTGTATGAATCGGATGTTATTTTTTGCGAGTGGGGACTGGCTAACGCGGTCTGGTATAGCCAAAATAACGTCAACAAAAAGCCGCTTTATATTCGTGTACATGCGCAAGAGGTTCGCGATAAGGCGAAACGTTTTGGTAAAAAAATCGATGTTGATAACGTAACCAAGTTTATCTTCGTATCGGCGTTGGTGCGTGATAAAGCGGTGGAACTGTTTGGCTGGCCAATAGAAAAAACCGTCGTCATTGCCAACTTTTTGAATGACAATTTATTGCCCATGTTTGAACGAGATCAGCAAGTCAGTTTAGGTATGGTAGGCATCACGCCAAAAACAAAACGCTTTGATCGTGCTCTAAAGCTAACCAAAAGCTTATTGCAACAAGGTGTCGATGCTAAGTTGTATATTAAAGGTCATCGACCTGAAAATCTTGAATTTATGCATGGTCCAGGGCGTAAACACGAGCTTGAATATTACTACGATTTGTATCGCATGATTGATGAGGATTCACAATTAAAGGATGCGGTGATCTTTACCGGTTGGGGTAATGACGTGCAAACATGGTACAAGAACGTTAATTATATTTTATCTCCGAGTGAGACAGAATCATTCCATTATGCATTAGCGGATGGCACCTGCACCGGCGCCTTACCATTGGTTTGGCCATGGCCTAGTGCCGACAGTGTTTATCCTGAAGACTGGATAGTCGATTCGGTAAAAAGTGCGGCAAAAAAAGTTATCGAATGGCAAGCAATGGATCAGCAGGCATTAACGCAAGTTCGTTTGCAAAATCGTCAGTATCTGATTGATAACTATGGCTATGAGATTGTGTTTGAGCAATTAGATAACGTCTTAAAACTGGAATCGTAGTGTTTATTAAGTTGGCTGCAAGCGCAACAGGCAGGGGGGATAAATGAAAATATATCACGTTGGTATGATGAAAAGTGGTACCACTTTTTTGCAACAAATTTTATCTAGCAATCAAGCCGCCCTTAAAAAGCATGGCTGGTCGTATCCTGGTAATAGGCTAAATCAACAACATGCCTGTTATGCGCTCTGTGGAGAGCATATTCCTTGGAGGTTTCCTGCGGTGCCAGAGGCACTTGGCAAGGATTTAGTGCAAGCCTTGCGTTCAGCGAAAACCCCTAACAGTGTCATCTCAGCGGAAGCGCTTTCTTGTTTGAGTAAGCAAGGCATCGCGCACTTTATTGATAAAGTCGGCGCGCCAGATAGAGTGGTTTTTACGATTCGCGGTTTATCGAGTGCTATTCCTTCATCTTGGCAACAGCTTATCAAGGGCGGGGCGAGTATTTCTTATCCCGGCTATTTTAAACAGCTGCGCACGCAACGTGGTAGCTTAAGCGGTATTTGGTCTAATTATGCGTTTGGTCACGCTATTGCGTTGTGGTCTCAAGTGGCGCCAGTCGATGTGGTGATTGTGCCGACCCAAGGGCAAAAGAGTGATTTATCCTCCTTGTTCTTTGACGCTTGCGGTATGGAGTTTAGTGACTCGTTTGCAACTGACATTGAGTCAGCAAGCAGTAACATTTCCTTAAGTATGGAGCTCACTGAAATTCTGCGCTTGATCAATCAATTGTTAAAGGACGATAAGAGCCAATCAGAGGCCGTGCGCAAGTATTTCTTAAACAAAATGGCGTTCCCATTAGCGGGTAAATATCGTGGCACTAAAATTACCTTGCCACAACGTTACTGCGAGCAAGTCAATAATTGGAATAACGAAGAGCTGGAATTACTGCAACGTCATGCCGATCGGGTTTATGGCCACATGGATGACTTGTCGGTTACAGGCCAAGATATGCCTGAGTTGGATGAGAAAATGGTCCTGCAATCTGCTGCGACACTAATTAGTCAATATATCGCCGCAAACGTGTCCTAGGAGCAACATCAATTTGAGTAAACCAATTAAGGTATCGATGATCGTATGGAACCCATTTACCAACGATGCCAGGGTACTAAAAGAAGCGGAAACCTTAGTCACCAATGGTTATCAAGTGACGGTTTTCGCCTTATTTAAAGCCGGCGTCAATGTCGAGCATGACGTATTGCCATCCGGTGTGATTGTGCGCCGTATTGATGGCATGGGGTTATTTCGTCGTAAAAATAAAGGCCATGCACAGTCATTGTCAATGAAGCCATTGGCACAGCTATCTCGCTTGGCTAAGCGCGTCGGAACCATCTTTTCGATGATTGCCGCGGTGAGCCGTTCTAAGCCTGACATTATTCACGCTCATGATGTTAATGTGTTGGTTACGGCGTATGTTGCTAGCAAAATGTGCGCTGCAAAGCTTGTCTATGATGCTCATGAGATCAGTACCGATCGTGAAGGTTATCGCCCGTTTCGCAAAGTCGTTGGTTGCATTGAGAAAACGTTGACACCGAAAGTTGCGGCGATGATCACCACCACAGATGTGCGTGCTAAATTCTTTCGTCTGGCTTACAAAGTTCCACGGCCAACGGTATTACAAAATAGACCGACCAAATCTTTTGCCGAACCGCAGCAATCGAATCACATAAGAGACACCTTAAATTTACAGCAATCTTGGCCTATTGCGCTTTATCAAGGCATGTTGCAACCAGGTCGCGGCCTAGAGCGGCTGGTGCAAGTGGCACAACATATTGATGAGGTTTATTTTGTGTTTATTGGTGGCGGGCGGATAGAAGATAAATTAAAACAGTTGGTTGCCAATCTAGGAATAAGCGATAGGGTACATTTTATCGCAACGGTACCACTCGCGGATTTACCGTTATATACCGCATCGGCTACGTTTGGTGTGCAGCCTATTGAGAATACTTGCCTGAATCATTACTCGACCGACTCTAACAAGCTGTTTGAATATATTTTGGCTGGTTTGCCAGTGATTTCTACCGGCTTTCCTGAAATTCGTAAAGTGATAGAGCAATACCAACTGGGCTTAGCCATTAAAGATAACCCGCAAGATTTACAACAGGCTATCGTTCAGTTTCGAGACAACCCAGAACTGTTGCAGCATTACGCGGCCAATACTCACGCTGCGGTAGAGCAACTGTGCTGGGAAGAGCAGGAGCACAAATTGCTCGAACTTTATCAGCGGGTGCAATCGGCTGTATGAAGATAACTGTCATTGTTCCTTTTTATAACGCCGCACCATATCTCGTCGATTTCATTAAGGCGATAACGTCGCAGTCATTAGCGGCGGAGCATTTTGATGTTGTCTTCGTAAACAATAATTCATCAGACGGTAGCGAGGCGCAATTGGCGCAATTATTGGCTGTTCATACCCAGTTAAACGCCCGTCAAATCAATTATCAACAACGACCGAGTTCATACGGTGCTAGAAATAAAGGGGTTCGAGAATCAAGCGGTGATATCTTAGTATTTACCGATATCGATTGTTTGGTCGAGCGCAACTGGTTGCAACAAATCCTTGAGATATTCAGCCAAGAGCAAATCGATGTGATCTCCGGCTTTGTTGATTTAGTGATTGATGACAAAAACAATCCGTGGCAGTGGTATGACAAAACTTTTCATATGGATAACCAAGCTAACGCCGCCAAGGGCCACATTGTCACAGCTAATTTGGCGGTGCGCCGTGATGTATTTCAACAAATAGGCGACTTTGAGGAAGTAGAATCTGGTGGTGACTTTGATTGGAGTCAGCGCATGAATAGACTCGGTAAAAGGTTTCAGTTTAAATCACAGGTAAAAGTGTCACACCCAACTCGCAAAAGCGCTGATGAGATAGGCAAGAAATTAAATCGCTTAGTTCGTGGTGATGCCGAACTCGCGGTAAAGTCGCCAAACGCTGCTGTTGTAAAAATCACTAAAGCTGTATTGCGACCACTCAAACCGAGCTTTTATATTAAAATTCATGGTTTTTTGAGTAAAACCAATTTAGTCGGTAAACAAAGACGACGATTTATGGCGCAGGTGGTTTGGCTCAAGCTTATCCAGTTAGGGCAATTTATACGGTTTTTTATCAGATACTTAAGAGGTAAAGGCTGATGCAGTCGCCTGTCGTCTCAATCATCATGGCTACTTACAACTCATCGGCCTATGTTGAACAAACAATAAACTCAATTATTGCGCAAAGCTTTAGTGATTGGGAATTATTGATTACCGATGATTGCTCAAAAGATAATACGCTAGAGATCCTTGAACGTATTCAAGTGTCGGACCCACGAGTGCAGTATTATCAAAATCAGCGCAATCGAGGCGCTGCCGTATCGCGTAACAGGTCATTAAACCGAGCCCAAGGGCGCTATATCGCTTTTCTTGATTCCGATGATTTGTGGTTGCCAACAAAGCTTGAGCAACACCTGCAGTATATGCAGCAGCACCAAGCGGCGTTATCTTTTACGTCTTACGATATTATTGACCAATACAGCCAATCACGTAATAAAGTTGTCGATAAAGCCGATTTAGGCTGGATTGATTACCATCAATTACTTAAAAAAAAGGCGACCTTTGGCTGTTCAACCGTCATGGTGGATAAGCAATTACTTGGTGACTTTCGCATGCCTTTACTGCGTACCGGTCAAGATTACGCAACCTGGCTAATGTTGATAAAACGTGCGGGTAAAGCGTTGCATTTTCCCCGAGTCTTGACGCGTTATCGTATAACCCCAGGCTCAATTTCGAGAAATAAACTTAAAAAAGCCAAAAGGCAGTGGCAAATTTACCGAGAACAAGAGAAAATAAACCTTGTATATTCCCTATGGTGCTTTGCTTTTTACGCATTTCGCGCTGTATTTAGAAAATAACAATTAATAGAAGAGTTTTTATGCATTACGATGTTTTTAACGGCGATGCCGATGGAATTTTGGCTTTGGTTCAACTTCGCTTAGCGGAGCCAAAAACCAGTACCTTGATCACCGGTGTAAAACGAGACATATCGTTACTGGATAAAGTCGACGTTGGTAACGCTAGTTCCGTTACCACATTGGATGTGTCTATGGATAAAAACCAAGCTGGTCTAGAGAAGTTGTTATCCGCAGATGTGCCAGTGTTCTATGTTGATCATCATCGTGCTTCGAATATTCCCCAGTCTACTTTTTTAAAAACCATTATCAATACCTCTGCCGATGTGTGCACGAGTTTGTTGATTAATGATTATCTTAAGGGCGCACATCATAGTTGGGCGATTGCCGCGGCTTACGGCGATAACCTTAAAGCGGTAGCTGCGCGACATTGCGCCTTAAAAGGCCTGTCACAAAACGAAGCGAACTTATTGGAACAGCTTGGCACCTACGTTAATTACAACGGTTATGGCCGTACTACCGATGACTTACACTTTCATCCGGCAGATTTATTTGAGCGTTTGCTTGGCTATGAGTCACCGGAAATCTTATTTAGCAATAAATCATCGTTATTTTACGACTTACAGGCGGCATATGTTACCGATATGAATAAAGCCAATTCAGCGCAAGTATTGTTTGACAATGACATTTGCAAAGTGGTTACTTTGGAAGATGCGGCATGGTCTCGTCGAGTGAGTGGTGTCTTTGGTAATGATTTAGCAAACCAATCACCAGATAAAGCCCATGGCGTGCTAACGCAAAATTTAGATGGCAGTTATACCGTCAGCGTACGAGCGCCGTTAAATAATAAGCAAGGTGCTGATGAAATTTGTGTGCAGTTTCCGACCGGTGGCGGACGTGCAGCAGCAGCAGGGATAAACGCTTTACCTGAAGAGCAAGTCGAAACATTTATTACAACGCTTGCAAATTATTATAAAAATTAATCGTCACCGATATTCGGTGTTTTTAAGGATGTAACATGAGTTTATTAATAACCGGCGGTACCGGCTATATTGGTAGCCATACCGTGGTTGAATTATTAAATGCTGGCGATGACGTGGTGATCGTCGATAACCTATCCAACTCGTCGACTAAGTCATTGGATAGGGTAGAACAAATCACCGGAAAGCGACCGGTATTTATCAAGGCGGATATCTGCGATAAAGCGGCAATGGAGCAAGTCTTTAGTGAGCATGATATTTCTGCGGTCATTCACTTTGCCGGTTTAAAAGCGGTTGGTGAGTCCACGCAAATACCACTGAGCTATTATCATAACAATGTTACTGGCACCATAGTGTTGCTGGAAGTGATGAAGCAATTTTCAGTGAAAAACCTTGTGTTTAGCTCGTCTGCAACGGTTTACGGTGAAAACAATCTATCGCCATTAATCGAAACTATGCCAACTTCGGCGACCAACCCTTACGGCCAAACCAAGCTAATGATCGAACATATTCTTTTCGATTTGGCGAAAAGTGATCCGCAATGGTCGATTGTCTCACTGCGTTACTTTAATCCAATTGGCGCGCATCATTCGGGCCTTATCGGTGAAAACCCAAATGGTATTCCTAACAATTTACTACCGTTTGTATCGCAAGTGGCGGTTGGTCGATTGCAGCAATTGAGCGTGTTTGGTGATGATTACGACACCATTGATGGCACTGGCGTGCGCGATTATATCCATGTGGTTGATTTGGCACTTGCGCATTTGAAAGCCGTAACGTCATTATCGAAAGTTGATGGCTGTATTGCCATTAATGTTGGCACCGGTAATGGTACCTCGGTGTTGCAAATCGTTAATAAATTTAAAGAGATCAGCGGCGTGGATGTGCCTTATCAAATTAGCCCAAGACGTCCAGGAGATATCGCGACAGTGTTTGCTAAAGCCGATCTTGCCAATGAGTTTTTAGGTTGGCAGGCAGAACGTAACTTGGATGATATGATCCGCGATACTTGGCGTTGGCAATCACAAAATCCAAACGGTTTTGAATAACTGTTAATGCTATTGTCGTTCTTGGTCTAGGCGATTGCGTCTAGACCAAATTAACTCTCCGTTAAACTCAAACTCAATCTAAGTCAAATTCAATCTAAGTCAAATCCTATCTAGGCCAAACTCTCTCTAGGCCAAATCCAGCTCTAAACCTATTTCATCCATTACATGTGGACGTGATTTCATCACTTCGGGCTGATCAATAAAATAGCCTTGAAAGTATTCAAAGCCTAACCGGCTAGCATGTTCAAATTCTTGTTTGTTTTCGATTTTTTCTGCCAGTAGTTTGATGTTCGGGTAGTTGGTAATATGCTCTATCAGTTGCAGTATTTCGGTGGTTGATGTTTGTCTAAAGTCCACTTTGATAATACTGATATAAGGAAAGAACGCATGCCACTGTTGGTGATTAATAAAGTCGTCTAAGGCGATTTCATAGCCTTGTTGATGCAGTTCTTGGCACAAAGAAAGCAACTGTTGGGTTGGCTCTTCGGTCTCTAAAATTTCAACAACGATATGGCGATTATCAAATTTGAAAGGGTAACCTTTTTGCAGTGTTTCGGTGGTGAAATTGATAAACGCTGGCTTTTGTTGAGTAAAGGTTTTGCTTTGCGAACTTTGCAATGCGGTGTGTAGCAATTTTTGTGTTGCCGTATGCGCGTCTACCTTAGGGTAAACATTGATCATGCTGTCTCGAAACAGCAGTTCGTAGGCGATGATCTGTTGTTGTTTATCAACGATGGCTTGTCTAGCTGCAAAGCTTGGCATAGTTATTATTATCCTGTTGAAGGTGGCAGGTACAACTTAAACCGTTATTAATAACCTATCACAGCCTTGGCTCGCTGTTAACTTAATTAACCGGGTTTCTGGTAAATAGTACAACAAAAAGGGCTTGATATGCGTATGGTGCATTTCAAGCCCTTGTTACGCTGTCGTGTTGTTATTATTTGCTGTTTAACTGCGCATATATCTTGCTGCTTTCTTTATCTAAGTGCTGGGTTGCCATACTGGTAACAACACCAGCGATGCCAGCTAGGATAAAGCCAGGGATCATCTCATAAAGCGCAAAGATTCCACCGTATTCTGCTTTGAGCATTGACCAAGCAATGACCACGACAGCACCCGTTACAATGGAAGCCAAAGCGCCAAAACGATTATATTTATGCCAAAATAGCGCTAATAAAATGGTTGGGCCAAAGGCACTACCAAAACCGGCCCACGCATAGCTTACGAGTCCCAAGACACTGCTTTGCGGGTCTAGCGCGACCAATGTCGCTAATATCGCTATAGCAAGTAAAGAGAAACGAGAAATCCAAACTAACTCATTTTCTGAGACGTCTTTCTTGGCGAAATTTTTATAAAAATCTTCAACAATGACACTAGAACAAACCAATAATTGCGAGTCAATGGTACTCATAATGGCTGACAATATGGCGGCAATAATGATACCGGCTACCCAAGGGTTCAACAGTGCTTTCGATAGGAAAATAAAGATTGTTTCTGGATTTTCAAGCGGCGCATTGGCGTAATAGGCAATACCGACCAGACCAACAGCTAAGGCGCCTATCAAGGATACAATCATCCAAACCATAGCAATATTGCGTGACATTGGAATATCATCAACGCTGCGAATTGCCATGAAACGCGACAGGATATGCGGCTGACCAAAATAGCCAAGTCCCCATGCCATTAGCGAGAAGAATCCAAGCCAACTAAAGTCTTTAAAAAGCGCGGCGTAATCTGGGTTGGTTTGTTGCAGAATTTGTGTGGTTTGTTCAATACCGCCTAATTCGTTTAAGGCAACGATTGGCAAAATGACCAATGCCAATAACATTAAACAACCTTGGAAAAAGTCGGTCCAACTGACCGCCAGAAATCCGCCAAGGAAGGTATAAGATACAATCACAACCGCGCCGATAACCAGCGCCGTTATGTAATCTAAACCGAATACTTTTTCAAATAAAATAGCGCCGCCGACCAAGCCTGATGACACATAAAATGTGAAGAAAATCAGTATGGTTATAGCGGATATAAATCGTAATGTGTGGGATTTGTCGGCAAAACGATTTTCAAAGAATTCAGGGATGGTATGTGAGTTATTAGCCTTTTCAGTAAAAGAGCGAATCTTTGGCGCGACCAATATCCAGTTAAAGAACGCACCGAGCACCAAACCGACACCGATCCAGACTTCACTGATACCAGATAAGTATATTGCACCAGGCAAACCAAGTAGTAACCAGCCACTCATGTCAGACGCGCCAACACTTAGCGCGGTAACCGCAGGGCCAAGTTGACGACCACCAAGAATATAATCGCTTAGTGTGGTGGTTGCTTTATAGGCGATATAACCTATCAGCAATGTGGTTAGCAGGTAACCAATAAAGGTAACCATCATTGGAGTTTCTATTGTCATAATAACGTCTTTTATTTGAGTTTGCGGCGATGTTAACAAGTTTACATTTACTGTGCTAGTTTTCGTAACAATTGGTTGGATTTTTGCGATAGATCAACGTAATTGCGAGATGTAGTTGCACAACGGCAAAGTGATCAGAGAGTTACGCTTATAGTGGGTAATTAATGACAAAAAAAAGCCTGCCAAACGGCAGGCTAAAAATAAGTATGGCTGGAGTCATACTTGTGAGTACCTAGTGAATATTAGATTGACCACTCGATGGTTTCGTCAATTTTTTGTTGCCATTGCTCCAATGGCTCTTTGACATCACCCATGATGATAACACCGCCTTTACTGTATTGACGGCTGATACCTTTAACGCTTTGATCGGCAAATTGTTCGCTTTGGGCTAAGTGTTCATTTTTAGGAATGATAAACACCGTCACATTGTCGTAAAGGCCCTCAAACACCAAATGAACTGAATTCATGCCATCAAAGAAACACTCATCAACCGACACCAGTTTACCTAGCTTGTCGGTAAAACTGACATCAAGGCCTGCGACCGACTTGTTAAAGCTGGTTAGGGTGTACTTACTGTCACCGCTATGAGCAAAGTTGCCAGCTTCATGGTGATAATGAGCTAATGAGTAATCGGCGATGCTCGAGTGTGATGGGGTAATTGCCATATAGCTGACACTGATTCCAACGATAAATGCGACAGATGCAGCGACAGCCAAATGCCATCGTGATTTACGTTGACGTTGGCTATGTGAGTCTAGGCTTTGACGCAGTATTAATCTGTCCGCCAGATCTTCTGGTACATCAACCCGCAATACAGAATCAATTTTATCGTCGAGAGATTTTAACTCTTTGGCGAATTTTTTACGGCTGGGATCTGCTTCAATAGCGTTGAGCAGCTCATTGTCTTTGCTGTTCGGATCACTATACAGCCTTCTACGGAATTCTAATTCATCCATTGTAGCGCCCCTTGATGTGTTTGTTTTGTTCGATAGCATCTTTTAATTGGTTTCTTGCGCGAAACAGTCGCGTCATTACAGTGTTTTTGTTTAACTCGAGGATTTGTGCGATTTCTTCACCGCTGTAGCCACAGATAATTTGCAATACCAGAGGCTCTCGATATTCTTCAGGTAAGCTGGCAATGCGTTGATGCAACCATTGGTTTTCCTGACTTTGTTCGCTCGACAATATATGTGTATCCATTGTCGCTGCCTCATCATATTCGCTCATATCAAATTGCTTGCGCTCAAAACGTCTGGCATTTTCTCGCCTTAAGATGGTGATCAACCAAGACTTTGCGGCTTTCTCATCTTTTAAAGAGTCAAGGGCTCGCCATGCTCTTAGGAATGTTTCCTGAACAAGGTCTTCGGCGACTTGTTTGTCATGAACCAACCAGTAAGCATAGCGATATAAATCCTTATGCAATGCGTTTACTAGCGCTTCATAGCGTTTCTGTTTACTAGCCATAGGTTCCGTTTTATTGCGTCTCTTGATTGTATTGACCTTGCATGTTGCAATTTAATTTCTAAAAATTTGCAATTTTTTCAATTTTTTTTATGTGCTTACAAAAATGCCCACAGATGTGGGCACTTATTTCATTGTGTAATTAACAGCTATCACCTCATTATGGGTTTATTGCAAAGGCGACCTGTTGCTGTTGCTCACCTTGGGTTTGCAGCCTAGAAATGATTTTAAGTAATTTATCTGAATGCCAAGCTTGCTGTTGTGCACCGTAATAACAATGCTGCAGATGACTTAATTGTTTATCAAAGTCGTCATTTTGCAAGTGCTGACTCAGTTGCTGCAGGTTGCTGAAATTTTGCTCAGGGAACAATTCATTCCCCCAAGCTGGTAGCAATGCCATCACCTGTTGACCATTATTTTGTTTACATGCGGCCAGCAGTTTAAGATAAGCGTGTTTAGTCGACGGGACAAAGGTTTCCCGCTTAAAGCTACGCCCTTTTAATTTCGTTTGATACAACCAAGCCATTGCCGTCAACAACCAACCCGCTAAAAACAGCCATTGTAAAGTCGTATTACTTTGCTCTACCACATGCACTGGCAGTGGGGTGTTCATTGCCGTTGTGTTGTCGATATTGACCGGCACCGCTCCCTTGACGACGATGGTTTTCGCTGGCAGTACAGCGAGTTCCGTGCGATTTAATTGAGTGTTAAACCAAGGTAGCGTCACTTCCGGCAATACGAATGTCCCTGGTTTGGTAGGAACTATCGCAAAATCTTGGGTCTTTTGGCTGATCAGTGCGCCTTTTTGCACACCGTTTTTCACATCTGCTTGATCTGGGTATATTTTAAGGCCATCAGGTGCGTTAAACTCAAGTTTAGGTAATTGTTCAGCCCCTAGTGCCGCCGCAGTTATTTTAACGGTACGCGTTATCGGCTCACCAAGCTCATATTCGCTTTGTTCATCTGGCCAATTCTCTTCAATGACAATTAATTCACTTGGTAACCATTCACCAGTAAAGTCAGCAGGTGCGGCATTCACCTGAATATCTATTTCCTGACCTTTCATGCGCACAGGTTTACCGCGATCGAAGCTTGAAAATACCGAACGTCGTTGTTGTTTGCTGGCACTGATTTCGCCATCAAACATGGTGCTGTGTAACACAAACTTACCCGATGTTTGTGGTTTGACCGCATAAACACGTTCAATGATACGAAAACGCTTACCATCAATTATTTGGCTGTATTCGTTGTTCTCACCGATTTGCTTAATCTCTGCGCCGGTCATTTTAGGTTCCGCTAATGAACCGCGTATAAGCTCAGCGGCAAGATGTAAGCGCACCGTTAAGGTAAATTGTTGTTGAACATAAACCTCATGTTTTGATACATCGGCGGTTAAGTAGATATCTTTTTGTTGTTGTGCGGTTTTGTCACCTTGTGCTAATACCTGTAACTGGATAGGTTTCGTTGTCGCGTCATCAACCGTTAACGCTGGAATCGTTAATACCCCGGTCTTACGAGGGATTATAAGCGTGGTCCATTGCGTGGTGCGGGTGGTTTTAAAATTGACCATGCTGGTTTGGCTGCTGATCGATGTACCACCAACAACAAAGTCTTGTTCAAGTACTGATGGGTCGAAGGCGTCTGCAGCAACAGAGCCATCGGCTATAACCGTAAGCACCACTGATTCATCAACTATCGCTGGGTTTTTATCAACCGTGGCGGTTACATTTAACGCCATGGCCTGAATGCTAACCAATAAAGAGAACAAACCTGCAATAACAGGTGTCGAATTTACCATTTTTCCTTAACTCCAATACTACTGCGGTTTTGACGACGTTTCTGATATTCAAGACGCATTTTATTTCGTAACAACAGTTGCGGGTCGTCTGTCACACGACGCAAAAGCTGTTCGTGTTTTTGTTGTTGTTCCGTTTGGCTTTGTTGTTCGCCATCGGTTAACGCTGCCTGTTGCTGCTGCTGTTGTTCTGGTTGTTGTTGCTGTTCGCTATTTTGTTGTTGAGCAGCGGCTTGTTGCTCTTGTTCAGATTGATCTTGTTCAGCCTGTTGTTTATTTTGCTCACCGTTGTCTGAGTCAGACGATTGATCTTGGTTGTTATCCTCATCGCCTTGTTGCTCTGATTGCTGCTGCTCAGATTGTTCAGGATCTGATTGCTCAGAGGAATCTTGCTGTGACTGATCTTGGTTGCTGTCACTAGAGTCACTGCTACCTTGCTGCTGTTGGTTTTGATCCTGCTGTTGCTGTTCTTGGTTTTGCTCTTGGCTCTGATCCTGGTTCTGATCTTGGCTTTGGTCCTGGTTATCTTGTTGTTCTTGGTTTTGTTGCTCTTGTTGCTGTTGCTGCAACATTTGTTCAACGATGGCTTTATTGGTCAACGCATCTTGATGCTCAGCATCAGCTGAGATGACTTGCTCATATGCTGCAATCGCTTGTTCTAGCTCACCAAGTTTTGCAAGGGCATTGGCTCTGTTGTAATTGGCTTGCACGGTATCAGACTTTGCAAAGGTCTCGACCGCTTTTTCATAATCGCCAGCACGGTAGTAACTGCTGCCGCGCCATTGGTTATCATCAAATGTTTGCGCTGCTTTTTGATAGTCTTGGTTATCGAATTGTTGCTGACCTTGTTGGTTTTTGGTCTGCCATAAATCGTCCCAAAGAGATGCGGATGACGGCGCACTGTAAAACGTCGAAGATAATAAGCTCACCATTAACACTGGGGTTAATAAGATGCCTTTGCGAAAATACGCAAGCGCAAGTGGTAGGGCTATCAATAACAAATATGGGCCAAATTCTTGCCATTGGTCACCCATATTTTGTTGCTTTGATTGCAATACTTTTTGCGCATCGAGGGCGCTTAATGAACTTAGTCGAGCCAAGTCAGAATCATCGGCGCTAATAACGGTAAATACACCACCAGAATTGTCGCTAAATGCTTCTAAACGACGACTGGTAAGTTTAGGGATAACAATGTTACCACGGCGGTCCTTCATTAATTCACCATTGGCGAGGGTAATCGGCGCACCCTCGGCGGTACCTACCGCTAAAATATTAATTCGGTGATCGCTGTTGTCGACAAAATCATTAATATCGTCAATTTCATCTTGCGTAACACCATCGGTAACCCAGTAGATATCGCCCTTAATGTGGCCAGCGTTTTGCAGCATTTGTTCTGCCAGTATTAACGCAGGGTAAGGGTTCGAGCCAAGCTCTGGCATGATTTGCGGCGACAATGACGGTAATAATAACCTGATGTTGTTGATATCCGCGGTTAGCGGGCTGATAGTAAACGCATCACCCGCGTACGCGATCAGACCTATTTCGCCTTCATCAATCTTTTCGACTAAATCCATGGCTTTATAACGTGCCATGGTCAATCTGTTCGGTTTGATATCGGTAGACAACATTGAAAATGACATGTCCATGACTAATACCGAACCGCGCTCTACGTCATATACCGGTTGTGGCAGTTTTTGCCAAGTAGGTCCCGCCATGGCAATAATAAGCAAACTACCTATCAGAGCTGCGGGTATAATCGACACTGGTCTATTGTTTTCGGTATTACTTAACAGCTTACTGCTTAAGTGCGACGGAATAACACGGTGCCATGCGCTGCTGGATACGCGCAAGCGACGAACTTGCCATAACACCCATACTAAACCAATAAACGCAATTAACCACAATGGTCGGATAAAGTGAAATTCAGTCATTAGCTTTTGCCCTCACTGCCAAGGTTGAACAAGCCATAGGTTTGCTGCTGAACCAGTGCCAGTTGCAACATGATAAGTACTAACGCTAACGCTAATGGGTAAAAGAATAATGCAGTAAGTGGACGCATTTGTTGTTCGTCTTGAGCAACAGGTTCCAGTTGATCGAGCAGAGTATAAATGTCTGCCATAGATGCACCATCGGTGGCTCTAAAATAACTGCCTGATGTTTGTTTTGCGATGTTCTTCAGTGTTCCTTCATCAAGATCTCTTGATGGGTTCACTTTACGGGTACCAAATAACGATCGCTCCATCATCACTTCAGCACCGATACCAACGGTATAAATGGTCACATCTTTTGCGACAGCCAGATCTAACGCTTGCTCCGGCGTTATTTTTCCTGAAGTATTCTGACCATCCGTTAATAGCAACAGCACTCGGTTCGAGTCATCTTTGCTGACAAAACGCTTTACGGCTAACGCCATCGCATCACCAATGGCTGTCTTTTGGCCAACCAGACCAATCACCGATTCGTCAAGCATTTGCTTAACCGTATGTCGGTCAAATGTCATCGGCGTTTGCATATAGGCGTCGTCGGCAAACAAAATAAGCCCTAAGCGATCGCCTTGGCGGCGCTCAATAAAATCACCCAATAAGGCTTTTAGTAAGGTTAGGCGGTTGACCGTTTTACCGTTATGACGCATGTCTTCCATTTTCATGCTGCCAGATAAATCAACGGCAATGATCATCTCGCGACTTTCATTTGGTAAGGCAATGGTTTCACCTAACCATTGTGGTCGCATACTGGCACAGACCAATAATATCCAAATAATGGCAATCAACCACAACGGTGCTTTTTTATTATTCACCGCCACAGAGTGACGACTTAAACTGCCTAACAATACTGGCATTTTAAGCGCCGCAGCATTAGGCGACGTCTTCGGCGATAACCAATAAACCAATAGCGGCGCAGGTAACAACAAAGCAAGCCATGGCCAAGCAAATTCAATCATGCTGCCTTCTCCTGCGGTTCTGTTGCTGATGTGTTAGCGCCGATTGAAGTGTTATTTTTACTGACTAAATCTATATGGGTTAGCCAATAAATCGCAGCACGCTGCATATCTTCACCGTAAATGGTATTGGCATTCTTACGATATTGTTGGGCTAACGCTGACTCGGCTAATTCAATGAACTTAGCTTGGTGTTGTTCAGGCAATTTAACTTTCAGTGCTTGCAAAAGCTCTACGGAAAAGTTGTTGGCAAATAGGTGGCGTTGAAAATAATGCATAGCCACCCACTTTAAAATCGCCACACATTGTTCAACCGTAGGCGCTTCAAGCTGTTGTAGCTGCACTAGCGCCGTTTTTTGCTGGCGAAGGAAGCGTTGTTTTCGTTTGTTTTTAATCAACAGATAAACAACGATTGCCAGTACTAAGGCCAATAATATCCACCAACCCGGTGCGATAGGGTATGCGTGAATACTATCTGGTAGATGGATATCTTTTAAATTCTCTAGCGGATCCATGTTTCAATCCCAGATTTTAATTGATGTTCGACACTATCACCGGCGCTGAAATGAATGACTCGTGCACCGGCTTGTTGATACAGCTGTTGTTTTAGCTTATTGGTTAGCATGGCTTTATCTTGATAGCGTTGTGCGGTTTGCTGATCACCAAGCAATAGTTGCTGTTTTTGGCTGCCATCGGTTATTGCCACAGAGGTTTTTTGTTTTGACTGAGGAAGAGTGAACTCTAATGGGTCATTCACTTGGCAAATAACCAGCTCGCAGTGACGTGATACTTTCGCCAGTGGTCGCAATACCTCTTCATTAAAATGATTGCCATCGGTGATCAGATAAACCAATGAGCCAGGTTTGGCGAGCTGTGCTAAACGATTACAGTTTTCAATAAAGTAAGTTTGTGAACTGGGTAATTCTTGTTGCCAGTGAGCTAACCCTTGCTGGTGCAGCTCTTCAAGAGTGTGTAAGTAGTGTAATACGCCGTTTTGTCGGCTTCGAGGCTTGAGCTCTTGATGTTGCTGTTCATTAAAAACCAGGCCGCCGACACGATCACCACGTTTTTTCGCATGCCAAGCGACAAGCGCCGCAATATGACAGGCTTGTGCTGATTTAAATAGTAATTTAGAACCAAAAAACATCGATTGGCCGAGATCGGTAGCGATTAAAACAGGACGTTCAACTTCTTCTCGAAACAGTTTGGTATGGGTCTTACCGGTTCTGGCGGTAACACGCCAGTCGATTGCGCGTATGTCATCACCCGTTTGATAATGACGCACCTCATCGAACTCCATACCGCGGCCTTTGGTGCGCGCCAAATAATTGCCGCTTAAGTGTCCTTGCACGGCTTTTTTCGGCGCCAAATTCAACAATGAGGCCTTGCCTTGATAGGGCAGGAGCTGCTCAATATCGATATTTATGCCATCACAACCTAACTGCTCAAGCGTGGCTTGAGCAAGCTGGTTTTGATCGTCTGACGCGATTTTTTTCCACCACATATTAGATTTACTTCACCTAATGGGACGAATTAAGCAACTGCAACTAATTCGAGAATACGATCCAGTACCTGGTTTGTGGTGATACCTTCAGCTTCTGCCTGATAGGTTAACAACAAACGGTGACGTAATGTGTTATGGAATACCGCTTGGATATCTTCCGGGCTGACAAAGTCGCGGCCGTTTAACCAAGCTCTGGCTCGCGAACAGCGATCTAAGGCAATGGTGGCTCGCGGACTGGCGCCATAGGCTAACCATTTACCTAAGTCATCATCGTACTTCTCACCTTGGCGTGTTGCCATGATCAGGTCGACAATATATTGCTCAAGAACCGGTGCCAAATAAATTTCCAAGGCTTCTTTACGTGCAGTAAAGATTTCTTCTTGGCTAATGGTAACCACAGGTAGCTTTTCGCTGTTTAATGCTTCGCCACGATTGAGACGGAGAATGTCTAATTCTGACGCAGCATTTGGGTAGTCAATTTCCAGATGCATTAAAAAGCGGTCTAATTGCGCTTCAGGTAACGGGTAGGTACCTTCTTGCTCTAGCGGGTTTTGCGTTGCCATAACCAAAAACAATTCTGGCAACTTGTAGGTGGTTTTACCTACGGTTACCTGTCCTTCAGCCATCGCTTCAAGTAATGCGGACTGCACCTTTGCTGGGGCACGGTTAATTTCATCGGCTAAAATAAGGTTCTGAAATAGTGGACCTTGTTGAAACACAAAGCTGCCATCTTCTGGGCGATAAATATCGGTACCGGTTAAATCCGCAGGTAGCAGATCTGGGGTAAACTGAATACGGTGAAAGCTTGCATCAACGCCATCAGATAAGGCATTGATTGCTCTGGTTTTTGCCAAACCCGGAGGGCCTTCTACAATTAAGTGACCATCAGCGAGTAATGCGATGAGAAGATTTTCGACCAAAGCGTGTTGTCCAACGATTTGGCCGCTTAGGTGCTCTTGTAGTTTAGAAAATTGTTCAATTGCCATAATAATTATAATTTTCCTTCAATGGGCGCACAGCCGGAGTTTATTAGCGCACTAACTGCCTGAAGGCTTTGGCTGCGGTATTTCATAACTTATGCTTATATTGGGCTAATGTTATTAAAAATCAACTCTTTTAAAAAGTGTGAATTGTCGTTAGAATCAATAAAACGATCAGGTCAGACCACTTTTGCGGTTTTATGCGATGTTGGCTTTGACTAAATGACTATAAAAAAATTCACAATTAAGAATAGATTTGGGAAATTAAAGGAACAGGCATGGCAAAAATGCAAAACTTAAAGACCGCATCCGGTGAGCGTATCGCTGTTGTTACCGGTCTAAGAACGCCATTTGTAAAACAGGCGACTGACTTTCATGGTGTACCGGCTCTTGATTTAGGCGCTATGGTCGTAAATGAAATGCTGACTCGTACTGATATCGATCCGGCGTTGATAGAGCAATTGGTGTTTGGTCAGGTAGTTCAAATGCCGAAAGCGCCTAACATTGCCCGAGAAATCGCCTTGGCAACGCAAATGAACGTTCATACTGATGCGTACAGTGTCTCTCGTGCTTGTGCTACTAGTTTCCAATCTACCGTCAATGTAGCGGAATCTATTCTGCTTGGTAACATTGATATTGGTATTGCTGGCGGTGCGGATTCAATGTCTGTGCCTCCGATTGGTGTATCAAGAAAACTAGCGCGTACCTTATTAGATTTATCTAAAGCTAAGACCATGGGACAGCGCTTAAAGCTGCTTAGTGCGTTACGATTTAAAGATTTGATCCCTGAACCACCGGCGGTTGCTGAATACTCGACAGGCTTGTCTATGGGGCAAACCGCAGAGCAAATGGCAAAAAGCCACGGCATCACTCGAGAAGAACAAGACGCATTAGCGCATCGTTCACACTCTCTTGCAGCGAAAACGTGGGCCGATGGCCTGATGGCTGATCAAGTTATGGTGGCGCACCCTGAACCGTATAAAAAGGCCGTAGAAAAAGATAACTGTTTCCGTGCAGATTCAGATCTAGCTGGATACGCTCGACTGCGTCCAGTATTTGATCGTAAACACGGCACCGTAACGGCGGCTAATTCTACCGCATTAACCGATGGTGCTTCTGCGGTGCTATTAATGCGTGAAGGCCGAGCTAAGGAGCTTGGCTTGGATGTGCTAGGTTATATCCGTTCTTATGCGTTTACAGCGATAGACGTATGGGAAGACATGCTTATGGGCCCATCGTATTCGACACCATTGGCATTAGATCGTGCAGGCCTTACCTTAGCTGACCTTGATTTGGTTGAAATGCATGAAGCCTTTGCCGCGCAAACATTAGCCAATGTAAAAATGTTCGCCAGCGAAAAATTTGCGCGAGAAAAGCTTGGTCGTGATAAAGCCATTGGTGATATCGATATGGATAAATTTAATGTGCTTGGTGGTTCATTAGCTTATGGTCACCCATTTGCCGCCACCGGAACACGCCTTATTACGCAAACCTTGACTGAATTAAAACGTCGTGGCGGTGGTGTTGGTCTAACAACCGCATGTGCTGCGGGTGGGTTAGGTGCAGCCATGGTGCTAGAAGCAGAATAATTGAGGTGATGAATATGGAAAATAATACGACAAAGCAATCTGCATTTACCTTAATTGAGCAAGATAATGGTATCGCGCATTTAAAAATTGATGTTGCAGATGAAACGATGAACGTTTTAAAAGCGGAATTTCTTGAAGACATTCAAGAGGTTTTACAACAACTTAAAAGCAACAGCAATATTAAAGGCATGATTGTCTACAGTGGCAAGGAAAACTCGTTTGTTGCCGGTGCTGATATCACTATGCTTGATGCGTGCAATACCGCCGAAGAAGCAACTGCGATTGCCGCAGGTGGACAGATGATATTCAATCAACTGGAGCAATTAAACATTCCAGTGGTTGCTGCAATCAATGGCCCGTGTTTAGGTGGTGGCTTAGAGCTGGCGATGGCATGTCATATGCGAGTCGCCAGTGATTCAAATAAAACGGTGTTGGGTGTACCTGAAGTACAGCTTGGTTTATTACCAGGCAGCGGTGGTACGCAACGTTTACCAAAACTGGTTGGTCTGCAAAAGTCACTTGATATGATGTTGACCGGCAAGCAGTTGCGTCCTAAGCAAGCATTAAAAGCAGGTTTGGTTGATGATGTAGTACCTTTATCGGTGTTACTTGATGTCGCTGAGAAAATGGCGTTAGCCGGTAAGAAAAAATCGAGCCGCAAAGCATCGTTGGTAGAAAAAGCGTTAGAGTCAAATCCATTAGGTCGACGCATTGTTTTTGATCAAGCAACCAAGACGGTATTAGCCAAGACCAAAGGAAATTATCCTGCGCCTCTTAACATTATTGAGTGTATTCGTACCGGTCTAGAGAAAGGTATGGCAAAAGGCTTGGCGGTTGAAGCTAAGTATTTTGGCGAGCTAACGCAAACCAAAGAATCAAAACAATTGCGCAACATCTTTTTTGCGACCACAGATATGAAAAAAGAGCAGGGCGTTGACGGCGTTGATGCGTTACCTGTAAATAAAATCGGTGTGTTAGGTGGCGGCTTAATGGGCGGTGGTATCGCCTATGTTAGCGTCAATAATGCCAAAACACCGGTGCGCATTAAGGATATAAATCATCAGGGTATCTCCAATGCCTTAAAATATAGTTTCGATATTCTTAATAAAAAGGTCAAACGTCGTTTTATGTCCAGCGCCGCTATGCAGCAACAGATGCATAAAATCACCGGTACTGTGGATTACACTGGCTTTAATGACGTGGATATGATTATTGAAGCGGTATTTGAAGATTTATCACTGAAGCAAAGTATGGTTGCCGATGTAGAAGCGAACTGCAAAGACGACGTTATTTTTGCAAGTAATACCTCGTCATTGCCAATCAATCAAATTGCGGCGAAAGCAAAGAAACCAGAAAATGTGATCGGTCTGCATTACTTTTCGCCAGTGGATAAAATGCCATTGGCTGAAATTATTGCCCATGAAAAGACATCAGACAGCACAATTTCCACTACCGTTGCGTACGCTAAACGACAAGGTAAAACACCTATCGTTGTCAAAGATAAGGCCGGTTTTTATGTTAACCGTATCTTAGCGCCTTATGTTAACGAAGCGGCGAGCATGGTACTCGCTGGCGAGCCTATCGACAAAATAGATCGTGCACTCGTTAAGTTTGGTTTTCCGGTAGGTCCAATCAAATTATTGGATGAGGTCGGCATTGATATTGGCGCTAAAATTAGCCCTATTCTTGAAGCTGAGTTAGGTGAACGTTTCAAAGCACCTGATGCATTTAATAAGTTAATTGATGACAACCGCA
The DNA here is from genome assembly GCF_004752005.1 of Thalassotalea sp. HSM 43. Lineage (NCBI taxonomy): Bacteria > Pseudomonadati > Pseudomonadota > Gammaproteobacteria > Alteromonadales > Colwelliaceae > Thalassotalea > Thalassotalea sp. HSM 43. The sequence continues at coordinate 606,343 of NZ_CP038493.1, read as the reverse complement.
AAGGTAAGAAAACCGAGAAAGGCTTTTACCTTTATAAAGGTAAGAAGGCCAATGGTAAAGCCGTGGACGAAAGTGTATATACCTTATTAGGTGTGCAGCCGAACGGTACCTTATCGGCTGATGATATCTGCCATCGCAGTGTGTTGTTAATGGTAAATGAAGCCGTACGCTGTTTAGACGAAGGTATTATTCGAAATGCCCGTGACGGTGATATTGGCGCCATCTTCGGTATTGGCTTTCCACCATTCTTAGGTGGTCCGTTCCGTTACTTGGACAGCCTAGGCGCACAAACAGTTGTTGATAAGCTAAATCACTATAAAGATCTGTATGGTGAGCACTTCACGCCATGTACTGCGTTAGTGACAATGGCTGAAAATAATCAAAGCTGTTATGGATAATATACGGTAAAAGCGGCAAGCGATTTCCGCTTACTGAGGAAGAGAGGGGCAAGGCATTGCCTCTTTTTTTTGAGCTTAATTTAACAGTTGTTACAAGGGGTTAACAAATTTGCCCAAAAAACAACCTTAAAGGACTTTAGTGTAAATAGTCTATTTGCTATACTGCGCGTCCATTTGCTGTAGTGAGAGCCGAAAATGTTGTTGATTCCATTGTCCCTAGTCTGCGCTATATTCTTTTATTGCCAAGCTTTTAAGTCTGGCATGGGACGTAAACGTTGGGCAACAGCCGGCTTTATCTTTGGCCCACTTGTGTGGCCAATGTTTTGTTTCGAAAAACGTATGAAAACCTTCAAACTATTCGGAACTAAATACAGTTTATTTAATGCGTAGCCACTTTTGGCTACGCGTTAAATAGTGCTTAGCTCTATGACCACCAGCTATCAGCGGCCATTTCATGAATGTCTAAAGATGGTATGGTAGAGGTTTTTTTAAGTCCCAATAACGATTTAATGAAACCTAGCATAATATCCTCCAGGCCTTTATTTTAAAGGCTTAAGACCACCAGCTATCCGCTGACATTTCACAAATTTCAATGTTGTCTGCAACTTGTTTTGCAGTCATTTTTGATGAGAAAATATTTTTAATCATTGCTAACATTTTTCTATCCTCTTACTGCTTGATACGAATACGGTTATTGGCGGTAGGCTTAATACGAATACGATTGTTCGCTGACGGCTTGATACGAATGCGATTGTTCGCTGACGGCTTAATACGAATGCGATTGTTCGCTGACGGCTTAATACGAATGCGGTTGTTCGCTGACGGCTTGATACGAATACGGTTATTTGCTGACGGCTTAATACGAATACGATTATTCGCTGTAAGCTCAATAACTGTGTTGTTAGCCGGTGCTAATTGATCAGTAGTTACTGAATTGTCTATATCTAGACCCGTGTTTAATAGTGTTGCAAGAATTAATGAGCTAAGCATTTTCAATATTCCCTAATTTATTATTTTTAAATAAAAATGTTTGTACTGGCAGTACTTAAGCGAATATCGTGCCAAGTTTAAAATTGGGTGGTTTTATTAATGCGAGCGTGCTTTAGTTCAGCGAACAAGCGCTAACAAATTGAATTAATGTTCTAGGTATTAGATAACGGTTATTAGCAATTGATTACTAGGGGATTGTAGGTTGGCTAACAGCGATGAATAGATAATAGGTGCGTGATTAGCGTGTTAGATTAGTATTTGAGATTCTTGTTTTTGATTGGCTTTTACGTGGGCGTCGATTGATTGGTGATTATATGCGATAACAAGTAACGGCCAAAATCCGGTTCAGCTAGAGGTTTCGAATACAAGTAACCTTGCATCTGCTCACAGTTAAGGATCTTCAAGTAATCGAGTTGCTTTTCCGTTTCAACACCTTCAGCGACAACTTCCATTCCTAAGTTATGAGCGATGGTAACAATGGTTGCAACCATATTGCGACCTTCTTCGGACGCTTCAATATCATCAACGAAGGCTTTATCGATTTTAAGGGTATTGATAGGGAACTGCTTTAAATACGCTAACGATGAATAGCCGGTACCAAAATCATCTAAAGACAAGTGGATACCCATACGACGAATTTGATGCATGGTCTCAATCGCTTCCTGCGGAGAGTTCATAACCGTGCCTTCGGTTATTTCAAGTTCAAGTCGATCGGCCGGTAAACCGGTTTCTTCGAGTATTTCATTAATGATTTGAACTAAGTTCGGCTGTTTAAATTGTACCGCTGACAAGTTGACAGCGATGCGGCCATTAAATATGCCATTGTCCATCCAGGCTTTTGTGGCCAAACAAGCTTTACGCAATACGATTTCGCCAATCTCAATGATTTGACCGGTTTCTTCCGAAATAGGAATAAATATATCTGGTCGAATGACACCTTTAGATCCGGCTTCAAAACGCACCAGTGCTTCCATGCCAACAACTTTTCCAGAGCTGACTTCAATTTTCGGCTGATAAAACACTGAGAATAAGTCTTCTTTTAAACCGTGTCTTATCAAGTTTTCAATTTGTAAGCGCTTGACCGCTTGTTTGTTCATCGAGTCATTAAAGAACTGGTAACAATCACCACCTTCGTCTTTGGCGTGATACATTGCGGTATCGGCGTTTTTAAGCAATTCATGGGTGTTATTGCCATCATCTGGGTATAAGGCGATACCGATACTACAGGACAGCGAAATCTCGTTATTCTGGATGCTGTATGGCTCGACTATGGTACTGAGGATTTCGTCAGCAACCGAGGTAATGTTGTGGATATCATTATTGCCTTTCAATACCAATGAAAATTCATCACCACCAAGGCGATAAAAGGTGTCTTTGATGCCATTTATCGTCGCGATTCGCTCAGTGACTTTACATAACAATACGTCACCGACTTGATGACTTAACGAGTCATTGATTTTCTTAAAGTTATCTAAATCGAAAACGAGCAGGGCGTGTTCGGTTTCTTGGTTAATCAGTTGCGAATGACTGCCTTGAAAGAATGAGCGGTTTGGCAGTCCGGTCAGGGTATCTGAATTTGCTAATTTGCGCAGCTCTTCTTCGGTTTGTTTACGTTTGGTGATATCCGAAAATACCGCAACAAAATGCGATATTTCATCGTTTTCATCTCGGATAATATCCAGCGTGATATCAATTAAATAGGCCTCGCCATTATCACGCTTACTTTCTATTTCACCTTGCCAAGTACCGTTCGCTAATAAATTGCGCTTAAGGTTTTGCAAAAAGGTCGGCGGATAAGAATTAAATTCAAGCTCTTTACCAAGTGCTTGTTCGCGCGTTTGGCCGGTAATCAACTGGTATGAATCATTACAATCAACCGCTTTAAATTGTGCGTCATAGACAACCACGGCATCGGATATATTGGCAATACATTTTGCAAATAATTTTAAGCTTTCTTCATTGGCTTTGATTTGGTTGATGTCTTTTAAGGTACCCGTCATTCGGATTGGTTCGCCGTCATCGTCACGCTCAACCACTTTACCTCGGTCAAGTACCCACATCCATTTGCTGTTCATATCTTTTACGCGATAGGCCGCTTCGTAATGCTCACTTTTGCCTTGTCTGTGTTCGAGCAATAATTGTTTTACGCGAGGGTAGTCTTGCGGGTGAATATTACGTCTTTGCTCACCATCTTTGCTTTCCGACTTGCCATTCTTAGGGAAATTTAATACCCCCCAGATATTGGAGCGGTACATACGATTAGTAATTAAATTCCAATCCCACATTTCATCGCCAGAGCCCCACAACGCAAGTTTTAATCGTTCTTCCGATTGTTTTATTTTGGCATTGGTGAGTTGCTTTGTTTTGGTCTGGTTATAAAAGTAGTAACCAATAAAGAAAATGATCAGGCCGTAAATCGCCCAAGCGGTATTGGTTTTCCACCAAGGTGGCAATATATGAACGGTTAATTGTTTGCCTTTGAGGTATTTTGATTTGTTTTGATCGTATGATTCGACCAAAAATGTATAGCTTCCATCATTTAAATTAGTGTAGGTCGCTCTGCGGTAATGGCTGTCTGTTTCTATCCAGTTGTTATCAACACCCATTAATTTATAGCGGTATAAAACTTGTTCGGCAACACTTGAGTTAGGCGATGAAAACTCGATGGTAAAAGGCGATTGGTTATACTCTAAGGTGATAGAATCTAATGCGTATAATAACCCGTCGAGCTGTTTATATTCTTTGTTGGCAATTAGTAATTTAGTATTTATTGGTGGCGATATAACACCTTTTTTAGGGGTGATATCTTCCGCGTAAAAACTATTAAAGCCCCTAATGTTGCCAAAATAAAATTGTCCATCGCTGCCTTGAAAAGACGACATTACCCAAAATTGACTGTTCTGCACACCATAGGAATTATCATAATTAAATACGGTTTTACTAGTTGGGGATATTTTTGATATTCCCTTGTTGGTACTTAACCAGGCATTCGATTCGTTATCGAGCAAAAAACTGAAAACATAATCATTTACTAAGCCATTGGCTTCATTGTAATGCTGAAATACTCGTTTTTGTTTATCGTAGGTAAGAATACCTTTTCCCCAGAAACTAAACCAAATAAAGTCGTTTGTGAATTTAACTTCAGCAAGCGTATCTGTTAGAAACAGTTTATGTTTGGGAATATTCAGCTTTTCAAATGTATCTAGGTCAATATCGAATTCAAAAAACTCCCCTGAACTACCAAAGATCATAACTTTATCATTATGATTTGCCGGCAATATATAAAACTTTTCCGATGCGCCCGGTATCGGGAAGGATGATAATCGTTGAGACTCTATATCAAATTTAAATATCTTTCTGTCATTGGACCCATGAAAAACAAATCTATCCACCATTTCAAAATCAAATCTATCGTGGCCACGCAAGTGCTTGAGATTAAACTGCCAAATTTCCTCTATTTCATTTGATTCAATGTTAAGGTTTAAAAGGCGATATTCATTTGTAAAAATAAGCAATTCAGTCGGACTTCCTCGATGAATTGATCTTATGCCTTCAGTTATTGTAGTGGTTACAGGACTGATTATTTGGGTCTTATAATTCTTGTAAAAAATGCCTTCAAATTGGTTGGCAATATACAAACCTTGATTATCGAGTTCGGCAAAATCCACAATATTATTTTTACTATTGCCCTCAGCCATTTCTATATTAAACAATGAGCTATTAATTGTGTGCTTCGCAGCCCCTGATGTATAAGTGCCTGCCCAAATAGATGACGCTTTATCTTTAAATAGGCTGTAAACAAAATTGATATCTAAGCTTGTACTGTCTACTCTTTCGTGTCTTCGTTCAGAGATGGTTTCAGTGACTAGGTTATATGAATACAGCCCCACTTCAGTACCAAGAAATACTTCAAACTCATTTGCCTTTTCGATAGCTCGCACTTTATTAATGCTTGGGTTATCGCTTTCGAGGTCAGCTTTGATATGTTTTTTAATGTTATAAGAATTATCGACAACATAGATCCCGTCACCAGTGGCCACCCAGTAATGATCTTCAATAAGTTCGATTTCATAAATGCTAAAGCTTGCAATTTCTAGATCTAATTTATTATTTTCTTGAGCTGAAAATACAAAATCTAACGATTCATTGGCGATATATAGGCCGTTTTCAAACGTACCAAACCAATAGTTATTGTTGTTATCTTGGAATATGGTTTTAACTTCAACGACATCGCTCGAGAACTGTCTAAGACTGACTTTAGTGAAGTGCTCTTGCGTGGCACTTAATTTGTATAGCCCTTCGTTGGTCGATATTAGGATGTTTTTTTGATTATCTTCAAAAATAGACCAAATAGGTTGGTTATCAAAAATTTCAAATCTATCTTCAAACGAATCAGTTGTCGCATTGTATAACGCCAGGCCAGCTTGAGTACCGACCCATAATCGATTGCGCGAATCGACAAAAACAACGCGGATAAGATCTGATGGTAATGCGCTGTTGTTGGAATCCTTGGTGTGATATTGGACAAATTCATAACCATCAAATTTGTTCAATCCATCGAGGGTTGCAAACCAAATAAAGCCATTGTGATCTTGCGTAATTGAATACACAGAATTTTCACTAAGCCCTTCTTTAGTGGAGTATTGCTGAAACTTAAGTGGGGATTGTGTTGCTGACGTGGCCAGTGCGGAGAAAAATAACAGGAACACCAATAAACCTGTGGTCAGGATACTAGCGAAATTTTGCTTTTTGTTATTCCTATTTAATCGCACAAATTGTCTATTTCTATTAGCGACTCGAGCAATATAGATCGAGTATATTTTTATTATTAGCTTAGAAATTCATCTTAAAGCAAATCAACTGTGATTAAAAGGTTAAGCCCCTGTAAATCAGGATTTAAATGGTAGCTGACGATGAAACTCGTCAATGTCGGTGATCGCTTTAGCGCTGTGGGTCAGATAGGTTAATTCATCGCCGTGTTTAACCGACGCCAGACAAATCTTATCTGGGTCAGATTTACTCGACAATCGGGCTTTGATAAATGCGCCAATATCTTTTAATTGAATGCTTTCTATCGCTGCCATAAGGCGTTCTTTTTGATCAAAATCGAAGTCTTTATTGCAAATGCTCATCCAGTAGCGTTGGCTTTTAATACGCGGACTGGTGTCTTTCTCTTGCAATTGACCAATAAGGCCTTGTTTTAAGTGGGTCCATTCGTTGTCATTCACAGACGCATCAAATTCGTCGATAAATTCGTTTATCGCCGCAAATAACGTATCGGCACTGGTATCCGGCGATTGAATATAAAAAGCGATACCCGGGTAGCGATTCATCGGTACATAACCGACGCCGACCAAATAGCCATATTGCCTTTCGGTGCGCATTTGGTGGAAAAAGTGCGGTGATATTAGATGACTGGCAATCATGGTGATGGCCATGGTATGGGTATCGTAGTCAGGCATTGGAAAATACATCACACTGGCATAGTCATGCTCAGGCAGCAATTGCGGTAAAATCGCTGTTTTCTGCCCAGCAAAATCCACCACATTACAAGTCACATTAGCTTGATCATCAATATGTTCACCCAACTCGTCAACGATTAAGTTGGCAATGGACAGCGCTTGTTGCTGATTCCAATTACCGTAAATAAATGACTCTATGGTTAGTTTGGCAAAGTACTGACCACAAAAAGCGGTAAAGTCATCGTATCCCACCTGTGATAAGGCATTGGCCAAATCATTACCTGATGGGCTAAATGGTTTCATCAGCGCGCTGAGCTTTGAAAACAGTTGCGAGATCGATTTACTCTTTTCTGCATTACGCCAGTTGGTGATCAGTTGGTTTTTAAATAAGTCAAAACGAGTAGGGGCCAATGAATGATCCTTCATCGCCAATAACAGGTTTTTAAGTAGCAATGGTTGCTTTTCGTTGATGCCAGAAAGCTGCAGTGTCATGCCACCTTGGTGTGGGTACAAATGATAATGAATACCAGCTAATTCGGCGTCGTAATTTTGTTCTAAAACCGAGTCGCTAAATAACTCAACAAACAATCGCGTCATAGCAATGTGCTTTTTGCTGGCAATGGCCGTCGGTGAGTCAATACCGATAACAATTTGCCCTTTGGGCACATAAAACGAACTGTCTTGTTTAAACCAAACTCTAAAGCCAGCTTGTTCTTTGACTAGCTTCGGGATATGCATTTCCTCAACTACTGGGGTCAGTTGCGGGTTGGCGACAATATACGGGTTTGCATCAGGTAGACCCAATTCGTCATGTACTTTGGGCGAGGTTAAGCGAGCCAAAACATCATCGTCAATGTCGCTGACATTATAGGGCACCTTATACCAGTGACTGGTTTGGTTGGTGATGACATCCGGGTTAATGTGTACCATTCGCATGTTGTTTGGTGTTAACAAATCAAGAAAGCTTTTCACCAGCTCAGGTTTGAATTGCAACATCACATAATCGCCATAGATGTAATCATCACTTGGGTAGTGATGCATGGCAATCACTAGCTGATTTACCGAGTCCAGTGCTTTTAACTTTTCTTGGTATTGAAACGAAAACTCTAATATCGCTTTCTTTTCATCATAATAGCCGGCGCGAATACCATCATGCTTTATAAGCTCAATGTAGGCGAAGATCATTTCAGCTATATCAGCTTCATGCTTTTGGCCTTCTTGGGTTAAGCGAATACTGATATTAAAATCTTTAAAATTCGAGCCATTAACGCCGCCACCAGCGCTTAAGCCTAATGCCCACTGCTTGTTTTTTAATATCGACAAAATACTGCCAGGCCCTTCATGCCCAAGTAAGTAGGCGATGTAGCTAACCGGTTTGTATTGGTAATCTTTGTCGATGCCCGGTAAGGCAAAACTTAATATCAGTTTACGCTCTTCTTTTTCTGGGCGGATATTAATATTTAGGCCGAGATTTTTCTCAAGGTATAACGGCACATTTATATCTGGTTTTGCGGATACACCCTCGGCAATGGCTAGGAATTTTTGTTCAGCCAACTGTTTTAGAGCCTCTATAGACTGGGGGCCCTCTAAAACTAACGTCATGCGATTAGCACGATAATGCTCATTAAAGAATGCTTGAACTTCGTCTTTAAGCTCGCTGTTTGGTCTATCCGCCAAAGTATCGATATTACCGACACTGAACTTACTGAACGGATGCGCAGGGTTGATGGTTTCTTTGTGAACATCATAAATACGACGCATATCATCTTTAAGTTTTAACTTAAACTCAGAGTCGATGTTCATCCGCTCTTTTTCGATAAACTCTTTAGATAATAAGGGAGAGATAAAAAATTGACTGAATCTATCAAGTGCCTGTTCAAAGTATTTGTGATTGATATCAAAAAAGAAATTGGTGTGCTCGGTGCCTGTCCACGCATTGTTCGAGCCATTGTGTTGTGCGAGAAACTGCTGGTATTCGCCACTTTCAGGGTATTGTTCAGTGCCTAAAAATAACATGTGCTCGAGAAAGTGTGCCATGCCTTGACGATCGATAGGATCATCAAAATGACCCGCATTTACAGCAAGAGCAGCAGCACTTCGATTTGATTCACTATTATGAACCAATACAAGTCTCAAGCCATTTTCTAGAGTAAGGGCTTGATATTGTTTCGAATCGTTAGGGCTTATTTTCAAAGACTGCTCCAATGGGCGTTATTTGGACGAGCTAACCAGGGCAATTGGCCAGCTTATGAAGGCTATTTTTTTTAATTATTTTAATAATATAGCTGATTACAATTTATTTCTGAACTATTGTTTATCTATAAACTCAGATTCTTTAGAATAACGCACTAATAACAAATCGATTGGCTTAACAATTCGTATAAAATGAATGTATATATAATGCGTCATGGTGACGCTGATACCAGGGTACAAGAAGACAAGCAAAGACCGCTCACTGAAACCGGCGAACTCGAGGTTAAAGTGATGGCCAAATGGCTTGGCTCAGAAGGCGTCAAGTTTGACGCTATTTTTGTTAGCCCGTATAAGCGTGCTCAGCAAACCGCAAAATTACTGCATACGTTATTGGCTGCCGACGTACCATTACAGACCTTTAGTTTAATCACTCCTGCTGGCAGTGCCAGTGAAGTTCACGATTATATTGATGGCATGCTGTCTGTTGAGCGTTGGCAAAACATACTGTTGGTCTCGCATATGCCGTTAGTGAGTTATTTATCGGCTGAGATGTCGACTGATAAAAGCGCACCTATTTTCGCGACAGCCAGTGTGTTACACATCGATTATGATCTGCAAAAAATGCACGGCCCAATCGTACGTCATATAAGTCCTGATAACTTTTGTTAGTACACGTCTTATTTACAGAGAAAATCGTCCTTTAAATCAATCAATATTAATAACGCGCCATCTCCGCCAAACTCTAATGGTGCTTGATGAAACGCCATGATGTCTGGGTGTTGTACTAGCCAGTGTGGGACTTTTGTTTTTAATACGCGATTGCCAATGCCATGAATGATGCATGCACAATTAACGTGTTGTTTAATACATTCGGCAATTAGGGCGGCGATTTCTTGCTTTGATTGTTGTTGCTTTAAACCGTGTAAGTCGAGGGTGATCTCTGGGTAATATTCACCTCGCCTTAATCGTTTGGCTTCAAAACTGTCAACGTCATCGCGGACGAATTTCATTGGTCCTGATTCTTCAAGATTAGGTTCAAATTCGTCAGAAAAGTAAAACAGTTGTTTTTGCTGATCAAGTGTTTGTTTTTTTTTGTGCCAAACGTTTCGCGGCAGTTTTTTGCTTGTCGCTAACTGCATGCGAAGGTATGGTATCCTGCTTGATACGCTTAACCTTCCCTACGGCTTGCTTGAACAAGGTTTTATCGTTTTCGTCTAAGAGATCTTTAAATTTCATAGGCAAATTTTAGCGTTTTTTTGCAGTAAAAAACAGTTAAGCATCAGTAAAATAGTTTATTATTAATTGAAATTAGAAAGTTGGGAGTTTGCTTTGCTCGAAGTCAATGTAAAAGAAGTCATTGAAGATCTAAAAACCATTCACGATTTCTTGCGTTGGTCGGTTAGCCGATTTAACGAAGCTGATTTATTTTATGGTCATGGTACCGACAATGCATGGGATGAAGCCGTTGCATTAACCTTGTTTGCGTTGCATTTGCCTTACAACATGGGTGATAGCATTATGCAAACACGATTGACCAAATCAGAAAAGCAAGCCTTGATAGATATCTACTTGCGACGCATTGATGAGCGCGTACCTGCGGCTTATATCACCAATCTGGCCTACTTTAATGGTTTGCCTTTTTACGTTGATGAGCGGGTTTTGGTGCCAAGGTCGCCAATTGCTGAACTTATCAATAATCGCTTTTTTGGCCTTGTTGACGACGAACCGCAACGCATACTTGATCTTTGTACTGGCAGTGGCTGTATTGCTATAGCCTGTGCGTATCAGTTTCCAAACAGTGACGTCGATGCGGTAGATTTATCTGCCGATGCACTCGATGTTGCGGCGATTAATATTCACAACCATGAATTAAATGAACAAGTTATTCCAATCCAATCTGATCTTTTCTCTAGCTTAACCGAGCAAAAGTATGATTTGATAGTGACAAACCCTCCATATGTGGATGTGGAAGATATCGGTGATATGCCGGAAGAGTTCCATCACGAACCAGAAATGGGGTTGGGCAGTGGCCAAGATGGTCTCGATCTTACTCGCAAAATATTGGCACAAGCCTCGACGCACTTAAACGACGGTGGCAGCTTAATATGTGAAGTCGGTAACTCTATGGTGCATCTTACAGAGCTGTTTCCAACCGTTGATTTTCAGTGGCTTGATTTTGAACGTGGTGGATTAGGGGTCTTTAAATTGAGTAAGCAACAATTACAGCAACATCAACAAACATTCGAAGAGGCGTTAAAGTAGTCGATTATGGCAGGTAATACATTTGGTAAATTATTTCGAGTAACCACCTTTGGTGAGAGTCATGGTCTGGCATTAGGGGCTATCGTTGATGGCTGTCCGCCAGGTATTGAACTAGACGAAGAAGATTTGCAACTTGATTTGGATCGTCGCAAGCCGGGGACTTCTCGCTATACCACCGCTCGCCGCGAAGAAGACTTGGTTAAAATCTTATCCGGTACTTTTGAAGGCAAAACCACGGGTACGCCAATCGGCTTGATGATCGAAAATAAAGATCAGCGCTCAAAAGATTATGGCGAGATAGCCAAGTCTTTCCGTCCGGGGCATGCAGATTATACCTATTGGCAAAAACACGGTATTCGTGATTACCGTGGTGGTGGACGTTCATCTGCGCGTGAAACCGCGATGCGAGTTGCTGCTGGAAGTATTGCCAAAAAGTACCTTAAACAAAAGTTCGGTATGGAAATTAAAGCCTGTGTTTATCAAATCGGCGATGTTAAAGCTCAGAACTACCAGTGGGATGAAGTCGAAAACAACCCATTCTTTTTCCCTGACACCAGCAAACTTAGCGCATTAGATGAGCTGTTACGCGGTATTTTACGTGAAAAAGATTCGATTGGTGCAGGTGTAAAAGTCATTGCGACGAATATGCCAGTTGGTCTTGGTGAACCGGTATTTGACCGATTGGATGCGGATTTAGCGCATGCATTAATGAGTATCAATGCGGTTAAAGGTGTTGAAATAGGCGATGGTTTTGACTGTATCGACCAAAAAGGCTCTGAACACCGTGATGAAATGACACCGGATGGCTTTCTATCTAATTCTGCTGGTGGCGTATTAGGTGGTATATCATCAGGTCAGAATATCGTTGCCAATATTGCCCTTAAACCAACATCGAGTATTGGTGTCAGCGGTAAAACCATCGACATAGATGGTAATCCGACAGATATAATTACCCGTGGTCGACATGACCCATGTGTTGGTATTCGTGCGGTGCCAATTGCAGAGGCTATGGTGGCAATTACCATAATGGACCACTACCTTCGAAATTTAGCGCAAAATCACGACGTCAACTGTCCAACACCCGTGATTGAATAGTCCTTTATTTCTCATAAATCACATTATCAAGAGCAGGCCCTAGAGCCTGCTTTTTGTATCTATATAGCCTCAATTTGTAACTCGCTGTAGCACCTTGTTTTAATTCGTTTTCAGTAAAAACTGATGCTCAAATTAACAAGTTGATTTACTAAACCTTGTATATATTTTCCGCATTCGGTCGCCCCTGAATATGTGCGAACTCGTGTTTGGGGTTGACCACCTTAATTGAATAGGTAGATATGATGAACAAAAGTTTAATTGCTTTAACGGTTGCTGGCTTGTTCGCTACATCGGTAAATGCTAAAGATAATCAACGTGTTGGTTCACCTGACTCAACCGAGCATGCGATTGAAGATGCTAAGCATAAACCGCGATTGAGTTGGAAAGAAAGCTTAGAAAAAAACTATGGCTTGAGCATCGCTTCTGATTATAACTCGTATTATGTGCAATCGAATGATGTGATGGATGGTGCCGATGATAACGCCGCATCTGGCGTATTCCGTATCATGGGTTCATGGGCTGCCACTGAAAATGGCTCTTTAAACTTTAAGATAGAACATCGCCACGCATATACCGACCAAGCACCCAAGTGGTTTGGTTTAAATGATGTGGGTATGGGCAGCATGACAGGCGCTAATTTTTCAGATCAAGGTGCACGAGTTACCAACCTTTATTGGCGCCAAAATTTTGGTGATACGGTACTTTGGGTCGGTTTTTTAGATATCACTGATTACTTAGACGCTTATGCCCAAGCAAGTCCTTGGACTGACTTTACTAACCTAACTTTGGGTACGGGTAACGGCACCATGGGACTGCCAGATGATGCTGCCTTTGGTATTGCCGCAGGTCATATGCTTACCGATAACCTATATATGTTAGGTGGTGTGGTTGATGCAACGGGTAAATCTGACCTAGATGAATTTACCGATAACGTTGATGCGTTCTTAAGTGAAAATGTATATCACAAGTCGATTGAATTTGGTTATACCGGTGCCGGCCAAGGGCGTATTTACTTAGACAACGTGCACGTATCTTACTGGCATCAAGACGAGGGTTCTCGCCACGACCCATACGGCGATAGTGAAGGTGTAAACTTCTCCGCCAGCTTTATGATGGGCAAATGGATGCCATTTTTCCGTGCCAGTGTTTCCGACGGTTATGCACCATTATTGTCTGAATCCGTAACCGTTGGTACTGGCTATTATGGCCTGTTTCAAGAAAAGGATACTTTAGGTTTTGCTTATCAATGGGGTAAAGCAAATGAAGAGCAGTTTGGTCATGATGATGATCAATATATCGGCCAGGTCTACTATAAGATGCCGGTAACGGATTACTTCCAGATCATCCCTGATATCCAATATGTTGATGGCGGAGCCATGAACAAAGCCATGGGTAATGACAAAGGCAGTCAAGTTGTATTTGGTTTGCGTGCTCGTATTATTTTATAACGCACACGCTATAATTCCGCTAAAAAGCGCCAGCTATTAACCAGTTGGCGCTTTTTTATTGTCAAAATTTTAATACATTCGCGCTCTTTGCCGGCAACCTATTTGCATCGATTGACTGGCGATATGTTGGCTTTTTATGTATCTTTTGCGCAACGAAATATATTGGGGAACGCTATGCATATCGCATTAACTGAAGAACAAACCATGATCCAAGACATGGCGAAAAAATTTGCTGAAAGTGAATTGGCACCTGTTGCCGCACAGCTTGATGAAACAAAAGATCAGGCTCTGTTTAAAGAGAATATCGGCAAATTGGCTGAACTTGGCTTTATGGGCTTGAATGTCAAAGCTGAATACGGTGGTGTCGAAGCGGGCGTTGTCGCATTTTCATTGGCAATCACTGAAATCGCTAAAGCGTGTGCGTCAACTGCTGTAACAACCTCGGTAACCAATATGGTTGCTGAAGTTATTCAAGCGGTTGGAAACGAAGAGCAAAAACAAAAGTATTTGCCAAAGCTATGTTCAGGTGAATACCTAGCTGGTGGCTTTTGTTTAACCGAATCAGGTGCAGGCTCTGATCCCGCAGGTATGAAAACCACTGCCGTTAAAGATGGTGATGAGTACGTATTAAACGGCTCGAAAATTTACATCACCAGTGGTGATTTCGCCGGTTGCTTTGTGGTCTGGGCGGTAACCGATGCCGAAGCCAAAAAAGGCAAAGGCATATCGTGCTTTATCGTCGAAGCGGGTACTCCGGGAATGACGATAGGCAAAAGCGAACATAAAATGGGACAACACGCGTCGCCGACGAATGAAGTACATTTTGACAACTGCCGAGTACCGGCGAGTGCCTTAATGGGCCAAGAAAATCGCGGCTTTGGTGTTGCTGTTGGCGAGTTGGCTGGTGGCCGTATCGGTATTGGTTCACTTGCTTTAGGTATTGGTTTAGCGGCTCTAGATTACGCCAAAGAGTACAGCAAAGAGCGTAAACAGTTCGGTACCCAAATCAGCAATTTCCAAGGGCTGCAATGGATGATGGCTGAACGTTACACGGAAATGGAAGCGGCACGTTTATTATTGATGCAAGCGGCATTCTTAAAAGAGCAAGACCAACCATTTGGTCCGGCTGCGTCTATGGCCAAACTGTTTGCGGCAGAAAAAGCCAATAAAGCGGTTTATGATGCGTTGCAAATGTTAGGTGGCGCCGGTTACATTAAAGAATACCCTTTAGAGCGAATGGCTCGAGATGTGCGTATCACCTCGATTTATGAAGGCACCAGTGAAATTCAAAAAGTTATTATTTCACGTGAATTGCTAAAATAACGACATCGTCACTAATTGAACAAAAATTCGCCGAGAAAAAAGTACAACGCCAGAGCATCATACTCTGGCGTTACTTTTTAGCGAACAGTTACATGTTTTGCACTAATTGATAATAAAAATCACTGTAATATCAGCCAATGTAAGGCACAATAAAGCGGTGGAATTCCGCGTTGACGTACAAATATCAGGGAACATGTCATGTCTTCAGGCACAGATTCGAAACAACTTTCCAGCATCAGCCAGTTTATGTCGACCTGCAAGTCTTACTATTCAGGTGTTGCAATCAGCATAATTATTGCTATCGCGTCAGGCGCGTTGGCGAGTCGTTATGATGCACCTGTGATGTTGTTTGCCTTATTGCTTGGTTTAGCACTGCATTTTTTATATGAATCGCCGCAGCATCAAGCGGGCATTAATTTCTCTTCTCGGTCACTATTACGTTTCGCCGTCGCTTTACTCGGGGTGCGAATTGCGTTTTCTGACATCGTTTCATTAGGCATTACGCCACCGCTTATCGTCATTGCGTCAATGGCATTAATGATGCTGTTTGGCATTGTGTTAGCCAAAGCATTGGGTTTGTCTAAAGTATTTGGCGTGTTGTCTGGCGGTTCGGTCGCCGTTTGCGGCGTATCTGCAGCCGCGGCAATATCGACGGTATTGCCGAAAAAAGAATACGAAGAAAAAATGTTTGCTCTGACGGTTATCGGTGTGACCACACTGAGTACCTTAGCCATGGTGCTTTACCCTGTTTTAGTGTCTTATTTAGGATTGTCAGATGAGTTAGCCGGTGTATTTATTGGTGGCTCAATTCATGATGTGGCGCAAGTGGTCGGTGCCGGTTATTCCATCTCACCTGAAGCGGGTGATATCGCCACCTATATTAAATTACTGCGGGTTGCCTTGTTGTTACCTATCGTTATGATCATCTTTTTTGCCTTTAAAGAAAAAGACGGCAAGATGGAAGGTGGCGTCTCAACCTTTATCCCAACGTTTTTAATTGGATTCTTTGTTTTGGCGGTGCTGAACAATGTCGGCTTGATACCTGAGGTTGTTGCTGCAGCCGTGAAAACTTTATCGAGCTGGTGTTTGGTGGTATCGATTGCAGCCATTGGTGTTAAAACCTCACTAAAACAAATCGTCTCAGTTGGTTGGAAGCCGGTGTTTTTGATCACCGCACAAACCATCGTGTTTGCCGCATTAATACTTGCTGGCATTTATCTATTCGCCTAGCGCTATTTATCGCTTAGACGTTTGCCTGTAAATACCAACTTAGCCCGTTGCAATGACGGGCTTTTTTATGTGCAAAAATCATCAAAGAGTAGTGGCTTAAATATCTCTTAATCGCTTTCTAGTGCCTATTACCGTTAGGTTTTTTTACTGTGTCATTTCCTGTGAACTCGCCATTTATTGGCAAAATCAATACAAAAAAGCTCGGCAAGTAAACTGTTTGGCTCAAAATGAATATTATTACTGAACGCGTATTTACCAAAATTTAGCTAATTCTATTTGCTAATCCCTTGTTTTAACTGATGTATACGCGGTTTTTGTCGGCAATATGGGGGGCTTTTTAGCCGGATGAAAAGTTATCGCTAAGGCTAGGTAGTCCTGCTAATTTTACTAGCACAAGATTGAATCAATCTGAACAAGAACAACAAGAATTCAGACTTTATTGGAGAAGACTATGGAATCAACAGTTATTCGTCCCATGCCAAACCCACCAATGGTAGCGGACGATCCTGCCGAGCAGGCGTTGCTAGACAGAATCGCGGCAGGTGAGCTGATAGAAGACATCAGTGAAATGACACCTCGTTATCGTAAAGTGTTAGAAAACACTCTTGAGATTGCCGCCGCTGGTGAAGTGACAGTATTAACTTGGGCACAAACCGGTTATGACACCGCACCGGATCTCGGCGCGAAAATTGCGATTTCAGGCTCTATTCAAGATGAAGTAGGTCATGCACATCAGCAAGGTATGTTATGGGAGCGTTTTGGCGTCGATATGCACGCTGAGGCATTTGAACGTCCAGCAGACAAATTCTGGTCGATGCCTGTTTTAGAGTTTGAAGTAAAAAATTACATTTACTTTTTGGTTGCCCAAGCACTGCTTGACCGTGCCGGACGATACACCACATGGGATATCGAATTGCACTGTTCGTTCGCTCCATATCGTCGCGCATTAAAGAAAGTTAACTTTGAAGAAGTGTTCCATTTCCGTCACGGTTCTTACTGGATGGAATACTACTGGAATCATTCAGAAGAAACCCGCCAGATGGTTCAAGAAGCCGTCGATTGGGTATTTCCGCACGGTGTATTTTGGTACGGCCGCCCCGATAATATGAAAGGCAAAATGGACCAACTTATCTACGGTGTTCGTAAATGGTCTAACGATACCATGCGCGATAAGTGGTTACAGTCAGCATGTAAATTAGCTGAACGCATTGGCTTTAATGTGCCAGCTCACTTTGACGAAGACGAAGGTAAGTACGTATTAGACCTGCCTTACCCGATGACTTGGGATCGTCAAACAGGCGATTGGATTCAGGAAAAATGTGAATGGAGCGATGTTGTTGCCAACATGAAAAGTGGTGGTCGCATGCGTCCTGGAATTTATGAGCGCTTGCAGCGTGAAGAATGGGGTAGTTCATTGTGGTAAACGATCAATTAGAACAGGTTCATAAGGCGCTTAATGATGTTATCGACCCACATATGGGCGTATCCATTGTTGATATGGGAATGGTTAAGCGTGTCGAAGCAACACTCGACGATGAAGTGTATGTGGGCATTGTGAATCCGTGCGTTGGTTGTCCTGCATTGGAAATTATCCTAGCCGATATCCGCAAAGAAGTTGGCAAACTAGACGGCGTAATAAAAGTTAAAGCCCGCGTTGAATGGGGCCATCAATGGGACAAAGAAGATATCTCATGTGAAGGTCGCGCACGCGCCGCCCGACATGGCTACGTTATTTAGCAAATAAGAATAAAGTAAAAACACCCAGAGCGATTCTGGGTGCTTGGAGAGATTTTACCATGAGTAAACTAGACCATAAAAAAGACGCCCATGTATACGAGGTATTCGGTCGTCACAAAATCGACAAAGACCTGGTTCATCTTGGTTGTATTTACGCTCTTAACGATGAGTTAGCGCGAGCACAATCGTATATGACTTACTCAGAAAAACCTTGGGTAGAGTTAATGTGTATCCGCCAAGACAACATTTTGAGTGTTGTCGCCCAAGATGAAAACGTGGTTATAGGTTTCGCCTAATGACAGATAATGCCCCAAACGAACCAAAGAAAAACGTCAAAACGTTTCAGGACGAATACGACCAAACGGTTGAATGTCCTTGGTGTAACAGCACCGATACCGTCGTCGCCAGCCCATTTGGCGGTACCGTGTCGGAAATCCTGTTTCGTTGTAACAGCTGCAAAAACACCTTTGGTTGGATGAAGTGGCAACACAAAATGCCGAAATAGTCATGACGGCATGTGGCAAGAATTTAAAATTATGGGAAGAGAACAATGAGTACTGATAATAATTTAATGGCGAACCTATTATGTATCGCTGATTCACAATGGGTACTTGGCCATTGGTATACAAAGAACCTATTGAACAGTCGTAACCTACAGGATGCGACGGCGTTGGCGGCGATGTCGCAAGATGTCTGGGGCCATACCCGTGCCTTGTTCCGTTGGTTGGAAGAAGAAAACGATTTGCCTGACTTTCAAATTGAGTTTGGTCGAGATGCCACTCAAGTACACAATATGGAGGTGCTGGATAAGGCACCGCAATCCTATGGCGATTTCATTCTGAGCATCTTTTTAGCGGAATACTCGGTTTGGCGATTGATGGCGACGTTAAAGGACGGTAACGATCCTGCGGTTGCTTCTATGATGACGGCCTTTGGTAAAGAGTGTTATTTTCACCGCTTGAATATTGATGGTTGGTTTGCCTTGCTAAGTGATGCTGAAAAACAAGAAATCATCGAGGCCTTACCGCAACGTTTAGGTCAAGCCATCGCTTGGTTTGGCACAAAATCAGCATCTGAAGCCGATCCATTACTTATTAGTGGTCAACGTTCACAAGCGGTATGGGATGCCAGAGAACAGTTTATTGCCGAAATCAGCAAAAAATTAGCGAATGTACTCGATCTTAGCGAAGATAAGATTGAAGCCATGGCGGATCAGGTGAACGCTGCTGAGCGCAATAATGCTCGTCGTCGCGTCGTCGAATCAGCCATGCCGGCCAACTTATGGGAATACGTATTGCCGTCGTCAGAAGATGCAGTCAAAACACGTCGTCCGTTATCAATTGGTATTGATGAAACTATCGATCTATTTGATAAGCCAGAAACGCGAAGCTTCGATTACAACTAAGCGAGAGCTCATTCAAGCATATTATCTAAAACCCGGTATCTACCGGGTTTTGTTGTTTTAACACTTGCTATGCCTGTTTTGATAAAGCCAATTGTATTGAACTCGGTATTATCAATAGCAATGTGAATGAATGATCCGCTTTAAAAATAATAACAGATGCGGATTAACAAGAGGTTCTTATGGATTTTTCATTAGATGAAATGCAAACCATTGCCGTTGATGGTTTTCAAAAGTTTTTACAAGCCGAAATTAAACCGATTGCTGAGCAATATCGCGATAAATATATTAACACTGAATTGGCGAAAGAGATTCAAGCGAAACTAGCGCCATTTGGTGTGGTTAATGGCTTCTTGCCAGAGGAGTTAGGCGGCTTCGATATGGATCCTGTGACCCAAGGCATGTTGATGCATGAGCTCGCAAAAGTCTCGCCTGACATCGCCATAACAACATTAATTTACTTTGCGTCCGGTAAAATGGTCGCCGCCACACCTGAGCCTTTGCGCAGTAAATACCTTGATAAGTTTCTGTCTTGTGAATTGATCGCCTCAGTGGCTATTTCGGAACCAGGCACTGGCTCTGACATTTCATCGGCAAGCTGTCGCGCCAAGCAAGACGGAGATCATTTTGTCATCAATGGTGAGAAAATGTGGATTTCATCCGGTGATTATTCTGATTTTATGTATGTCTTGGTCAATGTGACCGAAGGCGATGAAACCGGGTTGGCGGTGTTTTTAGTCGACCGAAATGAGCATGGTTATGAAACCACGAATATTGATAAGACCGCTTTAAATAGTCAGTCGACAGCGCAAGTGTTTTTCGATAATTGCCGAGTACCTAAAGAGAATATGGTTGCCGCACCAGGGAAGGGCTTAAAAATGCTTTTAACCTTGTTGCAGTCCTCGCGCCCAATCGTTGGCTTGATGTCTATGGGTATCGCTCAAGCGGCGTTCGATGAAGCGTTGCAATACGCGCTTGATCGCAGTCAGTTTGGTAAACCAATTGCGGCGAAACAAATCGTTCAGGAAAAACTGGCGGAAATGATCACTAAGATCGAAGCGGGCAAACTCATGGCCTATCGTGCACTAGATTGTATCGCTAAAGGTAAACGCTCTGATATCGATGCCGCTATGGCAAAATGGTATTGCACCGATATGGCCTGTGACATCGTTGACGAAGCAACCAAGATACATGGCGGTAATGGCATCACTCGAGAATTCCCTGTGGAGTATATGGCAAGAGCTGCCAAGGTATTTCGTGTAACCGAAGGCACCAATGAGATCCAAAAATTAATGATTGGCCGTGCCATTACTGGCTTAAATGCGTTTTAGGGTTATAAGAGGGTTTAGTAAATGAATTTTGATTTAACCATGGAACAGCAAATGATCGCCGATACCGCGGCGGACATTGCCAAGCAATATGGGCCAGAATACTGGCGAGAAAAAGACGACAATAGAGCATACCCGATTGAATTCATGAATGAGATTGGTTCGCTTGGCTTTTTTGGCCTGCCATTGGAAGAAAAGTGGGGTGGCGCTGCCGCAGGTTTAACCGATGTGGCATTGGCAATGGAAGCGCTTTGCCGCGGCGGCGGCGGAGGTGGTCCTGCGCTAGGCTACCTGTTTGGTCTTCTCGGCACCTTATCTGTGTCACATCATGCCAATAATGCGCAAAAACAAAAGTACTTACCTGCGTTTGCCGCGGGTGAGAAAACCTGTGCGTTTGCGTTATCAGAACCAAACGCGGGTACCAATTCACTAAACATTGAGACCTTTGCCGAAAAAGATGGGGATGACTACATCATCAACGGCGGTAAATGGTTTATCACCAACATCGATAATACCGACGCCGTGCTAATTGTTGCCAGAACCAGCAAAAAAGAAGACGTTAAAAACAAAGCGGCAGGTATTTCGTTATTTCTTGTTGATTTACCTTGCGAAGGCATCACCTATACGCCTATCGATAAGCAAGGCTATCATTACTATAAATCGTTTCAGGTGTTTTTTGATAACGTGCGCGTCTGCAAAGAGTGTTTGTTAGGTGAGGAGGGCAAAGGTTTTTATCACTTGCTTGGCACACTTAACCCAGAACGAATCTTGATTGCCTCCGGCGCCGTTGGTACCGCTAAATTGGCACTACAACACGCCATAGAATATGCCAAAGAACGCAATGTTTTTGGTCAGCCTATTGGTGGCCATCAAGCGGTTCAGCATCCATTAGCGGCGGCTTATGCCAAAGTGGAGGCAGCATGGGGGCAAGTGTTAAAAGCAGCGACCTTATTTGACCAAGGCAAGCCAGACAAAGAGGTTGGTGATGTGGCCAATATGGCCAAGTATCTTGCCGCAGAATCCGCCTTAGATGCCACGTATCATGCAATGCAAACGCTCGGTGGTTGCGGCTTTGCTCGCGAGTATCATGTTGAACGTTGGTTCCGCGAGTGCCAGCTGTTCCGACTAGCGCCTGTCACTCAACAAATGACTTTAAATTATTTAGGTGAACACGTATTAGGCTTGCCAAGGTCGTATTAGTCTTCCGTGTCTTGCGATATGAAATTGCGATGTGGAATTGCTGCGCGCTATAGCTAATAACGAAAGGTCACTCTAAAACTATCTAAATAGCTAAGTGACCTTTTTTAGAGATGGTCTATTGCCATGCAGGTTTGACCGCCATTGTGCTGCAGAGCAATCCCATAAACAGTAATGCTCAAATACGTTAGACAGGGCTCAGAATTTTAAATTGTTGATTCTGTCGGTATAGGATTTGCGATACTCTGCAGGGCTTTCATTCATCCAGCGATTATAGGCTTTGTTAAATGAACTGGAGCTGGTGTAGCCCAATTTAAAGGCGATTTCTTTTATTTGCACACCGGGTTGTTGCAATAGATGACGGGCGATAACCGGCGTAACTTCATTTTTCAGCTTTTGTATATCCGTGTCTTGCTCTGCTAATTTTTGGTTAATGTACTCCAAACTTAAGCCCAAATCTTTACTGATATCAGCCGTATCAACGTTGTTTTGCAATATGCTATCAACAATCCAAGAGCGCACTTTTAACGCCATATTATCAGGGAAAAGCTCACTGATCCTTTTCGCTGCTAACTGATAATAGGTTAGGTTTGAATAACTATCACCCGCTGGCAACAGGGTTTGCAATCGTTCCTTTTTAATAAATAGCTTGCCCACCTTTTGCTCACTTACAACGACTTCACAGCCGGCTATTTGCGAGAATTCAGAACGAATGTTTTCACTAGAACCGACGGGTAATGACAGTTTGTCTGGACAAAAGCTGGCGCTGGAAACGGTACGTAAATTAGAAATGCTGGCAGACATAAAGCCTTGGATAGTCTGGGTAAAAATATTGTCTTCAATAACGTCTTGATCAGGAATAAAGGTCAATATGCCGTATTCATCAGTCTCTTCAAAACTGGCAGAGTTAAAGATAAATAAAATTCTTGAAAACTCGGCCCAGAATTCAAAAAAACAACGTAACGTTGTCGCGCTGCCAACCGTTAAACCAAAAATTCCAAATAACGCCGGATTAATTGGGTTGGTAAAACTTAAATGAATAGGGTACTCACGCTTGCTTGCCGCCCAGTGTTGAATAATGTTTTTAATGTACTTGCGACCACTGGTCGCTAAATCAGGCGCTTGACTATAGGTATCGAGCAGTCGAGTGACTTCTTTGTCTTCTTTTTCGACGATAGAACAGTTGATCTGTCTAAATGCGTCGAGCAAAAACAGATAACGCTTGGTGAAGCGAGAAATATCCAAGTTCGCTGTTTTATCTTGAAAATTCATTAATCTTTGTCATTATTTACGTTATGATTACAAGTCATTTTATGCGGATAATAACAAGGTAGCAAGGTGCGACTATGCGAATATTAGACTACCAACATTCTGTATTGCGCTCTTATCTTCACATGTTGATTCAAACGTTAGAATCAACCGGGGATAGCTTTGAGTCCATTCGTCAATATTTACAAATAGTAGATAGCCAAGATCTGCTGGCTCAGTGTGGGCGAGTCAAAGGTACGTCATTTTTGGGTATTTACGCGATGATGGCAAACCACCCTAGACGCAAATACTTAGAACTTGATCTTGGTAAAAACTATCGCCCAGTTACCTTTAATGCACTGGGTCCTTTGTGCTTTTCAAGTAAAACCCTGAAAGAAAATGTAGAACTGCTGATTGAGAATTTTTCCCTGATCTCTACTGGCGGTAAGGTCAGTAAAACAGAGCTTGACGATGGCTGGCTGATCACCGCAGGTTCTACGCATCATAAATTCAGTGAGCATCGCCTAGGCTTAGCAGGCTTAGTCGTGTTATATGCGCATATTAGATTTAGTCTTGGTAACGATTTTAAATTTAATAGAATTTATTTAACCATGGGGCAGCCAGAAGCGGATATTAACGCACGCATTAAAGAAACCTTCCAAACGGATATTGAATACAACGCGCCATATAACGGCTTTAAGCTGACACATGGTCAGTTAGCCATTGAGCAGCTTGGCCATGATCCACAGCTGTTTGCGGTCAACAGTCAGCTAATTGATGACTACAAACAGCGTTTTTCTCGGTTTGAATTACCGACGCGAATATACGGCAACATCATCGAACTGATGAAAAAGGGCATTTTTTCAAAAGAAGCAATCGCTCGAGAGTTAGGCATGAGTACTCGCTCTCTGAGTCAAAAAATAAAACAGTTTGGTCTCAATTATCGCGATATTTCTGAAAATGCACGGATGACGTTAGCCCGTGAGTATCTAGCCAATTTTGACTTGAAACTCGTCGAAGTCGCTGAAAAGTTGTGTTTTTCTGAGAATTCTAATTTTACTCGCTCATTCAAGGCGCATACAGGTCAAACACCAAGAGAATTTCGTAGTCAACTAAAAGCGAACGATATGAATTAGTTTGTACGCTCAATAGGCTTTTATCTAAGCCAACAACAATCTAAAAAAGCCAGTTGTTTTTCAAGCGATGAAAACACTGGCTTTTTGTCGTTAATGCATTGAAATAAAATTACTTTTATTTGATATCTGAGGTTTTCTTTCTAGGCTTAGTTATATCGAATGCGTCTTGTTGAAGGGGTTGGGCAAGCGCGTTGAAGCAACTTATAGTATCCGTTGTTAAAGGAAAATAATGACCAGATCGCACCCGCTGATCCATAGCGCATTAGTGGCACTAGTGTTAATGCTGTCTTCGCCTGTTTTGGGCAAAGACCAATCAAATAAAGACAAACCATATGATGACAATGAAGCATATGGCTCACCAAGCTCAACCTCAGCGCAACTAGAAGAGGACAACACCTCCAAATACCCGATTATCCGCATGCCGGCATTGGATCAAGCCACAGAAGATTTACGTCAATGGAAGTCTGACCTATATAAAGACACCGGTTTCCAGTTCGGTTTAGCATACACCACGATTGCTCAACGTGTTGTTGACCCGGATATTGTTGCTGACGATGCCGCTGGCGGCATATTGCGTTTTTCCGGTAAATGGGAGCTGTTTAATCGCTCAAAAGTCAATAGTGGCTCGTTAGTGTTTTTTGTCGATCACCGTCATAAATATGGTGATACAGCACCAGCAGAACTTGGTAATGAGTTCGGTTACCTTTCGCAAACAGCTATGTTGTATCGTGATTTCGATGATGTTATTGGCGATTTTAAATGGGTGCAAAATTTTGCGGACGATAGTATCGGAATCGTCGTTGGTCGCTATGACCCAAATGATTATCAAAACGTATTAGGCTATGCCAGCCCGTGGACCGGATTTTCCAATTTAGACAACCTCATTAATATGAGTATTGCCGTTCCGGATTACAGTTGGGGTATTGGTGCGGGCACCTGGATGGCAAATCAGTATTATGTCTTGGCAGGCGTTAACGATGCCAACGGCGTCGTCAGTGATGATCTCGAGTTTTTTGAACAAGGCATGGATGAGCTGTATAAATACTTTGAATTTGGTTGGTCACCAAGCCCTCAAGAGCGTTACTTTAAGAATATTCATATCACCTTGTGGCACGTTGATGAGCGAAAAATTAAAGGCCCTGATTCCGACTCTTCTGGTTTTGTCATCGGTTTTAATTGGACTTGGGATTTACAATGGATGATTTTCGCGCAACTTGGTATAAGCGATGCCGATTCAACCAATGATGTGCAGCTATATGAACAGCAAATAAGCTTAGGCTTTATCAAATACTTTGAAGCACGTTCTGACTTGCTAGGTCTGGCGATTAATCACGGTAAAACCATTGAGCCACTATACGATGCAGGTTTTGCTGCCCATGAATATACCACAACAATCGAAACCTTTTATCGAATCCAAATTGCTGAGACCATACAGATAACACCAAATTTACAATACATTATCGATCCCCATACTAATTTCGAAGATGATACAGCAACGGTTTTTGGTGTGCGTATACGCTTGGTTATTTAGCATGTAAAAAGGCCTGTTGGAATATCATTTTACGCCAAATAAATGTGTTTTAATTATGTTAACCCAGATTGCTAAGGATGAAATTGAACAGGTTATATTTCATACAGTTATGATTTTTTCAGTTTGTGAATTTAAGGTAACATTGTTCTACAAATACTTTCTTGAGATAGCATCGGCTAACCGTTATATTAGGCAGCCATTGCTAATAACGGGACAAAGGGTTTAATGAGCGCGGTAATCGATATAACCAATCTAGATTTCAGCTGGTCGCCACAATCGGACTTTCGATTCCATGTTGACCGCTTTTCTATCTCTAAAGGCGAAAAATTATTTCTCAAAGGCCCAAGCGGCAGTGGTAAAACCACATTGTTAAGTTTGCTATGTGGTGTGACTCGTGCCAATAGCGGCGAGTTAAAATTATTAGGCCAAGACCTAACCAAGATGTCAGGCGCGGAACGAGATCAATTTAGAGCGGATCATATTGGCGTTATTTTTCAAATGTTTAACCTGATCCCGTATCTCAGCACGATTGAAAATGTGATGCTGGCAGTCAACTTTTCTCCGATTCGTAAACAACGAGCATTAAAGAATTCAGACACCCTTGAAGACGAAGCCATCCGCTTATTATCGCATTTAGACATGGGCGATGAACACTTATTGCATAAGCCTGTTAATGAATTGAGTATCGGCCAACAACAGCGTGTCGCCGCCGCTAGAGCGTTAATGGGTAGCCCTGAAATTGTGGTTGCCGATGAACCAACATCATCGTTAGATGCGGATCGCTGCCATTCCTTTTTGCAATTGCTATTCAAAGAATGTCAGGAAGCTGGCGCAACCTTGATTTTTGTTAGCCATGATATGCGTTTACAACAAGACTTTGATCGCAGTTTGTCATTGCACAGAGAAACGCTGACAGATGCTAAAGATATTGTCACCATTTGTGATGGAGTATCGGCGTAATGGCTATTGCAAATTTAGCGATTAAAAGCTTTCGTAATCGTAAAGCCACAGTGTTATTAACCATATTTTCTATCGCCATGAGTGTGGCCTTGCTTATTGCAATCGAGAAAGTGCGAGTACAAGCCAAAGACAGCTTTACCAGCACCATTTCGGGTACCGACTTGATTGTTGGTGCGCGCACAAGTTCGGTAAATTTGTTGTTGTCCTCGGTGTTTCAAATGGGCACCGCAACACAAGGTATTAAATACGAATCATTTGAAGAGATAAGTGCTAACAAGCTGGTGAAATGGACGATACCTTTTTCATTGGGAGATACCCATAAGGGGTATACCGTAATGGGCACAACCGCAGAGTTTTACCAGCATTATAAGTACGGTGTGAAGCAATCCTTGCAAGCACGCCAAGGGCAGTGGTTTGTTAAACAAACAGATGTGGTCATTGGTGCCGAAGTTGCGGAAAAACTCAATTATAAGCTCGGTGATAAAGTGATTATTTCCCATGGCGGCGCGGATAGTTATATTCATCATGATGAAGACCCTTTCTATATCGTTGGTATTTTAGCGCCCACCGCGACACCAATAGATCGCACGGTGTTTATTTCATTGGAAGGTATTGAAGGCCTGCACAAAGAGCAAAAAATCATCGAACAGGGTATTGACCCTTTTGCCATTGCAGATAGCGGAACATTGTCTGTGAAAGACGCGTTAAAAAAGGCGTCTGCGGCTAAGCCAAACACTAAACCAAGCGCCCATGTCACAGAAGCGGAGCATGCCGCACATGACGAGCACGATGAACATCACCAACATGATGAACATGCCGCACATGACGAGCACGATGAACATCACCAACATGATGAACATGCCGCACACGACGAACACGATGAACATCACCAGCATGATGAACATGCCGCGCATGACGAACACGATGAACATCACCAACATGAAGAACATGCCGCGCATGACGAACACGACGAGCAGCATCAACATGATGAACATGCCGCACACGATGAGCACGATGAGCAGCATCAACATGAAGAACATCAACAACCGTTAGCAAACGACAGCTTTGATGCCCATAATCATGCCGATCATCATCATGCAGCCGATACCATAAGCGGGTTTTATGTTGGTCTATACGAGCGACCACATGCGCTCACCATGATGCAAGTGATCAACAAATTTAAAGCGGAACCTTTGATGGCAATAATGCCTGGGGTGGCGTTATTAGAGCTATGGTCAATATTGTCTGTGGTTGAAAAGACCTTATTCGCAATCTCCATTATGGTGGTCATTATTTCATTGGCGTCAATGTTGATCATATTGTTGAACAGTCTCAGTCAGCGTCGCCGAGAAATGGCGATATTGCGCGCTATAGGTGCTCGTCCTGGGCATATATTTGGCTTGATGATGGGTGAGGCAACCGCCATTATCGTTGCCGGTTTAGTGGCTGGACTTGGTTGTTTATATGCAGTTTTATTTGCAATTAAGCCATTTGTCCTGAATAATTTCGGCATCTATCTTGATATTGGTTTACCGTCAAATCAAGAGCTGGCCTTGCTGTCATTAGTTGGTGTCGCTGGTATATTAATCAGTTTAATTCCAAGCATTCAAATTTATCGTTACGCTTTATCCGATGGCATGTCGGTCAAAAGTTAAATAGGAAACCGTTAAAGTATGAAAAATCTACTTGCATTAATTTCGTTATCCGTGGCTCTGTTTACGGCCAGTGTTTCGGCCGCTGACTACAAAAAAGTGACTTGGGAAACGCTCAATGAACACGTGGTCAAAAAAGAAATAGAAAACCCATTTGAAGGCATGGAAATCGAAGATATTCGTAAAATGCAGCAAATTGCCATCGTTAACGACATCATTGCTAGCGGTCAAGAAGTTGACGAAGAAACGCAAAAACTAGTTGACCAAGCCAATGCTGATTTAAAAGCCAAAGGTTATGATGTAGAAAAGTTGTTTAAAATACGCGAAGACATTATTGCTCAACGTGAGCAAGAGTTTGCGTCAACAAATCCGGCATTAGATGACGCCAATATTCAAATGCGTGGTTTTTTACTACCTCTTGAATTTGAAGGGAAAAAGGTTAAAGAATTTTTGTTAGTGCCATATGTCGGCGCCTGTATTCATGAGCCACCACCGGCAGCGAATCAGATTGTATATGCTAAGCTAGTGACACCAATTGAACCGCCGTCACTGAGCATGTTCACGCCAATCGAAGTTAAAGGTAAAATGTCATCAGAACAAGCATCACCTGAATTGAATTTAGTCGATGGCGCGAAAGAAATACCGACAAGTTATACATTAACCGTCGACAATATAGAGTTTATAACAATGGAACAGTAATGGTTCTAAGCGATTGATATAAAAAAACGCCCGATATCCTATCGGGCGTTTTTTTATGGGTATTTACAACAACCTGTGGTAATAAATACAAGCACAAGCGAGGTTATTTTTTGTCTTCTGCTACTTCAGGTTTACCTGGTTTCATTTTTTTGATGTCTTTACCGTCCATAAGTAACAGTAAATCAGCGAACGCACTGCGCAATTTTTGCGTTAAGGTTCGTGGAAATCGAGTACGGTTTCGTGTCGCTATTGCATCCCTAGCATATACAGACTCGAGAGCCCTCTCAATGGACTCAACATTCTCAATATTAAGCTCTGGTCCATTAAGGTTGAGTTCTGATTGGTACTGTTGATACAAATCCACTACCGTTTCTTTAACGCTTGTTAATCTTTCCATTTTCTAAATCCTTATTCCTTCAATAACGACAATAAAAGATCCCCGGCCCGAAAATTTATTCAGGTCAGTCTCTACAATGTAAAAAAAATGTTGCTTTGTAAAGCGGCGAATAATGATTTTTTATAATCAATATGTTCCGACTTAATCAACTTAGTTATAAAGAGATTAGAATCTCTATAGCTATTGAACTAAGGTGCCGCTAAAGAGGTTACGCTGTGGTTGGGCATTTGGATCAGTTTAGCTGTTTATCAGCATTTCTTACCATAATAACAAGACGTTACATTAAGATTTATGACGGGCAGTTAGAGCGCAATGTATTAACGATGACTCATATTAGTCGTCTCTAAGCAATACTTTCATGCGGGCTGAAATCAGCAGTTCGCCCTGACTATTTGTCATCTTTCCAGAAAACACGGCGATATAACCTTGTAACGATTTTTTGGGCTCCAGGCGTTTAGTCTTCCAACTAATGGTTAATGCGTCATCAGCGGCAACTGCCTTGTGAAATCGGTAACTGCAATCGAGTCCCATAAAGGTACCGGAGTCCTGAAATTTTTGCGTCAACACACCACCGCATAAACCAGACGTATGTGCGCCGCTAGCAATAATGCCTGGGTAACCGGCTTTAATCGCGGCGTCGCTGTCGAAGTGAATAGGGTTGGTGTCACCAAGCGCTTTAGCACCGGCTTCAATATCCTGTTTCGATAGTATGATGGTTTTACTGTAGCAATCACCAATAAAGGTACGTTTGCTCATTCTCCGCGCCTCGCAATAAAAGATAATGAGTTTAACTCATGTTATCGTTGTGTTGCAGGTTTAGCAATGTTTTTAGTTTGGTGTTGGTTTTTGTTGGTTTTTGTTGGTTTTGTTGTTTTTTCACTTATTTTGTATATTTGTTATCTTGGCATTAATGAGTTAGGCTCATTGGTGTTTTTGAATAAGTGGCTTTAACAATAATTAACAATAAAGGTCGCTGTATTTGCTTGGCATCGGCTGGTGTTTGCTTTATTAACTAAAGCACTAACGTTAAGTGCTAACGTTAACAGCGCTAACAACATTGTTGTGTAATACATCAAAACGACCTAATAAAAACACATTTTTTAGTAAACGTTTAAAACGAGGTTTCTGTGGGAAATACATTTTTAACCAGAATTATCATGATACCAGCGGCGGTTTGGTTATCGGTATTTTTTGGCGGGTCTATGGGATCAGGTGTAGAGCTGGTGCAATACATAACCTCCAATGGGCCAATCGGTGGATTCGTGGCGATTGGCAGTGTTGCTTTGGTGGTGATGGCCGTTATGTTTTGTTGCTTTGAGCTTTCTCGGCGCTATAAAGCATATGATTATCGACAATTTAGTAAAGTGATTTTAGGCAAGCTATGGTGGTTGTATGAAATCGCTATTTTATTATCGATGATTATCGTTATCGCTATTTCATCGACTGCGGCAGGCACCGTATTAGGCGAGTACTTGCAAACGAATCATTATGTAGGGCAAGTGGCATTGCTAGCGGTTGTGATCTTTTTTACCTACAAAGGTCGAGAGTTCATTGAAAAATCTATGACAATTGCGTCAATGTCGTTGTTATTGATCCTCGCGATTATCGCCGGATATGTCTACGTAAACTTAGGTGAGATTGTTGCCTTTGAGTTAGCGAACGATGAGGTTTCATTGGCCGCTGCCAGTGTCGGTAGCCAATATGCTATGGTCAATGTGGCATTTTTTCCTTTGCTATTGTTTGCTGGTCGTCACATTAAAAAATCGACCGACTCAGTGGTTGCCTCGTTCAGCGCAGCTTTTGTTGGTGTATTGCCATTAGTTGCATTGCACTTTGCTTTTTTATCTCATTATCCGGAAGTCTTAACTTCAGGCGTTGAAGTGCCGGTATATTGGTTGCTCGAGCAACTGGGAAGTACCTGGTTGATTGATGTCTATGTGCTCATTCTGTTTGTACTTATTTTGCAAACCGGCGTGGGTATGATGCAAGGCTTTGTTGAACGTATTGATAATTATATGCAAGAGAAACGCAATAAGACCTTATCAGCGACGCAGCACGCAGGGGTTGCCGGTTCAATGGTATTGTTAAGTTTGGCGTTATCAACGTTGGGCATTGTTGCGCTGATTTTAGCGGGCTATAAATTTTTATTTATGACGTTTATCGTGGTGTTTTTTATTCCATTATTTACAGTCGGCATATACAAACTAATAAAATCATCAGGTAAGGGTAGTGCTATTGTTATCGAAGGTGCTAAAGCGCAATAAGCAGAGACTAACTATGAGCCAACAAAAAATTCAATTAGACGGAATAGACTCTTTACGAGCTCTCGAAGGAGAGGCGTTGTTCTGTTCAAAGCCGCTTGTGGTGACGACGGCGATGATTCAAGACTTTTGTCGTAGTGTGAATCAATTAGATTGGTTTCATTTTGATGAGCAACGAGCGAAACAGTCCAGTTTTGGCGCTATTGTCGCACCCGGTATGTTTACCATGAGTTTGATCCATTCTGTGTTTTTCGAGCATGTTGAATTGCACAATATGAAAGCGCTGTTTTTAGGTACCGATCGGTTTCGTATTTTAAAACCGGTGAAAGCCGGTGACAGTCTCACCTTACGGTTTTCATGCCATAAAGTTGAGCAGCGTGAGCAAGGCATTGCCGTACATTGGGATTTTAGTTGGCATGTTAATGATGAAACTAGCCCGGTTACGCTAGGCAACTTTATTGTTCGTTATTGGCCGCAGCTTACGCCATAAAGCCTCACACTAGAACCTCACACTAAAGCCTCGTATATAGATCTCGCATCGAATTAAAGCTCGCTTTGGCGGGCTTTTTTAGTATTGCCCAGAGTAAATGATGAGCAGATTTTGAACCGCTAACGTAAATTAAGCCCTCGTCTATACTTTGCATTACCTAATTGTTAACACCAAACTGTCAGATGACAAATCAAAATAGTACGCTGTCGCACGACCATGGCTCGCACCAAAGCTTTTTTCAAGCGCTGAACAAAGTGTTGATAGAGCATGATATTGAGCAAGATGTCATTAATAAAATAATGGCCGCAGGCAATCATCACAGCAGTCATCATTATGACAACCGCTTAGAGCATTTCGATTTTGTGCAAACACTAGAAAAAGCCCGAGAACTAAGTGGCATCTCTCATATAGGCTTGCTTACTGGGCAAAAAATGAAACCCGAATATATTGGCAGTTGGGGCGTGTTACTGTATTCGCAAGACACCTTGTTGGATTTTCTTAAGGTCTACGAGCGCTTTTCAAAGTATTTAACCATTAAGGTTTCTATCGTTGCCTACGATGATTTTTACGATGTCACTTACCCATTTACTCGCGCCGTTAATGTTGAAGTCAATGAAGCTGTACTGAGCTTTTTACTGCTATTTATGCGTCGCTTTAGCATGTCGCATATTAATCCAATTGAAGTGGCATTACCTGCTGACTTTATCGCCTTAAATGGCGAGCATTATAACCAATACTTCGACTGCCCCTTATTACAAAGTGAGCACCATATGCGTCTACGATTTAAAAAAGACGATATGCATTTGTCGATATTTACCGCCAATAAAGCCTTACAAGAGGGCTATAAGGAAATGACTGAGCAAAGCTTTTATTCGCTGTCGAGCAATAATTTTTTATTGCTGGTAGAGAAAAAAGCAAAAGACTTTATGGTGGCGCAAAATTTATCTATGGACAACCTTGCCGAGTATTTCGCCATGTCATCGGCTGATTTTGAGAAAAAGATTAATGCGTATGGCTATCAGTACGAGCAAATGTTAGAAGAGGTACGCTATGAAATTGGTAAAGAAGCATTAACTGAAACCGACATGAGCATGAGTGATATCGCTTCACGACTCGCCTATAGCAGTGCTGATGAATTTGCCGCGCATTTTATGCAGTGGACAGGGATTTTACCTGAGGAGTTTCGCCAAAGGGGCATACATGTACCAGGATTACGAACCATAAAATTCTAATACTAAGGCTGTATCTTAAGCCTATGCTAGCTCTATGTTAGGCCTATGTTTTGTCAACAGTTTGGTCAACTGTTTGACACAAATAGATAAAACCCTACCGCAACGTTCAACATAAGATGGTTGTATATTCCTTTATAGAAACCCATTTTATGGCCAATTCTCGTATTACACCAACATGCACCCACTGGGGCAACTACTTGGTTGAGTCCGATGGTGAGTCACTGCTGTCTATCAATCATTACGATGTCGATAAAGAAGCCACAGCCATTGGCGATTCACTGATTGATGGCTTAGATAAAGGCGCGCGTATTCCTCAGCCGATGATCCGCGAAGGCTATTTTAAAGATGGCGTTGACAGCTGTGGGGCAGGTCGCGGCAAAGAAAAGTTTGTGCCGGTAAGTTGGTCGGTGGCGCTTGATTTGGCTGCGCAGGCGCTTAAGCACACCAAACAAAATTATGGCACAGATGCGGTGTATGGCAGTTCTTATGGTTGGGCAAGTGCAGGTCGATTCCATCATGCACAAAGTCAAATACACCGATTTTTAGGAAAATATGGCGGTTATGTCGACTCGATGAATACCTATTCGTCAGCCGCCGCCGAAGTGATCATGAATCATGTTACAGGCATTCCTTTTCTGTTATTGGTACGAGAAGCACCGAGCCCGAAGGAAATCGCCGACAATTCGCAATTATTTGTGCTGTTTGGCGGCGCGGCCATTAAAAACTCACAGGTTAACGCCGGAGGAATAGGCTCGCACAGTGCCGTTGAGCAGTTGTCTCAGCTTAAATCTGCGGGTGTTAAGGTGGTTAATATATCACCTATTCGGGATGATGTTATCGAACAAGTAGACGCTCAATGGCTGCCGATTCGCCCCAATGGCGATGTGGCGTTGATGTTAGCCTTAGCGCATACCCTCTACAGCAATAACCTGCATGACGCCAATTTCCTTGCGCGCTACACCACAGGCTTTGACCAGTTTGTTCCTTATTTAACGGGCCAATCTGATGGCGTGCCGAAAGACGCCAAGTGGGCCAGTTTGCTCACCGATATTAGTGAACAAAATATTATTGACCTGGCTTTCGAATTGGGCAATAAACCCAGTACCTTGAGCATCAGTTGGTCCTTGCAAAGGCAACAGTATGGTGAACAAACCTATTGGATGTTGACAACCTTGGCAGCGATGTTGGGGCATATTGGCAAAGTTGGTGCCGGTGTTGGCTATGGCTATGGCTGCATCCATAACATGGGCTTTGGTGGTCGAAAAGTACCGACCTATAAGATGGGCGCCTTTGGTATGGAGATTGGCGAGCGACCAGCACTTGGTGATAAAAAGTTTATACCGGTTGCGCGTCATGTCGATATGTTGAATAACCCAGGGCAGTCATATCAGTACAATGGTTTGGATCTAACCTACCCAGACATTAAGCTGATTTATTGGGCTGGTGGTAACCCATTTCATCACCATCAAGATTTACACGCATTGGCAAAGGCTTGGTCAAAACCCGATACCATCATCGTTCAAGATGCGTTTTGGACCGCCTCAGCCCGTCATGCCGACATCGTTTTCCCAGTAACAACCATGTTAGAGCGCAATGATTTAGGTGGCAGTAGCTATGATGCCTTTATCTCTCCTATGCGCCAAGCGGTAAAGCCCTATGCGCAAGCACGCTCAGACTTTGAAATATTCTCTGGTTTGGCACAAAGGTTAGGGTTTGCTGATCAGTTTACCGGCGGTAAAACAGAAATGCAGTGGGTAGAAAACCTCTATAACACCACCCGTGAAAACGCCAAAGCAAAAGGCGTCGAATTACCCGCATTTGATGTCTTTTGGCAAGGTGAACAGTTTTATGTTGGCGATCAATTACCGGATATTCGCTTTACATTAGAGCGATTTCGCCAAGACCCTGATAAACATCCTTTACGCACCCCATCTGGAAAAATTGAAATTTTCTCTAGCACCATTGCCAACTTTAATTATGACGACTGTCATGGCCATCCCATGTGGTATAGCGAACGGGAGTGGCTTGGTTCGAAGCGAGCCAAAGCGTACCCGTTACACTTGATCTCTAATCAACCGAAAACCCGCTTACATAGTCAGTTTGATCATGGTGTTACCAGTGTGCAGCATAAAATAAAGGGGCGTGAACGAGCTCGGCTAAATCGCCATGAAGCGGGTAAAAGAGGCCTGGAAAATGGTGATGTTATTCGTTTATTTAATGATCGTGGCCAGTGCCTTGCCGGTGTTGAAATCAGCGATGAGTTACGTGATGGTGTCATTGAGTTACCGACCGGCGCTTGGTATGACCCGAAGCAACTTGGCGATAGCGTATTAGATGCTCATGGCAACCCCAATGCCTTGACCGCCGATGTTGGCACATCGCGCTTAGCGCAAGGGTGCAGCGCCCACAGTTGCCTGGTTGAGGTGGAAAAGTACTGTGGCGAATTACCTGATATTAGCGTCTTTAAGCAACCGCAAACAACACAACCTGTCGACTAACGTGTGGGCTAATCATGTATTCAATCATTGGCTTATGCGGCGTTAATCGCCGCGCTTATTGCTGCGCGGATTGCCCCCGATTTTAGTTTATCGGCTCAGGTAATCGTCAATTTGTTGACACATATCTGGCGCGCTTATGGTGCTAAAAATATCTACCTCCGCGCCTTGTTCTCGCGCCACTAAACCGAGTTGTTCTAAAAATTGAATGTGAGCCAACAATTCAGATATAAACATCACGTACACTTGATCGCGCACCTTACGCTTATATATCGGCATGATGCTTTGGCTCACGGTTTTTCCTTGCTGCAAAGCCGCTAAAAGTTGATTTAACAAAGCACAATGATTGGCAATGATTTCGTCGACTCGAGCGTGCAAGCCAATAAAAGGCTTATTATGAGACGGCAGTACTAGAGTATCACTTGGCAGGGCCTTTAAACCGTTCAGGGCTTTTAGCCATCGTCCCAATGGGTTTTGTTTACGATGGTCTTTAAATTTGGGGTTTTTCGGGTACAAGGTGACCATGGAGGGAATATCCGGCAGTACTTGGTCACCACTAAACAGAATATTTAACTCTGGGCAATACAAGCTGACATGTGCTGGCGAATGGCCGCTGCCAATAATGATGTTAAATTGATATTTACCTAACGTAATGTTGTCACCATGGTCAACAAACTGGCAGTCCTTAGGTAAACCGTCCACGGCTTTATCGTAACCGTTGTCGCGATGTTGCCTGACTTTATCAGCATGCTCTGTAGACATGCCGGCTCTGAGTAAGTAATCCAGGTAATAATCCGGAGGTGTTGAACCACTAATCGAAAATAAATACGCCATGATCTCAAATTCACGCTTGGACATGATCACCGGACAGTGAAATTTTTGCTGAAGCCAGTTGGCCAAACCAACATGGTCTGGGTGATTGTGGGTAATAACGATACGGGTTATTGGTTTACCTTGTAAGGCGCTATCGAATAATTGTTGCCAATAGCGTTTGCTGTAGTTGGTGCCCATGCCGGTGTCTATTAAGCACCAGCCATCTTGCTCTGCAATAAGGTAAACATTGATATGATCTAACTTGAAGGGCAGCGGAATGCGCAACCAATAAATATCGTCAGATATTTTTTGCGTTAAATAGGGTTCAGGCGCTGCAAAAGGAAAGCGTAATGAACTATCACTGCCGTTGATTTGGCAACTGTTACCATGCTCATCATCTTCTTGGTATTTTTTCTCATTCATAAGTTTGCTGCCTCAATCTCGTATTCGCATCTTATCTTGCTTGCTCATTATGAAATAAATTTGTCTATTTTTGCGTTTTATTTGCCATATATGGCGGCATTGAAAACGGCCATGCTCAGAATGACAATTTTGTTAGGTTAATAGTGTGTAAAGTGGCCTGAAAAGCATCGCAGAATGCTAAACGCAATTTCAGGATACGCTGGTTAAGTGAGATACGTTGAATAAAACGAATACCTGAACCTAACATATTGAAGTCAAGACGATAGGTTATGCAACAAGATAAAATACCCGCTCGCCTTAAACATTGTTTAAGTGTTCGAGATGTACAAAAAGTGGCTCTTAAATCATTGCCGTGGTCGATACGAGAGTATATCGAAGGTGGCGGTGATGATGAAAAAACTCTGCGGGAAAATAGCCGTGGTTTTGACGATTACACGCTAATGACCGATATGGGCACTGGACAGGAAACCGCCGATACACAGACGGTTATCCTTGGCCAACCATCGGCGTCACCCATATTGTTGTCACCATGGGGTGTGCATCAATTGATGCATAAAGACGGTGAGCGAGCAACCGCGAAAGCAGCAATGCAAACCGGCTGTATTTATTCGATGTCGAATTTTTCAACCACCTCTATCGAAGATGTTGCTCATATCAGTGACGCAGCTAAGTTTTTTCAATTGCAACCGGCTCGTGACAAAGCCATCATGCTTGAACAAATGCAACGCGCCAAGGCTGCCGGTTACAAAGCGTTAATCGTCACCATCGATAACCCCATACATGGTAATCGAGAGCGTGATCATCGCAGTGGCTTTGGCCTGCCTCCGACATTCCCTATGCGCAGTTTGTTATCGTTGATGGCTCATCCTAAGTGGGTGTTCAACTACCTGCGAAATAAACCTAATTTCGCCAACTTTTCCCGTTACTTTGCCGACGGTAAAGACCATATGTGGCTATTTCATAACTTGGTTACGCCAATTACTTGGGACACGTTACAGTTTGTTCGCGACAACTGGGATGCGCCAATGGCAGTAAAAGGCATTATGTCCAGTAAAAATGCCAAACAAGCGGTGTCTATTGGTTGTGACGGGGTAATCGTGTCTAATCAAGGCGGTCGTAACTTTGATGGTATTACATCGACTATTGCCGCGTTAGAGGAAGTGGTTGATGCCATATCTGGTCAGGCTGACATCATTCTTGATGGTGGTATTCGCCGTGGCAGTGATGTGGTCAAAGCCTTAGCGTTAGGCGCGACAGCCTGCTCAACTGCGAGACCTTTTGTTTACGGTTTGTCTGCAGCTGGTCAGCAAGGGGTCGAATACGTCATTAACCTGCTACGCGCTGAAGTAGAACGTGCCATGGTGGTCAGTGGCGCCAAAGACATCGCCAGCATCAATGCCGATATGCTGCGCCGATAACTCAATGGCTACTCACATTGTGGGTGAAACAATCCTGCAGACAGCATATCCATTTTAGCAACAAAGCAATACGCGCAGATATTACGCCCAGGCAATACGCCCAGGCAATACGTCCAGACAATACCTCTAACCATACGTATAAGTAAGACCTCTAAAAGATGCGCCTAAACCATACACCTAGCTGACCGGGCGTTTTACCTTTAATGGCAAAGTTACAAGATTATTGCCGGTTATGATTGCTTAAATCTTGATAAGCCCACTGTTAGGCAATGTCTTTGCCGATTCTGACAATTTTTTTTAGCAGACAAGTGCTACTTTTTAATCATCATCACAAAACATAATAATAAATTAACTTACCCAGCGGCATTGACGTGGCGTTGAGTATTAAGGAAGAGAAGACAATGGTAGATAACATGACACCCGAACAACGTATGCAACAACTGGGCTACGACATTACAGCAGAGCTGCAACTGCCGGCTGGTTTTGAAGTCTTGCTATCGATGGTAAAGGTTTTAGATAAGCGCGTTATCGTATCTGGGCATGGCGCATTAAATCCTGATGGCACCATTGCCGCTCACCTTATGGGCAAAGTTGGTGACACCGTCACAATTGAACAAGCTCAAGAAGCTGCGAAACTTACAGCGCTAGCCATGATTGGCAGCTTAAAGCGCGAACTTGGCGAATTATCACGCATCAAATCTTGGGTCAAAGTGTTAGGAATGGTCAATTCTACCCCTGACTTTAATGGCCAGACCCCTGTCATCGATGGCTTTTCACGAACCATCATTGAAATTTTCGGTAAAGACGTTGGTATGGCCTGTCGCAGTGCGGTGGGCATGGCGGCGTTACCAATGAACCTATCGGTTGAAGTCGAAGCAGAATTAGAACTGCACTAATCGGTTAGGTGATTAACATGCAAGATTCAAAGGTTTCTCTACAGGATAAGTACGAGCGCGATAAAGACAGTGCCTATATGACAGGATCACAGGCATTGGTCCGTGCTTTGCTTGAACAGCGTTGGCTTGATGAAAAAAACGGTTTAAACACCGCCGGTTATATTAGTGGTTATCGTGGTTCACCGATGACCGCGATGGACGTTCAATTATGGCGCGAAGAGCAACGATTGACTGAAAACCACATTAAGTTTGTCCCTGGTATCAACGAAAATATGGCGATGACATCGGTTTGGGGAACACAGCAGATCGACTATTTTGGTGATCAAAACTACGATGGTGTTTTTGCTATGTGGTATGGCAAAGGCCCTGGTGTTGATCAAACCATTGACGGTTTACGCCAAGGAAACTGGCATGGCAGTGCTAAACACGGTGGGGCACTTATTCTTGCCGGCGATGATCCGAATATGTCGTCAACGATTAATAACTATCACAGTGAAATCTTATTTGAAGATTTGCTGATGCCAGTATTGTTTCCTGCCGATATTCAAGAGGTGCTTGATTATGCCTTAATGGGTATTGCGCTATCTCGCTTTAGCGGGGCTTGGGTCGGCTACAAGCTATTACCAGAAACCATTGAAACGTCTTCTCGAGTCAATATTGCCGACAATCGATTTGACATTATTTACCCAGATTATGACTTTCCAGAAGGTGGTCTAAACGCGCGTAAGCAAGACTCACCATACATTCAAGAGCAACGCATTAAGCAACATAAGCTCAAAGCCGCGCTGCATTTTGCTCGAGCCAATAATCTCAATAAAATTACCTTTGATAGCGAAAATGCCAAAATAGGTATTGTTGCCATGGGTAAGATTTGGCGTGATAGTTTGCAATCTTTAAAAGACCTAGGACTGGATGAGTCACACCTACAGCAACTTGGCATTCGTATTTTGAAAGTGTCTATGCCGTTTCCAGTCGACTTACAGACCTACCGAGAATTCGCCGATGGCTTAGAGCATGTCATCGTAATCGAAGATAAGCGTGAAATTCTTGAAAAAGGCATTATTCAAGCCTGTTACGATTTGCCTGAAGCACAACGTCCTAAAGTGCATGGTCGTTACGATCAGCAAGGCAATGCGATCTTGCAAAATTTTGGTAACATCAATACCGACCATATCACCAAGGCATTGGCTACGCACTTATTGAATATTGCACCACAGCACATGGTCGAACAAAAGTTACAAGACTTACAGCAATCCGGTTGCAAATTAGCGGCCCTACCAAGCTTAAATATGGCTCGTTTACCGTATTTTTGTTCTGGCTGTCCACATAATAGTTCAACGGTTACCCCCGAAGGCAGTCGCAGCTTTGGTGGTGTTGGTTGTCACTATATGGCGAATTGGATGGACAGAGACGTCGATTTATATACCCATATGGGCGGTGAAGGAGCAACCTGGATTGGTCTATCACCGTTCGTCAAGACCGAGCATATGTTTCAAAACCTCGGGGATGGTACCTACTATCACTCCGGCTCTGTAGCGGTTCGTGCTGCTATTGCCGCAGGCATAAACATCACTTATAAAATCTTGTATAACGATGCAGTTGCGATGACCGGTGGACAACCGGTCGATGGTCCCATTTCGGTTAATAATATTGCCGAGCAAATGCGCGCGGAAGGTGTTGAGCGCATTGCTATCGTTAGCGATGATATTGCTAAATATAACAATTACCCTGCGTTTCCAGCGGCAACAACAATACATCATCGTGATGATTTGAATTTACTACAACAAGAACTTAGGCAGATCAAAGGCGTAAGTGTGCTTATTTACGATCAGACCTGTGCCTCGGAAAAGCGCCGTCGACGTAAACGTGGCAAGTTTCCAGATCCTGCCAAACGTATGTTTATCAATGACCGCGTGTGTGAAGGGTGTGGTGATTGTGGCGAGCAATCGAACTGTTTGTCAGTCGAACCGCTAACCACCGAATTTGGCCGCAAACGCCATATAAACCAATCAACTTGCAATAAAGACTATCGCTGTAACGATGGATTTTGCCCGAGCTTTGTTACGGTCTTGGGTGGCGATGTGAAAAAAGGAAAGGGCATTAGCGCCAAGCCAGATTTATTAGCAAACTTGCCTGAGCCACAACGACCGACCATTAATGGCGATGATACATACAACATCATTATCACCGGTGTTGGTGGTACTGGGGTGGTAACCGTTGGCCAAATATTGGGTATGGCGGCTCATATCGACGACAAAGGTTTATCGGTAGTTGAGCAACTTGGATTTGCGCAAAAAGGTGGTCCGGTTAAGTCGCATGTAAAAATAGGCAATAGCGCTGACTCAATTAAGGGCGTTCGAATTACTTCGGGACAAGCGGATTTGCTGTTAGCTTGCGATATGTTAGCTGGTAGTGATGATGAAACCTTGAGTATGGTGCAACAGGGCAGAACCTATGCGGTGGTCAATAATCATCAGGCGATAACCGGTGAGTTTACCCGCGACGGTGACTTACAGTATCCAATTGACGCGGTTGAAAGCCGTTTGCAGAGCGCTCTGGGGAGTGAACTCGAATTCATTGAAGCCAGCAAAATAGCGACTCAATTAATGGGAGATGCGATTGCGGTCAATTTATTTGTGGTCGGCTACGCATGGCAAAAAGGTCGTTTACCATTATCACAGCAAGCCATTATGCAAGCCATTGCTTTAAATGGTGTCGCCGTTGAGTTTAATCAACAAGCGTTTACTTGGGGACGTAATTTCGCCCACGACGCAAACACGACACTGCAACAATTAAACAATAATGCCAATGACT
The DNA here is from genome assembly GCF_004752005.1 of Thalassotalea sp. HSM 43. Classification (NCBI taxonomy): domain Bacteria; kingdom Pseudomonadati; phylum Pseudomonadota; class Gammaproteobacteria; order Alteromonadales; family Colwelliaceae; genus Thalassotalea; species Thalassotalea sp. HSM 43. The sequence continues at coordinate 563,813 of NZ_CP038493.1, read as the reverse complement.
CGGGGCCTGTGACGTTATCGGAACGTATTGCCTTAAGATTTGAAGAACTGGTGCAATACCAAGACCAGTTTTACGCTGAACGTTATCAGTCACTAGTTAATAAGGTTAACGAGGCGGAAAAACGCTTAGATATAACAGACAGTAGTCTGACCGAAGCGGTAGCTATGTATGCCTATAAATTGATGGCATATAAAGATGAATACGAAGTGGCACGCTTGTATAGCAGCAAGGAATTTCTAACCAAATTAAACGCCCAATTTGAAGGCGATATTAAACTGCAATTTAATTTGTCACCGCCACTTATTGCCCCGAAAAACAAATCGACCGGCAAACCGAAAAAAATTCAACTTGGCAGCTGGGTGTTAAAAGCATTCGCGATATTGGCCAAATTTAAAGGTTTACGAGGCAGTGCATTTGATATTTTTGGTAAAACCGCTGAGCGAAAAATGGAACGTGCCCTTATCGAAGAGTACTTTTTATTGGTCGATGAATTGCTACTAAATCTTGATCAAAGCAATTATCATTTGGCTGTGCAGTTAGCAAAACTGCCGGACATTATTCGCGGCTATGGTCATGTCAAAGAAGCGAATGTTGAGCAGTATCAACAAGCGCTGAAGCAACAGCTGCATACCTTTAAGCATGCGCATTTAGCGGTCGAAGCGCAAATCGACGTTGTTAATGTATAACGGTAAATAGATATGGAAAATGATAAAAAATCGGGTCCATTAACAGGCTGTACCTTTATTGAGATTGAAGGCATAGGTCCAGGTCCTTTTGCCGGTATGATGTTAAGCGATATGGGCGCTACGGTGATAGTGATTGAACGCCCTGATGGCAATGACTCTATTGATTTGGCCGACAAAGATATTCTCAAACGCGGTAAACAGTCTATCGCTGTTGATTTAAAGTCTGACAAAGGTCGCGACTTAGTTTTACAACTCATCGCTAATGCCGATGGCTTAATTGAAGGCATGAGGCCAGGAGTAATGGAACGTTTGGGCTTAGGTCCTGATGTTTGCTTAGGCGTTAATCGAAAACTTGTTTATGGTCGAATGACCGGTTGGGGACAGACTGGACCTATGAGCGAACGAGCAGGCCATGATATCAATTACATTGGCTTGTCAGGCGCACTTTGGTATGCCGGTAAACCAGGTGATGCGCCATTTGCGCCACCGACATTGGCCGGCGATATAGGCGGTGGCGCGACTTACTTAGTGATTGGCTTATTGGCTGGTGTACTGAATGCCAAAGCTAATGGGCAGGGGCAAGTAGTCGATGCCAATATCGTCGATGGTTCTGCCAATATGATGAATCTGATTTTGTCGATGGTGGCCAATAATATGGCCAGTTTTAATCGAGGGCAAAGTATTCTCGATGGACCGCATTGGTTTGATAGTTATAAAACCAGCGATAACAAAGCGGTTACCGTCGGGCCTTTAGAGCGTAAGTTTTATCATATTATGCTCGACGCGCTTGGGCTTGGCGAAGATGATGACTTCAAGCAACAGTTTGACCCGAGTTTGTGGCCTAAGCAAAAGCAAAAATTACAACAAATATTTGCCGCTCATACTCAGGCTCATTGGGACCAGGTTTTTGCTGGACTCGATGCGTGTTACGCGCCGGTATTGAGTCCAGCGCAAGCGGCGCAGCATGAACATAACCAACAGCGTGGTTATTATTTTGAGAAAGACGGTATATTGCAGGCGGCCGCCGCGCCAAGGTTTAGCCAAACCCCAAGTTTTGACAAGGGTGATATTGCGTTGCGAGGCGCTGACAGTCAGCGCATATTGCACACATTAGGGCTAAACGATAATGATATAAAAGACTTGGTTGATGAAGGTATTGTTGGCTTGCGATAGCCTAACTAAGCGTGGTGTTGATTGCCAAAAAAGCCAAGTGAATTGCCATTTAAGCTATTTATGTGCGCATTTGATCTGTTAATCTAAACAGGTCGGTGGGAACCGATAGCCAAAGTTTACCCCTGGGTTTTCCTTTGGTGCTTATGTAAAATCCTGATTTATCAGGTGATTAGCCCCTAAATAGGATTTAGGGGCTTTTTTATGACGAACTCGAAAGCGTTTTTTTATAACGACTTGGTGCGACGCCATACCAACGCTTGAAAGCGCGAGTAAAACTGCTGCTATCGGCAAAACCCAATAAGTGGGTTAACTCGCCAACCGGTACCTTCATTTCTTCTAAATAACGACATGCCAGCTCCTGCCGCGTTTCATCTAAGAGCTGTTGAAATGATGTCTTCTCTTTTTTGAGTTTGTCATGAAAGGTTCTCGGACTCATATATAGCTGTTTGGCAATGCTTTCCCGAGCAAAATTATTCGCCGGTAATGAGGCGATTAACAGCTCTTTAACTTTTGCCGTAAGACTGGTTTTCGATAAGGTTTCCAGATATTTAATCACCAAACCATCAAGCTGACGACAAAGCTCAGCATTCGCGGCAGGTAAGGCTAAGTCGAGTTCGTCGCGATTAAGGAAAATACGAGTTGAGTCACAATTATATTCGATAGCGCAGCCAAAGTGATCAACGTATTGTTGCTCGGTAGCGAGATTTATTTGCCCCATCAACTGCAATCTGTGCGGCGTATAGTTAGGGCGAAATATCTGCCTGATCATTTTGATCAACACCGCAACAATGGTGGTTGAGTGAAAATGACGGGTCGTTTCTGGGTGTTTAACCAAAGCACGAAACTCAACGTAAGGGCTTTCCCCATCCAGCTCAAGAGAAAGTGAGGTGATGGTACTTACTAAAGCAAAAAATTTATGCAAGCGCTGCCAATAGTCGCGCAAGCTGACAGACGATAATAATGACATACCTAATGCGTGGTACGTTGTCGGATGAACGTATTCGGCAAAGTGAATAGGCAGTAAAGGGTCGTCGGTGAGCTCGAGTGCCATGGTGATCAATTCATCCAGTTGTTCGGCATTAAGGCGTATGCTTTTACTGCGCAACTGGGATATATCCAAAGATAAGGTCGCTGCTAACGATTCATTATCAACGCCATAGGAATTGAGTAATTCCAGCAGCGATAGAATATTACCATGGTGGGTCGTTAGCGTAAGTGAGGACATAAAGGTGTTTTCCACAACGGGTGAATAAGTGATCAGATGGTTATATTTTTATCTTTGTTTACCTTATTTGCAATAATTGCAAAGTAATACTCGGCTGTTTTTAAGCCTTGTTTAGCATTTTTAGCAATAAAGCTGACGCACAATGCAAGAATAGATATCTGTTTGTCGCCCTGATTCCTCTAGTTTGTAGTTAACGGAACAATAACGTTCACGAAAAATAATAATAAAAAACTACACCTGGGGTGAGATATGAAATTTAAGTTAAATAACATCAGTCGTTGTTTCGCTGTTTTGTCGTTGGGAACCGCAATAAGCTATCCGGCGCTGGCACAACAGCAAGGACAGCAAGAAACACAACCACAAACACAGCAAGCGCTTGAACAACAAGGTCTGGAGCACATAACCGTAACCTCAACCAAACGCAGTCAATCCATTAATGATATACCTATGTCTATTCAGGCGATTGATGGTGAAGCGTTGACGGCTGAATCCATAGAAGACTTAGGTGAATTGTCAGGTGCCATTCCAAATCTAATTATTTCTGAAACCTTAGGCACAACCAACGTCAATATTCGTGGTATGGGTACGGGTACAGATCGTAGCTTTGAACAATCGGTGAGTATGTTTATTGATGGTATTTATATGCCTCGTTCGCGTCAATATCGTTCACCATTTCTAGATACTGAACGGGTAGAAGTTTTGCGCGGCACCCAAGCGGTATTATTCGGTCTAAACTCGACCGCTGGTGCGATAAGCGTAGTATCTAAAAAATCTCGTCCAGAAGATGATTTTTATGCTCAGGTAAGTGTTGACCATGAAACTGAAGCGGCAGAAACCGTATTGGTAGGGGTTGTCGGTGGTGGTGTTAGCGACACGCTAGGCCTGCGTTTAGCTGTGCAGAATGTCGAATCTGATGGCTTTGGTGAGAACACCTTTACCGGTGAAGACACCGGTGGTAAAGAACAGACCCTTATTCGTTTGAGTGGGGTGTGGGAGCCAACGGCAGATTTAACCGTTACGGCAAAAGTTGAAAATGCTGAATACGATGTTGATGGCAATTTGCATAACACCTTTACTGAAAACGGTGATTATGATTTTGATATCAGCATGGACGGTGGTAACTTGCCATTGTTTGTTCGTAACGAATACAGTGATTTTGATCACCCTCGCAGCACGGCGGGGATGGAACAAGAGTCAACCAATGTAGCTATCGATATTTCCTACGATATTAATGACTATACGCTATCTGCCATTATTGGCTACTCGGACTTTGAATTTACCCATGCCCTTGATTTGGATTCGACCTCTGATTGGATCCTTGGGCCATTGTTGGGCGCACCTGTTATCCCGGCGACGCCTACGCTAGATAATATCTTGCACGAAAACTACGAGCAAACCAGCTTTGAATTGCGTTTGGCATCACCGGTTTCTGATACCTTTAGCTACATCATTGGTTTGTATTATCAAGAAAGCGAATTAGAAAACGTTAACCCAAACATCACCAACACCGAATTCGTTTATCCAGCGCTAGCGGCTCTGCCATTTACGCATGAATGGGCGGAAGCGAGTTTTGATCAAGACACCGAAGCTTATTCTGTTTTTGCTAATGCAACCTGGGCGTTTAGTGACGATTGGCGTGCCATTTTTGGCGCACGTTATATCAGTGAAGATAAAGAACACAGCCGTAAAACCACGAACCTTGTGCGAGATCCTGAAGGTAACTGGCTACCAGTACCTGGGCTAATTATCTTTACCGGTACCTTTGACGGCTTGACTGGCGATAGAACCTCTGAAAACTTCATGCCAGAAGCTATGCTGCAGTGGGATGCCAACGATGACACTATGGTATACGCCAAAGTTGGCACCAGCGCCAAATCTGGTGGTTTTGCCAGCTCAGTGCAATTGCGTGACGAAAATCAATTTGAATACGACGATGAAGAAGCGCTTGGTTATGAAGCCGGTGTCAAAATGACTTTTGCTGAGGGCTCTGCGGATGTCAACTTAGCTATCTTCAGAACCGAATACGACGACTTACAGGTTAATACCTTTGATGAAAACGGCTTGCCAGCCATTCAAAACGCGGCGTCTTCTATTTCACAAGGCTTAGAACTAGAGTCGCGTTGGATGGTCAATGATTGGTTACTTGTCGGTGCATCTGTTGCCTACCTTGATGCCGAATACGATGATTTTGAACGTGGTTCTTGTAATGGTCAGGAGTTAGCTGCCGGGTTAAGCAACCCTTGTGATAAATCCGGTGAAACCATGCCATTTGCACCTGAGGTGTCAGGTAAAGTCTTTGCCGATGTCATCTATCCAGCGTTTAGTGGAGTAGACCTAACCTTTGGTGTCAGCGTGCAGTATTCGGATGAATTCTACACCGAAGGTACGCTGGATGAGCGCGGCCTGCAAGAATCCTTTACCAAAGTGAATGCTCGTATTGGTTTGAAATCGTCTGATGATATTTGGGATTTATCTGTTATAGGCAAAAACCTTGGTGACGAAATTACCTTAGGCAGTTATCAATCCTTCCTAGGGCAAAATGTCGCTACCTTTAAGGCACCTATGACCGTTAACCTGCAAGCTACTTATCGTTTCGGTGGTTAATATAAAAAGGCAGAAGCGCTCGCTTCTGCCTTTTTAAGTTTATTGCTCATCAAGATAATTCCTTTCTAGCAAGCATGGGATAGCTTGTTATTACTAATTCAATTCAAAGGGTTAACATGCACGTTATTGTCATTGGTGCAGGGGTTCAAGGTATCACCACTGCCTATTATTTAAATCAATATGGCTGTGAGGTAACGGTGATCGATTCCGCTGCCTCCGCTGCTATGGAATGCAGTTTTGCAAATGGTGGTGGGGTTACGCCATCGGCGGTAGATCCTTGGAATGCGCCGGGCATTGGCAAAGTTATGTTTAAGTATTTAGGCCGTAAAGACTCGCCGTTATTATTTCGTTTAAAGGCATTGCCAGAGCTTACCGGCTGGGGCTTAAAGTTTTTAAAGTATGCCAATAGCAAAGATTTTTTATATGCCAATAAGCAGACGGGTAAATTAGCCAATTATTCTGTGCAGTTATTTGACGAGATTCGTCAGGATGCAGACATTAATTACCATTATTCAGGTCAAGGCACGTTAAAGATATTCCGTGATCAACAATCTCTAGATGAACACCTGCAGTTGTCTGAAGTATTGCGGGACATGGGCAATGCTGACTTTCAAACATTGAGCCAACACCAGACGGTAGAAATAGAGCCGTCATTATCCGCCATCAAAGACAAACTATCAGGTGCATTACTGTTTCCTGGTGATGAAGCTGGAAACTCGCATATATTCTGTCAACAACTAAGCAAAGTGCTGGCGCGTCGTGGAGTCGAGTTTTGTTATAACAGCCTAGTGACATCAATTGAAAAACATCAAAATTTATTTGAGTTAACCATATCCACACAAGGCAAGCCACTGACTATCAAGGCAGATAAAGTGGTTGTCGCTGCAGGCGCTAAAACTTCACCGATATTGGCGCCAATGGGCATTAATGTACCGGTCAAACCTGCCAAAGGTTATTCACTTTCAATTGATATGATTGGTTGGCAAAATCGTCCACAACATTTGATCGCCGATATGAACCTGCATGCGGGCATAAACCCGCTCGGTGACGTACTTCGCGTTGCCGGTACCGCTGAGTTTGCGGGATTTGATAAAAGCATCAGTGACGAACGCATTAACAACCTTGTTGGCTTGGTTGAATCGGTATTTCCAGAATTTATCGCCACCATTGATAAAACCAATTTAAATCCTTGGACAGGATTAAGGCCAATGAGCTGTGATGGTATGGCGATACTGGGGCAAACCAAAGTGGACGGATTGTACATCAATACCGGTCAAGGGGCGCAGGGCTGGACCACGTCACCAGCCAGTGGACGTCTGGTTGCCGATGTCATTTGTAATCGAACGCCGCAACTAGATATCAAACCATATTCAATTGCCAGATTTTAAGTCAAACCGAATCGTAGGGGGAAATACATGAAAAAGCTTATTTCAATATTATTGTTATCTACTTTGCTAACCGCTTGCGCGCAAGACAGCGGTGAATTGACACAAGCCGCTGTTCATACCCAATTCGATCTGGTTATTGTCGGTGGGCGAGTAATTGATGTTGAAACTCGCTTTGATGGCATTGCCAATGTTGGCATTAAAAATGGCCGTATCAGTGCCATTTCAACGCAGTCACCTACTGGCGACAAAACCATAGATGCCGAGGGCTTGGTGGTTACTGCGGGTTTTATCGATACCGAACAACACGGTTTAAGTGCGATGGGCATCAAGATGAATTTGCGAGATGGGGTGACCACGCAAATGGATTTTGAGGTGGGTGCGTTGAATATCGAACAATGGTATGCGGCTCGACAAGGCAAAACGCAAGCAAACTATGGAACAACGGTAGGCCAAGAATTTGCTCGAATGCGTATTCATGACAATATGCCATTACAAGGTCCAGATGTCTCTATGCCAGAATTCCTGCGCTATCGTGCCGAGAGTAAATTAGATGGCATCGAAGGCTGGTCTGTTACTCGCAGTAGTCATCAGCAGGTCAATCAAATCAGTCAAATATTGGATGAAGGGTTAAGGCTTGGCGCGTTAGGTGTTGGTTCTACTGTCGGTTATGCCAGACAAGGAATTACCACCTTTGAGTTGTCCGAAGCACAACGCATGGCGGCTAACTATGGACGTTTAACTGCGGTGCACCACAGGTTTCATCCAAGCGCCAGTACGCCTACTGAAACCGCCATAGGCGCCGACGAAATCATTGCCAATGCGGTAGCGCTGAATGCACCATTACAAATCCACCACAACAATGATTATGGTTGGTGGGAAGTGGAAGAAAAATTAAAAGCATTGCGCCAACAAGGTTTCAATATTTGGGCTACCTGGTATCCATGGGTGGCTGGCTCGGGACCCATTGCAGCCAGTGTTATAGCCCCGGATAACTGGGAAAAGAGTATGGGGTTTAAATACGATGAAACCATCTTTGACTCGCAATTAGATCGCTTTCTGACAAAACAAGAATATCTTGATTTGGCTGAGAAAGAGCCGGGCAGAGTAATTATTGCTTATAGTCCACCTCGACAGCGCTGGATCAAACACTGGCTAGCGATAGAACACTTTGTCATTGCTGGAGACGGTATGCCAACACTTGATAAAGATGGGCAACCGCTGAATTGGTACGATGATTTTCATGATTATGTAGGCCATCCTCGCACCGCAGGCACCCATGCCAAAGTTTTACGTATGGCCAGAGAGCAGGGTATCGACTTGATGCAAACACTGGGACAACTCAGTTATTGGACCGCTAAGCACTTGGGTGATACCGGCCTTAAAGCCATGCAAGAGCGAGGCCGCATGCAAGAGGGGATGGTGGCCGATATTGTTATATTCGATCCTGACACAGTCCAAGAAAACGCTGACTACGCCGCCGGTAAAAATGGATTACCCTCAAATGGCATACCTTATGTATTGATCAATGGCACGGTCGTTGTTGAACAATCTAAAGTCCTGGAAAACGTATTCCCAGGCCAGTCTATTCGCTTTCCGGTAGAAGCGGTAGGGCGGTTTACTGCCTCAGATGAGCCTCTCACCATTCAATCCCTATTGCCAAAAGATTCATGAAAAACTATTAAAGCTAATGATTTTATTAGCTTTTTCTCTTTTCTGGATTACCCTTTTTATAGAAGGGTAAATATTATTGGGATAAGGGGTGTCAGTCTTGCAACAAGACGTAATAGAGTGGCCGTGCGAACTAAGTAAGCTGTTTAAAGAGTCCTTGCTAGATGGTGCAACAAAAAAGTCTCACAGCAGTGGCAACAAGTTTAATATCCATCACCAGCAACAATACGGCCTTTATTACGTGCTTAATGGCTCGGTAATGATGACCGCACCGATGTTGCATGAAGACAACTTGATCAGCAAATTGTATGGTAAAGGCGATTGGTTTTGTTACGCGCCATTAATGAATTTTAAATTTTCGTTTGGTATGCAAGGTCAATTTTTACAAAAGGTTGAATACATCAAAATCCCACTCTCGCATCTTAATTACTTACTTAGCCAAAGTGATGAGTTGTTCAAATTATTATTTTTTATCAAGTCTGAACGTGCCGATACCTTATTAGAAAAATGTCTGGTCAATGCCTATGCCAGTTTGCCTGAGAAAGTTGCCTACAGCTTGTTGGATTTATACCGAGTACAGGCTGGAACATTAGCAGGGCAGCGACATGAGGTTGATTTACAGGTGACCCAGCAGCAAATCGGCCAGTTGGCAGCGATGAATAGAGCAAGAGTGAATACAACAATACAATCCTTCTCGGACAAGGGAATAATTGAACCCTATCGTGGCGGCATAAAAATACTGGATATCGACGGGTTAAGGCGTGAAATAGAACCGCTACAGTTACTTAACGCCTCTAAGCTGCTGGATTTATAGCGTTTTTTTAACAATCTATTTAATTTTTACAAACAATTACTTTTATCTGTTGCCAAGCGAACACAAGGACAAGATGTTTTGATTGATAATTGACCTCGTTAGCAAATTACATCATTCAACGGCTGCAGAGTCGTTACAGGAGCTAGATATGAAATTAGGTACATCATTTAAATCGTTAGTCGCCGTTGCTGTTACTGCATCTTTCATCGGAACAGCGTCAGCGTCTATTGAAACCAAAGATTGGCATAATACGGCAACACCTAAAGCACAAAAGTTTTTGCTAGATAACATGGCGATTGACTTTTATGCATCTCCTTATACTGTAGGTTGGACCGAAAACCGCCAAGTTTCGAACTATATTGATTTAGCTCATTCTCGCGGTATCTCGGGTGCAACGGTCACTTTGACTTCTCCAGCGACACCAACATGGGCAAGATATAAAGAGGAACTTGCAAAGTGGACTGAAGCTGTAAATGAGTCGAACGCAAAAATTCGCATTGTTAAAAATCCGGAAGATTTCGCCCTAGCTCACAAAAACGGTGAATACGCAGTTATGTGGAACGCACAAACAACGATGATGATGGAAGGTGATTTGAGCCGTGTGAAAGAGCTTCACGAAGATGGTATTCGTGTAATGCAACTTGTATACAATGGTGTGGAAGCTACAGGGGTTGGCAGTTTATCAGCAATTGGTGGTGAATCATCAGGATTAACCGACTATGGTAAGAAAGTCATCGATGAAATGGTGAAATACGGTATCACGGTTGATTTGTCTCATAATGGTTATCAAACAACTAAAGACATTACCGACTATATGAAAGAAAAGCACCCAGGAGTTCCTGCGGTTTATTCTCATTCGCCACTGGCATCAACCTACGGTTGTGAGCCTCACGAGACTCTTACTGAAACTGAAAAACGTATGGCAGAGAAAGGCTACAAGAAGGGCGACCCGTTTTACCGTTTAGCTTCATGTTACCGTTTGATCTCTGATGAGCAAGCACTAACTGTAAAAGAGATGGGCGGTATGGTGTCTATCACAGCGACAGAGTGGATGATGGACGGCGTATGGCCTGAAGATATCACGCCAAAGCAATTTGCAGAAATGATTGATGGCGCAGTTAAAGTATTGGGAGTTGATCATGTAGGTATCGGTACTGACGATATGATGACAGTGAGTGCTGTTGCTGAATTTGCAAAGGCAAACCCTGATGTATATACAGATAATGGCTACATGGTAGAGGCGTTTAACCGCGGTGCAGAAGGTTGTGCGGAAATGTCTAAGCATTTAGCTCCTGTCATTGATGAGCTTTGGAAAATGGGTTACTCAGACGAAGATATTCGTAAAATCATGGGCGAGAACTTAATCCGTGTTTACAAAAAATCTTGGAAGTAATTAGACCCAGTGACGAATAAACGATAAACAAAAGGCTCTGCATTGATAATGCAGAGCCTTTTTTATGTGTTTTAAAACATCACGCTATATAGGTAGCCACTGATAACCGCCATTGCAATAATCACAGTCAAGAAAGCAATGATCAGTTTATTTTTAAAAATAGACTTTAATAAAATGACCTCGGTTAAACTGGCACCGGCACTACCAATAATTAACGCCATAATCGCGCCCATTCCCATGCCTTTTGCGGCTAATGCAGCGCTTAATGGAATAACCGCTTCTGCTCGAATGTACAGCGGAATACCGATAACCGCAGCGACTACAATGGCAAATGGATTGTCATCGCTCGCATATTTGGCAACTAATTCGGTTGGCATAAAGCCATATATTAACGAACCAATCGAAATACCCAATAATAGATACGGTAAGACTTTTTTAAAGTCTTTAATGGTCGATTGCCACACTTGCTTATAAGGGCTGATAACCACTTTATCTTTACCGCAACCTGTGGCGCAGCCAGCGGGTTTTGGTTCTTCATAAGCGCTTTCTTTTACCGCGCTTTCAAATCCAGCTTTTTCCAAAAGAAAACCAGCGAGCATTGAAATACCCATGGCCATGACAAAATAAAATACGGTTACTTTTACGCCAAAGGTGACCATAAATAAGCCTATGATGATCGGGTTAAGCAATGGACTGGCAAATAAAAAGACCATCATGGTGCCAAAGCCGGCTTTGGCTCGTAACAAACCTTTTAAAAATGGAATGGTTGAGCAAGAGCAGAATGGCGTGATTGCACCTAGTAATCCTGCCACCCAATAGCCTCGACCGTTTTTGTCACTTAGGATCTTTTCAATCTTTGCTGGCGGTATCTTCAATTGCAACCAACCAACCAAGTAACTGATGAGCAGAAATAGGGCGGTTAATTCGACCGTTAAAAATAGGAACATATTGAGCGTTTGCATTATCGCTTCAGTGGTAAACATGGTAATAAACCTTTAACTATATTTCTAGAATAGTCGAAATATAAAGATCTTTTATGGAAAGATCAAGATATTTCTAGTAATATCGAAATATAATTAACAAAAGAGACGAGAATGGATATAGAAACGACAGCCAAAGCCTTTAAGGAATTAGGGCATGCAACGCGCTTATCGGTATTTCGTAGTGTGGTGCGAGCCGGTCACACCGGTATTGCGGTAGGCCAGTTACAGCAGCGCTTAGAGATCCCGGGTTCTACTTTGTCGCATCATATTAGCGCATTAGTGAATGCCGATTTATTAACGCAACGACGAGAAGGGCGCACGTTATATTGCGTTGCCAATTTTGACATGGTGCAAAAAGTGATTGGGTTTTTAGAAGATGAGTGTTGTATTGAAGAGCAGCAATAAGACAAGCTTGAGATTCATTTGCCTTATTGCCCGTATATGTTAATTCACTTGAGTTTATCTAGTTTTTGCTCAAGTTGTTCTAATTTTGCCAGAATAGCACCGTTATCGTTTTGCCGAGGCTGTTCAGAGTCTTTATTGTCGCTGTTTAGTAGCGCACGATAGACAACATCGGATATTTGATCGGCAATACTGTCGACATCCAAGCGATTGCTGCGGCCAGTCACATAACGCCAAGCATGGTATTCAACGCCACCATAAATCATGTCTCGAATTAACGTAATCGGTGCATCACTGCGAAAGGTATTGTTTTTGATGCCTTCTTTAATGATTTTATCAACGTTACTCGAGTAGGCTTTATTTAGCTCAAAAATTTTCGTTGCTTCGTAATCGTCACCAACCCGCACGTGCTGAACTATCATGTCACACAGTGCTGGCTCTGCTTTTAATACGTTTAAATGGTGCCAGATCATAAAGTGCAAGCGGTTTTTGACACCGGTAATGCCTGCAAGGTTATGGGTATAGTCGGCCAATGCATCATTATACCAACGCTCTAAGACACTTATTAGCACGTCTTTTTTGGTTTTGAAGTAACGATAAATGGTGCCTTCAACGATGCCAATTTGCTTGGCCACATCTGCCATAGATGTTGCCTCATAGCCTTTTTCGACAAACATTTTGTGTGAAATATCAAGTATTTCGGCAAGTCGCTCTTCAGGCTTTTGTCTTATTCTTTTTTTCTTGGCGTTTGTTGTCATAACATACTGCTCTTTTGCAAACCTTACGCAAGCTATTGTGCCAGTGTATTTTCACCTTGTAAAAAAAATTGCGACCAAAAGCCGCAATTTTAATTAACAATGCGGTTTAAACCCGCTTTAAGTTATTGAACAACTCGATATTAACTGGCATTTGCTAAGCGTTGTGCCATTTCATCACGCATCACGAATTTTTGCATTTTACCGGTAACCGTCATTGGGTATTGTTCGACAAATTCAATGTAACGAGGGATCTTAAAATGGGTAATTTGACCTTCACAAAATGCTAATACTTCATCCACAGTGCAAGTTTCACCTTCTTTTATTTGGATCCAGGCGCAAACTTGTTCACCCAATTTTTCATCAGGGACGCCAAATACCTGTACTTCAGCAATTTTAGGGTGATGGTATAGGAACTCTTCTATTTCTCGCGGGTAGATATTCTCTCCACCGCGAATGATCATGTCTTTGATTCGGCCCGTGATCATTACGTATCCATCTTCATCCATGCTACCGATATCACCAGAGTGGAGCCAGCCAGAGCTATCTATGGTCTCCATGGTTTTTTCTTCGTCATTCCAATAACCTTGCATCACCGAATAGCCCCGGGTACACACTTCACCTGGTTCACCTATTGCGCACACGTTGCCATTGTCATCGATGATTTTTATTTCGACATAAGGCACCGCTCGGCCAACCGTTGCGGTGCGTTTCTCTATTGTATCTTCAGGCAAAGTTAAGTGATTAAGCGGGCTTACTTCAGTTTGACCGTAGCCAATCAGAATATTCTCCATATGCAGATCGCTGATCACTTCTTTCATCAGCTTCATAGGGCACGGAGAGCCGGCCATAATACCAGTGCGTAAGCTACTCACATCATATTGCTTGAATTCAGGATGATCTAACATCATCACAAACATGGTTGGTACACCATGTAAGCCAATACATTGCTCATCACTAACCGCTTGTAATGTGGTAAGCGGGTCATAACTGGCCGCGGGAAATACCATGGTCGCGGCTTGAGAGACACAGGCAAGTGAGCCAAGCACCATGCCAAAGCAATGATAAAGGGGCACCGGAATACATAATTTTTCACCCGCTTTTAGCTGCATACCCGTTGCCGATAGCGAGGCATTGTTCAATATATTGCAATGGGTAAGGGTGGCACCTTTTGGCGAGCCGGTGGTGCCAGAGGTAAATTGAATATTTATTGAATCATCAGGCTTTAATTGTGACTTAAGTGCCTGCAACAATAGTTGTTCATTGTCGCCGCCCATATCGCACAGTTGCTCAAAATTAAACATGCCTTTGCTCGGTTCATCGCCCATGCGAATCACAAATTCGAGATGCGGTAGTTTCTTTGATTGCAATGCGCCGGGTTTACTAAGTTTTAACTCTGGCGCCAATTCATTGAGCATGTCTAAGTAACGCGATGACTTGAATGACTCGGCACATATAATGGCACGGCACTCAACCTTATTTAGGGCATATTCCAGCTCATATAAGCGGTACGCTGGGTTTATACAGACCATAATGGCGCCGATTTTGGCTGTCGCAAATTGTGTCAACACCCATTCGTAGCTATTCGGTCCCCAAATGCCAACTCGATCACCTGGCTCAATACCTATGGCGAGCAGCCCGGTAGCTAATCGATTGACTTGTTCATTGAATTGTTTATAGGTCCAACGGATATTTTGATGACGAACGACAAGGGCTTCGGTATCCGGATGTTGTTCACTGATATTGTCGAGATAACTGCCTATGGTTTGATAAATAAGTTGGCTACTACCTTCCCCACAATAATAGCTTTGTTGTAATGCGCTCATTCTTGGCTTCCTAATAATTTGCTTTTGTCGTGTTTTTTAGGCCTTGTTCTAATTGTTTATAGCCTGCTTGCTATTTTTATAAAACCTGCGGCCAAACAAGTCAATGTGAGTCTGGCTCATTATTACGATTTAATACATTTACAGGGAGTTTTTCATCATGCTGGCCGATATTGACAAGTTTTAACATACTTTTTTCATTAATGATTTTATCTAATAAGTGACTGAAACCGGTTAAAATTCAACCTACGGTCGTCATTTTAAACTTTAATGAATCTGACTCATTAGTGTTGACAATCAATTTTTAACGTCATAATGTTAGCCATGTGAATAAAGTTTGGCCTATCCAACCAATGATTTAATTCACTGTCTTTTAATGAGGCAGCTACACTGCAAGGACGTGGTGCAATAACAATAAAAAAAGAATAAAAATTACATAAGTATCCAAAGAGAAAACGTTATGAATATCAAGTTCAACAAGATTTCCCGAGGCGTAGCGCTAGCCTGTGGTATAAGCATGGCTTATATGCCGTCAGCAACAGTATCGGCACAACAACAAGCGGCTGAAGACGATATTGAAATCATTCAGGTACGTGCGACCAAGCGTGCAGAGAATGCTAAAGATATCCCTATGGCCATCAATGTCACCACAGGTGAAGCCATTGAAAAGCAAAGTATCACCCACTTAGAAGACTTATCTGCAACAATCCCTAACTTTATTGTTGGCGATTCACTCACCACAAACAACGTTTACATGCGCGGTATGGGCTCAGGGGCTGACCGTGGATTTGAACAATCCGTATCTATGTATGTCAACGGCGTGTATATGCCACGCTCTCGTCAAACTCGAGCATCATTTTTTGATGTCGGCCATATTGAAGTGTTACGTGGTGCTCAATCGGTATTATTTGGTTTGAATTCAACCGCTGGTGCGGTGAGTATTCACAACAATGTGACTAACCCAGGTGACGATTTTCATGCCAGTGTGTTAGCTGAGTATGAAACCGAATACGAAGGTACCAAAGCCGACGTTATTGTTGGTGGTTCATTAACTGACACCTTTGCCGTGCGTGTTGCTTTGCGAGAAGCTGACTCAGATGGCTGGATGAAGAACGTTGTGACAGATGTGCCAACATTATTGGCCACAGGTGAATTAAACCAACAAGATAGCTATGTTGGCGGCCGTGACGAGTCTGTTCAAAGAATTACCGCCGTATTTGAACCATCAAGTAGCTTTAAGCTAACTGCCGGATATGAAACCGGCGAGTTTACGGTAGATGGTTCGATGGGGGAGATTTTTAATATCAAACCAACCGGTGAAGCGTTTGGCTACCCACTTTACGATGATGGTACATTAAATTGGCAACAATCTTCAGATACATCATTGATTAACAATGCCAGTGGCATGACCGTTAACTTTAATGTCAATGGCGGTGAAACGTATCAAGAGTCTGATAACGCCTTTGTACAAACCAGCTATACATTTGGCAACGGTTATGAGTTGCAAGCGAATCTAGGTTATTCCGACTTTGAATACTCTGCTGCAGTGGATGTGGATACCACGTCTTTACCGTTGTGGGACGCGTATAATTTTGAAACCTATGAGCAAACCTCTGGTGAGTTGGTGTTCTTATCTCCAACCGATGGTCGCTTCTCGTACATCGTTGGTGCTTATTACCAAACCAGTGATTTTTATACCGCACAGCCAAATATCGTTGATTTGAATTGGTTCGGCAGTGCGATAGTTGAGCGTGGTGATAATCCACTAACGGTTGATCAAACCATGATGTCGGTTTATTTTTCAGCAGACTATGACATCACTGATAACTTAACCGTGATCGCAGGTGCTCGTTGGACTGACGATGAAAAAGATTATGATCGTCAAGCTTACTGTCAGTGGGATATGGGCGCAGGCTTTATGAATACCGCTGACATTTTTGGTTCTCCGGTAAACCCTGGTGGCGCCTTTGTTTGTTCTCCAGCAGGTTATGACGGTAACTCAGACACCATTGATTCAGATAATGTGATGCCAGAAGTCACCATTAAGTATCAAATCAATGACGACTCGTCTATATACGCTAAGGCGGGTGAGAGTGTGAAATCTGGTGGTATTGCCACCGCCGGTTCCATCGCACCGGAAAGCCTAGTGTTTGATGATGAGACCGTGTTTGCGCTTGAAGCAGGTTACAAATTGTCATTTATGGACGATGCAGGTAGCTTCGGTATTACCGTATTCCAAAGTGAATTTGATGATTTACAGGTTAAGACATCGATCTTAAATGATATGGGCGCGCCGGTAAGTATTGCCTCTAACGTTGGTGAAGCGACAACCGCCGGTGTTGAAATGGACGTTAATATGATTTTGACGGACTGGTTAACCATTGGTGCCAATGTGGCGTATTTGGATGCTGAATATGACAGTTTCCGCAATGGTCCATGTAATTACAATGCCAACTTGCCTGAAGATCCAAATGGTCAAGGTGGTTGTGATTTGAGTGGTGAAACCATGCCGTATGCGCCAGAAGTGTCAGGTAGCGTTTTCGCGGATTTAAATTTTGATTTGACCTCAAACCTTGTATTGCAAGGTGGAGTCGTGGTTGCTTACTCTGATGAGTATTATACCGACGGAGCCTTAAATGAAGATTTGGTGCAAGGTTCTTATACCAAAGTAAATGCACGTCTAGGTATCGCCTCCTCTGAAGGTACGTGGGAAGTTAATGTTATCGGTAATAACTTGACCGAAGAAGAAATCCTTACCGGTGTTCAGGAGTTCGGTGGTTTTGCTGACTTAGGTTACTTAGCTGCGCCTCGCACGGTTACCATTCAAGGCGTCGTCCGCTTTGGTGGCTAAGCAAATAAGCTGTTAATTTCTCCCAAACGCGCGATTCGCGTAATTATTGCAAGCCCGCATTAGCGGGCTTTTTATTTACTTAACGTTATTGAATTTAGGCCATGCCTTGTATACATTGAATGCCTTTATCGTCAATGGACTAGGTCATGTCAGAACATATTGTATTAGCACAATTAGAAAACCCGCAACATCAACAAGACTTACTTATGCTGCTCAACGCTTATGCCGTTGATCCTATGGGCGGCAACGAGGGCTTGTCAGACTACACCAAGAAAAACCTGATAGAGGCGATGAAACATAACCCTCAAGTATTTTCTTTACTGTGTTACGTTGACGATAAACCGGCGGCTATTTGCAATTGTGTTATCGGTTTTTCAACCTTTAAAGCCAAACCATTATTAAATATTCATGATATGGCGGTGCTGCCAGAGTATCGAGGCCGTGGCTTAAGTCATAAATTATTAGCCCGCGCAGAGCAAGAAGCTCGAGAGCGAGGCTGTTGTAAGCTGACGCTGGAAGTATTAAACGGTAATGAAATCGCCAAAGCCAGTTACCTTAAATTTGGTTTTACTGGCTATGAACTTGATCCGCAATTAGGCTTAGCTGAGTTCTGGGAAAAGGCGCTTTAAAACGAGATTGATTTACGCCCGGTGCGTGAATTAGTGTCTGGCTCAGCTTTATTGTCTGAGCCTTTTTGTTTTTGCGGATTTTTACGACGGCCGCTATTAGCCTGTTTTTGGGCTTTGTTGGTTTTCTCGTGCTTGCTCGGTTTGTTTTGCTTGGCTGGCTTTTTAGCCGGTGCCGCCGTGGCTGTTGGCTCTTGGGCGACATAATCTGGGTTTAAGATAGGCATTACAGCCTCACCATTAAACTGCACAATGTCTTCAAAATACACTTTCTTGCGCTTTTGATATTCAACTTCGCCGTTTAAGAATACGTAGCCTTCTGAGATCATCATTTTCGCTTCTCCGCCACCGCCAACCAGGTTGGCAATTTTTAACAGCTTATAGAGCTCAATAGGCTCTTGGTTTATTTCAATGGCGAGAACTTCGATTTCCACAGTGTCATCTCAAAAAGGATAGATGCATTAAGTGTATCATGAGCATTTTCACCCACACCATTAAATTCACTGATTTTATTCAAGTAAACAGGGTTTATTGCGGCGTTAGATAGCAAAACGCCACCTGCATTTAACAGATGGCGTTTATCGACAAAACAGCTTGTCAGCCTGATGTGACTGTAACTAGCCATGCTTATGGCGTAGTAACAAAGTTCACTTCAAACTTCTCAATTGATGCTAAGTCAGTGATGCTGGCTTGACCTAGTGCTTCATTTAAACGCTCAGCTGTTTTATTAGCACCATGGCTTTCGGCAAAAGCAATAATGTCTTGACCATTACATACCACACCTAAGGCGACGGTTTCTTTATCAAGGCGATATTCTTTTACGGTACGCTCAAAGCGTAAGGTATTGCCACTCATCGCTGCTTTACACGTGTCTACCAAAGCGTTATGAATATGGTCGTCCA
Source organism: Thalassotalea sp. HSM 43 (assembly GCF_004752005.1). Lineage (NCBI taxonomy): Bacteria > Pseudomonadati > Pseudomonadota > Gammaproteobacteria > Alteromonadales > Colwelliaceae > Thalassotalea > Thalassotalea sp. HSM 43. Next base: position 544,520 of record NZ_CP038493.1, on the reverse strand, counting down.
TATTATCGGCATTTGCGTTCATAGTGGTTGCTGAAAAAAGTAGTGCTGTTGCTAGTGTTGTTAAGGTTTTCATAGTCGTCTTCCTGTGTGCAGTTCTTTAAGTTAAAAAGTCAGTTTTTGTTTGGTTTAACTTACTAGACGTATGAATAGCGGGAAAAAGTTGCACGCTTTTTAGGGATGGATGTAACAAAGTGTTGCGGTCAAAAAGTGACCAAAACGGCGCTGAAAACCGCTTATCTACTGAATTGTATGATGTTTATTGATAAGAGGGTTACATTTGTTATAAAAGTGTTAAACATACTTTTTTACATCCCGTGATAAATTTCGGACTAATTTTCGTAAAATTCGTCAAAAAAGTCGCTTAGAAATTGACTCGATTGCTGTAAAAAACAGCGAACGATCAAATAATCACAAAATAAATTAAAGATACTGTTGACAGTTTTTTAGTGATCCCTATAATACGCATCACTTTCTTGCTGTAGCAATGCAATAAGAGAGTCGCAAAGTAAATGGACGGTTAGCTCAGTTGGGAGAGCATCGCCCTTACAAGGCGAGGGTCACTGGTTCGAGCCCAGTACCGTCCACCACTTACTTTTGCGCTTTGAATTTGTTTGGACGGTTAGCTCAGTTGGGAGAGCATCGCCCTTACAAGGCGAGGGTCACTGGTTCGAGCCCAGTACCGTCCACCATTCAAATTCAAATATCAAATTATTACTTGTTGGACGGTTAGCTCAGTTGGGAGAGCATCGCCCTTACAAGGCGAGGGTCACTGGTTCGAGCCCAGTACCGTCCACCATCAAGTAATAATTCCCCATATGGACGGTTAGCTCAGTTGGGAGAGCATCGCCCTTACAAGGCGAGGGTCACTGGTTCGAGCCCAGTACCGTCCACCATATGTCTTCTTTATTCAACATATCTTAAAAATTAATCGATACCATTCGATAATTTCGCGTATCTGAAATTTACTAATTGAGAAAAATATCACCGTCATTCCGTCATGTTTTAGGACGGAACCTGGTTACAGTAAGAAGATTGCTAATAGAGCGAAATGAAATCGATATAATTCGATAATTTCGCGTATCTGAAATTTACTAATTGAGAAAATTATCACCGTCATTCCGTCATGTTTTAGGACGGAATCTCGTTACAGTAAGAAGATTGCTAATAGAGTGAAATGAAATCGATACCATTCGATAATATCGCGCATTTGAAATTTACTAATTGAGAAAAATATCACCGTCATTCCGTTATGTTTTAGGACGGAACCTCGTTACAGTAAGATGATTGCTAATAGAGCGAAATAAAATCGATACCATTCGATAATTTCGCGTATCTGAAAGTTGATATCAGTGCGATGAGCATCGCATGCTAATACTGCTTAGCCCTTAGCCCTTAGCCCTTAGCCCTTAGCCCTTAGCTCCTAGTCCCTAGTCCCTAATCTCCAGCCCCTCATAAACACTCAATCTTTCCGCCAAATAAGGGATCCATTTACCGTGTGCAACATAATACTCGATGATTTTAGGGTGGACGAGCAATCGCCAATGGCTTCTCGTATCGATAGCTAGGATATCTGCACCTAACCAATTAGGGTATTTAGCCGCTTCGGCTAAAAACAATTCAGCGGCTTTGTCTGCATCCACATACGCCATGGCGACAATGCCATCTAGACCATGTGGGTCAAACCGTTTATCTCGATTATCTACCAAATACTGTGCATTTTCTCGTGCGTTTTCTAAATCTCCTAACGCAAATGACATTTGCGTATGCAATCTATACCAATACTCGCCCCAATATTCTGGGTTAGTTTGCGGCTGAAAAAATGCTAAACGCTTTGTCGCTTTTTCAATATTGCTACGATCTTGCTGCATCACGTAGTGCTCGAGCAAAATAACATTAATAAAGGTGTGATTGGCCAATGCCCATTCATTGTCGAAGGTGACGTGCTCAGGTTGTTCTTGATAAGGCAGAAAAACGGCAATAGGGGTTTGCATTACCGAATTTAGCATAAGCATGTCAAAGCCATATTTGAGGATAAACTCGTCCCCTTGTTTTTGTTTTAGTTCGTCAAAAACACTGGCGTCGCCGGATTGATAAAAGCGTCCTTTTAACCGGCCCAAGGTATCCAAAGGCGTGACACCGCCAACACTGTCGGCCAGTCTGTTATATAGGGTATCAACATAGTCATGGCAAGCTTGAGACTTACAGGTTGTATTAAACGAAAAGAAAATGTGCGCACCTTGCAAAATGCGGGCATTAAAAGGGTCTTTTTCAACAGCAAGTTTGAAGGATTTGGTGGCGTTATCTAATTGACCATTGAGTTGATACCACCAGGCGAGCACATACACTGGCATACCGGCATCTGGATACAATTCTATGGCTCTATCTATAAACACTTTTCGCGTATCTTGAAAATCAGGCACGTTTTCTTCGGCAACGTAATCACTGGCTTGTGCTAATAAGACTTCTAAATTATCTGGCGCTAACGACACTGCTTTATCTAGGGCATATTTTGCTTGTGTTGTTAGCTCTGCAAATAGATCCTCGTCATTTTCGTACCAGCCACTCATTGAAATCGTGCGACGCATGTGATCGCAAACCTCATTTAACAAGCCCCATGCATCAGCAAATTCAGGATCTTCTTTGACCGCAAGCTCTAATAAGCGTTTGGTACGTTGCAGTGATTCTTCGGTCTCTCGTTCACTGGCTTCGATACTTTGTGCTCGCTGATAATACGTTAGTGCCTTAGCGTTTGTTGACACTGAGCTTGTTGAATTGCTCTGTTGTGTGGGTTGAATCTCCAATTGGATGGAGTTCTTTATTTCTTTGGCTACGGCAGATTGCATGGTGAAAATATCGTCAAGCTTGCGATCGTAGTTGGTTGCCCATAAATGAGCGTCCGTGGTGGCATCAATCAGTTGAATGGTAATTCTAACGTTATCGTTAATGCGCCTGACGCTGCCCTCGACGATATAGCGTACGTTTAATTCTTTACCTATGTCGGTGAGTGATAACGCTGATTGCACATACTTCAGTGACGATGTGCGTGATGCAACGCGTAAGCCATCAATAAAAGACAGTTCGGTTAAGATTTCTTCATGGATGCCGGCGGTAAAAAACTCATTATCGCTATAACTGCTTAAGTTAGTCAGTGGCAGTACGGCAATCGATAGGTGGCCTGCTGGTTGCTTACTCGAAGCTTCGCCAGATTGCACTGACTCAGTTGAGTCGGAGCGCCAATAATTATCCCAAACCACGAACAAAAGGGTTACCGACAATAAACCTATGATGATGAAGTCTAAACGACGCCCGGTGATATTGGTTATCGATTCATCATTGCTGACATGAGTGGTTTTTTTTAAACCGCCAGGAGTTAATTCATACGCCCAAGCAAAGAAAATAGCGAAAGGAAAGCCAATAAGACCAATAAAAATAACGATGCGATTTACTTGTTCAGGCAGCTCGAAAGCGGGAACAACAATAGAGGTAACTTGCAGCACTAACCAAGCTAAGGCTAGGTAGGCAACAGCCACTTTGACCACATTTCTTCGCTTCAACTCTTGCCAAAAACTCATGAATAAATTAATCCAGCCTGGATGCTAATGAGGTAAATACGTCGGAGATAGAAATGCTTTGCTCGTATCACTACATATAAAAACTCGATAGAGACCGAGTTGATGTAGACGCAATTGTAATTTGTTAACTATTGCTAGTGCCTGTTTTATATAAATAAACACTAGCAGTGACGCTGTAATTAAGCAAACTTGCCGATGGCCTTTAACAATAGATAAATGCTTGTTGCAAAAGGTGAAACAATGCAACAAACAGGGCTAATTTTCTAATGAATTTTTTTACGCTAAATGCTAGAATACGCGGCAATTTTTGAACATCCTATTGCCTTGATATTAAATTTGTTTAATCAAGGCGTTAAAGCGAGATAAATATGACAACAACCCGTTTTGCACCTAGCCCTACAGGTTACCTGCACGTTGGTGGTGCCCGTACCGCACTTTATAGCTGGTTATATGCTAAGAAAACCGGCGGTGACTTCGTATTACGTATTGAAGACACAGACTTGGAGCGTTCAACGCAAGCGTCTGTTGATGCAATCATGGACGGGATGAATTGGTTAAATCTAGAATGGGATCAAGGCCCAATCTTTCAAACCGATCGTTTTGACCGCTATAAAGAGGTTATCGCCCAGTTGCTTGAGTCAGGTCATGCATACCGTTGTTATTGTACGCCTGAAGAAGTTGAAGCAATGCGTGAAGAAGCGATGGCGAAAGGGGAGAACCCTCGCTATAACGGCATGTGGCGTGATCGTACTGATTACCCAGCAGACAAGCCATTCGTTATCCGTTTTAAAAACCCGCTAGATGGTTCTGTTGTTATTGAAGACATCGTTAAAGGTCGCATTGAAATCGGCAATAGTGAGCTCGATGATTTGATCATTGCCCGCTCTGACGGTTCACCAACCTATAACTTAACCGTGGTTGTTGATGACTGGGATATGGGCATTACTCATGTTGTTCGTGGTGATGACCATGTCAACAACACCCCTCGTCAAATTAACATTTTGGCTGCGCTTGGCGCACCATTGCCACAATACGCGCATATTCCTATGATTTTAGGTGATGACGGTAAACGTTTATCTAAGCGTCATGGCGCAGTTAGTGTGATGCAGTACCGTGATGACGGTTACTTGCCTGAAGCCTTATTAAACTACTTGGTTCGTTTAGGCTGGTCGCATGGTGATCAAGAGATTTTCTCACGCGAAGAGATGATAGAGCTTTTTGATCTGACCGGATGTAACCGTGCGCCAAGCGCGTTTAATACCGATAAATTGGTTTGGGTTAACCAGCATTACATTAAAACATTGGATGCTGAATATGTTGCTGAACATTTGGCATGGCACATGGCTGATCAAGGCATCAATACTGACCAAGGCCCTGCGTTAGCAGACATTGTTAAGGTGCAAGCAGACCGAGTTAAAACACTAAAAGAAATGGCGCAAATTTCTCGTTATTTCTATGAAGAGTATTCAGAGTTTGACGCTAAAGCGGCGAAAAAACACCTACGTGGTGTCGCTAAAGAGCCATTAACGTTAGTACAAAGCAAACTAGCGGCATTAACACAGTGGAACGCTGAAAACATTCACGCGGCCATTAATGGTACAGCTGAAGAGTTGCAAGTTGGCATGGGTAAAGTGGGTATGCCTTTGCGTGTAGCTGCGACCGGTGCGGGTAATTCACCGTCTTTAGATGTCACCCTTGAGTTGCTAGAGCAAGCGCAAGTCGTTGCTCGTATCGACAAGGCGCTAGCGTTTATTGCTGAGCGTGAAGCAAACGCTTAATGATGTCGTTATAACAAAGAAAAAAGGCGCTTAGGCGCCTTTTTTTATGGGTTATCGAGTTGTTGCTTTTGTCGATATTCGTCGCGTAGTTTGGCCATGAAATGCGATTCAGTTGGTACCTGTATTAATGGTAAGGCTTGTTCAACAAAGGTTTTTGAAAAAGACGCAGGAAAGGTGGCTCGAAATTTAACGAATTTATCGCCATTGATAAACACATAAGTTGAGGTATACAAATCTTCCTGACCCGGTTCACTGATGATGCCGTCAAAAAATACCCCTTGAGTGTCACCATGCTCTAACGCTAACTGAATAAATTGGTTATCTTCGGTCGTCACAGATAAGCTTTCTTGTTGAGCTATAACGTATTCAATTTCTTGGCGCACCAAATTTATTTCTTCATTTAATGCATCGCGTCTGTCTTGCCATTCGATTCTGCGTATTGGATAAACATAAACGTCGATGTAATCGGAGAGAAACTTTTGATGATGATAGCGCATCGACGCGCCGAGAAAGGGATCGGTGTATACGTATTTAAAATTTAGGGCGAAATCACCGATCTTTTCAGTTAACTGAAAGTCTTTGTCATAATCACTTGATTGTAATTGTTGTGCTAAATATGTTGCTGAAAATAGCGCTTGTTGATCTGCATCACTGATAAACTTTGTGACCAAGGTATTCGCAACGTCTTCATTGGCACTGTTTGTTTGCAACAAGCTGATGCTTCGAGCGTGTGGCAATTGATAGTCCGCAGAGTTAATTTTTTGATTGCGCCAATACAGGTTCATTTCGACATTAATGCTATCTTTATTGAAACTGGTCGATGCGATTTCCAGCTGGTAATCAACATCGTTTTTCGCTTCATGCACTTCATGAAATTTATTGGAATCACGAAAGCTATTCACATAATACTGCCAATCAATTGGGTTTAATTGACAATCATTGAATGCCGACGCATTTTCAAATTCCTGACAAGCAACAAGCATTTTGTTGCTAGGTAAGGCAAAAAATATCGATATAGGTGGTAACGATTTATTTTCAATGTGGGAAGTATCTGTCAGATGTGTATTCGGTTGATTTGCACAAGCCGATACAAGTGTCGCAATCATCAATGACAGCGATAAACGAGCTAATGTTTTGAATTTTTTCACATCAATGTCCTTATTCTTTTCTTTACCTTAAACCCTGCGATATTTTCTGTACAACAAAAACTTCGATAAAATATTCATTTTTTAGCGATTTTCTCACCTTTGTTGCCTTATAATTAGAGCCATTGATAATTCAGGAGTAAATCTTTTTGGCCTTTGAGCAATTTAAACTCGATCAGCGACTTTTAAAAGCTGTTAATCACCTTGGTTTTGAAAAACCAACAGACATTCAATTACAAGCCATCCCCGCAGCCATGCAGGGCAATGACTTGATCGCTTCATCAAAAACAGGCTCTGGTAAAACCTTAGCGTTTTTGTTGCCGGCGGTACAGCGCTTGATCAGACAAAGAGCTTTGTCTAAAAAAGATCCTCGTGTGTTGATTCTGGCGCCAACGCGAGAATTGGCAAAACAGGTATTCATGCAACTTCGCACAGTAACCGCAGGTACGCGTTTTAAGAGCGCTTTGATTCTTGGCGGTGAAAACTTTAATGACCAAGTTAAAGTATTGGATAAATACCCTGATATTGTCGTTGCCACACCAGGCCGATTAGCTGACCATTTAGCCAAAGGGTTGTTCTATCTTAATGGCTTAGAGTTACTTATCCTCGATGAAGCCGATCGTATGCTCGATATGGGCTTTGCCGAACAGTTAAAACAAATCAACTTGGCGGCGGATCATCGTAAACGCCAAACCTTGATGTTTTCTGCAACCTTAGATCATGAGCAAATAAATATTTTTGCCAACGATTTACTGAAAAATCCAAAACGCATTGCCATTGGTGCGATTACCAGTGAGCACAAAGACATTAATCAGCGATTGGTATTGGCTGATCATTTAGATCATAAACAAGCATTGCTTGAGCATTTTTTACAACACGAAAATTATCAACAAGTGATCATATTCACCGCAACCCGCAGTGATACCGAACGTTTGGCTGAGGTGCTAAATAAGCAACAACTTGATGCCATAGGCCTCAGTGGCGAGTTAAAGCAATCAGAGCGTAACCGCATCATGGAAAGCTTTGCCAAGGGACAGCACAAGATTTTGGTAACAACGGATCTGGCGTCTCGTGGTTTGGATTTAACCAACGTTAGCCATGTATTTAACTTTGATATGCCAAAACACCCAGAAGAGTATGTACATCGCATTGGACGCACCGGTAGGGCTGGCGCAAAGGGCGATGCGATATCATTCGTTGGTCCAAAAGATTGGTATAGTTATCTAAACGTGAAAGCCTTCTTACAGCAAGATATGCCGTTTATCAGCGTTGAGGGACTGACTGCAAAATTCACCGGCTTGAAACCAAAGAAAACCGTCAGCAAAAAAGCACCAAGCAAAAAAGCACAAGATGCTAAGGTGGTTAAGAAGAAAGCACCTAAGGTTAAAAAGAAAGTGACTTTCGTTGATGAGGGCTTTGCTGATTTACCAATGACCAAGAAAAAAGTTGGTAAGCTGGTTGATCGAGACGAAGAAGAGACCTAGCTAAAAGGCGAGTCGAAGCCAAGATATTTATCATCTGACAGGCAATAAAAAAGAGCTCAAATGAGCTCTTTTTTTAAATCCGGTTTGCAGGATTATGCTGCTTTGATTTTGCTGTGCAGATTTGCTTTGAGAACACCTTTTCGATGTTGTAACGCTGCTTCCATTTTTTTCACACAACTACCAATTGCGATATATAAATCATCGTCTTTAGCTGAGACTGCAATTTGCATGTTTTCATAGTTGGTGACCGCTTCTATTTTTTGGGAATTTTTATCAACTTTTAAAATTACCTCGAGAGACATTAAACTTGGAAAGTGGTTCGCGATTTTAGCGAATCGACTGTTTATGACATCTGTGATGGCTTCAGTTACTTCTACGTGATGACCTGAAATTGTAATTCTCATACATGTCTCCTAACTTGTTGTCCAGAGCGACGTATTCCGCCCTTAACTTTAGAATGGGGTTATTGAGCAAAAGATACAAGGGAAAGTTACATTTTTTTGCATTTTTTTGCTTTTGCATTATTTTATCTCTTAAATTTCAACACCTTACCAGCTCTACTTGGTTGTATACTTATTACACATGTGTTCAAAACCTAAGCGGATTATTTGTCTTAATACCTCCTCGTTAACGTCGGCAAGTTTGTTAATGTATAAACAGGATTTACCTGTTTTATGTTTGCCTAGTTTAGCCAACAAAGTCTCAAGTTGGCTAAACCCTGGCATGATGTATAAGCTTATGTTTTGTTTTCGGGGAGAAAAACCTGTGATCATAAAATCGCCTTCACGACCACTTTCATACTTATAATGATACTGACCAAAGCCAATGATTGAAGTTCCCCACATGACAGGTTTTTTTTCTGTGATCTGTTCAAATAGCGCCAACAATTTAAGACTATCTAGGCGTTTGTTTTCGGGCTCTACGGACGCTAAAAATTGCGTAACATCGAGTTGGTTAGCTTGTGTCTTGTTTTCGCTCAAAAATGTGTCCTTTTGATGCTGTGTTAAACAATTCTTGGTCAGTCAATATTCTGATGTTCGGGGATAAGTTTTTCTGCACCTGGACCAAGAGGTTGTCCGTAACTGAATTCGACAAAATTACCGTCGGGGTCTTTGATACCACAATAATACCCCACAGGGTAAGGCTCTTGTTTGCACGGCCATGCTAGGATGCCATGGGCGTGGGCTTTGGCGGCAATATCATCGACAGCTTGTTTGCTCGCTAGGGCAAAGCCAAGGTGAGAAAAATCCGTATCAATTTGGTTTCGACCGGGGCCGCCGGGCAAGATAACAATAATAAACTGCTGTTCTTTGCCGGTCTCGGCAAGCCAAACGATGCGCTTACCATCCGGGCCATTTGGACGGCGGTCACGAACAATGTTGAGCCCCGCATATTGCTGGTAAAAGTGCACGCAAGCGTCCAAGTCTTTTACATGTAATGCAATATGGGTCAGGGCGATGGCCATGGCCTATTAACTGGATTTAAATTGATTGGTTAGGGGGTCGTAGTGATAGCCGAGTTCGTTCATTTTGTCATATAAGGTGTCTTCGTCTAATTCATAGCGAGAAACCAATTGATCGATTGAACCACATTCAATACGAAGTCGTTCATTTACTATGCCTAAAACAATGGAACTGTGCATGTTTAGAAGATTACTAATTTCCATCGGTTCTTCCTCCGAATGTCGCGTTGTATACCAAAATGTCTTGGTACGTTTAGTATTATCATTACTGTAAGTATAGCAGTCAGGCACAAAAAAACGCCGCGAAAGCGACGTTTTTACTGGGTTTGAATAAGTAATTGAAACTTATATTATTTATGACTCTTTAGATTTTAAATACTGCTCGTAAGTGCCGGCGAAATCAACGTAACCGTGTTCTGTTATTTCAATGATTCGTGTCGCGATTGACGATACAAATTCACGATCGTGAGAGACAAATACTATCGAGCCTTCAAATTTTTCTAAGGCCATATTTAATGATTCAATAGACTCCATATCCATGTGGTTGGTCGGCTCATCCAAAATAAGAATATTTGGTTTTTGCATCATCATTTTACCGAACAACATGCGACCTTGCTCACCACCTGATAACACCTTAACGGATTTCTTTATGTCATCTTGGCTAAACAATAAGCGACCTAAAAACCCACGTACGACTTGCTCATCGTCGCCTTCTTGACGCCATTGACTCATCCACTCGAATAAGGTCATGTCTTGTTCGAAATCTTCCGCATGATCTTGCGCATAGTAGGCGATGTTATGATTCTCTGACCACTTGTAATGGCCACCATCAACCTCGTAATCACCCATCAGAGTGCGTAGTAAGGTGGTTTTACCGACACCGTTCTCACCGATAACCGCGATTTTTTCGCCAACTTCAGCCATTAAGTTAATGTTTTTTAATACCTGATTGTCATCAAATGATTTATTAAGGTTTTCGATTTCTAAGACATTACGAAATAATGGCTTTTCTTGTTCAAAGCGAATAAACGGGTTTACACGACTTGACGCTTTAACATCATCAAGTTGAATTTTGTCAATTTGCTTAGCACGCGATGTCGCTTGCTTGGCTTTAGAGGCATTAGCAGAGAAACGACGCACAAAGTCTTGTAGCTCAGTGATTTGTGCTTTCTTCTTGGCGTTATCAGCCATTAGACGAGCACGTGCTTGGGTTGCTGCTAGCATGTATTCATCGTAGTTGCCGGCGTAAATGCGTAGCTCACCGTAATCAAGATCAGCCATATGTGTACAAACACTGTTTAAGAAGTGGCGATCGTGAGAAATAATGATCATGGTTGAATTACGCTCATTAAGCATATCTTCAAGCCATGTGATGGTGTGAATGTCCAAGTTGTTGGTTGGTTCGTCCAAAAGCAAGATATCTGGATCAGAAAACAACGCTTGTGCCAATAGCACTCGAAGTTTCCAGCCTGGCGCGACTTCGCTCATTTTGCCGTAATGTTGATCAATTGGAATACCAACACCCATAAGCAATTCACCGGCGCGACTTTCTGCGGTATAACCATCCATTTCAGCGTATAGGGTTTCAAGATCAGCAACGCGCATACCGTCTTCTTCACTCATTTCTGCTTGCGCATATATGCGGTCACGCTCTTCTTTTACAGCCCACAATTCGTTATGGCCCATGATCACCGTATCGACGACTGAGTATTCTTCAAAGGCGAATTGGTCTTGGCGCAACTTACCAACACGTTCATTAATGTCGACTTTGAAATTACCGCCGCTAGGTTCTAGATCGCCACCTAAAATTTTCATAAAGGTAGACTTACCACAGCCGTTAGCGCCGATAAGACCGTAGCGGTTACCGCCACCGAATTTAACTGAGATGTTTTCAAACAGAGGTTTAGCACCAAACTGCATGGTGATATTAGCTGTTGTGATCAAAAGAGAGTTCCTTAAAAAAGATGCACCGCATAAAATTGCGGCGCATTATAAAGTATTTGCGCCATCAGCGCATTGCTTTCGTTGTGCTTTTACTTGCGTTTCTTGCTTGGCTTTTTAAACTGATTGTCACTAAAGCGTGTTAAACCGGCTTTGCCATTGCTTGAATGCGGCTTGTTATGGCGTTTTTGCCCATAGGATGTCTTATTACCCTTGGCGTTGTTTTTGCCTTTACCATAACCGGCATTTTTTTCACTGCGGGTTTCGTGAGGTACCAAACATTCAGGACCACTGCCGATAAGCTTTCTTGCTAAGCCCATTTTGGTTAGCGCTTCGCGAATCAAGCCCCAGTTATGTGGATCATGGTATCGTAAAATCGCTTTATGCAATCGACGTTGAATGGTGCCTTTCGGTACCGCGACTGAGTCATTGTCTTTGCGGATCTTATTTAACGAGTCAATCTCGGTATGATAAATGGTGGTCGCATTAGCCAACGGTGATGGATAAAAGTTTTGTACTTGATCCAACTTAAAGTCGTTTTGTTTTAGCCATAGCGCCAAGTTCACCATATCTTTGTCTGTAGTGCCTGGATGAGCAGAGATAAAGTAGGGGATCAAAAACTGTTTTTTACCAGCAAGCTTAGAGTAATGATCAAACATCTCTTTAAACTTGTGATAAGAGCCCATGCCCGGTTTCATCATTTTTGCTAATGGCGCGTCTTCGGTATGCTCTGGGGCGATTTTTAAATAGCCACCTACATGGTGCGATGCCAATTCTTTGACGTACTCAGGATCGCGAATGGCCAAGTCATAACGAACCCCAGAAGCGATAAGAATTTTCTTAATGCCTTTAATTTTTCGCGCTTTACGGTAAAGCTCGATGGTTGGTTTGTGGTCGGTATCCATATGGCCACAAATATCTGGCCAGACACAACTTGGTCGACGACACGTAGCTTCTGCTTTAGGGCTCTTACAACGTAATTGATACATGTTGGCGGTTGGGCCACCTAAATCAGAAATAACCCCGGTAAATCCAGGTACTTTGAGTTTGATGTCTTCGATTTCTTCTAAGATCGACTCATGCGAGCGCGATTGAATAATGCGACCTTCGTGTTCGGTTATCGAGCAAAATGAACAGCCACCAAAACAACCGCGCATGATATTGATCGAGGTTTTGATCATATCGTAGGCAGGGATCTTAGCCTTGCCATAAATTTGGTGTGGCACACGCGCATACGGTAATCCAAATACGCCGTCCATCTCTGCTTCACTTAATGGGATCGCCGGCGGGTTTAGCCAAATCAAACGGTCACCGTGGGTTTGCACTAAAGCGCGAGCACTGGCAGGGTTTACTTCCTGATGAAAAATGCGCGAGGCGTGGGCATACAATACTTTGTTGGCGCTGACCTGTTCAAAAGACGGTAATTTTACGTAGGTAAACTCCCAAGGCTTGTGCTTTTTCTCCCAGCTTTTGTTTTGATAATCACTGATTTGAATAGGCACCGCTTCTTTGCTGATGTCAGGGTTACTCGTCGCAGCATTGGCGCCGTTAACTATGGTCACACCTGAGTCGGTGGTTTCATCGGCTTTATCGCAATTTGAAGGCATCATATCTTGATAAGGGCTGGCGATGGCATCTATCTTACCGGGCTTATCAATAGCGCGTGAATCAACACCACGCCATCCTGGTAGGGCGGTTTTACTTAAAAACGCCGTACCACGAACGTCTTGAATGTCTTTGACTTCTTCGCCACGAGCTATACGGTGGGCGACTTCAATTAACGGTCGTTCAGCATTACCGTATATTAATATATCGGCTTTGGCGTCAAACAATACTGAGCGACGTACTTTATCAGACCAATAGTCGTAATGGGCAATACGGCGTAAACTCGCTTCGATACCACCCAGCACAACTGGGACATCTTTGTACGCTTCTTTACAACGTTGTGAATAGACTAACGTTGCTCTATCTGGGCGTTTGCCACCTTCGTTGTTTGGCGTGTAGGCATCGTCATGACGCAAACGACGCTCGGCAGTATAGCGATTAATCATCGAGTCCATGTTGCCAGCCGTAACACCAAAGAAAAGGTTAGGTTTTCCTAACTGCATAAACGCATCTTTGCTATGCCAGTCTGGTTGCGAAATGATACCAACGCGAAAGCCTTGCGACTCCAGCATACGACCAATAATCGCCATACCAAAAGATGGGTGATCAACATAGGCATCACCGGTAACCAAAATAATGTCGCAACTGTCCCATCCTAGTTCGTCCATTTCCTTACGTGACATAGGTAAAAACGGGGCTGTGCCGTAACATTCGGCCCAATATTTCGGGTATTCAAATAATTCGGTTTTTGGTAATGGGATCATAGAAACTGATGGTCTCGTAGTAATAAAAGTGGCTGTCGCTAAACAATTCGGCGGATTATAACAGAATCTTCACTTAAGGTGTGGTTAAAAAATGTACACCGATTACACACTATTACACTTTTGTAGTGAGCAGTAATTGCCTTGTAACCTAAGTTTTTGTTTTAATAGGCTCGAAAAATTATTAATACTATGTGGGAAACTATGAAATATTCTTTGCTAGCGGCATCGGTTAGCGTATTGCTAAGCGCCTGTGTAAGTACAGATATGTCAGAGCAATCGGAACAGGTTGCCAAATCAAATACAGAAACAATGGCGCCCGTACAAGGTGCTGATGTTGCAAATCCTGATGCTGATATCAAAATCACCTTAGAAAAAGCCATGTCAGATCCTGACTGGATCGCTCGTTCACCGCAACAGTGGTATTGGGGCGATGACAGTAATACGGTTTTTTATCAGCAAAAGCGTGAAGGTAACCCGGTTACCGATTTATTCTCCAAAAGCTTAAACGCACAAGGCAATGGCGAGAAAGTCGATTACGCCAATTTGCATAAAGTCGCCGACCGAGGCGCAGTCAGCAACGCTGACGGCAGCAAAGAGCTTTATGTCTTCAAAGGTAATGTCTTCCTTAAAGACTTAAACGAGCAATCGGTTAAGCAACTTACCTATACCTCAGCGATTGAATCACAGCCAATGTTTTTAAGCGATGGCAGCGTGGCTTACCGTATCGGCAACATCTTTTACAGCTTAGATTTGAATAATAATCAGGTAAAAGAACTTGCTAACTTGCAGATGACCAATACCCCAGGTAAGCAGGCTGAGAAAACCTATATCGCCAAAGAGCAACACAAACTGATTAAGTTTGTTGCGTTACAAGAACGCAATGCCGGTATTCAAGCAGATAAAGACAGCAATATTCGCAAACAAAACGACACCATTGCAACGTCAACGTTTTACTTTGGTGAAGGCAAGCGCGTCGTACAAGCACAGCTTTCGCCTAATGGTGAAATGATGGTGGTATCTGTGGCGAAAAATATGTCATGGAGCAACGCTGGCGATATCATGCCAAATTACGTCACCAGTGATGCGATGATAGACCCACAACGCGTACGTTACCGTGTATCAGATAACCGTCAGTACTCTGAGCAAGTGTACTTACTTGATTTGAAAAACGATGCACAATATTTATTGGGTTACGACACCTTACCGGGTTTTGACGACGACGTTTTAGCGGATGTTCGCAAAGAAAACTATGCTCGTGAAGGTAAAGAGTACACCTCAGAAAAAGCGCCACGTAACATTCATTTGATGCAATACCGTCAAGCGATCAAGTGGCACAAAGATTCCAATCAGGTTGCCTTAATGATGGAAGCCTGGGACAACAAAGATCGTTGGATCGCGACCATTGATTTTGACGAAAAAGCCTTAGTAAACCAGCACCGTTTGCATGATGATGCGTGGATCAACTGGGACTTTAACAACTACGGTTGGTTTGATGAGTCAGAAACATTGTACTTCCAGTCTGAAGAGTCAGGCTATGGTCACTTATATGTCAAACCTGTTGACGGCAAAGCCAAAGCATTGACATCGGGTAACTATGAAGTGCGTCAAGTTACTAAAACCAAAGACGAAGACAACTTTTATTTTCAGGCCAACAAAAAGCACCCTGGCATTTACGAAGTTTATAAAGTGGACGTCGACAGCGCGAAAATCACTGCTGTTACAGACTTAGGTGGCAACAATTCTTATGCATTGTCGCCGGACGAAAGCAAGTTATTGATTGAACATTCAACAACAACGATGCCACCAGAGCTTTACATACAAGATACCAATATCGATGCAACGGCGGTGCGTTTAACTCATACCGTCAGTGAAGAGTTTTTGGCTATGCCTTGGACGGCGCCGTCGGTAGTTGAAATTCCATCTGAGCACAGCGAGCAAGGAATATTCACTCGCGTTTATCAGCCGGAGAATAACGACGGACCTAATGCCGGTAAAGCGGTGATGTTTGTGCATGGTGCCGGTTACTTACAAAACTCGCATTTAGGCTGGTCTGGTTACTTCCGCGAGTTTATGTTCCATTCAATGTTGGTGCAGCAAGGTTACACTGTAATTGATATGGATTACCGTGCGTCTAAAGGCTATGGCCGTGATTGGCGTACTGCGATTTATCGTCACATGGGCAAACCTGAAGTTGAAGATATGCTGCAAGGCGTTGATTGGTTAGTAGAAAACGCTAACATCGACAAAGACAAAATCGGTGTATACGGCGGTTCATACGGCGGCTTTTTAACTTTGATGGCCTTGTTTAAAGAGCCTGATACGTTCGCAGCGGGTTCTGCTTTGCGTCTAGTGTCAGATTGGACATCATATAACCACGGTTATACGTCGAACATTTTAAACACGCCAGGTGATGACCCAATTGCCTTTGAGCGCAGTTCACCTATCTATTTCGCTGAAGGTTTAACCAAGCCATTGTTGATCAACGCACCTATGGTTGATGACAATGTATTCTTCCAAGACAGTGTGCGTTTAGTACAACGCTTAATTGAGCTTGAGAAGGAAGATTGGGAGACTGCGATTTACCCAGTTGAGCCACACGGTTTTGTGCAACCAAGCAGTTGGTTAGACGAATATCGTCGTATTTTTAAGCTGTTTGAAACCCATCTTTAATAGCATATAACGAAAAAGGCGCCCTCTGGCTTAGGCTAGACGGCGCCTTTTGTTTATCTTTAACGCGTATTCTTTTATAATATCCGCCAATTTTATAAAAACTGATTCATAACGAGTTTTGCGAACATGCTAGAAACTACCTTAGCCGTTGATTTTGACTACACCTTTCCGCCTAAACCTGCGCCATTGACTGATGCAGAGAAACAGGATTACAAAGACAAAATCAAAGTCTTGTTGAAAGAGAAAAATGCGGTACTGGTTGCCCATTACTATACAGACCCTGAAATTCAGGCACTGGCTGAAGAAACCGGCGGCTGTGTAGCAGACTCATTAGAAATGGCTCGTTTTGGTAATCAACACCCAGCAGAGACGCTTATTGTTGCTGGCGTAAAGTTCATGGGTGAAACCGCAAAGGTTTTAACACCAGAAAAAACCGTACTTATGCCAACCCTAGAGGCGACCTGTTCACTCGATTTAGGTTGTCCAATCGACGAATTCAACAAGTTTTGTGATCAACACCCTGAGCGCACTGTGGTTGTTTATGCCAATACTTCAACAGAAGTAAAAGCACGTGCAGATTGGATTGTCACATCAAGCTGTGCCCTTGAAATTGTCGAACATTTGGACGAGCAGGGCGAAACCATTTTGTGGGGACCTGATAAGCATTTGGGCGCCTACATTGAAAAGCAAACTGACGCTGACATGATCATGTGGGATGGCGCGTGTATTGTTCACGATGAGTTTAAAACCAAAGCCTTGAGCGATATGAAAGCATTGCATCCAGATGCAGCTGTTTTGGTTCACCCTGAATCACCATCGTCAGTGGTTGATTTGGCTGATGCGGTAGGCTCAACCAGCCAGCTTATTAAAGCTGCGCAAGAAATGCCAAACAAAAAATTCATCGTCGCTACTGACCGCGGTATCTTCTACAAGATGCAGCAACTGTGTCCAGATAAAGAATTTTTTGAAGCGCCAACTGCCGGTGAAGGCGCAACATGTCGCAGCTGTGCGCATTGCCCGTGGATGGCAATGAACGGTTTGAAAGCCATTCATGATTCATTAATTGACCCAACGGGCCGTGAAATTTTTGTTGATATGGAGCTGCGTCAAGGTGCGTTAAAATCGCTAAATCGCATGCTTAATTTTTCTGCTCAATTAAAACTCACACAAGCCAACAATACCTAATATCATCAATTGATTAAAAACAGTACAAACGATAAATTAATTTATCGTTTGTACTTGCGTCGTTAGTGAATATTCCCTAACATACGCGCTGCTAGTACCTAGTACCTAGTACCTAGTACCTAGTACCTAGTACCTAGTACCTAGTACCTAGTACCTAGTACTTTATTTAGGTGACGTGTCCGAGTGGCTGCCAAGGTGAATATCACGCCAAGGCGTGCTCAGCAAAATCACTAAGTGCAATAACAAGCACTATATAAAAATGTTATACAAAATGAATTTAGGTGACGTGTCCGAGTGGCTGCCAAGGTGAATATCACGCCAAGGCGTGCTCAGCAAAATCACTAAGTGCAATAACAAGCACTATATAAAAATGTTATACAAAATGAATTTAGGTGACGTGTCCGAGTGGCTGCCAAGGTGAATATCACGCCAAGGCGTGCTCAGCAAAATCACTAAGTGCAATAACAAGCACTATATAAAAATGTTATACAAAATGAACTTAGGTGACGTGTCCGAGTGGCTGAAGGAGCACGCCTGGAAAGTGTGTAAAGGGCAACCTTTCGAGAGTTCGAATCTCTCCGTCACCGCCATATATTGAAACCCGACGTAAGTCGGGTTTTTTTATGGCTAGTGAAAAGGAGTGAGAACTCGAGAAGAGAGGTCAAAAAATTTGTCAGGAACAAATTTTCACACCTAGTGCCCTAAGGGGAAAATACAGGATGTATTAATGCGCAAGGTTAAAAGTAAAATCAAACAAGTTTGAAGAAGTTAAAAGTTACGCTAACCTTGAAACCAGATTTTACGAAAGAATGAGTGAAGTTGTGTCTAAACCAAAAATTTGTAATTGCGCTTTCGGTAAACAATGTAGTCAAAAGTGGGGAAAGTTATCTGAAACCGATGATTCTAATGTTCGCTATTGTGATGAATGTCACAAGGAAGTTCATTTCTGCCACAACAAAAAAAGTTTAGCTGAACATATGATGGAAAACCATTGCGTTGCTGTACCGTTTTCAATCCTTGATGAGAGTGATATACGGCGACAGGGAATGTTTGTCGGTGAAACCATTGCTCCGTATAAATTTAAAAGAGAGCTTGATGATTAAATTGAAGTAGCTCTGACTAAACCTTAGATATCTGCCAATAAGTTGAGAGTACCCATTTTGATTAATAGTACCGTATCAAATACCAACGTTTAAAAATTAGGCGGCAACCTTTTTGGTCTTTTTTCTGCAAAAGCTCGTTGCTCAACTACCTTTGAATACCCGTGAAATCCAAATAAAAACCTTGCGTTGACTCAATATATGGCCAGTGAAAAGGAGTGAGAACTCGAGAAGAGAGGTCAAAAAATTTGTCAGGAACACATTTTCACACCTAGTGCTCGCAAGGGAAAACACAGGATGTATAGCAAATACAAAGGGATACATAGCTTGTAACAGATATAGCCGTTTTAGACTTAAACGGATCTAGCGTATATAGTCCTATATACGAGTTCTTTCGGAGATTGCTCATTCTCATCCTTGAACGAAGCGCCAAGTTGCGTCTTATTACGGTATTTTTATTCTATTTTACCCAAGGTATCCCTGTTGGGCTTTTTTTCTATGCAATTCCTGCTTGGCTTGCTGCCAATGGTGCCTCTACTGCTGCCGTTGCGGGTGTAGTCAGCGCGTCTATCCTGCCTTGGACGCTTAAATTCTTTCTCGGTTTTATAATGGATCGGTACACTTATTTGCCGATGGGGCGCAGGCGTATTTGGATAATCGGCGCCCAGTCGACAATTGTCGTAATGCTCATACTCGCTGCGATACTTTCGCCTGGGGCGAAGGAAATATGGCTAATCTCTATGCTGGCTTTTCTTGTCAATTCGGGAACCGCGTTTCAGGACGTATCCATTGACAGTCTTACCGTTGATATTATGCCTGAAGATGAGCGTGGCAAAGCTGCTGGTATCATGTTTGGTGGGCAAGTATTAGGGATGTCTGTGTTCACTTTTTTCGGTGGTCACCTAATCGCAAATTATGGACCTATGGCAGGGTATCTGACCGCAGCTTTATTTGTCTCAAGCGTCGTTGTTTTCGGGATTTTTATTTACGAACGTGAAGGTGAAAGGCGTTTTCCCTGGAGTGATGGCGACGCGCATCCGCGCAATGTTCATATACAGATCAAGGCTTGGAAGCCACTATTGATCAATAGCTGGAAAGCCATGCTTGCGCCGATAAGTCTGGTTGCGTTTGCTATTTTTTGTGTCCGAACCATGCCAAGTGGCATAGCTGAGGCCTATCATCCTGGCCTTGCAACCAACCTCGGTGGTTGGACTCAGACAAGTTATACCAATACCATCTCAGCCGCCCAGTTTGCCTCTGGTATATTTGCTCTTGTGTTAGGCGGCAGGGCTGTGACAAAAATAGGTGCGCAACGTGCCGCCTTGATCATGTGTATACTGGTCAGTGTGTGTGCGATTAGCTTTGGTTTGGCACACAATCATTGGTCAAACGTTTCACTTCTTACCGCTTATTTCTGGCAGATTGAATTTTTTGCGACGATGCTAATCGTAGCCTTTATTCCAATCGCAATGCGGCTTTGCAACCCAGGTGTTGCGGCAACGCAGTTCACGCTCTATATGGCGGCATCAAATGTAGGGCGTCCACTAGGTAGTTCAATTGCTGCTGCGACAGATAATATGGGCGTGCCGTATCTCATGTATTTTATTTTGGCCAGTGTCTTCGTTGTACTGTCAATTGTGCTCTGGTTTGTCCGTTTCCCAACCAAGGCTCCTGATGTGGTGCAAATAATCGAACAAAATGACCCTATTGTCGAGGGGGAGCCGGCACCAAAAATCAACTAGGCAGGCATTATATGTGAGCAATTATTTAGCCACTCATTAGCCAGTCTTTAAGCAATAAAAATACTTGCTGCCTATTACTCAAGACTTGTATAAAAGTTCTTAGATAAGCGAAAACTACCTATCTTATAAACCATTTAATGATATTGAATATTTTGCTGCCATTGCTGCCATTGCTGTCGATCAAGAAATGGTCGCTTGGTTAATTAAAGAGCAGGGCGAGGGTGTTCAAGATAAAATTCAATTAGTTAAACTTGAATCAGATAATTCACATCGTTGGGCAGTGAACCAGCAAGGACTATATTTCACGTCTAGGCAAGGTCGCAAGGCTATTTTAAAGTTCCAGCCGTTTGATGACATACTCAATCAACCTAATGCTAGGCAGGCCAACATCAGTAGCGTGTTCATTGGCAACAACAGATTTAGGCTCAGTTTTGACCTGCACCCAAGTAAAAATAAAATGTTATTAGTTGAGTCGTTAAGTGCTCAAAGTGATTTAGTCAAAGTCAGATGGTGATGCGAATTTAACGTTAACTAAAGGCTGTTTTCAACTGAAAGTGCAACCACTCGCGTATTAGCGAGTTGTAACAGCCAATTATGCGGCATAGACTTTAAGCCATTTTAACTTCAATCCTTAAGAGCTTTTTAGATTCATTTTAAGGTAACTCTTTGCTCCCTAAAATCTTTTCATTTTCAATAGCTTGAATCGATTTTTATGTCAGCTTATTTTACATTTAACTGGTATGCATTGTTTTTGAAAAATCTAACGTATTGAATTGTTTAACAATATTTTTATTGGCGCAATATTTGCTCGTCGCAGGTTGGATTCGAAACCTATGAGAGTACATAAAATATGAATAACCAACTCCGCAATTTTATCTTAATATCAATAGCAAGCCTCTGTTTTATCGCCAATTCTGCATCTGCAGAATCTTATCTTGTCATCGGTAACGGTGCCAATAAATCGACGATGAAAAGTATGACTAAGCAAGCCAATAAAATAGGTGCGCGTGTTACTAATGTCATCACAGAAGCCGGTGTGATTGTTATCGAGGCAAGCCCTAAGCAGGCAGCTAAAATGACTGGAGTCATGGCTGTCGTACCAAACATCAAAGTACAAATGACGACACCTAGTGAGCGTATTTCAGTTCAAGCTGCCAACCCACCAAATAGTGGCGATGATGATTTTTTCTTTGATCGTCAATGGGGTCATGATGCGGTGAATGCGCCTGAAGCATGGGAAGCTGGTGTGCGCGGTAAAGGCGCACGTGTTGCTGTTTTAGATGGCGGTTTCAGCCTGAACCACCCTGATATTGCAAACAATGTTGTCGGTGCCGCCGATATGACAGGCGAGGGCATCGAATATGGTCCAAATGAAGATGATCCTGATGGAATCTTTAGCCATGGTATGCATGTAGCAGGTACCATTGCCGCTGCAGACAATGCCTTTGGCACCATTGGTGTCGCACCTGAAGCGGAATTAGTATTAGTTAAAGTGCTTGGTAATAATGGTACTGGTTCGTTTGAAGACATATTAGAAGGTATTATCTTTGCCGCCAATTTTGATGAAGTCGATGTTATTAATATGAGTCTAGGTGCGGATATTCCACAAGGCCTCGGTGTTGATGCAAGTTTAGTGGCGTCATTGCGAGTGGTAATGAACCGAGCCGTTGCTTATGCATACAAACAAGGTATCACGGTTATTGTAGCCTCTGGTAATGATGGACGAGACTCAAACGCAGACAAGAGCATGGTCGTGTTCCCTGCGGATATGCCACATGCGATATCTATTTCAGCAACCGGTCCAGAAGGATGGGGTTATGATCCTACAACCGACTTAGATACCCAAGCTATCTATACCAACTATGGCCGCAGTGGTATCGACTTTTCAGCCCCCGGTGGTGATTATGAATTGATCGAGACTAACCCGGAACTGGCGTTTAGTGGTTGTGCGGTTGGTAGTACTGTACGTGTTTGTTATGTATGGGACTTCGTTTTCAGCGTCGGTAGTGATTACAACGGCATTTGGTATTACTGGTCGGTTGGCACAAGTATGGCAGCACCACATGCTGCAGGTGTAGCAGCTCTCATTGTAGGCGAGAATGGTGGTCAAATGCACCCAGCTAAAGTTAAAGCCGAAATGCAAAGACGAGCGGATGATTTAGGTCAACCAGGTAAAGACGCGGTTCATGGCAATGGTCGAGTCAGTACCGGTTACTAAAACACGACCTAATTCTTAACGTAAGTTTTACAAATAAAAAGATTTGGCATTGCCAAATCTTTTTTTATGGGTGAATCAAAACCTATCGCACGAACAATGAGCTTGGGGATTACCTAAAATACTGCTTCAATTCGTTGATGCTTGGTTGGTAGCGAAAGACAAGCTTGCCATCCACCAATACATTAGGCGAATGTTTTATATTGTATTGCTCTACCAGTTCTGGGTGCATTTCTATGTAATCGATACGGTAGTTGACACCGACGCAGTTCATCTCATTTTCAAGGTTAGGAATACTAAAGTCTGTTTGTGTTACCAGCAGTTGTACATCCACGATTATCTTCCTGTTGATGGCCCTTATAAAAGTATAGTTTTTTTTGCAGATCGTGTAGAACTTTGAACTATTCGATTTTTCAATCTAGGCTTGAGTTATAAGCATATTTAACGTACTGATTTAATAATAATTTATTGTCGCTTTATGGCGATGACGTTAGGAAACCAATAAGCCATGCCAACAACTAGCAGCCGCAATCCATACACGGGCGACATAATTGCGCATTACCCACAGCAAAGCATAGAGCAAATTGATGACAACATCCTTCGTTTGCAGAAACGCTTTTTAGGTTGGAAAAATACCCCTGTCGCGGAACGTGTCGAGATTTTGCGACATGCCTGTCAATACTTTGATGTAAACCGAGATGTTATTGCCAAAGATATTACCGAGGCGATGGGTAAACCATTAGCGCAATCTAAAAATGAATTAAATGGCTTTTTTGAGCGCGCTAATTATCTCCTCGATAATGCTGAGTCGTTTCTTGCCGATGAAATCATTAGCGCCGATTCCAAGCAGGCGCAGATCATTAGTCACGCGCCTTTTGGCGTCGTATTGATCGTAGCCGCGTGGAATTACCCATTACTGATCGCCATAAATGGTGTACTGACCGCTTTATTAGCAGGCAATACGGTGCTATTGAAACATGCCTCAAATACCATCGTCATAGGGCAGCACTTTCAACGTGCATTTGGTCTGATTGGCGGTCATGAAGAGCTGTTGTTGCATTGTGTTGCTGAGCATAGTGTCTTAGCCAATGTTATGGCGCAGTCGAACATCAACCATGTGGTGTTTACCGGCTCAGTTGCCGCAGGCGAAAAAGTCTATAAACACAGCGCCAAACAATTTAATCATTGTCACTTAGAGCTGGGCGGTAAAGACGCTGCCTATGTCGATGAAGGCGTCGATGTTGACCAAGTCGCCGCGAGCTTGGTTGATGGTGCTATGTATAACGCCGGGCAATCTTGTTGCGGTATCGAACGAGTTTATGTGCACCACAGTCTTTATTCACAGTTTGTCGACGCCTGTAACAACCTTATCGCCAAATACCGGTTGGGGGATCCCATGGATGAAACCACGGATATGGGGCCTCTTGCCAGCGCGAGTGCGGCAGAGGCTATGGATCAACAAATACAAAATGCGCTTAGTTTAGGGGCTGAAATTGTCATTGGCGGCGAAACTGCCAGCATTAATGGCGCGACGTTTTTTAAACCGACCCTATTAAAGCATGTCACAAATCAGATGTTGGTGATGCAAGAAGAAAACTTTGGCCCGATATTGCCGGTTATGTCGGTGCAAAATATGCAACAAGCGATCACCTTAATTAACGACAATGTCTATGGCTTAACCGCAGCAATATACAGTCACAATCAAGACAAAGTTGCAGAATTTGCTGATGCTGTCGATGTTGGCACTGTGTTTCAAAATCGCTGCGATTATCTTGCACCGGCATTACCTTGGACTGGATGCAAGCAAAGTGGCATTGGTTCTGGCCTGTCAAAGTTTGGCTTTTACGGCCTGACACGACGCAAAGCGAAAAATTTTAATAAATCATAGGGAGTCGCGCATGACAACAATAGAAGCAAAACTAAAGCAGCTTCGCGATGAAAACATCAAGTGGATCAAGCTAGCCTTTACCGATATCGACGGTGTGCATCGTGGTAAGTATGTCAGCATCGACAAATTTGCGACCATTCTCAGCAACGGTGCCGGTTTTTGTGATTGTGTACTTGGTTGGGATATGGATGACCAGCTCTATGATAACGTCGAGTTCACCGGTTGGCACACCGGATTTCCTGACGCCTTGTATAAAATTGATTTAAGCACCGAGCGTCGCTTACCTGATGAGCACAATATTCCTTTTTATTTGGTCGAGTTCAACACCAAAGACGGCGGTGATCACCCGATTTGTCCGCGCAGTTTGTTAAAACGGGTATTAGCGAAAGCAAATTCGATGAATATTGATGTCAAGCTCGCCTTTGAATACGAGTTTTTTATTTTTAACGAAACCCCTGAAACGGTGCGTGAGAAAAATTATCAAAATCTCAATCATTATACCCAAGGTAACTTCGGCTATTCGCTGTTGCGCGCCAACGCGAAAGCTGACATGTATCACCAATTTCTTGAATATTGTGAACAGATGGATTTTGCCCTAGAAGGCTTGCATTGTGAAACCGGCCCCGGTGTCTGGGAAGCGGCAATCGGCTACGATTCGGCGTTAAATATGGCGGATAAAGCAACCTTATTTAAAACCTTTAGCAAAAGCTTTTTCCAAAAGCAGGATCTTATGGCGACCTTTATGGCCAAATGTTCTATGGATTATCCAGGGCAAAGTGGCCATGTGCATCAATCACTTTATGACGCGACAACCGGTGACAGCTTGTTTTATCAAGAGGGGGCAGAGCATCACATCAGTGACACCATGCGTCACTATATTGCCGGCCAACAAAAATACTTAAAGCCATTGCTGGCGATGTGTGCACCAACCATCAATTCATATACGCGTTTAATCAAAGGTTTTTGGGCTCCAACCGCGGCAACGTGGGGCGTTGAAAACCGAACCACGGCATTACGTGTTATTGGTAACAACGCAAAAAGTCAGCGCGTCGAATTTCGACTCGGCTCGGCAGATGCCAATCCTTACTTAGTTGCCGCGGCGGTTATCACCGCGGGTTTGCTTGGTATCGAGCAACAATTAACACCAACCAATGCACTTATAGGTAATGCCTATGAGCAAGAAGAAGAACTAGCGGATGAATTACAGTTGGCGACGAATTTACGTGATGCGGCGAGAGACTTTCAGCGCTGTGATGAGTTAACTCAGGCGTTAGGTGAAGATTTTTGTCGCCATTTTTATGCGACAAGGATGTGGGAAGTTCGTGAATATGAACGCCAAGTTACCGACTGGCAAATGCAGCGTTATTTTGAAATTATCTAACTGGGTATAACGACACCATGCAGCAATTTAATTTTCCGACCATTATTTATTTTGGCGAGCAGGCATTACAAAGCTTGGCGACAACGCTTAAGCAGAAACAACACAAAAAAGCGTTGTTGGTAACCGACAAAACCTTAACAGAACTAGGGATCGCCAATAAGGTAAGCCAGGTAATCCAATCTCAGGGCATCGAGGTCGTGGTGTTTGATGATGTGCACCCTAACCCAATAGAGCAAGATGTTGAGCTTGGCAGCCAAGCGTTTATTCAGCATCATTGTGATTGCTTGATAGCGCTTGGTGGGGGTAGCCCTATGGATGTGGCTAAGGTTATTAAAGTCGCCAGCACCCACCCCGGACCTTTAGCGCAATACGATGATGCCATCGGCGGTGATAAACTCATTGTTAATGACATGCCAGCGCTTTATGCCATACCTACAACGGCAGGTACGGGCAGTGAAGTTGGTCGTTCTGGGGTGATTATTCTGCGCGAAAGTGGCCAAAAAACCATTATATTTGCGCCGCAGTTGATGCCGGATATCGCCGTATTGGCGCCGGAGTTAACTGTTGATTTACCCGCTCACATTACCGCAGCTACCGGCATTGATGCGTTTACACATTGTTTAGAAGCGTATTTTGCCCCAGGATTTCACCCTATGGCGGATGGTATTGCACTTGAGGGCATGCGATTGTGTTTGCAATACCTCGCGACCTGCGTCGAACAGGGCGATAATCTTGATGCCAGAGGACAGATGCAAATGGCAGCGACCATGGGGGCAACGGCATTTCAAAAAGGCTTAGGAATGACCCACTCGTTAGCACACCCGCTGTCAGCAGAATTTAATACTCATCATGGCTTAGCCAATGCCTTGTTATTGCCATTTTCATTAGAATTTATCGAACAGCATGCCGAACTCAATAATGAGCAGAAAGAGAAGATTTCTGCTATTAAACAGCTGTTTTATCGCCACAATATTGATGCTGACAGATTGTCACAGTGCACTCTGCAGTGGTTTACGCAATTGGGGATTACATTTGGGTTATCGCAACACGGTATCAGTGAACAAGATATCGCTATGCTTGCCGATAAGGCGTTCGATGATCCTTGTCATCACAGCAATATGGTCTCCGTCAGCCGTGATGATTTATATGCTGTATACGCTAAGGCTTTGTAATGCGTATTGCCTTATTACTTTGTGACCATGTAAAACCCGAGCTAGTGCATGTCAGTGGTGATTACCCTGAAATGTTTCAAGCCATGTTCGCTAAGCATGCACCTGAGGTAAGGTTAACGGTATTTGATATACAAGCAGGGCAATACCCTCAAGATATCGATCAATTTGATGCTTTTCTTAGTTCAGGCTCGGCCTCTTCGGTTTATGAGCAGCATGATTGGATTTTAGAATTTACGCTATTTGTTCGGCAGTTGTTTGCCGCCGAGAAAAAATTTATTGGTATTTGTTTTGGCCATCAGATGATAGCCCATGCACTAGGTGCCGATGTTGAATTGTCGGAAAAAGGTTGGGGTGTGGGTATTAAAAAAAGTCGAGTCGTCAATAAAAAGCCGTGGATGACGCCAGAGTCACGCGACTTTTCCATGTTGTTATCGCATCGCGATCAAGTGTTATCTTTACCGCCAAATGGCGAACTATTGGCTTGTAATGAACACTGTGAAATCTCTATGTTTCAAATTGGCAAAAACTTTTTGGGGCTGCAAGGTCACCCCGAATTTACGCGGCAATACGCAAAGGCATTAATGCAGTTTCGCAAAAATATTATCCCGCTGGATATACGCCAACGGGCGAGTAATACCTTTGAGCAATCGCTTGATACCCAGGTCATTGTATCTTGGATGCTTAGGTTTGTAGGCAACGGATGCTAGACAATTTATTTATCAGGTAATGTAACTTTTTATATTTGTGGCACGTATTTGTTTATAGAAAGTTTAATTGTCAGGTGAACAATGTCTTGGCCATCCATTGCGGTTAAGCAAGCGAGTAACCTCAAAGGACAACAGCAAAGTGTGCGCTGTTTGCTATCAGTGCGCGCAAAGCAGATGAGTAAAGCACAACTTCGTCGCAGCCTTAAAGGGCTATCGAAGGCGAGTAAGCCAGCAAACCTGCTCAATAATGTTGAGCAAACATTGCGCTTTACAAAAGCAATTAAACCCGAGGTCTTTGATACAAAGATGAATGATAATCGCTCGTTACCGCATGCTGATGATGCACGTTGGTCATCTTTGATGAGCAAGGCGCAAGCAGGCAGTAAAACCGATTATCAACAATTATTAGGTGAACTGGGTGAGGTTACTCAAGCGTATTTACGTAAACGATTAGGTCAGCAACACTTTATTGAAGATTGCGTACAAGAAACGTTGTTGGCGATTCATAAAGCGCGACATACCTATGACAAACGACGTGCTTTTCGCCCTTGGTTTTTTACTATTGTACGTCATAAATTGGTCGACTATTTGCGTCATAAACAGAATTATCAGCGACTGATCGATAGCCAACAACAATGTGCAGAAAAACAAATAACAACGGACAGTATTGTTGAACAACAAATCGATAGCGCCAGCTTATTGGCGGGTCTGTCGAAAAGCCATCAACAAGCGTTAACATTGACGAAACTATTGGGGTTTACCTGCGCTGAAGCAGCAAAACGACTAGGAACATCTGAAACGGTTGTTAAGGTGCGTGTGCATCGAGCAATCAACAAGCTTAAACAGATTATGGAGGCAGAAGATTAATGCCCAACAGAGATAAATTTATTGCAGATCTCACCGATAACCTTGAGCCGGTCAAGCCAATGCTGAACATTGATGCATTGGCAATGATTTGGTGTGTTATCAGTGTGCTTTATGTTATCGCGATCATTCATTTAACCGGGCCTACTCGCCCTGGGGCATTGTCACAATTGGTCACTGAGCCACGTTTTTTGCTCGAAACTTTGCTTGGCTTAACGGCGATCATTTGCTTGTCTTTATTAGCCTTTCGAGATGCGGTTCCTGGCGCACTAAGCTCAACATTTATGAAGATTGGCATCGTATTAGTGATGGTTTGGTTAGCGCAGTACGCTATTGGTTTGCTGTCTCCTGCATTACAACCGTCAGACTTAGGCAAACGCCCAATGTGTCTTTATGAGACCATGATGTATTCGTTGCCACCTATTTACGCAGCTTGGTATTTAGCTCGCCGTTATTACCCATTGCAACCGGTAAGAACGGCGATGATGCTTAGTCTATCTGCGGGCTTAATGCCGGCGCTATATATGCAAATTGCCTGTATGTATGAGCCTAAACACATCTTAAGTTTTCATATCATGCCGGGGGTTCTAATGGCCTTGTTTGGTATTGCACTTGCGTGGTTTTGGCAACGTGATAAAGCAAAATAAGTCAGGGTGTTATTGATAACGTTAATCTAAAGTAGCCGTTATTACGCCTTGGTTAGTAGCTAAATGAACTGACTCAATAATCATTAAGCTTACTGCCTTTCGAACAACTCGGGATTTGCTCAGAATTCGCATCCGCTCTGGTTTTATAATAGAGAACTCGGACTAGCGCATGATCATTTTTATTGTCAATAGCACACTGATTTACAATAGATCACTTAATAAAAAGGCTACCTCGGTAGCCTTTTGTGTTGTTAAAAATATAACAGGGATGAAATAAATGAATGAGTATTAGTCTTCGACGTACTCTTTACCTGGACCTAATAATGGGCATAAGAAATAAAAATCCTCTTCATCCATATGGCCATTGCTGTTCGAGTCTACCCACCAGCGGCCGCCATAGTAATCGGTATCTCTAGGACCTACAGCTGTTTGCGCACCAGTAGGGCCTGCAAATTCAAGTAGCTGATAGTTGGTGGTGCTGTTGTAAGGCAATTCTTTCAACAACACGCTCTCATAGATTTTGTTTTGTGAAGTGACGTAGATCATCGCTCTGTCGGGTTTGCCGATACCTTGGTTGTGGTCCTTGGCACTGGCGATAAATGGTGTCGATGCAATCATGCTGGCTAAAGTAATCGCTGTGATAGTTTTTAAGCTTTTCATTGTTGTCTGTTCCTCTTCGTTTATTTATGGGCTGAGCTAGCTCATGTATACATAGGTGAACAACAGTCAGCAGACGCTGACTCACCAACCCTAAGTTGGGGTTAACAGCGAATACGTTTACTATCTGTAAATAGTTACAGCATGGCGAAAATTTTTTTATTATTGCGCTTATTGCATGCTTAATAATTTCATAAAGCAAAAATTTTGCACTGATCTATACTTTGAAAATATCAATAAATTCAAGGATAAAGAATGGATTATCGAAACAAAATTGGCATAGTGGCGTTGTTAACAAGCAGTCTATTATTGTCAGCCTGTTCCAGCGGATTGGAAGAGGCCGGTCCACCGCCGTGTAATGATTCAGAAATACTTGAGATTAGCGCAAGAGCTAAAAACTTTGTATGGGGCGATCCAGAGAGGCAAATATTTGAATCAAAATGGCATACTGTGGTTGTTGAGCAAATTGAAAAGAAATACCAATACCTTGAACGCAAAGGTTTGCAAGATGCCGTCGCTGCGCGACAAGATTTATCTAATTTTGAATCGGATTTACAGACGTTATTACAGTTAAACCAACAAAAAGAACACGATATTAAGAATTTTGTTTGCTTAGCAAGTGATGCTGAAATAGCCGGTGCTGCAAGTCAAAATCAATCTATTGAATATATATTGGCGGCCTTACCTGATATTTATAAAGTTATCGAAGTGAAAACCGCACAGATTGAAGCGAGTAACGAAAAGCGTTAATCCTTTACGCTGATAGAATCCCTATTAACCAGTGTTGGTTCAAATACACGCTGGATTGATAGGGTTTTTTGTTTGTACACATCATGTAAAACCATGCGCGCTGCCATATGGCCCATTTCATCTACAGGGTTGTTAACCGTCGTTAGGCGAGGATATAGGTAGTTGGTAAAAATGACGTTATCAAAACCGATTATCGATAAGTCATTAGGTAAATCGTAACCATGCTCTCGAGCGTATTTCATTGCACCGGATGCCATTTCATCATTGGCGCAAATTACCGCTGAAAAAGTAAAGCCTTTATCTCTAAAGAATTTAAGTCCATCGGCGCCACCGGTTTCGCGAAAGTCACCCACATAAAACAGATTTTCATCAAATTCTAGTTGGTTATCTTGTAGCGCTTGCTTATGACCTTTCAAACGTTCGCTAGAGTCACCTTTAAATAACGGACCGGCAATATACGCAATGTCTTTATGACCATTGTCTATCAGCGCTTTCGTGGCGATATAACCACCTTGATAGTTATCTAGGCTGATGCATTTATCTTGCATGCCTTCAATATAACGGCTAACTAAGTAAATCGGCGTTTTACCTTCGCTTAGCTTGATCAGGTATTCGTCTGATAAGGCTTCACTGTGAACAATAATGGCGTCACAGTTACGGCTGATTAAAAACTCAATGCCTTCTTTTTCACGCTCTTCATCACTGTGGCCGGTGGTGATGATAACGTGCTTACCGGCGGCACGACATTCCGCTTCGATACCGGACATCATAGAACCAAAGAATGGGCCGTGTAATTCGGCAACTAAAACACCAATACTGTTGGTACGGTTTGATGCAAGAGATTGGGCAATAGAGTTAGGTCTGTAGCCTAACTCTTCCATTGCTTTAAGGACTTTTGCGCGGGTACGATCACTGACTTTGGCGTTATTGTTCATAACCCGTGAAACGGTTGCCAAAGACACACCTGCCAATTTAGAGACTTCGTAAATTGTTGCCATATCTAACGATTATTGTTCATTAAAATTGCCAAATCATACCCTAGTAACAATATATTAACTAGTGCTAGTTAATTCACTTTGAATTTTTACCACTTGCTCAGTATCTAATGTGTATTTGCGCATTACCCAGGCGACTACAAATGAGCCAATAGCAGGGAATACAGTAAATGAAATTAAGATACCTTGTTTGGTTGCTTCGGTTTGTGCAGCATCAGGCTGATAGTTGTAATAAGCCAACAACCAACCGGCAATAGCACCACCTAAGGCAACGCCCATCTTAATAAAGAAGATGACTCCAGAGTAAACCATGCCGGTTATACGAATACCGGTTTTCTTGTGTCCGTAGTCAATGGTGTCAGCCATTTTTGACCATAGCAACGGTGTTGCCATATCAAGGAAGAACTTCCAAAAGATAAATGCCACAAACGCGAGTACGGTCTGATCCGGTGCGATAAAGAAACTCAATACACAGATGATGGCAGAAATAGTTTGTAGCCAGATGTATGCTTTGATTTTACACACTCGTTTGGCTAATGGCTGGGCAAGCGCACAACCAATCATACTGGCAACCACACCTAAGGTCATAAATGAGGTGATTAGATCTTCTCGGCCAAGGAAGTATTTAACGTAGTACACTGCGAGGGTGAATCGCAGTACTTGGCCCGTTAATAAGAACATGGCTGCTAGGCACAAGATGCGCCATTGATCATTTTTCCAAAGTGACGCTAAGCTTTCTTTGAAGGAAACTTGCTGCTCTTTTGGCTGCTCGATGCGCTCTTTGGTACCGGCAAAGCAAAGCAGAAACATCACCAAACCCATTAAGCTCATAATGGTCATTGCGTATTGATAGCCTTTGGCGCTATCGCCTTGACCAAAATACTCAACCATAGGCATGGTACAACCGGCAACGATAACACCACCTAGCATACCAAACACAAATCGGTAAGATTGTACTGAAACACGTTCTTTGGCGTCAGCGGTTATCACCCCGCCAAGCGCACAGTAAGGAATATTTATCGCCGTATACGCCACCATAAGCAATACATAGGTACTGAAGGCATAAACGATTTTAGCCGTACCTTCTAAATCTGGCGTGGTAAAGGTGACAATACTGATAATCGCAAACGGTAAGGCTAACCATAATAGGTAAGGGCGGAAATGGCCCCAGCGAGTGCGGGTTTTATCGGCAATATTGCCCATTAATGGATCGGTGATGGCATCAAATATACGTACCGCTAAAAACATGGTACCAACGGTCGCCGGATCGAGACCAACGACATCGGTATAGTACAACATTAAAAACATCATTACGGTTTGGAAAATGATGTTGCTTGCGGTATCACCTAAGCCATAGGCAATTTTTTCTTTTACACTGATCATGACAACTTCTCTTACAACGGGAAACGCGATTGCGTATTATCTATACAATAAGTTGATTAGCGATTGCTAATCAACTCTTTATACGCCAAGCCACTTTTTTTAATGGTTCTTTGCTGCGTTTCATAATCAACATAAACAATACCAAAGCGTTTTAAGTAACCTTCAGCCCATTCAAAGTTGTCCATTAAGCTCCAAGCAAAATAGCCTTGAATATCGATACCTTGTTCTATGGCATCGTTAACGGCATTTAAATGTTGTTGGTAATAGCTCAAGCGATCGTCATCATTAACAACACCTTGGTCAATGCTATCGTCCATCGCTGCACCGTTTTCAGTGATATAGACTGGCGGTAATTGATACTTGCTATCCAGTGACACCAACAACTCTGAAAACGCCTTAGGATAAATTTCCCAGCCAATATCGGTTAATGGCGCTGGAGCGGGTAGTTGCTCGTAAATGTCTTCTGGATGTGCTTTATAAATGGCACGGGTATAAAAATTGATACCAAGAAAATCAATGCTCTGACCGATAATCTCCATATCACCGGCTTCAATATCAGGTTGATGCTCGGCTGGTAAATCTTTGATGATATCAGGGTAGCATTTATCGAAGATTGGTTTGATATACCACTGATTAAAGTATTGGTCGGCGAAATCGGTTGCATACAAATCCGCTTCACTGTTACTTGCTGGGTAACATGGCGTGAAGTTTAACACGATACCATTCATGGTCTCTGGCGTGTTTTCTTTCAAAACTTGCATCGCTAAACCGTGCGCTAATAATAAGTGGTGTGCACTTTTGCGACCGTACTCTTTACCGACGATACCTGGCGCATGAACGCCAATTTCATAACCTAAATACGATGAACAAAATGGTTCATTTAAGGTTGCATAAGAATGTACTTTGCCTTTGAAAGCCTTGCTGATCAGGTCGACATAGTGGGCAAAAGCATAAGCGGTTTGGCGATTTAACCAACCACCGGTGTCTTCAAGGTATTGTGGTAAGTCCCAATGATATAGGGTGACATAAACTTTAATGTTACGGTCATTGAGTGCATTAATAATGTTTAGGTAATAGTCGACACCGTCTTGATTCAATGTGCCATCTTGATGCATAACACGTGGCCATGAAATAGAAAGGCGATAGGCATCAACGCCTAAAGAGTCAATCAAAGCGACATCATCTTGCCATAAATTGTAATGGTCACAAGCTACTTCGCCGTTTGAGCTATCGGCAATTTTACCGTCGGTGTTACAAAAGGTATCCCAGATACAGTCTAATCGGTATTCTTTGCCGCCTTCAATTTGAAATGAAGCGGTTGCAACACCGAATGTAAATGACTTATCCAGCATTTTAGAATTGCTTGGTAATTGAAGCTTGGCCATGTTTGACAATACCTTTTTGACTCATCCATTTATGGAATTTGGTGAACTTTTTTGAAAGCGCTTTCAAAATTGGTTGATTATACCATGGAAATTTACTTTAATAGTGTGAAAGCGCTTACATGAATAAGCTAAGATTATTGTTTATTGAATTGTAAATCAACTAAATTTTTTCAGTGATTCAACTACAATAGCGCATAATAATAATGAAGCACATTGAAAATCAGGAGATACTATGGCCTCGTCGCTTCCTACGGGTTCTGTACAAAGTAATAACGGTGTAAATGTCGATTACCGTTTTGCTTTAACATCACTAACATCACTTTTCTTTATGTGGGGGTTTATTACTTGTCTAAATGACATCTTGATCCCTCACCTTAAAGGCATTTTTGACCTTTCATACGCACAAGCCATGCTAGTGCAATTTTGTTTTTTTGGGGCTTATTTTATTGTCTCACTACCCGCTGGCTCGTTAGTTAAAAAAGTCGGGTTCCAACGCGGTATCGTAACCGGGTTAATTATTGCTGCTGTTGGTTGTTTGTTATTTTACCCTGCGGCATCAATGCACAGTTATCCGGTATTCTTGTTTGCGTTATTTGTGTTGGCCTCTGGTATCACTATTTTGCAAGTATCAGCGAACCCATATGTAAGCTGTTTGGGTCGCCCTGAAACCGCCTCTTCACGTTTAACACTAACCCAAGCCTTTAACTCGTTAGGTACTACTGTTGCACCATTTTTTGGTGCTTACCTTATCTTAAATGAAGCCGCGGGTGCCATGGCTACTGCGCAAGAAAAAGCGGCGGCAGTGCAAATGCCGTATGTTATGTTGGCTGCCATGCTACTTGTTCTTGCTGCTATTTTCGCTTGGTTGAAGTTACCACACATTGAAGAGCAGCAAGCCCATGAAAAAACATCAAAGCAAGTCGGCAGTGCTTGGGGCTACTCACACCTTGTACTTGGTGCGGTAGGTATCTTTGTTTACGTAGGTGCTGAAGTCGCCATCGGTAGTTTTTTGGTTAACTACTTTCATGAATTAAATATTGAAGGTCTTGAGACCGAAGCCGCGGCGGCGAAATACATCGCCTATTACTGGGGTGGTGCTATGGTAGGTCGCTTTATTGGTGGTCTAGCAATGCAGAAAGTTGCTGCAGGTAAAGCTTTAGCATTTAATGCGGTTGCCGCGATGGTATTAATTGTGGTGACCATGATGACCGAAGGTAATGTCGCAATGTGGTCTATTTTGTTGGTAGGTCTATGTAACTCGATTATGTTCCCAACAATTTTCTCATTAGCGGTTACCGGCTTGGGTCGTCATACCTCGCAAGGGTCTGGTATTTTATGTTTGGCGATTGTTGGTGGTGCCATCGTTCCTGTTATTCAGGGCTTTTTAGCAGATTCGATGGGCGTGCAAATGTCTTTCTTCTTACCGATAATCTGTTACGCATTTATTGCCTATTACGGTTTGAAAGGCTCTGTGCCAAAACATGTCTAAGCAAAGATTCATTATCTTAGGAAAAGAAACTATGAACACAAAAATTAGCAAAATTGCTTTGTCTACCACGCTGGCGATGGTTGTTGCCGGGTGTGGTCAAAAGGCAACTCAATCAGCAAGTCCAGAAGAAGCAAAGGTCGAAACACCTGTTGCTGCTGATGCAACTGGCAGAAATTTAGACATCTGGCCGAAACTCGATATTGCCGTAAAGCAAGACGACGCCGTTGAAAAGCGTGTAAGCGATATTTTGGCGACAATGACGCTAGAGCAAAAAGTTGCGCAAATGATCCAGCCGGAAATTCGTGATATCACCATTGAAGATATGCGTAAGTATGGCTTTGGATCGTATCTAAACGGTGGTGGTGCGTTTCCAAACAATAATAAACAGTCAACACCACAAGACTGGATAAAACTTGCCGAGGACATGTATCAGGCATCTATCGACGATAGTGTTGATGGTTCAAATATCCCAACCATGTGGGGTACAGATGCAGTGCATGGCCACAACAACGTTGTTGGTGCAACCTTGTTTCCACACAACATAGGTCTAGGTGCGGCGAATAATTCTGATCTTATTGAAAAAATAGCAGCGATTACGGCAACTGAAGTTATGGTTACCGGCATTGACTGGGTATTTGCGCCAACAGTTGCCGTTGTACGTGACGATCGTTGGGGACGCACCTATGAAGGCTACTCGGAAGATCCAGACATCGTTCGTGATTACTCTGCTGCCATTGTTAAAGGTTTGCAAGGCCATGCCGATGGTGACTTCTTAAGTGACAAACGTGTTATCTCCACTGTTAAGCATTTT
The DNA here is from genome assembly GCF_004752005.1 of Thalassotalea sp. HSM 43. Taxonomy (NCBI): domain Bacteria; kingdom Pseudomonadati; phylum Pseudomonadota; class Gammaproteobacteria; order Alteromonadales; family Colwelliaceae; genus Thalassotalea; species Thalassotalea sp. HSM 43. Next base: position 507,728 of record NZ_CP038493.1, on the reverse strand, counting down.
ATCGGTGACGGCGGAACCGAAAAAGGTGACGATCAAGGCGATAATATCGCCAGCGAGCAAGAATTGTTTGATATTCATGCCCAAGGTTATGTTGGTGGCTTAAGCGCTGGTTCACAGTCAGTGATGGCCTCGTTTAATAGTTGGCATGGTGAGAAAAACCATGGCAGTAAGTATCTGCTTACTGACGTGTTAAAAACACAAATGGGCTTTGATGGTTTTGTCGTCGGTGACTGGAATGGTCACGGTCAAGTTAAAGGCTGTACAAATGAAAGCTGTGCACAAGCGGTAAATGCCGGTTTAGATATCTTTATGGTACCTACAGCTGCATGGAAGCCTTTGTATGAAAATACCATTGCTCAGGTCAATTCTGGTGAAATCGCCATGAGTCGTATTGATGATGCGGTTGCGCGAATTTTACGCGTTAAGGTTCGCGCCGGCTTATTTGAAAAGCCAAGCCCTGCAAAACGTCCTTTTTCGGGTAAAACCGAGTTGATTGGCGCACAAGAGCATCGTGATGTTGCCCGTCAAGCGGTTCGAGAGTCTTTGGTTCTGTTGAAAAACAAAGGCAATATTTTACCTTTATCACCGAAACAACATATCTTGATGGCCGGTGATGGTGCTGACAACATTGGTAAACAATCCGGTGGTTGGACAATTACGTGGCAAGGTACCAACAACACCAACGATGACTTCCCTGGTGGCACATCGATTTATGATGGCATTAACGAACAAGTGAGTGCCGCAGGTGGCAAGGTTACTTTAAGTGCTGATGGCAGCTTTAGCGAAAAGCCTGATGTCGCCATTGTTGTGTTTGGTGAAGACCCATATGCTGAAGGTCATGGTGATAGAGACAATCTAGACTATCAACGCGGTGAGAAAACCGATTTGGCATTGCTAAAATCTTTACAACAGCAAGGCATTCCGGTGGTAGCGGTATTTATCAGTGGTCGCCCAATGTGGGTTAACGCTGAGCTGAATGCATCGGACGCGTTTGTTGCAGCATGGCTGCCAGGCTCTGAAGGTAATGGTGTTGCTGAAGTGATTTTGGCTAACGCTGATGACAGTGTGCAAAACGACTTTGTTGGTAAGTTGTCGTTCTCATGGCCTAAAGACCCGGATCAAACCACGGTAAACCGTCATGATGCAGATTACAGCCCATTATTACCATATGGTTTTGGTTTGCAATACGGTGACGAAAATGTCTTGGCTGACGATTTAGAAGACACGGTGAAGGTTGATCTAAGCAAAGCAGCAGAGTTGAAACTGTTTACAGGGCAAATGCACAAACCATGGTTGATGACATTAATGTCTGGTGAGGAACTGCTGTCCATTACCTCGAATACTCATCAAGTTGGTGCGCTAAGCTACCGTACGATTGATAAAGTCGTACAAGAAGACGCACGTAAATTAAGCTTTGATGGCAGCGAAAATGCCGGTGTTCGTATCAGCAGTTTTGGTGGTTTCCGTGAAGATTTGCGTTCTCAACTAGAAGTTAACGCGGTAGTGAGTTTTGAAGCCAATGTGATGCAGCGCCCAAGTGGTAAAGTTATGCTCAGCATGTTGTGTGAAGGCGAAGGTGAGCAAGAGTGTGGAGGTCGTATCGACATCACTGAGCAAATCAATGCGCTGGCACCGAATAGCTGGGAAAAAATCACGGTTGACTTACAGTGTTTCAAACAGGCTGGTATGAGCTTTGCGGATTTACATACACCGTTTGAGTTAACCACAGATGGCACCATGGAGCTAGGTCTTAGCGAGATTAAGCTTGTTCCTAATGCCGTCGCTTCAGCAACACTAAGCTGTCAATAGAGTAAAGCGTTGTAATGAACTGAATTACATTGCAATTCATATCAAACCCTTGAGTGCATTCTCAAGGGTTTTTTTATGGACAAACACCCTACAAAAAGCGATAAATAATAAAGCACCCAGAACATCAAAAGCATAAGGAATAACTATGCAACAACATAATTGGACAAAATCATTTGTCGTGATATTGGCATTAACTTGCTTAGCAAATCATGGGGCTATTGCCGCCGACTTAGAAACCGCGTCAGCGAAAACCGTGAAAGTACTGTCTAATGATAATGCCAAAGCAAAAAGTGAACACTGGCAGTTGGTTTGGCAAGATGAGTTTTCCAGCGAGCAAATTGATTTACAAAAATGGTCATTTGAAGTCAATTGCCATGGTGGCGGTAATGATGAAAAGCAATGCTATACCAAGCGTGCTAAAAACGCCTTTATTGAAAACGATATGTTAATTATTCAGGCGTTTAAGGAAGAGTTTCAAGGGCCTGCTAAGCATGATGATGACAAACAGTACTCAACCACAGACACTCGAACCTTACCCTACACATCTGCGCGGTTACGCAGTAAAGATAAAGGTGACTGGCGATACGGTCGTTTTGAAATCCGCGCTCAACTGCCACAAGGTCAGGGCACTTGGCCTGCTATCTGGATGCTGCCAACCGATTGGTTATACGGCACTTGGGCCAGCTCCGGTGAAATCGATATTATGGAGGCGGTAAACCTTGGGGCTGCTTCTGATGCTCCTGGAGACGCTGCAGGCACGCCTGAGACACGAGTGCATGGCACATTGCATTATGGCGCTATGTGGCCAAATAACGTCTATACAGGAACCGGTGTGAAGCTCAGTGATAAACTAAGCCCTGGCGATGGCTTTCATACCTATGCGATCGAATGGGAACAAGGAGAGATCCGTTGGTATATTGATGATATCCATTACGCAACGCAAACCTCTGAACACTGGTACAGCAAATTTAAAGATGACAGCGGTCAATGGCAACAACGCGGTGGTGATGCGCCATTTAATGAAAGGTTTCATCTGCTCATCAATTTTGCTGTAGGTGGTGCATGGCCAGAAAAGGTTAATGAAACCGGCATCGACCCGTCAGTATTTCCACAGCGATTTGCTATCGATTATGTCCGAGTCTACCAATGTGCCGTGGACACTAACACTGGCAAGGGCTGTGCAACAAACAGCGAATCGGCCACCTTAGTGAAATAACCTTTTAATGAATTTATTTATAATAAGGGTTAAAAAAGTGTTAGATATTTGTTTTAAAATGTGCCATGTTTATTATTAACGATTAGATTTTAATCGTTGTTTTTAAAGAAATAATGCTTAATTAAACACTGCTGCTAGTAGCCATTTCGGAATCATCCTGAAAATAGCTTTCTAAACCAGTGTTTTTTAAGGGTTTTTCATGTAAGCGCTTACATTCACCTTGCCGATTTTAAAGGCTAAGAGTAAAGGATAAGCAACATTAAACACTGTTTTGGAATTTCGCGGCTAAAAGCATAATTAGTAAGTCGATGAAATCCCTTGTAAATCAGTGTTTTTTAAGGGATTTGCGTGTAAGCGCTTACATAATGAGGGAGAGCTGTTTTGAAAAAACATAAGAGAGAAACTATGAGAAAATCAAAGTTAAGCATGATATCCGCCATTGTTGGCGCAAGCTTTTTCGGCTTGTCTGGCTGTGTGGGAGAGTCAGTTAATGCGGATGTTGACGAAGTTGTCGGCAAACAAGCACCTACATTTACCAGTCTAGCGGTTGTTGAGGCCACTGAAGGGAAAATGTATAGCTACACGATTAGTGTCGAGGACGTAGATTCTTCTGACTTAACCGTTACTGTTTCTGGGATGCCAGACTGGTTAATGTTTGATGAAGCGACCAACACCTTATCTGGCATGCCGTCAGAAGGGGATGTAGGTGAATATACTGTTGTTGTTTCGGTGACTGATGGCACCAAAACAGCTACTCAAGAATTTACAATTGTCGTTGCCGAAGGCGCCGGTGACTGGGTCATGGTCTGGAGCGACGAATTTGATGGCAGTAGCCTCAACATGGAAAACTGGAATATTGAAACCGGTGATGGTTCTCAATATGGCATAGTGGGTTGGGGTAATAATGAACTGCAGTGGTATCAACAAGACAACATTACCGTAAGTGACGGTAATTTGGTGATCACCGCAAAACAACAAGCCTCTAATGGTTACAACTATACCTCTGGCCGTATGCGCAGCGATGGTAAAGTTGATGTTCAATATGGTCGTATTGAAGCGCGTATCAAGGTGCCTGCAGGTCAAGGCTTTTGGCCAGCGTTTTGGATGTTGCCTACCGACAGTCAATACGGTGGTTGGGCAAGTGGCGGCGAAATCGATATTTTAGAAGTGTTCAGTGCAACTGAAGACAATAATAATGATGCCCATGGTACTGTACATTTTGGTATGGCTTGGCCTCTAAACGTATTCACGAATGCTTCAGCTGGTCAGCCGGTGCTTGATGATTATCATGTATACGCGGTTGAGTGGGAGCAAGATGAAATCCGTTGGTATATGGATGACTTGCATTATGCAACGATCACATCTGATGCTTGGTGGAGTTACTACTACAAAGATCAAGAAACAGGTTACGTCGGCGATAGCGCCGCACCTTTCAATCAACCGTTCCATGTCCTATTAAACCTTGCCGTTGGTGGTAACTTGCCGGGTTCGCCTGATGAGAATACCGAATTCCCATCGGCGCTTATGGTGGATTATGTGCGTGTTTATGAATGTGAAGACGATCCTGTAACAGGCACAGGTTGTGCCGCAAATGTGAACCCAGACGTAACACTACCTGCAGCACAAAGCTTTTATGTTGCTGAATATCCGTTATTTACCGATGGTGAAGATAAGCTGAGCTGGGATATTTCTGGTGAAGCTTTAGAGCGTGGTTTACAAACGGTCGTGGGTTGGGATAACGGTGGTGCTATCGCATTAACCATGCCTGATTTGGGCGGTGATCGCGGTAAAGTTATTGAAATCAACACCAGCGATAAAGGTAACGTTTTGATCAACGCTACTGATGGTGAAACCATGTCATTGTTTGGTATGGGTAACTCTTCTGAACCTTGGCGTTTACACGCAGGTGAACTGAAGTTTGACCTGTTTATCGATAGTGCGGTTACTCCTGATGACAGCCAAATATTAATCAAAATGGATTCCGGTTGGCCGGCATTGGGTTACGTTGCATTAAACGTTGCCGATCTAGAAAAAGATATGTGGCAAACATTGTCGGTAAAAGTGAACGATATCATTGCCATGCCTGGAGAAGCTGCGCTTAATACCAATGAAGTGTTGAACCCATTCATTGTTGAGTTTAGTGGCGCAGCACGCGTTATGCTTGATAATGTTGTTTTAAAATGTGGTCATAAAGATATCGATGGTTGTGGTATTGCACCACCTGCAGTCAGTGTTGATACCGAAACATTAGACGTTTACGTTGATGAGGTGAATGCTGAAATCTGGACCAACGGTATTGGTGCTTGGGATACCGCTATCAGTCGCGATTACTTTGACGGAACAACCGGTTTTGTTCAATGGCAATCTGTTGAAGAGCAAGGTCGTGGTAACGTCTTGCAAATTAGCTTTGGTGGTGGTGATGCCGATGGTTTGCTATACATCCAATCTGCACAACCGGTTGATTTAAGTGCGTTCAGTGAAGGCGATTTAGTATACGACCTAAAAGTGGTTGATTATGCTGAAACGACAAGTGGTATCAGTTATAAAGTTGACTGTGTATTCCCTTGTACAACGGGCGATCAAGTACTTGGTGTTGTTGCCGATGGCGTATGGGAAACTATCCGTGTACCAGTAAGCCAATTGGTAAGCCAAGGCTTAGACATTACATCAGTAAACACTGGTCTAGTTATCTACCCTACGTGGGGCGACCAAAAGAATGTCACCTTAATGGTCGACAATATTCGTTGGGAACGCTCAACAGGCGCTGTTGTAGAACCTCCAGTAGAGCCGCCGGTAGCCGAAGGCGATGTGGTCATCTTCTCTGAAGAAACCGATCCTAATTGGTCTTTCTGGGATTGCTGTGGTGGTGCAACGATTTCTGCTCAAGTTGATACAGAATACGGTAACGTGATGCAAATTGATTTTGCCGGCGCTCCTACGGTATCTGGTGTTCTTGCTGAAACGGGTATTGATGTATCAGGTTTGGCTAACGGTACGCTTGAGTTTGACCTTAAGATGATTTCTGCGCCTACTGATGATACTGCTGACTGGTTATTGAAACTTGAAAGTAATCAGGCATCGCAGTTTACTGAGATCATGCTATCGCAAAGCAATGAAGGTGTAGATCCAACATTAGGTGAGTGGCAGCATTTCACTTTCCCATTCTCGGTTCTAGAAAGTGGTTCACTTGATTTAACTAATGTGAAGATCATTCTGGTATTCCCGAGCTGGAGCAAAGCCAACGGTGCCAGTTATCAAATTGATAACATCGTATTTAAAGCAAACTAATATCACTATGGGCTGAGCCTTGCTCAGCCTTTAGCGATTCAATCAGAATGTTTTAATTGCTATGAATAATAAAAAGCCGGTATTGCTACCGGCTTTTTTATGTCTAAAAATCAGAGTTAACCTTTTACTTAATAAAAATCAATTGGTTAACGAATGGCTTAACGAATAAGTTAGCGAACAGAGCGGTATGATGAGCAGAAGTCGGGCACCGTGGTTATTTAAAATCGACAAACATGTTGGCGGTTAACCGGCCTTGTTTGGGATCCGCACTAACGTCGGTTTCAGTATTAACAATAGTTGAGTGCAATAGATTACCAGGGTAGATCACTAACCGATTCGGTTTGTAATCGATTTGATAGTACAGCTCGAATAGCTCATTTGATTCGATACAATACTTCGCTTCAGGTTCACCATGCGCGTCAAAATGACGTTGTAATGAATCGAAATAGGTTTGCTTGCGTTGTTCATTGATGCGTTCAAATCCGGTTTGTTTGTGACGAAATAAGCCGGTACCGCCATGAGGTTTATCATCGAGATAATGCAATATGGCAAAGTGGTAATGATAGTTGGTATCAAAATGTGGAATACGCTGCAATGGCACTAAGTCTTGTTCAGCTAAAGTGATCAATGAGTAATATAAATTATAGGGGTGGGGTTTGACGTTACCTTGTAGCTGATAAATTTTACGAATACCGCCCAATAAGAAATTGAGACAGGTATTGGCATACTCATCAGGTAAGCGGGTACGACAACCAGGGTAAAACGAATATTGATCTTGTTTAAAATCGACATCGTTGTATGCGCACTGTTTCAATGCCTCAATCGACATTAAAAAGTCATCGATGATCAATACCGGGGTTTGTTCATTGCCAACATGTATAACGTTGGCGGTAAACCCCTCTCTGATTTGGTAGTCAGACTGCATTAATTAAACCTTGTACAAAAAGTCGTGTTCAACATGACGGCTAGCCAGTTTTCACCATTTTGTCGTCATCATCAGCCGACTTTGATGGACAATAGTGATTAATAAAATCCCAATGATCAGGCCAGTTTGCGACTTTATTCGCGGTGTGCTGTTTAATTTTGTCCAAAAAGCCTTTTAATTCTTCATCGCCCATCATATCGACAATTGGGTGATACTGCTCCGGCGTTAAGCCTTGCCCCATCATAACTTGTACCCAAGATGATTCACCAAACAACTCTTCCGCCTTTTTAAAGACGCGGCCGGATTGTCTGAATAACTCCATACGGTGTCTTAATGAATCGGTAATGTCCATATCGGCACAGTAGCGCCAAAACGGCGTATCACGGCGATCGGTTAAATGGTAATGCAAAATAATGAAGTCACGAATATCGAGCATTTCATCAGACGTTTGTTGGTTAAATTCGTCGACATCGGCCTGATTGATACCGGTGTGCGGGAATATTTGCATTAAACGCACGACGGCGCGTTGGAATAAATGAATACCGGTAGATTCTAAGGGCTCGATAAAACCAGCCGATAAACCAATGGCAATACAGTTTTTATTCCAGTGTTTACGGCGGGTGCCGGTTTTGTATTTGATCACTCGAGGCTGATTAATTGGCTCGCCTTCGATGTTATCAAGTAAGGTTTGGATGGCGTCTTCATCACTCATGTATTTCGAGCAGAATACCAAACCATTACCGGTGCGATTTTGCAACGGAATACGCCACTGCCAGCCTGATTCACGAGCAATGGAACGGGTATAAGCGACTGGTCTACCTACGGTTTTTGTTTGTACAGCAACGGCGCTATCACATGGCAACATATGACTCCAATCGTCATAGCCCGTGTGCAATGCATCTTCAATTAACAAGCCTCTAAAACCGGTACAATCGATAAATAAATCACCTTCGACATGCTTGCCATTGTCTAAATCGAGCGAGGTTATGTTGCCGGATTCAGAGCACAGGTTAACCTTGTCTATTTTTCCTTCAACACGCTGACAGCCGTGTTGATAGGCTATTTTCTGTAAAAACTTGGCGTACAATCCGGCATCAAGGTGATAGGCGTGGTTAAGGTCTTGTTTAGCCATAACCGCAAAGCGGCCTTCACGGCTACCAAGGTGCTCAGGACAATAGTCGCCAATCTCGCTAACTAACCCTTTTTGTAAACCTTTCAACCAGAAATGTTGAAAACCACAGGCCCAACAATCGTGGCCAAGATGACCGAATGAGTGAATGTAGTCTTTGCCCACATCGCGCCAATTTTCAAACGAAATACCGAGTTTAAAGGTGGCATTGGTTGCCGCCATAAATTCGGCTTCATTGATGCCAAGCAAATTATGCAATAAGTGCAGGGTAGGGATGGTCGCTTCACCAACACCAACAGTTGGTATTTGGTCCGACTCAACCAGAGTGATATTAATCGCTTTGCCCAACAACTTAGCCATTGACGCTGCAGCCATCCAACCAGCGGTACCACCGCCGGCAATAACGACATTTTTAACGGGTTTGTTATTCATCGTTTTAACTTCTCAATCAGTTCGGCACGAATCTTACGTGCGGTTAATTCGTCCATTGGCGTTTTTAGCATGCCTTGCGCCGCTTCAGGTAAGTGCGCAGTGTCTTGCTCGTCATGGTCAAAGATGTAATGTTCAAAAATATTTTTCCAAGCTTGGCGTTGCTCATAGGGTAAGTTGCGTAAACTTAACATGGCCATTAACAAGGCATTATGAGGTCGGCCCATATAAGCGGGCGTATCACGCCACCAGTGGGTTACCAATATATTCAGGCTGTCTAAACCTTGCACATGATGCCACCACATACTTGGCATAAATAACGCATCACCAGGCTCTAGTTCAGCGACTTGCGCGTGCGCTATTGCCTGTTTAAAATTCGGATACTTGTCAAAGTCGGGGTTATCAAAATCGACCATGCAAATATCTTGGCCACCTGGTGCGAATTCCATTGGCCCGGTATAAAGATTTTTAACTTGCTCTGGCGGAAACAGGGTAAAACGACGTTTGCCGACGACATTACAGGCCAAGTTCAATGGAAAATCATAATGCGCCGCAACTTTTGAACGGTTACCTATCCAAATACTGGTCAGCGGCTTATGCTCATCAATGCTGACGCTATGTTGCTCTTTAAAGCCGGGTAAAAAGTTGGTTACCTCGGTTGAGCCAACATACATAGTCGGTGGTTCTGGGTTATCGGCATGCTCTAAAAGTTTGTCGAGCACCGGATTTAAATCGATTTTTGCTGCGCGATAATTAAAACCATCGACGTTGTCATTGTAAAACACTCGACCTTTGGTATGCGGATCGCCGTAACAGGCGTTAACGGGTTTGCCTTGATACAATTGGCGCAGATAGTCACACGCCGCTTGATTCGATTTTAAACCCGCTTTAACGATAGGCCAATCTAAAGCAAAGCCTTTTAATATAAGCGGTTCCGTAGAGGCAATGACCGATTCAGGGATCGCCTCTGGAGTAACGCCTGCTATTTGTTTTACCTGGGTTTTAATGTCCAGCATAACAACGCCTATTTGGTTTACACGGCTGTCGCAGCGACCTGCGCATTTTTCTTATCAAGCAAGTTGTTGATATTACTTTGCGAAGCGATTTGCATATAGATGGCTTGTAAGTAACCTTTTTCTTTTAATTCTTGTAATACGCTGACGTCCAAATCATTTAGCTTTTCTTCGCTAATGGTATAAAAACCAAGCATTTGATGCTTGCTTTGATCGTTTAGCGTTACATCGAGAGTGAATGGTTCAATCAGGTTTAGCTCAACCAAGCGCTCACAGAATTTCATGCCATCGAGCGCGCCAAAGTGCAGGGCTTCCATAATGCTTGCCATGCGGTCTAGGTATTCGCTGTTACCACCAAACTCGAGGAATAACTCTTCACCCTCGTCGCTGTTTACTCGCGGGTTATCCATATCAATGGTCAACATGCGTTTCTCTTGCTCTTGACCATCCACTTCAACAGTTTGGCGGGCAATCAAAAATGGATGACGTAATACCGAAATAGGAATATAACGCGCGTGCCAGCCATCGTCGTTTAAGAATAAGTTTTCTTGCTCGGCAAAACCAAATAATGCGGCACAAATGAACTTGCCTGTACCTGGGTCTTTGGTAAAGAAAATAGGGTAGTATGCTTGGGCACTGCGAAATTCTTGCGGGAAAGTCATTGAATACCACATGTTGTCGCCATATTGAGCGCTGCGTTTGGTGATAACTTTGACGTCTTTGTGCTCAACGTTATTTAATAGGGCGTGATTTGCCATGGTGTTCTCCCAGTAAAATTGACGGTTTTCTTAATAATTAGAGTTTGGCGAAACCGTACTTCTTAATTTTGTTAATGAGCTCTCGATTGCTTCCTAAGGAACGCATCAATTGCTGTGTTTGTTTTATATTGTCGTTAAAAAACGTATTGGCCATGTCACTTTTGTCATGGCGTTTTTGTCTATTTGGTAATTGTGTCTCAAAGCCCATGCCATATAACACAAATTGAAAGCTGGCTGCAGGGAACAAATCATCACTGTGATCACTATCATAACCATAAGGTGACTGGTATTGCCACAGTTGCATTAATTCTTGCAGGTGCTCTGGTATCGATTCTGCGCTGCGGTTATCTCGCCAATATTGACTGTCGTCTCGTTGTGACAAGATATAGTGCAGTTTTAAAAACTCAATAATGCGCTGCCAACGATGATTGAACTTGGTATTAAAACGTTTCGCGGTAATATCCATGACCTGTCTATTGGCGGGCAGTTGCTCAGCAATCATCTTCGCCGACAGTTCAATTAACGCCAGAGCGGAGGCTTCTAAAGGCTCGATAAACCCCGCAGACATACCTATAGCGACACAGTTTTTATGCCAAAATTTTTGTCGATAACCTGGGTTTATCTTAATGTGGCGTAAGGCAACATCGTCGGCTTTATTGCCAAGCGCTGGGCGAATATACTCGCGCAGCTGCGCAGCCGCGGCATCGTCACTGATGTGCGCACTTGAATAAACATGGCCAATACCGCGTCTTGACGGTAGGCCGATATCCCAAATCCAGCCACAACTTTGCGCGGTTGATATCGTATGTGATGCAATCGGTTCGTTATCGTTTGCATAAGGCACTTGTACCGCAAGGGCTCTATCGTTAAACAACACATGCTTTTGACTGATAAAATCAATGCCGTAATGCTCACCAAGTAACAAGGATTTAAAGCCAGTACAATCAATAAATAAATCTGCTTCGATATCGCCATGTTGTCGCGTTGATACCGACTTAATGTCACCATTTTCATGGCTGTTTATTTTAACAACATGATCAAGTACATGACTTACGCCAAGTTTGCTACAACAATGCTTTTGTAAAAAGGTTGAGAATTTACCGGCATCAAGGTGATAACCGTAATTGACGTTAAACGAGTACTCAGGGGTCGAAATTTGTTTTGGCGCTAAGCCATTGCGACAAATATGACTTTGACTGGTGGTGGCATCGGCAAAACTGACTTGCTGTCGGTGCTGTTGCCAAAAATCGGCAATGTTCGTTTCATGATAACCCGCGGGCATGGTAAAAGGATGAAAGTAGCTATCACCATTGCCATGTGTCCAATTTCGAAATTCCGACGCTTGCTTAAAGCTGGCGTCACAATTGAGGACAAATTCGGTCTCGCTAATTCCCATTTTTTTTAAGGTCTGACGCATCGACGGCCAAGTGCCTTCGCCAACACCAATGGTTTGCACATCAGGTGATTCAACTAGGGTAATTTGCACGCCATTGTCAGCTGCGGTTTTATGCTCACTAGCGATAATCCCAGCACTTAGCCAACCGGCGCTGCCGCCGCCAATAATGACGATATGTTTAATAGATTGGTTCATACTGCCTTTTATTAAAAACCTTAGTAAAGCACTCGACGTCTTTGTCACTATATCGACTTTAAAGTTGCCAATCCAGTGACAATATACCTAGTCAGGAAATTGTCTCTATTAGGGCACTAAAATCGAACACTTTAGTAAAATTTTTGTTATAAAAATATTGCTTTAGAGGAAATGAAAGCCGCGAGAAGGGGAGAGTCTCCTGCGGCTTTCATGTATTACCTAAACGATTCGTTTAGAAGGTGTAACGTGCACCTAAGCTGTAACGTGCACCCTGTTGGGCTACGTTCATTACTTGGTACTTGCTACGACCGTGCTTACGACGATATTCATCAGTAATGTTAATACCTTCGAAGAAGACCGCTAGACCTTCAATGTTGGCAAATTCATAGCTGACGTTAAAGTCGATTTGCTCGTACTCTTCAACGAATGTTGGGTTAGCACCGGTGTCATTACCTTTACTTTCTAAGTAATCATCACGCCAGTTATAGGCTAAACGTGCTGAAATACCGTAGTTTTCATAGAAAAGTACAAGGTTGGCGGTATCAGAAATACCTTCTTGTACTTGGTCATTCGAACCATATACATCGGTATTGTCGTAATCACCACCGGTAATGATACGGTTGTCGTAATCGTCACCAGCATCAACCATAGTGTAGTTGGCAAACATACCGAAACCGGTATCCCAGAAAACGTGTTGAACAGCGAATTCGAAACCGTCAAATTCATTTTCAACGCTATCATTTACCGGAACGTTGATTAAGAATTCAACTTCGTTGTCTTCTTCAACACCTTCAATGATAAGTTTACCGTCTTGCATGTACACTTCTGGGCGATCGCCGTAGTTGTCGTAAATCCATTGACGTTGCTGACCTGCATCACCACCAACAGCGGCTACAGCTTCATTGTATTTAGGACCATCTACTGGGTTATCAATGTTAAATAAGTTTTCTCTTATTTGACCATTGGTGATCCAGTTGGTTACGTCTTTTCTGAAGTAACCGATAGCCGCATAACTTGACTCATCGTAGTACCATTCAAGTGAAAGGTCATAGTTATCTGATTCAAGTGGTTCTAAGCTAGGGTTACCCGAGCTACCGCTTGCGCCACCTTTGTTAAACTGTGTACCAACGGTTGTACCACCTTGAATGTCGCCATACCAAGGTCGACCAATGGTTTCACTGTAGGCTGCACGGAAGATGATCTCTTCAGTAACTTCTAGGTTAAAGTTGATATTCGGTAAGGTGTGATCGTACTCACCAGAACGGCTAAGTGCTTCTTGACCAGATTGTTGTAGTACAATCTCGGTATCACCTTCCCAATTAGCACCATCGTATACTGGTACTACAGATTTCGAGTCAACTTCAGTTTCTTCGTAACGAACACCGATGTGAATATCGTATGGCATATCGCCGATTTCACCTTCGTAGTTCCATTGTAGGTAGAATGCGGTTACTTCTTCTTCAACGAAACGGTCAGTATCGGCCGCATAATCTGTTGAGGCACAGAATTGAGTACCACAATCACCAACTAGGCCACTTAGGTTGTCAGGCGTGTAGTTTGCTTCAGCATAACTACGTAGGTCATCGAAATCCCAAGCAAAGTAGTAGTCAACGATTTCATAATCGTCAGGACCGTCAGGATGATCTTTAAAGTCACCACCGTCTACGTCATCAAACTTGCTGTGTACACCTTCAGTGGCACCTGCGATATCCGCTAAGTCACCAGCAGCACCTACACCACCCCAGTCGTTACGTTGAACTTGAACGGCGCGGTTGTGTTTTTCAGCTTTCATGTAGCTCGCACCAAAATCAATGCTACCAAACTCGTCAAGCTCTAACTTACCGTTAAATTGGGTTTGATCGATTTCTGCGCGGTTATCATCGTTACGGAAGAATGAACCGGTAACAAGGTAATCGGCTTTCGTTACTGTACTTGAACCACGTACCGCCAAGATAGGAAGGTCGCGAGTAAAGTCAGTTGCCGCTTGTTCACGTATAAATGCCGCAGTTGATAAGGTATTTGAGCTACCGTATGGGCTGTTTGGCGTTTCTTCAGCGTCAGACGAGTGGTGATCCACTTCTAACCATAAGCTGTCGTTAACTTGCCATGCAAAGTTAAAACCGATTGAATCAGATTCAGCTTTGGTTGCAGAGTCACCGGTCGCCATTGATAAATCTTGGTTACCGATACCGTTAGCTGCGTAATCTTCTTCATAGAATAACGGTGAAGATACGTCGCCATCGGTCCAAACGTTCTCAGAAGGAGCGAATGTAAACCAAGCTGATACCTCATTGAACTGACGATCAACTTCGTTGCTCATATGAGTGTAATCAAGGGTAAATGTCATGTTATCGTTTGGTGCGTATTGCAACACCAACTGACCGTTAATACGCTCACGTTGTTGTTCTTCAAAACGATAAATTGTTGTTTGTGGTACAGAGTAGTTTGCATCACCAGCTGGATCTGGACGGTTTACTTGGTTCTCGTATGGAACACCACCCCAACCAGCGTTTGAGCCACTCCAATCTTGGTTAATACGTGCTGGGAATGTACGCCAGCCGGTACCAACCATTGCTTGTTGGTTACCACTTTCACGCTCTGAATAGCTACCAGAGATTGAAATACCAAACTTGTCATCCATAAAGGTGTTTGAATACAAACCTGACATTTCTGGTGTGATATCACCATCATCTGCAGACGAATCATCCATACCTTTAACCGCGAACGTCGCCGTCATACCAGGCTTGTTTAATGGACGGTGAGTTAGGATGTTAATGGTTGCACCGATACCACCGGTTGCAATAGATGCTTCACTTGTTTTGTATACTTCAGCACCAGATACAAGCTCAGACGCGATGTTATCAAAATCAAATGAACGACCACCGGTCGTAGTTGGCATTTGACGACCATTTAGTAACACTAGGTTACGATCCGGACCAAAACCACGAACAGTAACTTGGCTACCTTCACCGTTGTCACGGTCAATAGCAACACCAGAGATACGTTGTAACGATTCTGCTAGGTTAGAGTCTGGGAACTTACCGATATCCTCGGCATTGATGGCGTCAACGATACCAGAGCTAGAGCGCTTGATATCCATTGCTTTGGTTAGTGAGCCACGTATACCCGTGACCTCAATAACCTCTACGTCTTCCTCGACGGCTGATTCTTCTTCCCCATGTGCAGGAAGTACAACAGAAGCACCCAAAATCAAAGAAAGGCTAGAGGCCAACTTTGTTTTGTTGAACTTGTAAGACTTCATTAAATTTCCCTCGGTTAATTTATTATCATTTGTAATGATTATTTTTGTAAGCGCTTACATTTAATGTTTCCGATCTCGCTTTTGGATGGTGTAATAAATTTGAAAGCGCTTACACTAAATTAGAATAATTAAGATAGTAGATCAACTATTTTTTTACAAGTTGGTTACAATTTGCGCAAACCTAGACGGTTATTAGCGTGCGTTGATTTTGTGGGATATTAACTAAGTGCGCCGCCAGACATGACTTTTTGTTATTTTTAAAGGTCTACAGTGTTTTTTTGAGGGGCAGACAAATATTGCACAGTTGTAACTAAAACGTAATCGCTACTCTTGCAATATTTTACTTGAGAACGTATATTTTTGTGAAAGCGCTTACATGAGGTGGCTGAAATGTCAGCAAAAAGTGCTTTAAAAATAGACTTTGGTGGTACCCGCTATAAAAGTTGAAGATCAAGTAGCCGGTTAGAAGTCACATAAATAACAATAATAATTCCTTTGCTCTATTGCTTTGGCGATGGCCAAAACAGCAATATTTTAAGAGCTATGACATTAAAAAGGATCTAGCTTGAGTACCACAAAATTATCCTTCAATGAAAAAGCCGGATATGCGTTAGGCGATGTAGCTTCCAATTTCTATTGGCGCGTATTCGATGTATTCCTCTTTATTTTTTATACCGATGTGTTTGGTTTGCCGGCAGCAACTGTGGGCACCATGATGTTGGTTACCCGCTTAATTGATGCCTTTTCTGACCCTATCATGGGCGCAATCGCCGATAGGACGCAAACACGCTGGGGGAAATTTAAACCGTATTTGCTGTGGGGCATCTTACCTATCGCTGCAGCCGGGGTATTAACCTTCACCGTTCCTGATGTCTCAGATTCAGGTAAAGTGGTTTGGGCGTATGCAACGTATATATTCATGATGTTAGCCTATACCTTTATTAACGTTCCTTATGGTGCGTTACTTGGTGTTATCACCGATGACAGTAAAGACAGAACATCGTTGACAAGTTTTCGTTTTATCGGTGCGTTTTCTGGTGGTTCTTTAGTTGCTTATATCACCCCAGAGTTGGTGATTATGTTAGGCGCTGGTGATGAGGCCCTGGGCTGGCAATTAACGATGGCGTTATACGGTGTCATCGCCGCAATATTATTTTGGTTCACATTTCGCAGTTGTCGTGAGCGCATAGCACCACCGCAGAACCAACAAAGCAGTGTCTGGCAAGATATTCGCGATCTGGGTTCAAACAAGCCTTGGCTGGTGTTGTTTGCTTTGGCGCTTATCATCATGATGACCATTTCATTACGAGCCAGCACCGGTACCTTTTACTTTAAGTATTTTGTCGAACGAGAAGATCTGATCGGTAGCTTTTCTATGGTTTACCTATTGGCATTGGCCTGCGGGGCGGCTGCGACACCCTTTATGTGCCGCTATCTTGATAAAAAAGTGTTGTTGTTGATTTTAATGACCTTAGTCAGCGCATTTTCGATGGCTTTCTATTTTATTCCAAAAGACGCCATCGGCCTGATGTATGCGTGCCAGATTATTATTGGTTTTTGTTTGGGGCCTAAATCGCCATTGGTGTTTTCAATGTATGCCGATTCAGCAGATTATTCTGAATGGAAAAACGGCCGTCGTGCAACGGCGATGATATTTTCTGCTGCGGCATTTTCACAAAAACTCGGCGGCGCTTTGGCGGGGGCGCTAATTGGTTATCTACTGGCATCCCTTGGCTACGTCGCCAATCAACAGCAAAGCAGTGAATCGCAAGCCGGTATTGTGTTGCTGATGACGGTGATCCCCGGAGTATTTGCCTTATTGTCGGTGCTATTAATCAAAATTTACCCACTCACAGAAAAGCGGCTAACGGATATCCAGCAACAACTAAAAACGAGAAAGGCGAACGACAATAACCCGATGGACAATAATAACCCCCCAATTCCCCTAGCTGGAGAAGGCAATCAACATGGCTAAAGTGAACTTTGATTTCCAATCTCAGCAAAAGCAAGCGTCGATTAACTTGCGAGATGCCACGGTAATGCCGTTAGCATCGGCCTATTTGTTTAACCCAAAGTTGAGTGTTCAGGCAAATTGCCAAGGTTATTTGCAGGCGCAGTTTATGCAACCTGAGCCTGGCAAATATTCTCGCGGTCCAAGTATTGAAGCGACGACCTTTATGCAACCGGAAATGCCGTACTTTGCCCACGCACCTGGCCGTTTTGTCTATATCAAAGACGAAGACACTGGCGAAATTTTTTCGGCACCACACCAACCGTGTCGACAAAAGGCCAAGTTTTACCGATTTCGCCAAGGCATGTCATCGATTCAGTGGTGTTACCGTTTATCCGGTATCGAAGTATTACTGACCTTACAAATCGACAGCGAAGATATTTGTGAACTGTATACCTTAGAGGTGAAAAACTTAGGGAAGAAAACCCGTAGAATAAGTATTTACCCCTATTTTTCAATCGGCTATATGAGCTGGATGAATCAACAAGCACAATACGCAGACGAATTAGAAGGCATCGTCGCTACGTCTATTACCCCTTATCAAAAGGTTGATGATTACTTTGCTAATCAAGAACTAAAAGACAAAACCTATCTGTTAACATCGAAAAAGCCGTATGGCTATTGTGCCAATCAACAAAAATTTGAAGGTGATGGCCATTTATCGATGCCGGACGCCTTAAAAAAAGCCCGATTAGCCAATGATGAAGCCATATATGAAACTCCTTTGGCTTGCTTGCAATATCGACAAGTTCTTGATGAAAAACAGGTTTTTTCGGTAAAAATGGTGTTTGGGCCAGCCAAAGATGCCGACGAAATCGAGGCTATCAAAGCCAAATACATTGATGATCCCGATGGTTTTAGTAAAGCCAGCGAGCGCTATCAAGCCTATCAGCAGCAAGCACAACAACATTTTGTTATCGATAGCCCGGATGACGCCTTAAACCAGTTTGTTAATAACTGGCTGCCAAGACAGATTTTTTATCATGATCAATGCCAACGATTAACCACCGACCCACAAACCCGTAATTACTTGCAAGACAGTATCGGTATTGCTTTTATTAACGCAGAGCAAACTCGCAAAGCGTTATTGCATGCGGTGAGCCAACAACACCGCGATGGTCGTATGCCCGATGGTATTTTAATCGAGCAAAATGCGACATTGAAATACATTAATCAGGTACCACATGCAGACCATTGTGTTTGGTTGCCATTGACGCTGCAGGTATACCTCGATGAAACCAATGATAGCGATATTTTGCAGCAGCGCTTGGCGTTTGGCGATTCGGCCGAAAACGTCAGTTTCGCAGAGCATGTTGAACTGGCGATGCAATACCTACTTGATGCCACTGACGAGCAAGGATTGAGTTATATTGCCCAAGGCGATTGGTGCGACCCGATGAATATGGTCGGCTATAAGGGTAAAGGGGTATCGGCATGGTTGTCACTTGCAACAAGTTATGCGATTAAAACATGGTGTTATATCTGTAAAACCTACCTGCCTGAATACCCAAGCAGTAAGTTGGCCGAGTTTGAATACGCCAGTCAGGCGATAAATAAGGCGGTTAATAAAGTATTTTGGGATGGCGGTTGGTATGCTCGAGGCAAAACCGATGCTGGTGTTATTTTTGGTTGCAAAAACGATGTTGAAGGTAGTATTTATCTCAACCCGCAAAGCTTTGCTATATTATCTGGTGCGGCAACACCAGCAAAACGCTTTACCTTGCTGCATGAAGTGATGCAACGATTACACACGCCTTATGGGGTGATGATGCTGGCTCCAGCCTATACCGGTATGCGTGACGACGTTGGACGCATTACACAAAAATTCCCGGGGAGTGCTGAGAATGGTTCCATTTATAATCATGCCAGTGCGTTTTACGCCTATAGTTTATTGCAAATAGGCGAGTCGAGTATGGCGTATGATGTATTGCGAAAAATGCTCCCCGATGAAAACGATGCGCTTATCCGTGGACAGTTACCTAATTTTATTCCCAACTACTACCGCGGTGCCTATTTATTGCACCCAGAATACACAGGGCGTTCAAGCCAATTAATAAACACTGGCACTATCGCATGGGTGTATCGATGTTTTATCGAGCATATTTGTGGTTTAAAAGGTGAGGGCGATGGTTTGCGAATCAATCCTAACCTACCGCAAGCTTGGAACCTGTGCAGCGGTTCTCGAAATTTTAGAGGGGCTTATTTCACCTTTAATATTCGCCGCGCTGAGGTAAAGAAAACACGAGTTCATATTAATAATGTATTATTAAATAGCAATGTTTTCAGGGCGATAGAGGCAGGAAAACATTATATGTTGGATATCGAAATACCGAGACCATAAAGCCAAAACATAATTTATCAATGTTTTGTCAATGTAAGGAGAAAGGCCGTGTTGCGTGCCATTGTACTTGTTTTATTAATGACCATAAGTTGGCAAAGTTTAAGCTGGCAGAAACCTGAAAAGCAATCATTTACAGCCCCATATAGCGAGCAAGCGATTAACATAAATGCCGACGCGGATGATCCCGTATGGCAGCAGGGGCAATGGTATCCATTGGATCAAGACATGATTGGCAATTACCCTAAAAGCGATGATTTTTCTGGGCGATTCAAGGTCGCTTGGGACGAAAAATATGTGTACTTATTGGTAGAGATGAGCGACGACGTGCTGTTTGACCAATACGCCGACCCACTGTTTTTCTATTGGGATGATGACGCGTTAGAAGTGTTTATAGATGAAGACGCGTCCGGTGGTTCCCATACCTTTGACTATAATGCATTTGCCTATCATATTGCTTTGGATAATCAAGCGATTGATATCGGTGGTCAACTGGAAAACGGTGAGCCGGAATTTTTAGCCCTAAATTCTCATGTCAAAAGCCAGTGGCGTCGTGATGATAAACGACCTAATGGCATCATTTGGGAAGTGGCGTTAGAAATTCATAATGATTCATTTGATCATAACAAACCGCTCGACAAGTGGCAGACGTCGCGGGTCACCTTGCAAGAAGGTAAAGTGTTGGGCTTTATGCTCGCCTATTGTGACAATGACGGCAGTAAAGTCAGAGAACACTTTCTCGGCTCTACGACGATTACGCCAATCGCAGGCGATAAAAATTTAGGCTATAAAACCGCCGATGTATTTTCTCGGCTAACGTTGGTTAAAGGTAACTAAAACAGATCATGAAAAACGCTATCAAACATTCGATATTAAGCCGAGCGATAACATATGGCGCGTCATCAATATTCGTGCTTGTTGGTTTATCGGCGTGTAAGCAGTCGACACAACAAAATGAACAAACCGAGCAAACTCAACAAGCGGTGCAAGCAACAGTACAAAGCATTGATAGCGCGGATTACCAGCAAGCCAAACAAACACGGTTAGCCAAGGTAGAGCAAGACGTTGAACAGTTGCTGGCAAAATTGACGTTAGAAGAAAAGGTATCTTTGGTGCATGCCAGTGGCAAGTTCCACGTCAATGCCATTGAACGTTTGGGTATCCCAGAATTGTGGTTATCGGATGGCCCACATGGTGTTCGTTATCAACACGAACGCGACACCTGGAATGCCGCAGGTTGGGACGATGATCATGCCACTTATTTACCGCATTTAACCACGGTTGCAGCCAGTTTTGATCCGGAAATGGCGCACCTACATGGTAGTGTGTTAGGGGCAGAAGCGCGGCATCGCGGTAAAGATATCATTTTAGGTCCCGGTGTAAATTTGGCGCGCTTGCCGTTATACGGTCGTAATTTTGAATACATGGGCGAAGACCCGTTTCTTGCCGCCAGTCTTGTGGTACCTGAAGTTAAAGGCATTCAATCGCAAGACGTTGCCGCCAACGCAAAACACTATGCGCTCAATACCCAAGAATTAAACCGTATTGGTGTTAATGCCAAACCGGATGAACGTACTTTACGCGAAGTGTATTTGCCGGCCTTTGAAGCGGCGGTTAAGCAAGGCGGTGTGTATTCTGTTATGGGCGCATACAACCAATACTATGGCACCAATGCCAACCAATCGAAACATCTGGTGATGGACATCTTAAAAGGCGATTGGGGCTTTGACGGCGTATTGCTCACCGATTGGAACGTCGATATCAATACCTATGATGCTGCGGTTAATGGTTTGGATTTAGAAATGGGTACCAATGTTGAGTCTTATGACGACTACTTTTTGGCGCAGCCGTTTTTGCAAATGCTAAAAGACGGTAAAATTTCTGAGTCGGTTGTTGATGACAAAGTCAGACGCATCTTACGTTTGATGCATCGAGTCGGTATGTGGGATGAGTCACGTTTACCGGGCAGTCGCAATACCAAAACGCATCAACAAGCAGCGCGACATATTGCCAGTCAAGGCGTGGTGTTGCTAAAAAATAACGGCAACGTTTTGCCATTGAGTAAAGACATTAAAAACGTCTTAGTACTCGGTCCTAACGCCGATCGTATCCATGGCTTAGGCGGCGGTTCTTCAGAGGTGAAGTCGTTATATGAAATCACGCCATTGCAAGGGCTGAAAAACTATTTGGGTGACGAGGTTAATATCGAGGTGATGCGCGCTCGTTCGAGTTCTTTAGCGCCAATTGCGGCCGATTATATCGCCTCGAAACATTGGACCGGTACGCCCGCTTGGACCTACAAACGTTTTAGTGATGCATCTAAGTCAGAGTTATTAGAAGAGTCTTGGATCATTAATGCCAGCTATAAAAGTGGCTCTGACAATGCCAGCGAGTTTATTGAGATGGACGCTGAGGTAAAGCCATTTGAAAGTGGCGAGCATCTGTTAAAACTCGAATATCAAGGGAAAATAAGCGTTAATATTGATGGTGATACGGTTTTAGAGCTGGACTCTGACAGCAAGCAAACAGCCAGTATTAGCGTTAATTTGAGTGCCGATAAAAATCATAAATTTGCCATTAGTTATCAAGGTAACGGTGAATTTGTGCTTGGTTGGGATGCACCCGGTGCATTTTTTGTCGACAAGGCAGAATATACCGCTGCTGCAGCGAAAGCCGATGCGGTCATTTATTTTGGTGGCTTAAGCCATGGCGATGACAGAGAAGCTATTGACCGTACAGATATGAAACTACCGGGCTCGCAAGACGAAGTGATCAACAATCTGCTTCAAGCCAACCCGAATACCGTGCTGTTTATGGTCGCTGGCTCTGCGGTTGAAATGCCATGGGCTGAGCAAGCGAACGCACTTGTTTGGGGCTGGTACGGAGGCCTTGAGGCCGGTAATGCTTTTGCTGATGTGATATTTGGTGATGTGAATCCAAGTGGCAAAATGCCAATTACCTTACCAAAACGATTGCAAGATACCGCGGCAATCGCGCTGAATGACTACAATGCCACCGAATCATTATACAAAGAAGGTGTATTTATCGGTTATCGCTGGTTTGAGCAACAAGCCATTGAGCCTGAGTTCGTGTTTGGCCATGGTTTGTCCTACACTGATTTTACCTTTGAAAACATCGATATAAGCAAAGGCGAGTACGCTTCCGATGATGATTCTAACGGCCTATATCAAGTCACCGTCGATGTTAAAAACACCGGCAAACGAGCTGGGGCTGAAGTGGTGCAATTATATTTGCAGGATGTCGAAGCCAGTGTTGAGCGACCAATTAAAGAGCTTAAAGGTTTTGCTAAAGTATTTTTACAGCCCGGCGAAAGCAAACAAGTCTCTATGGTGTTGAGTCAACGCGATTTATCGTTTTGGAGTGTCGAGGCTAATGACTGGAAGGCCGAGGCTGGCCAGTTTAAGGTGCATTTAGGTGCCTCGTTAGCTGATATACGCTTAACCGAAGCATTTCAATATGAGCCTGGCAATAACTAATCAACAAGTGGGTATCGCCAAACTAGGAGCAAATACGATGAATAAATCTACACAAGGTTTAAACACCATGCTGATCTGTTTTGCTCTGCTTGGTTGCTCTGAGCAAGCAAAACAAGATCAGTCTGTGCACGCTGAGGCTGACGATACGCAAGTTGTTGCAGCGCAAGCAGAGGATGAGCAAGGTAGCCAACCGGCTGCGTTTGTCGAAATCGATAAGCAAGCATACCAGCAGCGATTGCAAGGCTTTTGGTTAGGGCAAAGCATTGCCAACTGGACCGGTTTGATCACGGAAATGGATAAAGTCGGTACCCCAGAAACCATGCCGTTTTATACTGACCAAGACTGGGGCAGCAAAGATTTACCGGCGATGTGGGGCGAAGGTGTTCCACATAGCGATGTTATCGACTTTTACTTAGAGCGTGAGGGCGTGCCTTGGGGCGCAGATGATGATACCGATATTGAATACATTTATTTGCACCTTCATCATCAGTTACAAACAGCCAAGTTAACCGCTGAGCAAATCAAGCAAGGTTGGCTCAAGCATACCTATTCAGAAGATGACGCACCATTGTTTAAAAAATTCGCTGATTCAGAGCCTGTAAAAGAAAATTTTTTATGGGAATCAAATGAGCGTGCCCGTATTTTAATGGCACAAGGCATGTTGCCACCAGAAACCAGTGAAGCTAAAAATAATGCCAAATACATGATGATTGATGCCCAGTTAACCACCGAATTTTTCGGTTTGTTGGCACCGGTTAATGTCGCTGTTGCCAAAGATATAGCCTACTTACCTATACGCGTCGCCGCCAATCATGAGTCCGCGCAAATTGCCAACTTTTATGTGGTAATGCATTCTCTGGCAAGCAGCGTTGATAAAGACTTACCCATTGCTGAGCAAGGCATTTGGTTAGCAACTCAGGCGCGAAAACATCTTAACGATAATGACTATCCGGCGAAAATGTTTGACTTTGTATTGGCCCACTATCGCAATAACCCCGATAAACAAAATTGGGAAGTAACTCGAGATGCGGTGTATCAGCGCTATCAATTAGAGCAAGCTGATGGTTATCAATACAAAGACCCATTTGAAGCGGGCATTAATTATGCGGCAAGCTTGGTGAGTTGGTTTTATGGTCAAGGCGACGTAAAAAGAACCATTCAAATAGGCAGCTTAAGTGGCTGGGATTCTGACAACCCAACGGCAACTTGGGGCGGTTTATTGGGTTTTTTGCACGGTATTGATGGCGTTAAATCGGCGTTTGCAAGCGACAATATATCAGATACCTATTGGATACATAGGACCCGCCGTAATTTTCCTGACCATACCCCAACAAAAGATGGTGAAGACAGTTTCGCGCTGATGGCAGAGCGCATGTTAAGCATTATTGATTTGGTTGTCGTTGAAAAAATGCAAGGCCGAAGCGATGCCAATAAATGGCAAATCCCTGTGGCGTTGAATACCAAATAGAGTGCACAGCACACGCGCCTAGATTTATGACTCGGCACCTAATTCTAAGAAAAGTTACGAGCTTAGTGCATGATTAATGCATGAGAGTCAGCTTAAAAGCTAAACAGAGGCGAAACCTTATAGGTTTGGCCTCTGTTTATTTTTACCGCTGTTAATTTGTGATAGGCGTTAATTTTGAGCTGAGCTTATTGCCGAGTTATTATAGCTACTGGCGATGTTGTTCGAGTTTGATTGCCGCAAATAGTCATCGCATATTGCAATACCTGTTGGCATTTCTCGACTAAACTATTTAAAATCCCCACAATTTTAGACAATAGCTGAATATTAATGAACGCAGAATTATTTTTTATATATGATAGCCATAGCCCATGGAGCTATGCATCATCGGCACTGGTTGAACAAATTCACAAGGCATTTGCTGATATGCCTATCCATCTTTGGCATATTGCTTACTTTGATGGCAATGACAGTCCGGGTAAAAAACAGGCGCAACAAGTCGCTGAGCAGAGCGCGGCGCATTTTGGTATGGATTATCTGCAATACGCTGATGACAGCAAAGACTCGCTGATGTCTGCTAACTTTATGGCTTGGGCGGCAAATAAACAGCCACACCAAGCAATTGCGATTTTACGTGCACTACAGCAGCAGCACTTTGTCGACAATAACCCGTTATTGGATAAAGAAGATTTTCAATCATTGTGTGACACCTTTAAATTGTCACCACCAGGTAAGGTATTTAAAGACACCTTAACGCGCGATGCCGAGTACGCATTAGCGGAAATTGATGAGATTCAACAAGTGATCAATACCAAAGCATTTCCGGCGTTACTATTGGCTGTGGATGATAACTTAGTGTTATTGAATCACAACCTGTATTTGACCAAACCTGAAGCCATCATTGATGCCATTAAGATGGAGCTTTAACGTCGAGTTAAGCAGCCACAATGCATCTAAACTGAGCTTTGTATCGTATCATCTGCAAAATAAGGTGATACGATGATCTCTCCCAAAAAATTACTAAACAGCAAGTGGACAAAACTGCAGGTCAATAATAAGGAACGCCATTTCTTTATTGCCAAAGTCACATACGATGATAACGGTAAGGTAATAGAGTGCCTCATTCAGGCGGTTATCAATAATAACCAATATGATATTGATTGGCGTCAGCTAAAAGATAGCGCGATATGGCGCAGTGGCTGGCATTAACTATTGGCCTATATGCGGACTGTCATTGCCATTGCCATTATAGGTGTTTAGTTTTAGGTGTTTAATTTTAGGTGTTTAATTTTAGGTGTTTAATTTTAGGTGTTTAATTTTAGGTGTTTAGTTTTGAACGCTGTGCGAAGACATACTGAAAACGAGTAACAATATTGTGAAACGAGTGACCTTATACACCATGAATAAATGCCCGCATTGTCAAACGGCGAAGCAATATCTGGACAATTTAGGCATCAAATATCGGCTTTGTAATGTTTCGACGCCTAATGGCAAAAAAGAGTTTAATCAACTTGGTTTTCGTGGCGTGCCAGTGGTTAAAGTAGGCGATCAATTTATCAATGGTTTTTCAATTAAACAATTTAATCGCTTGTACAAATCCTGATAGCTTGTGATCTACAATGACAAACTCATCGACAACTTCAGCTTTAGCAGCAACTTTAACACCAGCCCTAACACCCGCTCTAACATGGCTATAGCAGTAGCTTTTGCAATAGCTTTTGCAAAAGCGACGAAATGGCGTTCATGCCTATCTAAATGCCTGTCTAGATGCTTTTCGCCATCTTGTTATCATCACCATTAATAACCCCAAGCTAGCGATAAACCAAGATAGAGAACCGCCACTGCCGCCACTAGAAGATGAGCTTTGCTCGGCACTGGTGACTTGTTCATTACTGATGATCACGTTGGCGCTGCTGGAGTTGTCACCACTATTTAACACTAATTGATAGGTTTTACTGCTGCTTTGCAGCTCACCAATATGCAAATTCAGTGTGGTTTCTAACTGTCCATGAGCAAAACTTAATGTTCGTTGCTGTAATGTAATAACCTCATCGCTGACCACATTATTATCACCATCATTAACGGCAACAGATACCTCGAGAATACCGACATTGCCATTGCGACGTTCAACTTTAACGCTGACATCGCCAGCGCCACCATTAAATTGGTAACTGGCAATTGCAAAGCGCGCAACACCGGCTCCGAGGGCGTTTAACGCTGGATTGGTGTTATTGTTGAGTTCGTCTCGATTACTTGTGCCATCCATATCGTAATCGTCATACTCGGTGGCATCGTCGCAATCCGCGGGTAAATCTATGGCATAAACATCTTCAAAGTTTTGTAGATAGTCCACTTGCCAACAATAGACCGGATTATTTTGTAATGATAATTTTAGCCAGCGCTTTTGTTGGTTAAATAACGGCGAGACATCACTTACTTGATTATTGTTTAGGTTTAAAGACACTAAGTGCTTAAGCTTGCCTAGCGTCTCAATATTGTTTATCTGGTTGTAGCTTAAGTTTAAGGTGCGCAGAGCAAACAAGTTACTTAAATCGTCCAGATTTGAAATTTGTTTTGCTTCACAACTGAGGCTGTTAAACATGCCAATATAATAATGGCTGGCGATATTGGCTTGAATGCAGCCTTTAAGTTGCGCATGCTGAAAACTGGTCAGCAAGGTTTCACTGCGGGTCAGGTTGACCGGCTCACTATAAAACTGAGCAACATCATCTCGAATAACATTGAGGGCAAAGCTGGCATCTGCACCCTGTTGCTGATCAGATTGATCGACACCGCAAGGGTAACCTAAGCAAGATAACTCGGGGTTAGAGAATACAGCTAAGCGGTTTGATGTTTTGAAATCACTGTTATACGCCATGACCGTGATAAAGCGTTTTTCAACGCCATGGCCCAAGGCAAAGTCGAAGGTGGAGCCTTCATATGGCCATTGCATTCTGGAATGTCGCAAGCCAAGATTATGGCCGATCTCATGGGCAAACACGTAATCCGAGGCATTGACATGCATAACCGAATACATGGAACGAATATCCTCACTTATCACCCCATACTCACCATTTACCCACGCATAACCGGTAACATTTGATGTTCTGCGCCCAAGGATAAAAAACACCAAATCCGCCGCCGTTTCATAGCGGATTTGCTCGATTTTTTCTCGTTGTTGTAAATCGTTGTAGGTCACATCGCGCAATGCGGTTTGTAAATCGCCATCAAATTGATAACTCAGTTTATGGCTAGCGGCCAATGTCAATTTGATATCTACCTTGCTGTTGCTAAATGTTTGATTGGCGACTTCGATGAGGTGACTAAAATGTAAGTCTTGCTGCCCGGAAAAGTAACTTTCGACCTCGTCTGTGTAGACCATAAGTATGGCTATCTCCGACTCCGGTGGGGGCGTTGTTAACGACATGTTCGCGGCAATTCTGTTTTGTATTTGACGGGCTTTGTCATGATCATGCAGATCATCACTATGCAAGTATTTGTGCGGTCTAACATCGTCCGCGTCGTTATGCATACTATGGATGGCGAACAACTTACCCTCACCATTTTGCACCAACAGTCGCAGGCTTTGCGTTGGCGTTCTTAACCAACCTTGGCTGGCGGTATCGCGATGGCTTAAAAACAAGGTGGTTGGTGTATGTTCATGGTGATCACTGGCGCTGATAAATAATGTTTGTTTGCCGTGTTTCTCACTGTGTTTTTTGCTGTCTACAGTGAGAGTAATGTGTTGCTGATGATTAACTTGCAATCGTATTTGTTGACCGACGAGCAGCTCAGTAAGCGCTTGAGTATTAAAGTTGACTATTATGTCTTGCTCGTTGATTAGCTCATGAACGTGGGTTTGCTGATGGTCAGGTTGTTTGTTGCGAGCAGCAAGCTGCCACAAATTGGTCGTCTGCGTTGTTGGTCGTTCGGATGTCTGCGTAGCTGACTGCTGCGCAGACTGTGCTGGGGTCGCATAGCTATTTTTGCTTAAAGCAAAGCTGCATAATACTAGGGAAAACCCTGACAATATCAGCAGGATGGTTCTTAGCCACATAAAAACTCCATAGAAATCTTACGACGCCTATTACTGTTATTATATGGCCAAGCGTTGTCACAAATTTTAGTTCATGATTAGCGGTTATGCTTGCCATTTTGACAAATGGTTTTTTATTTAATGGCATCAAAAGATGCCGTTAAAAACGATTACTCGCCAATGTTCACCAAGTATCGCCCGGTGACTTCACCTTTAAAAAACTTAGGTAAAATATCAGGCACCTGATCCAACGAGATTTGTTGGGACAGTGTCGCTAAAACCGGTAGGTAATATTGCTCGGATATTTTGTGCCACATATGCGCTTTTCTCGAAAGCGCAATATTTACTGAGTCAACGCCTAACAAGGATACGCCACGAGTAATAAACGGAAACATGTTTAAGCTAAAGGTGGCAGACGCTGCTAAACCACAGGCAGCGACGCCGCCATTGGGTTTAATTTGCTTAATTAGGTTTGCCATAAAATCGCCGCCTAACGTATCTATACCGTGGGCATACAGGGCGCGGCCCATCGGTTTATCACCTATATCATTGAGTCGATCGCGATGAACAACGTCATTGGCTCCTAATTTTTGTAAGTAGCTGTTATCTGTTTTGCCACTAAAAGCGACGACGTCAAAGCCGAGCTTATGTAATAGCGCGACGGCAACGCTGCCAACGCCTCCCGTTGCGCCAGTTACAGCAACCGGACCATCATCAGGCTTAGCGCCCATAAGCAATAGCTTATCAACGCATAACGCTGCGGTAAGGCCGCCGGTACCGTAAATCATCGCATCAGATAAAGATAAATTGTTAGGGCAAGGCACAACCCAACTAGACGGCACGCAGATATATTGTGCTAATCCGCCAGGTGTATTCATACCAAGATCATAGCCAAACACCAGCACCTTGCTGTCTTTGGCAAATTGATTGGTTTTATCGTTAACAATGGTACCTGCCGCATCGATACCTGGGGTGTGTGGGAATTGTCTGGTTACCCCTTTATTACCGGCCGCAGACATTGCATCTTTGTAGTTTAGTGACGAATAATGCACTTTGATTAGCACCTCGTCATCGGGAAGATTACTCATGTCGAGTTGCTTTATTTGTTGGCTAAAACTGCCGTCTGCTTGCTCCTCAACCCAAAGTGCTCGATACGATTGCGTCATAATGATTACCTTATATCTAACGATAGCTACAAAAAACGATACCTATTAAGCCTAGGCATGCCTTAATGATGATAGGTGTTTTTGCGCAATTTGCTGAGTATAAATAACAAAAAATTCTGGCAGATAAGGAACACAAGACCTGCCAAGTTAGAAAAAAATTTCATCAAAAATTCGCCAGTTTCTTGTGATAAATTTGTGATAATTTCGTGAGCGATTTGACAGCTTTGCTTTGCATACTGATTTTGAAAATTACAAAAAACTTAGTAAATCAAAGAGGAAGCAAAATGAATTTCGTAAGCCCAAATAAACTAATTGCCATTGCCACCATGTCTACTTTATCGATGACGGCACAAGCTGCTGAAATAGAAGTGACCATAACCAATGCGACGCAAGGCATTTATTACACGCCAATTATCGTAGCCGCTCATAGTGGTGACGCACACGTCTTTGAAACGGGCACCATGGCCAGTGCTGAATTACAAGCAATGGCTGAGGGTGGTGATATTTCTGGCCTTTCCAGTGTCCTCGCAAATATCGGCGCTGATGTGGCTGAAAACCCTGCTGCCGGTTTATTAGCTCCAGGCATGTCGGCGATGGCGATGATGTCGACCTCAGAAGGTAATGACTACTTGTCATTAGCGGCGATGATTTTACCAAGTAACGATGGTTTTGTCGGTTTAGACAGTTGGATGATTCCAAGTGAACCAGGAACCTATACATTTACTTTAAACGCTTATGATGCGGGCACTGAAGCCAACGATGAAATCGTTAACGGTGGTGGTGCACCTGGTACTCCGGGTATTCCTGCCGCACCAGGTGGCGCTGCGGGTACTGGCGGTACGGGTGTCACCATGAGTGAAGAAAACACCTATGTACATATTCATCGCGGCAATATGGGGGATGGTGACGCCGAAGGTGGTAAAAGTGATCTTGATTACACGGTGCATCGCTGGCTTAACCCGGTTGCGAAAGTAACCGTTGTTGTTAAGTAATGGGAGGTTGTGATGAATTTTAAAATAAACAAACTAGCCGCTCTGGCGATCAGTTCAGGATTATTACTCACCGCTTGTGGTGGTGATAGCGGTGATGACAGCGTCTCAGCTGTCTCAACCAACATCCCGAATTTCAGTTACCAGGTAGATGTGGTCAACTTAACTTACGCGCAACCTATGTCGCCAGTGGCCGTAGTGTTGCACGATGAAGGTCAATTATGGACGCTAGGTGAGAGTGCCAGTATGGCATTGGAAAACTTAGCCGAAAGTGGTGATGGTGCCATGATCATGGATTTAGATGTGGTGAGCGTCAGTGCTGCCGGGGAGGGCATGTTAATGCCTGGTATGAATCAACAGATAACTATCACCACCAGCGCCTTGTTACCGCAAAAGATTTCATTGGCTACCATGCTGGTGAATACCAATGATGCCTTTGCCGGTGTTAACGGCTTAATGATCGCTGATCTTGAAGTTGGTGAAAGTATTTCCTTAGTTAGCGGTTCATATGATGCAGGAACAGAAGCAAACAGTGAAACCGCCGCTAGCATTCCAGGACCCGCTGGCGGTGGAGAAGGTTATAATGCGATTCGTGACGACGTCGACTTCGTTGCTATGCACCCGGGTGTTGTCACCATGGATGATGGCTTGATGGCATCTGCATTAACATTCGATCACAGGTTTGATAACCCAACGTTGAGAGTAACCATCACACGTACTGAGTAGCGAGCAGCTGTTATGCGGCTTCGCCATTTGGTAGGAGCCGCATATGACAGATACTGTACTGGTAGTAGAAGATGACGATGATTTAGCTGAGCTGGTGACCATGCAACTGCACGAGCTCGCTATCGATGTTGAACACCAACGTTGTGGACAAGAGGGCTTGGACAGGGCTTTGGCTAACGATTACCAGTTGGTGATCCTTGATGTGATGTTACCCAAGTTGTCTGGGCTTGATATTTGTCGGCAATTGCGAGACAAAAAGCCTGAGCAGGCGATTATGATTTTAACCTCGAAAAGCAGCGAAACGGACCGCGTATTAGGGTTAGAACTTGGCGCCGATGACTTTATGACCAAGCCGTTTAGTGTACGAGAGTTACAAGCTAGGGTCCGCACTCAGCTGCGTCGTGTGCATCTTCTTGCTGGATTTTGTCAACAGCAAGCGCCAGTAGAGTCGCAATTACAACTTGGCGACTTACACATTAATCAGCTAACTCATAAAACGACCTTAGCAGGGCAACGCTTGGATTTAACATCGACAGAATTTGATTTGTTGCTGTATCTAGCGTCGCACCCTGATCAAGTGTTTTCACGTTCACAGTTACTGAGCTCCGTTTGGGGATACCACCACTCCGGTTATGAGCATACGGTAAATTCTCACATTAATCGTTTGCGTAATAAATTAGAGAAAGATATCAACAACCCACAAATCGTGCAGACTGTTTGGGGGGTTGGTTATAAATTTAATCGACAAGGCGTTAGTGCATGACATTATCACTGTATCAAAGATTGAGCCTGGCGCTTTGCTTGGTGTTTATTGCCGTAGCCAGTGTTTTTTATCTTTGGTCAGAGCGTGCCGGTCAACAATTTCGACTTGAAGCTCAACAGCGTTTACATGTTTCACTTGCCGCTAATCTTGCTCGTGACAACCCGTTATTGCAACAAGGTATCTACGACAAACAAGCGTTAACTAACCTGTTTCATACGCAAATGGTTTTAGGGCCAGCGTTTGAATTTTATTTTGTCGACAAAGGCGGCAATATTGTTATCCACTCCGCCGATGATTCGTTGATAAAACGACAAACAATTGATTTACAACCCTTGCTTAACCTCACCAAAAATCAAGCACCTTTACCGATCCTTGGTGACGATCCTCGACACGTATCAAGAAAAAAAATCTTTTCTGCGGCACCGGTATTTAATGGTGCTGAACTGCAGGGCTATTTGTATGTCATTGTCGCTGGGCAGCGCTATGACAATATTTTCAATTCAGACCGAAGCCAGCGCAAGTTTACCGACTATTTAGTATTAAGCATTAGCGCGTTACTGTTTTTGCTGTTGTTGATGCTCGGCTTGTTTTGGTTTGTCACCAGCCCAATACGTCGTTTGAATCGAGATATTGACCAACTCATTGCCGCTTCATTTGACAGCTCGCAAATAGATCTGCGTTATTGGCAAAGCGATAGCGACAACGAGATCCAACAATTGGGCTGTCAGTTTAGGTTATTGGTGCAAAAAATTGATCATCAATTGCGAGAACTCACCGCCAATGATCAACAACGGCGTGAGTTATTGTCGCATTTATCCCACGATTTGCGCACGCCGCTAACGGCGATGCAAGGCTATATTGAGACATTGGCGATTCGAGATAAGCAATTAACCGATGACAAACGCCAAGAATACATGGCTATTGTGTTACGCAACAGTAAGCAGCTCAATATGCTTATTGACCAAATATTCGAACTCGCTCATCTTGATACCGGTCAGGTGTCACTGGACTGGGAAAGCTTCAATATAGGTGAGTTGTTGTATGACATTGCCGCTAAATTTCATTTGCAGGCGGAAAAGCACAACGTTGCTATTCATATCGAGCCACCACGATGCCAGTTATCTGTGTATAGCGACATAGGTAAGTTGGACCGCATTCTCACCAATTTGCTTGAAAACTCATTACGACACAGCTTTGCTGGAGGGACCATCAGTATTGACGTCGAAGATCTAGGTAATGATGTGCAAGTATCGGTTATCGATACCGGGACAGGCATCAAAAAAGAAGAAATCGCCTATATTTTTGAACCTCGTTATCGAGCCAGTAATGCCATTGATAATGAGCACAAACATAACGGCTTAGGGCTGGCAATTAGTAAACGATTATTGAAGTTGTTGAGCATAGATATCAAGGTGTATAGTGAGCTGGGTAAGGGCAGCCGTTTTGTTTTAACCCTTGCCAAACCGTTATAAAAAAGCCATCCTTATATGTACCTAAATCAACGAGTTAGAATTGATGATCGTACTGTCACTGGTGACGACTGTGGTTGTTGCTACTTGCGTCCTCTTACATTACGAGGCACTTAGGTCGTTATCTCGCCGATTGCCTTATTTGCACTATAAAAATAAATATCAAATTGTTGTTGGCGTCGTTGGAGCGCTGCTCGCTCATTGCGTACAAGTATGGATCTTTGCCTTGGGTTATTATTTTATGATGCAAGATGAGGCCTTTGGTACGCTAAAAGGCAACTTCAATGGCAGTTTGCTCGACTGCACTTACTTTTCTTTTACCACATTTAGTACCGTCGGTTTTGGTGATATCGAACCTCATGGGGCGATTCGATTTTATACCGGTGTAGAATCGTTAACCGGTCTATTATTGATTACTTGGACAGCATCCTTTTTGTTTTTGGAGATGCAGCGTTATTGGCAAACTGAGTCAGAGTAGTATCGATGATTGTTCGTCGCCAATTTAGCTGCGCCTTGATAGCTGAGTCTTGACCTAAAAGTTTGTAAATTTAGGTCTTAAATTTAGGTCTTAAATTTAGGTCTTAAATTTAGCTCTTAAATTTAGCTCTTAAATTAGGGATTTTAATTAAGGTTATTTACTGCACATGCGACAACCTATTATCTATGCCGTATGGCAATCCTGCAGACCTGCATTTTTAACACTCACCTTGTTTTGTGTGCTGCTGGCATACGCTGTTAGCTATTGGCTGCAAATCGAAGTCCACTTTGTGCACCTAGCCTTGGTATTACTTGCAGCTCTTGCTGCTCATATCAGTGTCAATACCTTAAATGAATATCAAGACTTTCAATCCGGCCTCGACTTACATACCGAGCGCACGCCATTTAGCGGTGGTAGTGGTGCCTTACCTGCCTGTCCTGACGCCGCACCAGCTGTTTTTAAATTAGCGATGTTTAGTTTAACTTTGTGCGCCGCCATTGGTTTGTATTTCGTTATCATCTTGGGCTGGCAATTACTGATACCTGGGCTATTTGGGCTCATTATTATCATTAGCTATACCAAATACATTAATAAATTGCCGGTAATGTGCTTGCTGGCACCGGGCATTGGTTTTGGTTTGCTGATGGTGGGCGGCTCCTTTTGGGCTTTAACGCAACAACTTAATGCGGCCAGTATGGTTGTCGCAATAGTCACCGCGTTACTGGTCTCAAATCTATTATTAGTTAATCAAATTCCTGATGCCAGTGTTGATAAACGCTTTGGTCGTCATCATGCGGTGATTGCTTTTGGGGTTAAAAACGCGGTAATTATCTATGCGCTGTTCATTGCTCTCGTTGCCGTCCTTATTTGCTGGGCAACACGCCAACTGTGGCTACCAAGGATGACCTTGCTTGCCTTGTTACCATTGCTAGCAGGTGTTGAATGTCTGCGTCATTTGCGCCGCTATGTGATTGAACGCTCTAATACTCAGGCATTAGATAAAGCCTTAGGCTTAAATGTGGTGGTTGCCAATGTCACGCCGTTAATGTTGGCGATTTGCTTGTTGTTGGCCAAGCCGTCTGTTTGAGCATTTCTGTCAGCCTATCTGCCTGTTTATCGCTGGTTATTACTCGCTGATTTTATTGCGGCTTCTAACATCTCTGAAGTTTAGGCTAATTGGTTGTCATGGGTAACCAAATAGAACAAGCAATCGTTGCGAGCGATACGTTCATTTCTGGTTGCCATGAACAAGTGAATGGATGTTTTGGGTAATAATTGGTTGCCGCGTAATTGAAAATACTTATCAACCACGTTGACTCCGTTGGCATCCAGCAGTCGTAAATTTTCCAGCCCGTTATTGTCGAGCCAACCTAACATTTGTTCGGGAAATATTTGCCCAAAATTGTGCTGCTCAATGTGCTCACACAAGGTCACTCCAGGTAAGCCAAGGTCGTGTTGCGCATAATTTAATTCGATATCGCCATTGACCTGTAAACGCATAGGGTTTAAGTAGGTGGTGACATTATTTTGTAGGTGCTGTTGACTTAAATCGTCGATATTGGCGAGTTTTAACAAACCCAGATAGGCCACTTCATGGGATTGACTGTCTTTACTGCCACCGCATTCAATGGTGATGGCTTCACAACCAAAGTCTTGCTCCATTAATGCACCTAAACGAATTTGTGATAAAACCAATGAGTGACAAAATACTGCGGTAAGTGATAATGCCATTTCGTTTTTCATAATGGACACGGCAAACGCTGGGCTAAAGCCTGAGGTGTTATGTAAGTCCACCACCAATTCAGGGTTTACTTGCCGTATCGCCTTATCGATAAGGTTGGCACGATGATAATAACCGCTAGTCTCGGTGCTATTGCCAAAACAGCGATTTAGATCCAAGCCGTCTGCCAAATAACGATGGCTAAAATTTGGCGTCGCGCTTGCTGCTTCAATACTGCAGATAATAAATCGCAAATTGGTTGTTGGTCGTTCGCTGGCCTTTAAATTGGTTAGGTAACGGTGTGTGGCAATAAGGCCAGACGGTTCATTGCCATGAATAAGCGTTGTGATGACGCGAGTGCGCTGTTGGTCTTTGCCTGAAACATCAATTATCGTTGGCGCATATAGGCTCAATAAAAACTGTTCATAGTCGGATTTTAGCGCGTCTATGTCAGGATCTTTTAGATAGCAAAGCTCATTAAAGTCTATTGCCATGGTCGCTCCCACTGGCACAAGTTGTTGCCACTTTGATAGTTGCGTTGATAAGCCAATACCATCGCCTTTAATGCCGCATCGTTACTCATTGTTTGTCGATAGTGCTGCAACGTTTGTCGTTGCCATCGAGCACCGGTTAACCCGCTATCTAAACGTTGCTCGATAATGGACATAAAATAATTGCTTTCATCGGCGCTAATACCAATACGTCTTAGTCCTTTACGTGCCGTGGTTAACATCGACTCGATAACCTGTTCAATCGACACGGTTTGCAATTGATACTTGTGATGTAACGGCCATAATATTTTCGCATCAAGCCCAAATTGTGCGGCACGATAGAAATTATGTTCGGCGTATTTAAATGGCATTAGGGCAATAATCTCATCGACATCATCAGCCAAGCCTTCTGCTAAACCAATCGCTAAGGCGGCATTGGCGAGCATATCATCCACCGTAGGGCCGGAGGCGATGGCGCGAAATTCAATGCGCATATGACCGTTATTATGATGATCATAAACCGGTCTATGCCATGGCCAAAGCGTGCCCATATGCAAACCAAGCTCAGCTAATTTAGGTAAATGCTGTGGTGAACCATTTATCGGTTCAGAGGCGTCGCGCAGAGGAATAATCGGCGGGTATAAGGCGACCGCTTCAGCAAATAGATCCCAAACATTGTTGCGCAGCCAACCGTAACCGTAACTGACTCGAGCCGGCTCGTTTGGTAATAAGGCATTGTTATGACGTACATCAATGGACTGCTTAAATAAGGCGATGCGGGTTTCATCCCACAATTGTCGCCCTAAAAATGTCGGCGAGTTGGCACTGATTGCGGTAACTAACGGCAGGGTTAATTGCGCCGCATTAAACACTCGGGTAAAACGCTCTGGTGATGTCATCAAATGAATTTGTAATGAGGTATTGGCACCTTCTGCACTTATATCGGCTAAGCGCATATCTAATGGCTCATCACCATTAATTTTAATGTGAAAGTCGCTACCGCGTTGGCTCATCAATTGTCGAGATAAGCAATGGTAGCGACCCAAAGGTGTCATCCATTGAGCACATAAGTCGCTGTCATTTAAGGTTGGTAATATACCGATAGGCAAGGCGCTGATACCGAGCTGCTTATTGACCTCGGCAAGATTGGCGAGCTTTTGTTGTAACTCATCTTTTAGGTGAAACAGAGGGGTTTTATCGAGATCGAATGCCGATAAATTGATCTCTAAATTATATTGATTCAATTCATATTGGCATTGCGGATCAGACAGTTTTTGCAATACCGCTTGATTACTTGGACTCGCCTGAGCGTTTTCATCAATTAAGTACAGCTCAAGCTCTGCGCCAAGTTTATGACGTTGTTGGCCAAAGTTTGGCGTAGCCAGAATGTCTTTTAATTGATCCAGTTGACGATACAGCTCGAGCCTGAATTGTTCAAAATCCTGGCGTTGAAAAGTGGTGTTAGGTACATTTTGTCCCATAGCAAGCCCTCGCTGTTTTACAGACTTTAGCTTGCCAATAATTATGCGTCTAAATATTGATTAACATCAAGTTAACAGCAGTTTACTTGCAAATAAACCAGCGCTAGTTGTGCTAATTAGAGGGATAACAGCGGCTGATCAGACTTTGTATGGTGGCAGGTCAAAAGCGGCGACTTTTTTGCTGTGCATGATTAACGTACCTGCATAAGCGCTTTCACCGTCACCGCTGAACTCAAATAAGTATTCAGCGTGAATGTACAAACCTTGGCGTTTTGAGAAACGAATGCGGGTTTTGGTACGAGCAATACTGATAAACTGCAAGCCATGTTGCTCGCAGTATTGTTGACATTTATTGCGCGCTATTTCGGCGATTTCTCGACTAAACCAAATGTACCAAACCAGTAAGAACAGGCCTAGAAGTAAATAAATGTCAGACAATACCATGTGATGCGTTACTCTTTTGTTGCCATTAAAATGGGTTATTTCTTATTTTGAACGGCGGCAAAAATGGCACCGATAGCGTTAACCAAATTGTCACTGCGTTGTGGCGAACGCAGACATTGTAATACATATGGGCGAATTGTTGGGATTGCAACAAGGTCTTGAAAAACAGCTGAAAATACATCTTGTTCGAGATGGCTGCTGACGTTTTCCAGATACTGCAATAAACGCTCGTTGTCCGCGAGTAGACCCCAGGCTTTGCCGGTAAAGGTTAACAATAAATTCAAATCATTACTGACATCGGCAGCTAAAATACGTTGCGCTAAAGCGATTACTTGTGGGTGTTGGTTATGATCACTCACTGCTCTGAGCAAATCGGCAAGACGTTGTACATTGACGTCACTGCGGTCTAGCTCGTTATTGGCTTGTTCGATAAAGGCCTGTAATAAATGAATATCAAATTGCTGGTTTTCTAATGCCGAGCATAACGGTGTAAGCACCTCGCTTGGCAATTTGTTTAACGCATTGATAAGCAATTGGCTGTTGTTATTGTCGTTAATACGAGCGGCAAAATCACATATGCCTTGTACCGCAACACCTTGCCATTCTGCAAAACCAAGTTTGCCAGACATGTACAACTGACAATGTTCATAATATTGCGAGGCACTCTGTTTTAAGTCGCGCTTCACCACCGCATTAAGCGAAGCAAGCTTGTATTGTGTTGGGGTAAAGTTGTAAGGGTTAGCCTGTAACAACTCTTCCTGTTTTTCACTTGGATCTTGCGTTAGATCCTTGCCCAAGGCATCGAGAATGATGGCTAAATAATGATTTCGGGAACCTTGATTTAATAAACCACGTTCATCCAGCGGTAATTTCACAAACCAAATGTATGGTGTGGTTTGCGCTTTTTGCCAAAACACCAAGGCAAACATGGCATGACCCTGTATTGGGAACGGATAGGGTTGCATCGCTTGTTCCACTTTTTCAAAGTCTTGCTTACTCATTTTGCTGACTTTGCGACCCAAATCATAGATTCGATATTGGCAGCCACTTAATTGCAATAATTCAGAAATGGTATCAATGGTGTCTTTTTTGGTGGATGATTGTTCGCTCATACAGCCCTACAGGATAATCAAAGTTTACGTTTTTAATTTCAATGCCGCGCATTATAATAAATGCCCTGTATAAATAACAGCAAAGAACCACTTGATAAGCGAATGACCGACCTATTTGATAAACAACAGCTTGATGAGCAAAACCAAGCGGTAGACGAAGATGCACCAAAACTCGATATCCTCTATCAGGATGAATATCTGGTGGCCGTTAATAAACCGAGCGGCTTATTCGTGCATCGCTCCTACCTGGACCGTGACCAAAAATACTTTGCCTTACAGTTGGTACGTGATTTGGTTGGCCAATACGTATATCCATTGCATCGCTTAGACCGGCCGACTTCTGGGGTGTTGCTGTTTGCACTTGATCAACAGACCGCCCGTTTAATGGGGCAGGCGTTCATGGACAAGAAAATGGACAAGCAATATCTCGCCGTAAGTCGAGGTCATGCGCCGCAAAGTGGTCATATCGATTATCCGTTGAAAGAGAAGCTGGATAAGATTGGCGATAAGTACGCCAATGCAGAGGCGGCGGAAAAACAGGCACAAACAGACTTTCGTCGATTAGCCACTGCAACCTTAGATATTGCTGTAGGCAAGTACCCTAGTGTGCGATATTCTTTGCTTGAATTAAGCCCGCATACTGGCAGACGTCATCAAATTCGTCGCCACCTAGCTCACCTTCGACATCCCATCATTGGCGATATCAACTATGGCGATAACAAACAAAACCCATTTTTTCGTGAGCATTTTGCCATTAACCGCCTGATGTTGCATGCCAAAGTATTGTCGTTTGAGCACCCACACAGTAAGCAGTTAGTGACGATTGAAGCACCACTTGATGAGCAATGGCGAAAACTTTTTGTTGAACTGGACTGGCTGTCTTTCTTTTAAGGCGATATACGTGTCGCATTGCGGCCTTCGATAGTCTTTTGCAGAACAAATTAAGTCTTTGTTATTGAGTTATTTTTCCATATACTAAATTCATAACTCACAATAAACGAACCTAATATGCAATATCAAACGCCGTTAAGTCATTTTCTTGGCCACGCTCAAGAGCGTCCACAGCAAATATTTTTGCATCAACCTGTCAAAGGCGAATATCGTGAATTCAGCTTCGCCGAAACCGAGCGACAAGCCCGCATAATCGCCACCTTTTTACATGCTCAAGGGTACCAAAAGGGCGATCGCATCGGCATTTTGTCGAAAAACTGCGCTCAGTGGTTTATTGCTGATTTGGCTATTATGATGGCTGGCATGATCAGCGTGCCAATCTACGCGACGGCAGGTGCGAGCACCATTACCTATGTGGCTGAGCATTCTGATATGCGAGCCTTGTTTATTGGTCCTTTAGATGATGCAAAAGCAGTAAAAGCGGCCAAAGCGGAAGAGTGTCATACCATTTCATTTGGTGAGTGCTACAACAATGGTGTCGATTGTGATTTTGACGTCGATGCCATTTTACAAGAGCATCAGCCATTGGCAGAATTGCACCAAGCCGATATTGAAGACACCATGTCGATAGTTTACACATCGGGCACAACCGGTGCACCAAAAGGTGCGGTAATAAGTTACAAAAACC
This sequence comes from Thalassotalea sp. HSM 43, assembly GCF_004752005.1. Taxonomy (NCBI): domain Bacteria; kingdom Pseudomonadati; phylum Pseudomonadota; class Gammaproteobacteria; order Alteromonadales; family Colwelliaceae; genus Thalassotalea; species Thalassotalea sp. HSM 43. The sequence continues at coordinate 466,543 of NZ_CP038493.1, read as the reverse complement.
TAGCCTCTGCAGGGCAAGGAACGATTAAAGTTATTAATGCCAATAAAGATGATCGTGTGGTGTCATATTTGCCTTTAGCGCATATCACCGAACGCTGTGTGATTGAGATGACGGCAATAGAAAAAGGCTTTGCGGTTTATTTTGTTGAGTCGTTGGATACCTTTATTGAAAACGTAAAATATTGTCGACCAACGTTTTTTGTCTCAGTACCTCGTCTATGGACTAAGTTCCAATCACAAATATTGGCTAAACTGCCACCGACAAAACTTAATTTCCTGTTGGCAATGCCATTTATTGGCAATATGGTGGCGAAGAAAATCCGCAGCCAGTTGGGCTTAGACCAATGTCGCGTGTTTGCCAGCGGCTCGGCGCCGATATCGGTCGCCGTACTGGAATGGTTCTATAAAATTGGCATGCCTATTGGCGAAGGCTGGGGAATGACCGAAACATCAGGTTTCTCCTGTGGCAACCTGCCTTTTGAGCGCAAATTACTGGGCACCATAGGTCGTCCGGCGCAATGCGTTGAAATGTCGTTGTCAGATGATGGCGAAGTGTTGATTCGCGGTGATGCCGTGACCAAAGAATACTATCGAAACAGCAAGGCGACACAAGAGTCTTTTGTTGATGGTTGGTTCCGAACTGGCGATAAAGGCAAGATGACCGAGGATGGTGCTTTTCAAATTATCGGCCGCATAAAAGAGCAATTTAAGACCGCAAAAGGTAAATATGTGGTGCCCGTTCCTATCGAACGTATGCTGGCTAAAAATGTGCAAATTGAGCAAGTCTGCGTCATTGGCTACGGTCGTCCACAACCGCTTGCGTTGGTGGTTTTATCGGAAGGCATTGATATCAATCACGGCAGCGTGAAGCAATCATTAATTGATACCTTAAATGAGGTTAATGAAGAACTGGAATCTCATCAGCGTCTAGATTACCTATACATATGTAAAGACGGCTGGACCACGGAAAATGAGTTGTTAACGCCAACATTGAAATTAAAGCGTACCCAGATTGAAGAGATATATACACCAAAACTGCCTGCCAAAGGCCAAGATAAGGTGGTTGTTGAAGACTAGTGTCTTGTTTTGATTGAACATAAAATGTTCCGTTGTTTTAGCTTAAAAAAAGGCGATTTTTGGTCGCCTTTTTTGTTGGTTGAAATTTGTACAGTTGTTCTGTTTCCCTGTTAAATCAATACATTGCGAGCAATCATCGATTGTGAAATTATCATGAAATTTCAATAAATTGCTTGAATTGACAACACAATGACGTATAGTAAAGTTCGAGTTTTGCAAATGCTTCGCCTTTATTTCGAAATTTATACCTTAAGCGATCAGAGTTAACCGCAAAATGCTTATCTGGTTTATAACTAGATAATTGATTTAACTCAGAAAGTATCGTTTAAGTAAGTACACGCGTACCACCATCTCGACATAAAACTGTAACATCTACAAAGCTACAATAGGGACAGGCAACAATGCTTACCCACAAACTTTTAAATATTTAGGAAAAAATTATGTCAGATGTAAAAACTGGTTCAGTAAAATGGTTCAATGACGAAAAAGGTTTTGGTTTTATCGTTCAAGAAAGCGGTCCAGACGTATTCGTTCACTTCCGCGCTATCCAAGGTACTGGTCGTCGTACTCTTACTGATGGTCAGCAGGTTGAGTTTGAAGTAACTCAAGGCCAAAAAGGTCCTCAAGCGGAAAACGTTAAACCACTTTAATCACTCGATTAATTTGTGAAAACGGGTGATTAGCACAGCTAATCACCCGTTTTTTTTAACATGCTATTAGCGGCTAATAAAATAACAACAGTTAAAAGGAATTAAAATGACCCTGGTAAAATGGATGCTACCAATCTTAGCTACGACTCTTATGGCTTGTGGCGGCGATGACCAATCGCAAGACCTATCTAAATTAAAAAACAATCGACAAAAGTGGGAGAGTCAACAAATCGATCAATACGCGTTCGATATTGATTTAAGCTGCTTTTGTTTTGGCAATACCTCGTTTAGTGTCGAGCAGCGCGGTAGTGAGGTGATTCGCTACAACAACGAAAGTCTGCAATTCGTTGATGCAGACCAACAACGTGCTTGGCTGGCATCAATTAATCAGTTGTTTGATTTTCTTGAACAAGAAATTGGCAGCGTCGATGCCATTGATATTGAGTACGACGAGACCTATGGTTACCCAACCTATGTCTACGTAGATCGTTATGAAGACGCAGTTGATGACGAATACAGTTTGTCCATTACCAATATGACCATGCCGGATAATGGCGTGTATGTATGCAACCCGGTAATAAGCCCTGTCTATCGACTGCGGGTTATCGATTTACATAGCGGTAAAGTTCTCAGTTGTGAGACTGAGGTCAGTTTGCGCAACAAAGACTATGGCACCTTGATTGAAACCTTTGTTTCACCACAACTAAATGATGACAGTTGCGCCTATAACGCGTCTATACAAAGCAGCGAAAACGCACCATTAACCGGTGAGATAAGCATCACCGCACCAGGCTATGTAAGTAAAGTATTAGATATCGACGCGAAATCCATGGCGTGCGGTTTACGTGATGCCATAGGTACGTTTTACTTAGAGAGTGAGCCGTTATAGTGCGGCTTTGGGCATGACATCATCAATTAAAGAAACCGGCATTTAGCCGGTTTTTTTATTTTCATGGTAAATGAACAGGCAGTTTTATGAATTTTCATTATATTTAAAGAACACTTTTGTTTAAGTCGACAAATAATATTAACCCATGGAGGCCTCATGCCGGTTAGCAATATCGATGAACTCAATGCCATGGTTGCCCGTGTAAAGGCAGCTCAAAAGAAGTTTGCCAATTACAGTCAAGAGCAGGTGGATGAAATATTTCGTGCTGCATCTTTGGCAGCCAATAATGCTCGTATCCCGCTAGCGCAAAAAGCCGTTGAAGAATCTGGTATGGGCATTATTGAAGATAAGGTGATCAAAAATCATTTTGCTTCAGAATTTATTTACAATAAATATAAAGATGAGAAAACCTGTGGCATTCTCGAGGAAAATGAAGAGTTTGGCACCATAGAAATTGCCGAGCCGGTTGGTTTGATCTGTGGCATTGTACCAACAACCAACCCAACATCAACGGCGATTTTTAAAGCCTTAATCTCCCTTAAAACCCGTAATGGTATTGTATTTTCACCGCACCCTAGAGCGAAGTTTTCGACCAATGACGCGGCAAAAATTGTGCTTGATGCAGCGGTTGCCGCAGGTGCGCCAAAAGATATCATTGGTTGGATTGATGTGCCGTCGGTTGAATTATCTAACGCACTTATGACCCATGATGATATAAACCTGATTTTGGCAACCGGTGGTCCAGGCATGGTTAAAGCAGCGTATTCATCGGGCAAACCCGCCATAGGTGTCGGTGCGGGTAATGTGCCGGTGGTCATTGATGAAACCGCAGATATCAAGCGGGCCGTTGCCTCTGTGCTGATGTCGAAAACCTTCGATAATGGCGTGGTATGCGCCTCAGAGCAAGCGGTGATCGTTATGGATGACGTCTACGATCAGGTGAAAGAGCGTTTTGCTACCCATGATGGTTATGTGCTGAGTAAGTCCGAAGCAGATAAAGTTCGAGACATCATTTTAATTGATGGTAACTTGAACGCCGCTATTGTTGGCCAACCGGCGGTGAAAATCGCCGAATTAGCGGGCATTAAGGTACCTGCAAAAACCAAAATTTTAATTGGCGAAGGTAAGCGCGTTAGTCTCGATGACCCTTTTGCCCATGAAAAATTATCACCAACCTTGGGCTTATTTAAAGCATCAAGTTTTAAAGATGCGGTAGACCAAGCCTGCGTTATGGTTGAGCTTGGCGGTATTGGCCATACATCGGCGATATACACTGACCAAGACTTAAATAAAGATCGCATTAATTATTTTGGCGATAAAATGAAAACCGCGCGTATTCTGGTTAATATTCCTACCTCACACGGTGGTATTGGCGATCTCTATAACTTTAACATCGCGCCGAGTTTAACCTTAGGCTGTGGTTCTTGGGGTGGTAATTCTATTTCTGAAAACGTAGGGCCTAAACACCTTATCAACAAAAAGACCGTCGCCAAAAGGGCTGAAAATATGTTGTGGCATAAGTTACCTAAATCCATTTATTTTCGTCGAGGCAGTTTGCCGATAGCATTATCGGACTTATCGGGTAAGCAGCGTGCCTTTATCGTTACCGATAAATTCCTGTTTAATAACGGTTACACCGACGATATTACCGCGATATTGAAAGATCTTGGCATTGAATCTCATATATTCTCCGACGTAGAAGCCGATCCTACATTATCCATTGTCAAGCGTGGCGCACGCGCAATGACAAGCTTCCAGCCTGATGTGATCATCGCTCTTGGTGGTGGCTCACCAATGGATGCAGCAAAAATCATGTGGGTCATGTACGAACATCCAGACACCGCCTTTGAAGAATTGGCGATGCGCTTTATGGATATTCGCAAACGTATTTACAAGTTCCCTAAAATGGGCGCGAAAGCCGAATTAGTGTGTATTACCACAACATCAGGCACGGGATCAGAAGTGACGCCGTTTGCGGTCGTTACCGATGATGAAACCGGCGCCAAATACCCTCTGGCTGATTACGAGTTAACACCAAATATGGCGATTGTAGACGCCAATTTAGTAATGAATATGCCAAAGTCCCTCACCGCATTTGGCGGTTATGACGCCATTACGCACGCATTAGAAGCGTATGTCTCGGTGCTAGCCAATGAATATTCTGATGGTCAGGCGCTGCAAGCCTTGCGGTTATTGAAAGATTACTTGCCGTCAGCGTATCAAAATGGCGCTAATGATCCGACCGCACGAGAAAAAGTGCATAATGCTGCGACGATTGCCGGTATCGCATTTGCTAATGCCTTCTTGGGTGTGTGTCATTCGATGGCGCACAAAGTCGGCGCTGAATTTCATTTAGCACACGGCTTGGCGAACGCCTTATTGATATCCAATGTGGTGCGCTATAACGCCACGGATAATCCCACCAAGCAAGCGGCGTTTTCACAGTATTCTCGACCGCAAGCGCGTCGTCGCTATGCTGAAGTTGCCGATCATTTAGGCTTGAGCAAAGATGGCGATAAAACCGCAGATAAAATCGAGCGTTTATTAGCTTGGATGGAGGAGATGAAAGAGCAGCTAGATATTCCAAAATCGATTCAACTCGCTGGTGTCTCAGAGTCGGACTTTATCGGCCGCATAGATGAGTTGTCGGTTGAAGCATTTGATGATCAGTGTACCTCGGCCAACCCGCGTTATCCGTTGATCAGTGAATTAAAAGATGTGTTAATTGCTTCATTCTATGGTCACCCGTATACCGAAGTAGAAGAAGATGAACAACCCCATGATGACAAAAAAGCGAAGTCGAAAAAATCGTCTGGTAAGAAAAAGTAGTTAACAGTTACGATTTACGCGTCACGTTTTAGCTATATTCATGGCATAAAAAAAGCCCGTTTTAAACGGGCTTTTTGCTGTTTGTAAAGCAGTGACTTTTGCGTTGCTTACATGCTGTTAAACGAGTGTTAAACGCGTTTTAAACGTTGAAGCGGAAGTGAATAACGTCGCCATCTTTAACAAGGTAGTCTTTACCTTCTAAACGCCATTTACCGGCTTCTTTAGCGCCTGATTCACCATTGCAGTCAATAAAGTCGTCATAGCCAACCACTTCGGCACGGATAAAGCCACGTTCAAAGTCAGTGTGAATAACGCCCGCAGCTTGTGGTGCGGTCGAGTTGTGCTTAAACGTCCATGCACGTACTTCTTTTACACCAGCGGTAAAATACGTTTGCAGGTTTAATAAACCATAGCCTGAATTGATCACACGGTTAAGACCTGGCTCTTCTAAGCCCATCTCTTCCATAAACATCTCACGGTCATCTTCGTCCATTTCAGACAGCTCGCCTTCAATTTCAGCACACACAGCTACCACGACAGCGCCTTCTGATTCGGCGATTTCACGCACTTGATCAAGGTAAGGGTTGTCTTCAAAGCCATCGTCATTAACGTTAGCAATGTACATGGTTGGCTTGAGGGTTAAGAAGTTTAAGTATTTAACCGCAGCGATCTCTTCTTTCGTTAATTCTAACGAACGGATCATGTGGCCTTCTTCAACGTGAGCTAGTATTTTTTCGAGAATAGGCAATTCAAATTTAGCGTCTTTATCGCCGCCTTTGGCTTTTTTAGCTTGGCGCGTTAATGCTCGCTCTGCCGCTTCCATATCGGCTAATGCTAACTCAGTATTGATAACGTCAATATCTTCTTTAGGATTAACTTTACCTGATACGTGCACGATGTTTTCGTTTTCAAAACAACGAACAACATGACCAATTGCATCTGTTTCACGAATGTTACCTAAAAACTTGTTACCTAGGCCTTCACCTTTCGACGCACCAGCAACAAGACCGGCGATATCAACAAATTCCATGGTCGTGGCAATAACACGTTCTGGGCTAACAATACTGGCAATTTTGTCCAGACGTGGATCTGGTACAGGTACAACACCGGTATTTGGTTCGATGGTACAGAACGGAAAGTTTGCCGCCTCGATACCCGCTTTGGTTAATGCATTGAAAAGGGTAGATTTACCGACATTAGGTAAACCAACAATACCACACTTAAAACCCATGGTTGATAATCCTGTACTGTTATTGCGCTTTAAAGGAATGTAGACGGTTTTGCGCTTTCTTCAAGCCGTCCTGTTCCCAGATTGCAAAGCAGCGTGCTGCTTCATCTATACATTGATCGAATAGAGTCTGCTCGTTTTGTGGGGCTTTGCCCAACACATAACCACTGACTCTATCTTTGTGTCCAGGGTGACCAATGCCAACCCTAAGACGATAGAAATCTTTTTGATTCGCCATGCAAGCGATGATGTCTCTTAAACCGTTATGACCACCATGACCGCCACCTTGTTTGATTTTCACCACGCCAGGATCAAGATCCAGTTCGTCGTGAGCGACCAAAATGTTGTCAACAGGAATGCGGAAAAAGTTGGCTAAAGGCGCGACTGCCTTACCACTTCGATTCATAAATGTTGTCGGGATCAATAAGTGAACGACGTTATCGCCTATTAGGCCTTTGCCGTACATGCCATGATATTTTTTGTCGGGAGACAGGGAGATATTATATTGTCTAGCAAGTTCTTCAACAAACCAGACACCTGCATTATGGCGGGTTCTAGAGTATTCGGGGCCTGGATTACCCAGGCCCACAACCAACTGAATATTAGTCGTCAAGGTTGCCCTCGCGATTATTCTTCAGCTGCTTCTTCACCACCTTCAGCAGCAGCTTCGTCAGCTTCTTCGCTGTCTGAGCTTGCGGCTTTAGGAGCGTTCGCAGATACAACCGCTTGGTCGTGATCTTCGCCTTTAGCTAGTTCTACAGAAGTCACACCTTTAGGAAGAGTGATGTCTGACAAGTGAAGAGTTTGACCAACTTCCATGCCTGCACAATCAACTTCGATGAACTCTGGTAGGTCTGCTGGCAAACAAGCAACTTCAATGTCGTTTGCAGTGTGAGCTAGAGTAACGCCACCTTTAGTTACTTCTTCTTCGTTGATGAAGTGAAGTGGAACGTGCTGGTGAAGTTCTTTCTTAGCGTCAACACGCAAGAAGTCCAAGTGCATGATTTGCTGCTTGAACGGGTGACGTTGCATGTCTTTTAGTACGACATCAACTGACTTACCGTCAACATTTAAAGTAAGAACTTGTGAGTAAAAAGCTTCTTCTTCTTGCGCACGGTAAACTTTGTTGTGAGCTAGAGTGATAGATACTGCATCAGCACCTGTACCGTAAACGATAGCTGGAACTTTGTTCGCATGACGTAGGCGGCGGCTCGCACCTTTCCCCAAGTCTGTACGTACTTCAGCATCTAGATTTAAAATATCCATGATATTATCTCTTAAATAAAAAATTAAAATTTATTGCTTTTCGCGACCAAAAAACAATCCGTAGCTAAACCCCTTAAACATATAAATGGATTCAACTGCTATGGTAAGTACAAGTAAAACGGGCACTTACCATAAAAAGGCGCGGCATGATAACACTTTTCACACCATTAACAAACAAAAAGTGCGCCATAAGGCGCACTTTTTTGTCATTATTTGTAGCTTATTACGCTTCAAACATTGCCGAGATAGACTCTTCGTTGCTAACGCGACGAATGGCTTCTGACAACATGCCTGATAATGACAGCTGACGAACCTTGTCTATTGACTTGAATTCATCTGATAAAGGAATTGAATCGGTAACCACCATTTCATCAATAACAGAATTGCGAATGTTTTCTGCGGCATTGCCACTGAATACTGGGTGAGTTGCATAAGCAAATACACGACGAGCACCATGTTCTTTTAGTGCTTCAGCCGCTTTACAAAGCGTACCGCCAGTATCAATCATGTCATCAACGATAATACAGTCACGACCTTCAACATCACCAATGATATGCATAACTTGCGATACATTCGCTTTTGGACGACGTTTGTCGATGATGGCTAAGTCAGTATCGTCTAACAGTTTGGCAACGGCACGTGCACGTACAACACCACCAATGTCTGGAGAGACAATCACTGGGTTATCTAATTCTTTACCTAACATGTCTTCAAGCAAGATTGGCGAGCCGAATACATTATCTACTGGTACGTCGAAGAAACCTTGAATTTGTTCTGCGTGCAAATCAACTGTAAGTACACGGTCAACACCAACACTCGATAAGAAGTCAGCAACCACTTTCGCTGTAATTGGCACACGCGCACTGCGTACACGACGGTCTTGACGAGCATAACCGAAGTAAGGAATAACAGCGGTAATACGGCCTGCAGATGCACGACGTAACGCATCGACCATTACGATCAATTCCATTAGGTTATTGTTAGTTGGAGCACAAGTAGATTGGATTATAAAAACGTCAGAACCACGAACGTTCTCAGTAATTTCAACGCTGATTTCACCATCGCTGAAGCTGCCTACTTTCGCATCACCAATGCTGATGTATAAACGATCGGCGATCTTTTTAGCCAGTTCAGGGGTGGCGTTACCCGCAAAAATTTTCATGTCAGGCACTGTCAGTTCCTCAGAAACTTTGACATCATTAAACATAATACACTTAACCTTGAAGCCGCTATTGCAGTCTATCAGTCTTCAAAACCAAGGCTGCGTTGCTAACTAGCTTTAATGTTAGCATCTGTACCAACTTTGTGGTCGGTAATTCCCTACAACTGCTGTAACTCGTGCAGTGTGGGAGACTGTGTCAGACCTTGAGCAACAAAGGATTTCACCCCTTTTGGTAATTTCGCTTGTAATTGTTCCGCTGACTTTTTATCAGAAAAAGTCGAGAAAATACAAGCACCAGTACCTGTTAGTCTTGACGGCGCGTATTCTAGCAACCAAGCCATCAACTTTTCAACCTCAGGATACAGTTTTCTTACCAGTGCTTCGCAATCATTAACACACTGATCGATATCAATCTCTTCTATAGTATGTTTTGCAGTCGAGCGTGGCAAATCTTTATGCGTAAACACGCTTGCGGTTGATATTTCAACCCCAGGTATGGTGACTAAAAACCAAGGTTGATCGCAGTAAAATGGTTGCAGCTTTTCACCGATGCCTTCGGCAAAAGCAGTCACTCCTTTAATAAATACTGGGACATCAGCACCGAGTTTAACACCAATATTTATAAGGGTTTGCTGGTCAAGGCCAAGTTTCCACAAGGCATTTAATGCCAGCAAGGTGGTTGCCGCATTTGACGAGCCACCGCCCAAACCGCCACCCATCGGCAGGTTTTTCTCTAGTTTGATATCAACACCAAGGTCGGCGCTGGCGAATGGCTTTAGTGCGTTAGCCGCTTTGACAATTAAATTACTGTCATTATCGACGCCAGCAATCGGTGTTAGTAAATTTATGTTTCCAGTTTGGCTAACTTTATACTCGAGAAAATCACCAAAATTGAGGAATTGGAATACCGATTGCAATTCATGATAGCCATCCTGACGACGGCCGGTAATATGCAAAAACCGATTAATTTTAGCGACGCTGCTAAAGCGGATAAAATCATCAGACATCAAAGCAACTCCCATTCACTAATGGCTAATTTGATGCGCATGTCTTTATAATCAATGCTGAGCTTGTTGGTCAGTCGCAAGTTATTGACTAGGGTATAGCTCTGATACTCGAGCTGATATTGCTTACCATTAACTTCGGCACTGAGTTGGCTTGGTAATTGTGTGCTATCGCTGTATTGGAATTGGTCGGACTCACTGTATGGCAAACCTTTTAACCATTGACTAAGCGCTGCGACGGGCAAGGCGATACCAGAGACACTTTGTATCAAGTAATCAAGATCTTGGTCTTGATAGGTGTTGCCATCAACCGTGATGGTGTGCATACCGTCTTTAGATTCTAGACTTAATACGTTAACCCCTAAAAAGGTGGTCAATCTAAGTTGCTGATTTTCACCGATTCGGCGCCAATATAAATTAGCACTTTGTTTTTCATCCGGCGCAATAAATGCGATTTTTCCGCGAATAAGCCAGTCATTAACGTCACTAAGACTTTGTTCACGTAGCTTTTGGTTTTGATAAAGTTCGCTATCACTATATAAGGTTTGGCAACCACTAAGGGCAATGACCATAAATAGGGAAAATAACCGTAGCAATGACGCAAAAGATAGCGTCGCCTTGCGTGTTTTATTATTTTGATGTGTGTGCTGGAGCAGGGAAACTGTCATAAATCAGCTAAAAACCTCAAAAAAGTTATTGTTATCTGGGCTGGTGTCTTTTCATCTTTGCCCGAATCTCGTAAAATTAACAGCTAATTAGATTTTTTTCACTAGTTTGTTGATACAAGTGTCGCAATTTTCAACGTTTATGTTGAGAAAGACAAAACAATACAGGTTCGTTGTTATTATATGTCCATTTTTGCTGTCGGAATAAACCATAAAACCGCGCCGGTATCGGTGCGCGAAAAAGTGGCCTTTACCCCAGACAATCTGACTCATGCTTTGCAGCAGATGGTAGACGATTTAGAGTGCAAAGAAGCTGCCATCTTATCGACCTGTAATCGTACGGAATTGTATTTTGTGCAAGACCGACCGATGGATGTTGTGCAACAGCAAATCATTGACTGGTTACAACAATACCACAAGGTATCATCAAACCTGATTGCGCCTTCTTTATATTGGCACCATGACAGTCAAGCCGTTAATCATATGATGCGCGTGGCTTGTGGTTTGGATTCCCTAATCTTAGGTGAACCACAAATACTGGGCCAGATGAAACAAGCCTATTCACAGGCTAAAGCCGCAGGTTCTATGCAAGTCGTGATGGAACGCTTATTTCAACGCACGTTCGGTGTCGCAAAAGAAGTGCGCACAGAAACCGAGATAGGCTCAAGTGCGGTTTCTGTAGCGTTTGCCGCGGTAAATTTAGCCAAGCACATATTTGCCAACCTGAAAAAATCAAAAGTATTACTGATTGGTGCGGGTGAAACCATCGAATTGGTTGCTAAGCACTTGTATGACAATCAAGTCAGTAAAATCACCGTTGCCAACCGTACCGTTGCTCGCGCTGAAAACCTGGCACGGGAAATTGGCGCCGAAGTTATTACCTTAGCGCAAATCCCAGAGCACATCTGTGATGCTGATATCGTTATATCTTCAACCGGTTCGACCTTGCCAATACTCGGTAAAGGTATGATTGAACAAGCCCTCGAAAAACGTCGCCATAGACCGATATTTATGGTCGATATTGCGGTGCCTCGAGACATTGAGGAGCAAGTAGGGGAGCTAGAAGATGTTTTCCTATATACCGTTGATGATTTACAGGGTATTGTTGCACAGAATATGGAAAACCGTCGTAAGGCTGCAATTGATGCCGAAAAAATTGTCGGTAGCGGTACTGATGACTTTATGGCGTGGTTGCGTGGCTTAAACACGCAAAATTCGGTGGTTGCTTATCGTAATCAGTGCCTAGGCAGACGTGACGAGCTGTTATTAAAAGCCAAGCAACAATTAGCCAATAACAAAGATCCGCAGGCGGTAATGGCGGAGTTGGCGACCAAACTAACCAATAATTTAATGCACGCACCAACGCGTGCTATTCAACAGGCTGCACAAGGTGGTGAGCTAGACAAGCTTATCTATTTACATGACGTTTTTGATTTAGACTCGAAAGATAACTAGATTTAAACCACGCAGACATCTCACAATATTTTAATCTTTTGGTGAAAATAACTACATGAAAGAATCGGTATACCAAAAACTGGAAATTCTGGTTGAGCGCTTTGAAGAAGTTCAACACTTATTATCAGATCCAGATGTGATTGGCGATCAAGATAAGTTTCGAGCCTTGTCGCAAGAGTTTTCTCAGCTTGAAGAAGTCACAACAGTTTTTAACGATTATAAGCAGGCAGAAGACAATTTTGCCATGGCTCAAGAAATGTTAAAAGACGACGACCCTGATATGCGCGAAATGGCACAGGAAGAGTTTAAAGAGGCTAAAGAGTCGATTGAAACCTTAACCCACGACTTACAGATTCTGTTGCTACCAAAAGATCCAAACGACGATAACAACTGTTTTGTTGAAATTCGTGCCGGTGCCGGTGGCGATGAAGCGGCAATCTTCGCCGGTGACTTATATCGCATGTATAGCCGCTACGCTGAAAAGCAAGGTTGGAGCAGCGAAGTCATTAACATGAACGAAGGCGAGCATGGCGGTTACAAAGAAATCATTGTTAAATTCAATGGTGACGGCGTATACGGTCAAATGAAATACGAAAGTGGTGGACACCGTGTACAACGTGTACCAGAAACCGAATCACAAGGTCGTGTTCATACCTCTGCCTGTACTGTGGTGGTGATGCCGGAAATCCCAGAATCACAAGCGATTGAAATTAACAAAGCTGATTTGAAAGTCGATACCTTTAGAGCATCCGGTGCTGGTGGTCAGCACGTTAACAAAACGGACTCGGCGATACGTATTACCCATATGCCAACCGGTATTGTGGTTGAATGTCAGGATCAACGTTCTCAGCATAAAAACCGTGCGCAAGCGATGTCGGTACTTGCCGCGCGTTTACAGCAGGCTGAAGATGACAAACGACGTTCAGAAGAAGAGTCATCGCGTCGTTCATTGGTTGCCAGTGGTGATCGTTCAGAACGTATTCGCACATATAACTACCCACAAAGCCGAATGACAGATCATCGTATCAACTTGACTCTATATAGATTAGGTGAAGTGATGGAAGGTAACTTGCAATTGGTGCTTGAACCAATCATGCAAGAAAACCAAGCTGATCTTCTCGCCGCTCTTGCTGAGCAAAATTAAGCTCAGATTAACGGACTGATATGGCCGTGAATCCCTCGCAAAAAATGAGTATAAAGCAGTGTCTGGCATTTGCCAGAGACTGCTTTTTATCATCATCCAAAGATATAAATTCAACTGTTGATAAGCATGACGCTAAAGTCGATAGTGAAGTGTTATTGTGTGATGTGCTCGGTAAAGCAAAAAGTTATTTGTTGACCTGGCCTGACAATGTACTCAGCGAACAACAATATCAAACCTTTCTGGATTATGTAGCACGGCGCAAACGGGGCGAACCGGTCGCTTATATTCTCGGTACGCAAGAGTTTTGGTCTTTGTCGTTTAAGGTCGCGGATTGTACCTTAATTCCAAGAGCCGATACTGAAACTTTAGTCGAAGCGGTGTTAAATAATCACCCGCAACAACAGGGGACATTGCTCGACTTAGGCACAGGTACGGGTGCCATCGCCTTGGCGTTGGCACATGAAAAGCCACATTGGCGAGTTGATGCGGTAGATTACCATCACGATGCGGTCAATCTTGCTAAACAAAACCGTGAACGCTTATCACTGCAACATGTCGCTATTTATCAAAGTGATTGGTTTAGTCAGGTTGCTGTTGAAAAAAGGTTTGATGTTATCGTCTCTAACCCACCTTATATAGACGAGCACGACCCTCATTTAAGCCAAGGCGATGTGCGTTTTGAGCCGTTGTCTGCTCTGGTAGCAAAAGATAATGGCTTTCGTGATATCCAACACATTATCAATACCGCGCGCGATTACCTAAATAGCGGCGGCGCCTTGTATCTTGAACACGGATTTGAGCAACACCAGGGGGTACAAGCGTTGCTTAAAGAGCATGGATTTCAAAAAATTCATACCTATTATGATTATGGCGGAAACCCACGCATTACCATGGGTGTATATCAATAACCGTCATATGTGTTAGCGCTCTAAGATTTATTGCTTTTGCCAACGGTGTTGCAACAGATAACTTTGCGTTAATTTAAATTTGCTGCTGGCAAATGATGAATATGACGGGCGAAGTTTTTCTGTTTCTTGCTCTACAAAAAACTGTGAACCCATATAAACTATGTCTTGCGGGTTATGTGCGCAAGGCAAGTAGCTCGCTCTTGCCGTCACACTAATGGTTTGATGAGGCTGTGCATTTACGGTTCGTTTGTCTAATGCACATAAATTGCTTAACACATCATCACTTGGTGTCAGTTGCGTTGCTATGCTTTGCTCAATATCAACCTGTAATGGCAAGTTAGCTCCGACCCAGGATATATCCAGTACATCATATCGTGGATCAAAGCCGGCATACTCTGCATTATTGCTAGTGATGCGTAACGGTTGATCAAGGTAATACTTTGCGCGAAACGCGCGATTACCAATATACAGTTCAAATTCAATCTCTTCTATTGTTTCGCTAAATGGCGCAATTTCGAGTTTGTATTGGCTGAACCCAGTTAGGCTACTGGTTTGGTCAAAGTGGCTGGTTAAATCAAATGAGTGACCATTAATATCCATAAAAAATAAGTCACTGTCGCTGATCTTGATAAAGAAGCTTTGCAAGCCATTATCTTCAATTGGTTGAACCTTCATCACCATGGCGTATTCGAGCTGGCCATTTGCACCTTGCTGTTGGTGCAGATCCATAGTTACTTTTAATTCGATGTCACTGTTTTGCAAATCTACGTTATCGGATGTGGTATCACCGGATTCGCAAGCGCTCAGTGCTAAAATCATTAGTGTTGTAATCAGTAGCTTTTTCATAATGTTGTCCATTTTATTATTCGTTAAGCCAGAACAAGGTTAGACATACAAAACTGAAGTTGCTACGGGTTGTGCGAAAGTTGTACAAGATGAAGATTTTGGTATTGAAATATAATACTTTGCATCTGTTGCGAGCGGGGCGTAACGTTTTTTGGGGATGAATATTTAGAGTTCGCTAACAATAGACTGGGTGTTTGAAATACAGCGGATTTGACTTAAAAGACATGTAGATAATGTGTATGCTATATCAACAAGAATTCGTAATAATATCTACTAAAACAGTGGCTAAAACAGTGATTTAAATCCTGGTAAATAAAAAGGGCGTTTACTTATTTAGCAAACACCCTCAACATTATAATAGTCCCTAGTCCCTAGTCCCTAGTCCCTAGTCCCTAGTCCCTAGTCCCTAGCCTTGCGCATTAATACGCTGACCATTAACCGCTTTTGCAGCATCGCTCATCAAATACAGATAGGCCGGCATGATGTCGTCGGCACTGGCGATTTTTGATTTATCTTCGGCTGGAAATGCGGTTTGACGCATTCTGGTATCTGTTGCGCCAGGGTTAATGGCATTGATACGTAAGCCTGAGCCTTCGTATTCATCAGCAATAACCTGCATCATGCCTTCAGTGGCAAATTTGGATACACTGTATGGTCCCCAGAACGCTCGACCTTTATTACCAACGCCAGAAGTTGTAAACAATAACGACGCATTAGGTGCCTGTATAAGAGCCGGCACTAAGGCCTGCGCTAGGTACATTTGCGCTGTGACGTTTACTTGCATCACATCGTCCCAAATTTGGCTGTTAATTTGCGTAAATGGCGTCAATTCACCCAATATTGAGGCATTTAATAACGCGCCATCAAGGTGTTTAAACTGATCGACGATGGTATTAACCATATCTTTATAATGTTGTGCGGTAGCACCTTTCATATCCAAAGGCACGATAGCGGGCTCTGGCAGACCTGCGGCAACAATGTCATCGTAAACCGCTTCCAGTTTTTCAACGGTTTTTCCTAATAAAATCACCGTTGCACCATATTTTGCGTAGGTCATAGCGGCCGTTTTGCCAATGCCATCACCGGCACCGGTTACTAATATTGTTTTATTTTCCAGACAGTTATCTGTCACAATGAATTCAGTCATTAATGTATGCTTCCATTTTGTGCTTGTCCGTATTCTACCTGCTGTTGCTAACGGATTCGACACTAATTTTACAATAAGCTGATTATCAGTTGTTACAATGTGTAAAAAAAAGTAGCAAAATGATCTTTGTTGCGGTAATTTAACTATCTATATAAAGAACTGGTCTTACTAGTTAACAAGTTTCTAACAAATCGCTATAAAAACAATAACATTTGGCGGTAAATAGTTGTTCCTTTGGGGAGAAAAAATGAAAAAACTGATGATAGGCCTTGCGATTGCAAGTGCTCTTGGCTTAACTGCTTGTGATGATGAAACCATCAGCGATGTTGAAAAAGACAATGAGCAACAGGTCGGTAACGGCCAAACTGGTACGCCAGTTGCGAGTCGCATTGTCTTTGATCCAGCCAACGGCGTTCTGTCAGTTCCAAACGACTTATTGTTCCAAGGAACAACGGACGGCACGTTAAACTTTCCTGTACCTGATGCAAACGATTTCTCAGATCCATTAGTTGCTGCCAATACCCTTGACGGTTGGTCAACGCATCAGCCATTCGTGCTTGATGTTGATATGGCCGACGGTATTAGCCTTGACAGCGTTGCCGTGTTTAACACCAATGCCATTACCATTTTTGAAGCGGTAATGGGCGGTGACTTAAATCACGCTGAGTGTGCGCAAGTTCCAGTCAGTATCGCTTGTAAAGGCGGTGACAAACTTGTGTTAGGTGAAGATTATGTCGTACAGGCTGATGGCAGCAGTTTAGTGGTTGTTCCATTAAAACCACTAAAACCAAAAACTACTTACATCATGGCGTTGACTGACAAGTTACTTGATTCTGAAGGTAACCCGGTTTTAGGTTCTGAAACCTATGATCTAGTCGGTCAAGATCCGAGCGTAGCACCGATTACTGACCCATCATTAAGTGGTTTACAAGCGATTTTAAACAGTTTTGAAACGCTAACCGAGCAACAAGGTGTACCACGTGACAGCATCACGTATACTGCGGCAATGACTACTCAGTCTGTGACCGACAGCTTAGGTGTTACCAAGCAATTACTTGCCGCCTCGTTAAACCCGCAAACAGCAATGTTCCCAACCCCAGCGGTTATGGTTGCTGATGCAGGCTTTACAGCTGCCGATGCGTTAATTGCTGCCGGTCGTCTTGACCCTGCTGACCCGGAATTAGTACCACTTTACAAAAGTGCGAAAGTTTACGGTGGCCAGGTAACGGTACCTTATTATTTGAAAACACCTATGACTGGTGAGCTATCAGAAACCACTTCGTGGAGCGCATTGTGTGATTCAGGCGCTATGTTGGCGTTTGCGACTGACTTACCGGCAGAACCACAAAGTCCAACTGATGCAGCATGTATGAGCTTTGGTCTACGTGATTTAGGTATTGATACTGAGCGCAACTTAACAAAATTCAATCCAATTCCAGCGCTACAATCACTGGAAACCCTTGATGTACAAATGACTGTGCCTGACCCAGTTGTTGCCAACATCGTCCGTGCGGCGCTTGGTATGCCAGGTCAAATCGCTGAGCCAGAAAGTGGCTGGCCTGTGGTTATGTTGCAACACGGTATCACTTCTCGTAAAGAAGACATGATGGCGTTAACTGGTATTCTTGCTGCCAATGGTTTTGCAACGATTGCAATCGATCACCCATTGCATAACTCTCGTGGTTATGACCTGGATGATGACGGCGTTGCTGAAGTTGAAGCCGCTGCGAATCCATTCTACTACATCAATATCGCTAACTTAGTGAGTGGTCGTGATAACTTCAGACAAAGTGCGGCAGATGCCATGGCACTTCGTATGGGTATTAACTTCTTGCAAGGTGCGAACATCGATAGCAGCGAAGTGTTCTATGTGGGTCACTCATTAGGTGCATTAACGGGCGTAAACTTCCTAGCAATGACCAACACACCAATGGATCCTATGGTTGATGGTTTGTTCAATGTAAAAGCTGCATCATTAGCATCAGCGGCAGGCGGTGTACCTAACTTTGGTATGGCGTCACCAACATTTGGTCCTTTGATCAAGTACAACTTAGCTATCAGCTTATCGGCTGATTTTGCAGAAGCTGCAGCCTCTGTTGGTGGTGCAAGTGCGTCTCCAGATGCGATGGTTGCGTTTTGGAATGCATTCGAGCAAAACGGCATGGTAACACCTGAAGTTGCTGGTGCTTTTGCTCAATGGACGTTTGCAGCGCAAGCTATTGTTGATTCAGCGGATATGATTAACTACGCCGGTCCACTTCGTGCAAATGGTACACCATTGCACTTAGTTGAGATGGTTGGTAATGGCATGGATGTTCCAGCCGATACCGTTATTCCTCTAGAGGTTGCTACATCACCATTGTCGGGTTCAACGCCACTTATCGGTTTGTTAGGTGTGCCTCAAGTATCGCAAACGACCTTATCAGAAACACCAATCTCAGGTGCGGTTAAGTTTGTTGCCGGTGATCATGGTTCATTGCTTGACCCAACCGCAAGTGCAGCAGCGACATTTGAAATTCAACAGCAAATAGCCGCTTACTTCCTTACCAAAGGAACGGCGATTGTGGTAACCGACGAAAGCGTCGTGTTGCAATAATTATTTACAACATATCGAATAAAAAGGAGGCTTAGGCCTCCTTTTCTTTTGCCCAGTGGTTTTTCATAGAAAATCAATGGTGTACAATCAAACTGATTAACTAAAGCATCAAGTAGGAGAGAGGCTTGGAATTTTTATATGAATACGGCTTGTTTTTCGCCAAAGTCGTAACTTTTGTTATTGCTGTCATCGCGATTATTGCCGCGATAGCTGGCGCAGCGCAAAAACAAAAGCATAAGAAAGGTGAGCTAGAAATATCGGATTTATCGGAACGCTATGAAGATATTGAGCATCACATGTTGGAAAGCTTATTGAGCAAAGACGAGCTTAAACAACGAGAAAAAGAGCTTAAGAAGCAACATAAAGAACAACAGAAAAAACAAAAAGACGGCGAACAAGAATCCGCTGCCCGTTTGTTTGTTATTGACTTTAAAGGCAGCATTGATGCTCGAGAAGTTGATAGTTTACGTGAAGAAATCAGCGCCGTATTGAGTGTCGCCAAACCAAGCGATGAAGTGTTAGTGCGCGTAGAAAGTGGTGGTGGCATGGTCCATGGTTATGGCTTAGCATCGTCGCAACTTGATCGTATTCGTCAACAGCAAATACCGTTAACCATTGCCGTTGATAAGGTTGCTGCCAGTGGCGGTTATATGATGGCGTGTGTTGCCGATAAAATCATTTCTGCACCATTTGCCATCCTTGGTTCAATAGGTGTGCTAGCGCAGATCCCAAATTTCCACAAAGTGTTGAAGAAGAACGACGTCGACTTTGAACAACTTACCGCCGGTGAGTACAAACGCACTTTGACAATGTTTGGTGAAAATACCGAAAAAGGCCGTGAAAAGTTCTTAGAAGAGTTGGAAGATACCCATCAACTGTTTAAACAGTTTGTGAGCGAACACCGTCCATCATTAGATATGGCTCAGGTCGCAACTGGCGAACATTGGTTTGGTTTGCGAGCAAAAGAATTAGGTTTGGTTGATGACATTCAAACCAGCGATGATTATCTGCAAAGCGCGGCAAAAGATAAGAAAATCATTCAAATTAAATTTGAAACCAAAAAAGGTATCGCCGAAAAACTATCAAAAGCCGCATCAATGTCGGTTGAGCGCGTTGTCGGTAAGCTATGGCAGAATAACCGTATATTTCCGAGTTAAGCTATATGAAGCAAGAATTTTGGCATAACTGCTGGGATAAAACACAAATAGGCTTTCACCAAGACGAACTACAACCCTTATTAGTGGAGTACTTTCCGTCTTTGCTTAGTGCGGGTGATAGCCGCATATTTGTGCCTCTTTGTGGTAAATCCACGGATTTATTGTTCTTTGCAGACCGTTTTAAAGTGATAGGCAGTGAATTGAGTGCTATCGCTTGCAAAGATTTCTTTCGAGAAAACCAACTCGATGCGCAAATCACTCCAGCACTTGGCTTTAATGTCTACAAAGCCAATAACGTGGAAATATATCAGGGCGATTTCTTCGCTCTTGATGCCAACTTGTTTCAACCGTTTGATTGGGTGTATGACCGAGCGGCTTTAATTGCTTTACCTGAGGCGATGCGTGCGGATTATGCTTACCACTTGCGCAGCTTTATTAAAGATAAGACTCGCGTCTTTTTGTTGACATTGGAGTTTGACCAAAGCGAAATGGACGGTCCGCCGTTCTCGGTGTCAGAGTCAGATGTGAGACAGTTGTTTGATGGCTTTAAGGTAAGCAAAAAGGCAGAGCGAGATCTGGTAGGGCAAAAGTTTGCGCGCCGCAATTTACCGCTAAGTCATCTAAAAGAGTGTTTGTATATTATCTCTAAGGGCTAAGGGCTAAGGGCTAAGGGCTAGGAGCTAGGAGCTAAGGACTAAGGACTAAGGACTAAGGGCTATTGGCTAAGAACTAAGGGCTAAGAACTAAGGGCTAAGAACTAAGGGCTAAGAACTAAGTACTAAGGCTAAGAGCGAAACATTAAGAGCAAAAATATGTATACATAAAAAAGGCTGGTATTAACCAGCCTTTTTTGTTTTTCAAAAGTAGAGCTTTTACATAACGCTGCTTTACTATTTGTCTTTTAAGTGATGAAAGTCGATGCGATCACCACGGGTATCATCAACACTGTTGTATACATCTTGGTTAAATTGACCTTCAGCTTTACCAACCACAACGGTAACCATAGAATCACCGGTCACGTTAACAGCGGTACGTACCATATCAAGCAGACGGTCAACACCAATAATCAAGCCAATGCCTTCAACAGGTAAGCCAACTTGTGCCAATACCATGGCAAGCATGATAAGACCAACACCCGGTACACCCGCTGTACCAATCGACGCTAAGGTTGCAGTAACAATTACCATAAGGAAATCGGTAACAGTAAGGTCTACGTTAAATACTTGAGCAATAAAGACCGTTGCCACACCTTGCATAATCGCCGTACCATCCATGTTGATGGTGGCGCCCATAGGTACTGTAAACGAGGCAATAGAGTTACCAACACCGAGCTTCTTCGTCGTGGTATTTAATGTTGACGGTATGGTTGCGTTAGAGCTTGCGGTTGAGAACGCGAACATTGCTGTGGTACGCATTTTCTTAATGAAAATTATCGGATTTAGGCCGGTAAGTACTTTCAATAAGGTTGGGTAGGTTAGCAGGGCATGCAAAATTAATACCCCCAACACGGTAAAGAAGTACGCCGCCAGATTAGCAAATGCACTTGGGTCGAGCTTAACGAATAAGGTGGTCATCAAACAGAACACACCGTAAGGTGCTAGGTTCATCAAAATAACAACAAGACGCATGATAACTTCATTTAGGTCTTCAAATTGCTTTGAAATGCGCTCACCTGCTTCACCGGCTAAAGCAACCGCAATACCAAACAACAATGCAAATACGATGACTTGCAGCATGTTGCCTTTGGCAAAGGCATCAAATGGGTTTGATGGGAACATGCCAATAATCACTTGTGCTAAAGTCGGTGCCTCAGCGGCAGCGAAGGTGACCTCAGAGGTCATGTTGACCCCTTCACCTGGTGCAACCAGCAAGCCAGCGAAAATGGCGATGGTGATGGCGATCGCAGTGGTGATTAAATATAAACCAATAGCTCGTCCACCTATGCTACCTATTTTTGAGGTATCTGTAAGTGAGCACGTACCGCACACTAATGAGACAAAGACCAGTGGCACCACCAACATTTTTAAACTGGTGACGAATATTTGCCCGCCAATTTCAAATATGCCATCAACGAAAAATCCTCGGACGTAAAAATCAAAAAGGCCGAGAGGAATAATTAGATCGCCATCTTTTGGCAGCATGGCCTTGAATAACAAACCCAGACCAATACCGGCGATCATGCCAATAACAATGCGGGCCGTTAAACTATTTGCGCTTTCTTTGTTCATATAACAACTCTTGTTGAATTTCTATTGTATTCAGACAATTCTACGTCATTTTCGTTTTAATTGTTAAGTCTTTGTTAATTCTATTGCCTGACTTTTTATTACGCACATCATGTTGCCTAACAGCCTCGTTAACGACAATAAAAATTTTGTATTTAAAGGTAACTATTTTGTTTCTAATCGGTTAAGATGATTGCTGACAAAATAACAATAAATTCAGGGAGAGAGCTTTTTATGAAGCCGCTTAAGCATCTTTTTTACCTGTTCGCGCTAGTGTTTCTTACAGCTTGTGATGGTGATTCGTTTACTGGTAAGGACGAGGAAGGTACCGACCCGACTCAACCGACAACAACCATTGAAGTCGAAATCGATAATACAAGTCTTAGTGCAACATCCCCAGCTACTGTTACCGCAACCGTTAAATCTAACGGTGAAGCACAACAAGGCGTGGTAGTCAGTTTCGATTCTGATATTGCCCTTTTTGACGTTGAATCTGCAACCGCATTAACCAATAGTAACGGTATTGCAATTATTGGCTTAATCGCCGGCGATGTGCAAGGCGCAGGTAGTGTCACCGCCAGTATTGACACTGGTGAAAGTGCCACGGTTGGTTTTGAATCTGCCGGTGATGGTGCCAGTACTGACCCATCTAATGAGGGCAGTGATAATTACGCTGTCACCGTACTTTTAGACATTGACCGTGTTTCCATTGATAAACTTAATCCGGCAACATTAACCGCTACGGTACTAGATGGCAGCGAACCACTTGTTGGCGATGTCGTTACCTTTAGCTCAACCTTGGGTAATCTCGATCCTGCCAGTGGTACGGCACTGACTGATGCAAATGGTGTCGCCACAATTATGCTAACAGCCGGTGATGTCAAAGGCGCTGGTACAGTGACAGCAACAAGTTCCAGCGGTCAATTCAATACCATTGGTTTTGCTACTGAAGGCGATCAGGTTTCGGCGGTAACTGTCGATGTGATCATGGTTGAACCTGGCACAATGAATGAAATATCCGTCATTAACGCCACTACACCTGGTCAATTGATTGCGACTGTAATAGGCATTTCAGATGATGTGATCGTTACTTTTTCAAGTGATTTAGGTGAAATTCCAATTCCGACCGCCATTACCGATGAAAATAACCAAGCCATTGTTGATATTTACGCGGGTAACGCTTTAGGTGCTGATACTGTATCGGCCAGCCTAAAAGACGGTGAAACAGGCGAGAAATTGATTGTTATTGGTGCTACCGACCTGCAAATGGGTAGTGGTGACCCGTTCACTGAAGGGGTTGCTGAGCTTTCTCTAGCAACGGTGTCTGCTGGTGGTACAACGGTTGTCACGGTTGATATCAAAGACGATATGGGCAATGTTTACAACTTACCCGTTGACGTTGAATTCAGCTCAAATTGTGCCATTGCGGGTACCGCAGCTCTTGGCTCGCCGGTTACTACGTCAAATGGTAGTGCAAGCAGTACTTATTTAGCACAAGGCTGTATTGGTGATGATCCAATCAACGTTTCTGCTAATGCCGGCGGTGTTAACTTAACAGCCACGGTTAATGTAAACGTATTAGCCGCAGATGCGGGTAGTATAGAGTTTGTTAGTGCATCACCTGAAAACATTTCCCTAAGAGGTGTTGGTGGTACGGAAAGCTCTACGGTTAAATTCCGCGTATTAGATGTTAACGGTAACCCGGTGCCAAATACATTGGTAGATTTTGGTTTAAATACCGACCTTGGTGGTGTTGCTCTTGACCCTATCCAGGCAACAACAGACAGCAATGGTGTGGTGCAAACCGTGGTTAATTCTGGAACGGTTTCGACATCAGTGCGTGTGACCGCGACCATCAATGGTTTGGTACCGGCGATTTCATCGCAATCTAGCTTGTTGGTTATTTCAACGGGTATTCCTGATCAAGACAGCTTCACTCTATCTGCTGAAACACTTAACCCGGAAGGCTGGGACGTTGATGGCACCGAAGTGGCGATTACTGCACGTCTTGCCGATGCGTTTAACAACCCGGCACCAGATGGCACGGCGGTCTCATTTACCACTGAGGGTGGTTCTATTGAACCGTCGTGTGTGATAATGGCAGGTGCATGTACAGTGGTTTGGACCAGTCAAGCTCCTCACCCGACAGGACCGGAAGATGCAACCCCAGCGGTTATTAACCCAATTGATTTAACCTTAGGTAACCGTGTCGGTGGTCGTGCGACGATATTGGCGCATGCTATTGGTGAAGAGTCTTTTGTTGATTTGAACGGTAACGGTCGCTTTGATGGCAGCACGGTTCTTGCCGGTCATGCGCAAACAGAGTTACAAGCTTTCCAAAACAACAATGACATATCAGGTAATCCATATGATTTACCAGAAGCATTTGTTGATCACAACGAAGACGGTGTTTTCGACCGTGCGGTTGCTGGTGCTGAAAATGAAACCTATATTGATTTCGACAACTCAGGCACCTATGAAGCCGCCGATACTATATACAATGGTAGTTTATGTGCAGAAGGTCTTGGCGAAGCAGAAGGCTGTGCTGATCAAACATCATTGACCGTACGTGGTGAAATTAGATTAGTTATGTCCGGTAGCGAGGCATTATGGACACAAAATGGTGACGGTGATGCTGATGCCGATCCTGTCAATGGTGTTGATAACGACGGTGTGGTTAACATTCAAGGTGAAAACTCAGCTTGGGCAAGTGTGGTAATTGCTGATTTACATAATCAGCCAATGCCACAAGGTACGGTTGTTGAATTTACGGCAACGGCTGGTTCGATAGTCGGTCCTGATAGCTTTGTATGGCCAAACGAAAACCGTAATGGTGGCCGTGCTTTTCAGGTTACTATTGAAGGTGAAGACGAGCCAAAAACTGGATCATTGTTGGTGGAAGTGACCACGCCTTCGGGACATTCAACTGTTTTTACTGCTTACCCAATTGTGATATCAGCGGTGCCATAAAAAAGACTAAAAGACTAAAAAGCCTCTTCGGAGGCTTTTTTTATATCTGAGAATTAATTTTAATAAGTAAGGCGAATTGTTGGCAAACTGCTTTTTATTTAAGCGAATAGCCATCAAATTGATATTTTTCACATTTTTTTCTTTATTATGCCGTAAAGTTTTGATTATTATGGCGCCTTGAAAAATGTAATTTTGAACCTATCTAATAATCAAATTTCCACTTTTTAAAAAAATTAGTGCTTGTCACTGGGAAATTTTACATATATACCTAATAACAATCGCTTGTATATGTATCTATATATAAGCAGAGTAATTTACGACTCACTGTTAATTTTATATCTTGCATATTAGATGTACCGGCAATTGAAACCGGCATAAAGGAAAGTACAAATTTATGGCTAAATCTCTGGTAATTGTGGAGTCGCCAGCCAAAGCGAAAACAATTAACAAGTACTTGGGCAAAGACTACGTGGTGAAATCCAGCGTTGGTCATATTCGCGATCTTCCAACTTCGGGTGGCAAGAAAGCAGCAACCAAATCTCCTGCGGAAGTTCGCAAGATGACGCCTGCGCAAAAGGAGCGCTATAAAAAGAAACGTGAAAAAGTTGCTTTGTTTAATCGTATGGGTATCAACCCGGAAAAAGATTGGCAAGCGACTTACGCGGTATTGCCTGGCAAAGAAAAGGTTGTTGATGACCTTAAAAAGCTGGCAGAGAAAGCCGACACCATTTATCTCGCGACGGATTTGGATCGCGAGGGAGAAGCGATTGCCTGGCATTTAAAAGAAGTTATTGGTGGTGATGACGAACGTTTTCGTCGTGTGGTGTTTAATGAGATCACGCAAAGTGCCATTAAAGATGCCTTCGAACAACCAAGTGAATTAAATATGAACGGCGTAAATGCACAGCAGGCGCGCCGTTTCCTAGACCGTATTGTTGGCTTTATGGTAAGCCCACTATTATGGAAGAAAGTTGCTCGTGGCTTGTCTGCGGGACGCGTACAGTCTGTCGCCGTAAAACTGGTTGTTGAGCGTGAGCGTGACATCAAAGCGTTTGTACCACAAGAATATTGGGATATTGATGCCAATACCACGACAGCAGCTGGTGACGCGTTAAAACTGGCGGTAAGTAAACACGCCGGTAATACCTTTAAAGTTGATAATGAAAAAGACGCGATGGACGCGGTAGCGACGTTGCAAGACGCCAGTTATGCGGTCACTAAACGCGAAGATAAGCCATCTAAGAGCACACCGTCTGCACCATATATCACATCAACCCTGCAACAAGCGGCAAGTACCCGACTTGGTTTTGGGGTGAAGAAAACCATGATGTTGGCGCAACGTTTATACGAAGCAGGCCATATTACTTATATGCGTACCGATTCAACCAATTTATCAAAAGAAGCGGTTGAAAATTGTCGTCAGTACATCAACGACAATTTTGGTGCAAATTATTTGCCTGACAGTGCTAAAACCTATGGCGCTAAAGCTAATGCACAAGAGGCGCATGAGGCGATTCGACCTTCAAATGTGACTAAAGAAGCGGCATTGCTTGGCGAAATGGAAGTTGATGCGCGTAAATTGTACGACTTAATATGGCGTCAGTTTGTGGCCTGTCAAATGACCGCCGCTCGCTATGATTTAACCACCTTAACCATAACCGCAGCAGACTATCAGTTGCGTGCCAAAGGTAAAGTCTTGCGTTTTGACGGTTGGACGAAAGTACACAGCCGTTCAACAGGTAAGAGTGCTAGCGATAAAGACGTAAACCTACCAGACTTGCAAGTTGGCGATAAGCTGACCTTGGTCGACTTAGATCCTGAACAGCACTTTACTAAGCCGCCATCAAGATTTGGTGAAGCGTCATTGGTTAAAGAGCTAGAGAAACGTAGCATTGGTCGTCCATCAACCTATGCGGCGATTATTTCGACCATTCAAGATCGCGGTTATGTGCGCCTTGAAAGCAAACGTTTTTATGCCGAAAAAATGGGTGAAATTGTCACCGATGCATTATCGGGCAGCTTTGAACACCTGATGAATTATGACTTTACCGCCAATATGGAAAGTCAACTTGATGAAATCGCCGAAGACAAAAGCTATTGGAAAGATGTTTTAAACCTGTTTTATAGCGACTTTACCGGTCAGCTTGAGCAAGCAGACAAAGACATGGATGAAGGTGGCATGCAGCAAAACTTGCCAGTTTTAACCAATATCGAATGTCCTGAGTGTGGCCGTGAAATGGGTATACGTACCGCATCTACCGGTGTTTTCTTAGGTTGTACTGGCTACAACTTACCACCTAAGGAACGTTGTACCAAAACCATGAACTTAACGCCTGGTGAAGAAGCGGTGAGCGTGTTGTCAGAAGACCGTGAAACCGAAGCGCTTATGGCGATGAAGCGTTGTGACAAGTGTGGCACAGCGATGGACAGCTATTTGATCGACGAATCTCGTAAGCTGCATGTGTGCGGTAATAATCCGGTTTGTGATGGTTACAAGCTTGAGAAAGGCGAGTTTAAGATCAAAGGCTATGATGGTCCGGTATTAGAGTGTGATCGCTGTAGCAGCGATATGGAACTTAAAAACGGCCGATTTGGTAAGTACTTTGACTGTACTAACTCAGAATGTAAAAACACCCGTAAACTTTTGGCGAACGGTGAAGCTGCGCCGCCAAAAGAAGATCCAGTTGATTTACCTGAGTTGAAATGTGAAAAGTCAGATGCGTTCTTTAAGTTGCGCGACGGAGCGTCAGGTATTTTCCTTGCCGCCAGTACATTCCCTAAATCAAGGGAAACCAGAGCGCCAAAAGTAGCTGAGTTACATCGTTTTCGCGATAGAATTTCACCTAAGTTCTATTACTTAGCTGATGCGCCGCAACAAGATGGTGATGGCAACGATTATATTGTTCGTTATTCAAGAAAGAATAAAGAGCAATACGTTATGACCGAAATCGATGGTAAAGCCACCGGTTGGGTTGCCAAATTTGTTGATGGCAAGTGGGTTGAAGAGCAGACGAAAAAGTCAAAAGCGAGCAAAACCAGCAAAGCCAAGAAAAAATAGACGTAATCAATGACTCAAAAACCGGCCTTATGGCCGGTTTTTTTATGGGCGTTAGCCTGTGCTGAATTCTATGGTGCGCGGCGAATAGCGGCTGATTACGGATGAAATCACGGCATATTGTTGGATCTGTGTGCAAATTTAGATGTAAGAGTTATATAAATAAACATTCTTATAACAAAAAGTATACAAAAGGCTAGATCCGTATCGATGATTGTTATATATTTTAATTCTAAGAAATGGAGTGTTTATTACAATATGAAACTGCAGCAACTCAGATACATCGTCGAAGTCTTAAATAACAACCTTAATGTTTCCGCAACCGCAGAGAGTCTTTACACCTCGCAACCTGGTATTAGTAAACAGGTTCGTATGTTGGAAGATGAGTTAGGGGTGCAAATCTTTGGTCGCTCAGGTAAACACCTGACACATGTTACTCAGGCTGGTCATGAAATTATTCGTATCGCCTCGGACATCCTTTCTAAAGTTGAAGGTATAAAAGCGGTTTCTCGTGAATACACCCAACCTGATGAAGGCAGATTGCGTATTGCGACGACGCACACCCAAGCTCGTTATGCGTTGCCGGAAGTGATAAAGGGCTTTGTTAAGAAATACGACAAAGTATCTTTGCATATGTATCAAGGTACACCTGCGCAAATCAGTGATGCCGCTGCCAAAGGCGATGCCGATTTTGCCATTGCAACTGAGTCTTTGCATTTGTATAACGATTTGATCATGTTGCCATGTTACCACTGGAATCGCAGTATCATTGTTACTAAAGACCACCCGTTGGCGCAAGTTAGCAAACTCACCATGCAAGATGTTGCAGCGTATCCATTGGTTACTTATGTATTCGGCTTTACCGGTCGTAGCGTGCTTGATAAAGCGTTTCAAAGTGCTCAACTTGACCCTAAAATCGTCTTTACTGCAACCGATGCCGATGTGATCAAAACCTATGTTCGTCTTGGTGTTGGTATTGGTGTGGTGGCAACAATGGCCATTGACCCGGTTCAAGACAGTGATTTAGTGGTTCTTGATGCCAGCCATTTATTTGAGCCAAGCACAACCAAGATTGGATTTAGACGCGGAACCTTCTTACGCAGCTATATGTTTGATTTTATCGAGCGTTTTGCACCGCATTTAAATCGAGACATTGTTACTAAAGCTATGTTGCTGAAAAATAATGAAGAAATTGAACGCTTGATTGGCGATGTTGAATTGCCATTAAAGTAACGGCTTTAAAAACATAGGTAATTACGCATTAAAAAAGGCGCCTTAGGGCGCCTTTTTTATGAATTCTATATGCTATATGGTGTTGTGATGATTAGTCAGCAACAAGTTCTTGATACTCTTCGTTGTTCTCAAGATCTTCTTCAACTTCCATATCCATGTATTCAACATTTAGTTGTGTCATGGCAGTCACTTCAACCGCTTCTTCTTCGGCTTTGATGTCGGTGCGCATTTGCTCAAGAGATTGTTCTACGCTGATAGCAGCAACACGAATTTGCTGTGCTTCTTGCTGAGTAACAGCTGAATCTTCAGCAGCAGCATTAAATGCGAAGAATGGTAGTACCGTTGCAATTGCAATTAAAGTCTTTTTAATGTTTCTCATTTGAATAACCCTCGTTTCTTAACTGCGGCTATTAAACCAGTGCAACATTAATTTAACAAGTAACGGTTTGATCCGCTTTGTAATGCTTTGTAATAGTGCACAAAAGCCGGTTACAAACTGGCTGAAACCACCATATTTTGTAAACAAAGCGTAGATGTCGATCACAAACGCACGTATAATTCGCATTAGAAATAGTAATGGAACCATGCATCATACACATGTCGACTCGGTTACCCCCATTAAATGCCTTAAAATCTTTTGAAGCGTCAGCAAGACACCTTAGCTTTACCAAGGCTGCCAATGAGCTGTTTGTTACTCAAGCAGCGGTATCGCATCAAATCAAGGCGTTGGAAAGCTTTTTGGGTATTAAACTGTTCAAACGCAAGAATAGAGCTTTGCTGCTAACCGAAGAAGGGCAGTCGTATTTTCTCGACATTAAAGATATTTTTATCGCGTTGCAGGATGCGACGCAAAAATTATTGGCGCAAGGCGAGAAGGGCGCCATCACGGTGAGTATTCAGCCGAGCTTAGCGATTTTATGGTTGGTGCCAAAATTAAGTGAGTTTCATAAACTCTATCCTGATATTGATGTGCGTATCAAAGCCGATGATGACGAAGACGATACCTTAGTCGACAGTGTCGATATTGCTTTTTACTACGGCCGGGGCCCTTGGCCTAATGTTCATGCACAAAAAATATTTACCGAGTATTTGATTCCAGTATGCTCGCCGATGTTATTAACGTCAGAGCAGCCGATCATCAATGTAGATGATTTACAGCATCATACTTTACTGCATGATAGCTCAAGAAAAGACTGGAAACGCTGGTACAAGTCCTGCGCACTGAGTTCAAAAAAAGTGGAACAAGGCCCTATTTTTAGCCATTCGGCATTGGTACTGCAAGCGGCGATTCATGGTCAAGGCGTCGCTTTGGTAAATAATACCTTAGCCAAACCAGAACTTGATGCCGGCAGGTTAGTGATGCCGTTTGAACAGGTATTAGTAAACAAAGACGCTTATTATGTGGTCTGCCGTGATGAGCATTTGGATACGCCGCGGATAGCACAGTTCATTGAATGGGTGATACAAGCCGCAGAGCAAGAACAATTTAACCCGGAGGCTGGTTAGTCCAATGAGTGTTGTTGACGATTTAACATGGCATTTAGATAAAGCCGACAACGCCATAGCGTCGATTATTTTCGCCCATGGTGCTGGCGCTGCTTTTGACAGCGAGTTTATGCAGATTGTGACCGATGGCCTCGTCGCCAAAGGCATTAATGTATATCGCTTCAATTTTCCTTATATGCAGCAACGGGCGCTCGATGGCAAACGCCGACCGCCAAACCGTATGCCTGCGCTCGAACAAAGTTTTGCTGAACGGTTGGCAAAATATAATGATGATTTACCCTTGTTTGTCGCAGGTAAGTCGATGGGCTCTAGAGTGGCGGCATTAGTCAGCGACCATGAAAAAGTACTTGGGGTTGTTGCCTTAGGTTACCCGTTTCATCCGCCAAAGAAGCTTGAAAAAACCAGATTGGAGCCGTTACTGCAGGCGACTAAGCCAGTACTTATACTGCAGGGTGAGAGAGATGCGTTGGGTAATAAGCAGGATATTGACGGCTATCAGTTACCCAAGACAATTGAATTGCAATTTTTCGCCGATGGCGATCATGATTTGAAACCAAGAGTTCGTTCAGGTCATAGTCATCAGCAACATTTGGCACAGGCGATTGCATCTATGGTGCAATTTATGGAGCAACACTCATGATCCGAGCTAGCTTAGCCGCATTTGTCGGCGTCAGCGGTGCAAGTCTGGTATTATTCAGCGCGTGGTTGTCTCATGGGGCCAATGATTTGCCGCCGCAAACATTGAAAAACCTGATCATTGCCGTCAGTTTTGGTTTTGTTCATATATTGGCGTTAGTGTCGTCAATCAGCTTATTTGAGCAACATATATCGGCAAAAGTCGCCAGTTATGGGTTTGTGACTGGCATAATATTGTTTTGTGGCTCTATCATTACAAAAAGCTTTTTACATATCGGCTTTTTGGCTAATGTCGCTCCAGTCGGTGGTATGGCTTTTGTTTTAGGCTGGTTATGCTTGGCTATTTCTATAGGAAAAAAACATTAATGAATGTCATTTATTTATATTGTCGTCCCGGTTTTGAAAACGAGTGTGCGGCAGAAATACAAGAAAAAGCCGGTTGGAATGATATCTACGGGTTTATCAAACTGAAGAAAAATGAAGGTTTGGTGGAATTTCATGTTTATGAAAAAAGTCAGGTAGACGTGCTTATTCAGAAGCTACCATTAACCCGCCTGATTTTTGCTCGCCAATGGTTCGCGGCGTTAGGTGAACCATTAGAGTTACCTGAATACAACCGTGTTGAAGCGATTGCCGAGCAACTTGGCGATGACTTTCGTTATGAAGACTTGCGGATTGAAACCTTAGATACCAATGATGGCAAAGCATTAAGCAAATTTTCTCGTAAATTGTCTGTGCCATTGCGTCAGCATTTGCGAAAGTCTGGCGTTCTCGCTGAAAAAGAGCAGGGCGAACAAGGCCGCGGAGCAACCAATTTGCATGCTTTATTCTTCTCTGGTCAGTTAGTGCAATTGGGCTATTCGTATGTCGCAAACAGTTCGCCATTAGCTATGGGCATTCCAAGGCTAAAATTCCCGTCTCAAGCACCAAGCCGTTCAACTTTAAAACTTGATGAAGCGTTTTTGTATTTCGTTCCGCGCAGCGAATGGGATACCCGCTTAACGTCAGGCCTTAATGCCGTTGATTTAGGATCAGCACCCGGAGGTTGGACTTATCAATTGGTTCGCAGAGGCATGATGGTCAAAGCGGTTGATAACGGACCTATGGCAGATAGTTTGATGGATACCGGACAAGTGAAACACTATCAACAAGACGGTTTTAAGTTTCGTCCATCGAAGAAGAACAACTACTGGTTGGTTTGCGATATGATCGAAAACTCAACTCGCGTTGCAAAATTGATGGCCAGTTGGATTGTCGATGGTGATTGTAAAGAGGCTATGTTTAATTTGAAATTGCAGCCAGGAAAAACTCGTTACCAACAAGTGATGAAAAATTTACAGCAAATCAAAGATACTATGTCCGAACATGATATTTGGTACGAAATGTACGCCAAACACCTTTACTACGATCGTGAAGAGGTGACCGTACACGTACGTGTATTGGGCAATAAATAATCGTTATTGCCAATATGCATTAAAAGGTCGACAAATGTCGGCCTTTTTTTATGTTAACGCTTTATTGAAAATGTCCGCTTTTACACAGGCGGTGAGCAATAAGTAACCATTATTGTCTTATTTGACAGGCCAACATCTAGTTAACCTCTAGCTAACCTCAATTTAACATCAATTATGCTAAACCCCAATTAACATAGGGCCTTTAACCGCCTAGTATCAATTTTGTCGTTGGATAAAAAGAATAAATATCAGGCTACATTGTTAAGACACTTGTCTGGCAATCTGTCTTTTTGAAACTTAAGGCGGCAAGCTTTTAGTTTATGGACAAACGAAAAATTCAGAGTCTACACTCCCTTACTGAATCGTAGCCCACAATCTAACGTTTGCTGCCTTACCCAACCATTCGATTGCAACAAGAGTGCAATCATTGATTCTTGTTGCTTATAAAAATAATAACGAAATTCTAGGTAGTTATATGAATTCAAAGCAATCTCACAGACGGTTTAAGCGCACCACGCTTGCCCTCGCGACGTCTTTGTATGTCGGTGCTACGGGTGTTGTCGCGTCGGAAGGTACGACCTCGACAAGCGATGCCAGTACACGAAATCATACATTCCATCAGCCTACATTTACCGCTGAGCAAGTACGTCAATACAATGAAGACAGAGTACAAGCGCTAGCCGATGTGCAGCAGTTACTTGGTCATAATCAATTAGGCGAAGCCAATCGCATCTATAAAAAGCGAACCCCGCGCGATATCTATAATCCAGATATGGATACCGATAACGTCGACTCGTACATAGTGCAATTAGACGACCAGGCCGTGTCTGTATATGACGGTCACATCCATGGTTTGGCTGCCACACGCAGTGTTAACCGCGGCAGTGTCGTGGCGGATGCAAAACTCAACGTCAATACCAGCAAAGTTCAGCAATACAGTGATTTTCTAATCAATAAACAAAATGACTTTGCTAAACAAGCGCAAAAGCAAGGTATTGGTCTGCGTGTTGAAAAGCAATTTACCTTAGCGACCAATGCGATGGTCGTAAAAATGGACAAAGCGGATGCCGTAGCTATGTCTAAGTTGCAAGGTGTTTATAAAATCACACCTAACCGCTTGTTAGAATTGAACTCTGATCGTGGTCCACAATTTGTCGGTGCAGACAAAGCATGGAGTGGCGAGGTAACACCAGATGGTGTTGGTGTTCAAGGTGAAGGTATGGTCGTTGGTATCATCGATACCGGTGTTAATACCGATCATGAAGCGTTTGCCTCAGATGAAGATTATAGCGCTATCCGTGGTGATGAAGCCGGCATGTATTACGGTGATTGTGCCACCGACTACCCTGAGCTTTGTAACGATAAATTAATCGGTGTTTATTCATACCCAGAAGTTACTGTTGCTAATAATTACCCTGCCTCTGGCAGCTGGCGTGACCGCAAACCTGAAAATGGTGAAGATTACAATGGTCACGGTTCTCACGTAGCAGGTACTACGGCAGGTAATGTCATCAAAGATGTGCCTCTTAAAGTCAGCGCTGGCGAGTCTGTTAGTGATGGTATCGACGTACCATTTACCTTTGCACAGACAAGCGGTGTGGCGCCGAGAGCACATATCATTTCTTACCAAGTGTGTATGCCAGGAAACGGCAATGATGAGTATGCAGGTTGTCCTACATCAGCGATTTTATCCGCCTATGAAGACGCGATAAAAGATGGTGTCGACGTGATAAACATGTCGGTTGGTGGCGGTGAACGCTTCTCTTGGGACGATCCTATCGAACTAGCCTTGCTATCGGCACGTGAAGCCGGTATTTCAGTTGCGGTAGCAGCAGGTAACTCTGGCCCTTACTATTACAGTGTCGGCCATGCTTCACCTTGGGTTACAACCGTTGGTGCATCAACCCATGACCGTGTTATGGACACGGGCTCGAAAACTATGGGCGACTTCCAAGCAGGTGGTTTGCCGTCTTACCGTGTGCCACAAACCATTAATGGTAAGAGTTACAGTGGTGCAATTACTGGTAAATTAGTATTAGCGGAAGATTATCCAGATCCGAACCCAAGTGATGGTTTTGATGCTGGTCTTTGTGTTGCGCCATTCCCTGCAGACACATTCGCAAGTGACGAAATTGTATTGTGTAATCGCGGCGAGAACGCGCGTGTTGAAAAAGCACAGAACGTAGCTGACGGCGGTGCAGGCGGTTTTGTATTGCTAAATGCCAGACAACAATTTGGCGCGCCACCGGTGGCAACCAATGTTGTTGCTGATGTTTATGCCATCCCTGGTATTCACATTGCATACAGTTACAGCAATGACACAAAACTAAAATATTGGGCTCGTAATTCAAGTGAGCCAATCGTTACCATTAGCGATTATGAAAACACCTATGAGTTTGTTGAAGAGGCGGGTAATAACCTAGCGATATTCAGCTCTATGGGCCCATCACGTTTCCATGATACGTTAACGCCGGATGTGACGGCACCGGGTGTGGCAATTTACGCACCATATGCCGATGAGCAACCATTTACACAATACCCAGATGCTCGTGACTGGAACTTCTTGCAAGGTACATCGATGGCATCGCCACATGTTGCCGGTGCGATGACCTTGTTAGAGCAAATGCACCCTGAGTGGACGCCAGCGCAAGTACAATCCGCGTTGATGATGACGGCAAATGACGTCATGTTAGAAACCTACTCTGGTCGTGTTGAAGCCTTCTATAACTTTATGGCAGGTGCTGGTGCAATTGATGTCGCTAAAGCGGCACAAGCGGGCTTAGTACTTGATGAAACCATCGAAAACTACCGCAATGCTAACCCTGAAAATGGTGGTGTTGCCAATTGGTTGAATCTGCCATCTATGGTTGATATGGATTGTGAAAACTCTTGTAGCTTTATGCGTAAAGTAACCGCGACTATCGATGGTAGCTGGACAGCAGAAGGCATTACCAATGGTCATATGGCCGATGCTGGGCATGAGCTAACGGTAACACCTGCGCAATTTTCTCTTAAAGCCGGTGAGTCGCAAGACATTATTGTTAAAGTAACCGTACCAGGTTTGATTGAAAACTTTATCGAGCCGGAAGATCCAGGGCAAAGCTGGAAGCTTGATAACAACAATATGTTGTTAAATGGTCAGGTGATCTTAACTGAGGTGAATAACAACGCACCGGTATCAAGAATGCCTGTTGTGGTTGCGTCTGTGCGTGATCAATTGCCATCAAGCTTAGATTTAGATATTCACCGCGATCAAGGCGCTGAAACCATTTGGGTTAATACCGATAACTACAGCGAGTTCACTGCACGCAGTTTTGGTATGGCTAAGCCTGAAATGACTGACTTTAGTATGTCGGGTATTCGCTCAGCGTATCTTTCTCACAACAACGTGACAGGATCTGGTTGGTATACCTACACCATTGAAGTACCAGAAGGCACGAAAGCGTTAATGGTTGAGTCAATGTCAGTAGAAAGCGACGATGTAATGGTTGACGCCAATGACAAGTTTGCTCGCTTTAGACCGTGGCTATTAGTTGGTAAAGACAACAATGAAAATGGCGGATTCGTGCCATCAACAATTTCACAAGAAATTGCTGCTGAATTGTATGATGAGCGAATTTGTGACTCTACCAGTTCATCATTGCATAACCATTGTTACATCATGAACCCAGAGCCAGGTACCTATTGGGTTAGTGCCTTTGGTTACACCCGCCGTATGGACTTTGCTGATGCAAACTATCAAGTATCTGTTGGTCATGCGTTTATCACTGACGACAGCGATATGGGCAACCTAACGGTAACAGGCCCTGAGTCACACGATGGCAATGGTCATTACCCATTAGAGCTAAGCTGGAATTTAGCGGATGCTGAACAAGGTGATGTATTCTTTGGTGGTTTTGATATGGGTAACATGCCAGGTGCTGAAGGCACATTAGGCTTTACTGCATTAAAACTAGCCCGTGGTAAAGATACCTTTAACCTGAATGTTAGCCAAGATAAAGCCCGTAACATGGACATCATTGACGTTAGCGTTGAATTGATGGCAAATATGGAATCTGATGATCGTAACTATGACATCACCCTGACCATGCCAGAAGGTATGCGTATTGCACCGATGACATTCAAAGGTAATAACAATGCCATTGAAGAAGCGGTGATGATCGATGAAAACACCATGCAGTTATCCGGTACGCAATTGGCTACTCGCAATGTTGAAGCTCGATATGAAATGACCACCAATCTGACTTCAGAGCAGTGTCATACACCTATCATTGATGAGTATTCAGACGGTGGTTATATCGATTTTGCAGACTTTAGAATCCCACCTAACCAAACGTGGTTCGAAGGTAACTATCGTGATGATTTTGCTATCCCTATGTGGTGGTTAACGCAAGGCATGCAAAACGATGATTTCGATATCTATAACGAGAAATCTGCCGGTTTGATGAAATTCAACCCAAGTGGAGCGTTCCAGTTAGTCGATTCTTACTGGCCTATGCGCAACCCAACCAACTTAGGTAACTTGATTCATGCGATTGCTCCTATGTGGGTTGGTAGCATGGAAGCCGAGTACTACAAGCGTATCGTTGGCAATGTTAAAGACTATCGTGGTTTGACAATCGCTGGTCAGTACGCAAGTGAGCGTCCTGATATTGGTGATGTGTTGTTCCTAGAGTTTGATGACATGCGTGATGCCAATACTGGTGAAACTTTCGATTATGAAATGATCCTGCGCGCTGGTGTTGATGATCATGACGGTATGCACGAAGTGATCTTCGCTTACGACAACCTTGGTACATTACCTGAAGGTACTCTTGGCTTAAGTGGCTTTAAATCGCCGTTCTTGACCAATGTTGGTCCAACAGATGGTTTCTTAAAAGAGCAGCCTGTGTTTGGTGACTTGGGTGAGTTTTTGCAAGACGATTTGGTGGTTTGTTTTGACTACCAAGGTCCAGAGCAATCTCAAATCAAAGTTAACTTTAAAGCGGTTATTCAGCCTGAAGCGGTTGGCAAAACTGTTGATATCGTGGTTGATTACGATTTAGATGGTCAAGACTCAGCACAAGTTGTGCACTCTATTATGGTGAACAGCAACATTAAAGTAGCTGATATGTCTGATATGACGGTTGCAGAAGACGGTCGCATTGATGGTATCGAAGTGATGCACATTGATACCAATGCGGTTGACAATGCATTGCAAGTTAGCGGTGAGCACATCAGTGCTGAAATCGACGGCATGAGCTTCAATCTTATTCCTGATGCCGATTTCTTCGGTGAAACTGAAGTAACAGTTTCGGTATACGATATGGAGCACAACAGTGACTCAGCTAGCGCTACCTTTATGTTAACGGTAACGCCAGAAGACGATATGCCTTCGGTATCATTTGCAACCGAGAGTATTGAAATCGAAACTGGTGATTCAGTAACTCTGTCGGCAATGGCAATTGATGTAGACGGTGATGCGTTAACCTATAGCTGGTCAGGTCCGGGCACCATGACCGATGCTGATACCGCAACACCAACTATCAGCGACCTTGATGAAGGCAACCACACGTATGAAGTGACTGTTTCGGACGGTAAGCACGACGTTACTGCATCAATTGATGTAAGTGTTGTTAAGAAAATCAAAGAAAAATCAGCTGATGAAGAAGAAGAGGACGACGATTCTTCTAGCGGTAGCTTGTTCTACTTATTGCTTTTCTTACCATTATTAGCGCGTCGCGCGGTATGGAAAAAGTAACACGGTAAAAGACGTATTTGTCTAAATAACAAAAAGCCGACACTCAGGTGTCGGCTTTTTTATGTGTTAAGCAGCATTAACGAGCGTTAATGCTAATCGTCTAACCAGGGCGATTACAAACGTTCTAACAAGGCGTCTGTAAAGTCTGTGGTGCCGTGCTCGCCACCTAAATCACGGGTGGTGCGATCACCGGATTCAATAACCTCTTTTAAGGCATTGCGGATCTTCGTTGCTTGCTCAGCCATACCAAGGTAATCAAGCATTTGAATAGACGCTAGTATTACCGATGATGGGTTGGCAAGGTTTTTACCAGCGATATCAGGGGCGCTACCATGAACCGCTTCAAAAATGGCACAGTCTTTACCAATATTGGCACCTGGGGCCATACCTAAGCCGCCGACAAGACCTGCACAAAGATCAGAGATGATATCACCAAATAAGTTGGTGGTTACAATCACATCAAATTGCTCAGGGTTCATCACCAATTGCATACAACAGTTATCAACGATCATTTCCGCTGACTCAATATCAGGATAACGCTCGCCGACTTCTCGTGCTACTTTTAAGAACAAACCTGAAGTTGATTTTAGAATGTTGGCTTTATGTACCGCAGTTACTTTTTTGCGGCCTTCTTTGCGCGCTGTTTGGTAAGCAAATTCAACGATGCGCTCGGCACCTTCGCGGGTAATTTGACTCATCGCTTCAGCGGTTTCACCATCGTCTGATACAACTTGGCCCAAACCAGAGTACATACCTTCGGTATTTTCACGAATGGTTAAAATATCGATGTTTTGATAACGAGCACGGGTGCCTTTGAAAGACAATACTGGGCGTAGGTTGGCATACAACTGAAACTTCTTACGCAAGGTGACGTTAATCGACGTGAAGCCTTCACCGACAGGTGTCGTCAACGGGCCTTTAAGGGTAATTTTGTTTTTTTCAATTAACTCTAATGTTTGCTCAGGAACCAGCTCGCCATGCTTTTCTAATGCGGTAAGGCCGGCATCGGCAAATTCGTATTCAAAATTACACCCGGCTTTGTCCAATACTTTTATACACGCATCGATGATGCTTGGACCGATACCGTCACCTGGGATCACTGTGATTGTTTGTTTTGTCATGGGTCTTGCCTTAAATCGAGAGAGGGATATCGGTTTATTGAAAATCGTGGCGCGAGCAACAGATATAAAAAAACCGCCTATATTTAATGGCGGTTTTATATCAAAAATGACGTAATATTTCTAGTTAGAATGGCAAATGGCGATGAATTAGGCGGTTTTATCGTCAATATAGTGCCTTTTTGTAGTAAAATGACAAATATCGTCCGAGTTACGTAAACTCACGCACATTGATTATTTTGTCGTTATTGATTGTCAAAAGTGGCGACATAGCTCTTATAATCGTTGTAGGCGCTTTCACCTATGCCAATTAAACTGCCATTTTTAAATAATAACGCCGTACACTCATCTTGCGTTGTTTTACCATCTGAGTGGCGATGCTGAGTACGATAAAAGGTGATCTGATAGTTATCGCTTTCAACTTTTTTCGCTTCGGTAATATCGGGGCTACCAATATCCAAAAGGATGGTGTCTAAATCAACCTTTTCGAGTTGCAATTTAGCGATGTATTGGCGGTTATAACCTTCTTTTTCATCCCATTGCATTTGAGCGGATTGATCATCGTCTTCATAATAATGTATTAGACCATAGGCAAAGGCTCCGTAGAGTCCCATTGCCAAGGCTATCCACATGACAACTTTACTGTTCATTTAAGCTTCCTGATTAGCTACTACATCGTTTGCATTATTGTTTACTGGCAAACGAATATCTTTCAGATTAAACCCTAAAGGTATATCTTTCTTCAATGTTAACAACTGCTGATAAAGTTTGATCTGCATTTCGTGTTCTTGCAAATTTTTACGCATCGAAATCTTAAGATCCGTTGCCGCCAAAATGCCACTTAATGAATGATACTTACCAAGCAGTTCAACTGCGGTAACAGGACCAATGCCCGGAACACCTGGTATTTTATTTGTGGTGTCACCGGTTAGAGTCCAATAGTCGATTAATTGTTCCGTGTTTACGGCAAATTTAGTTTTGACATAGTCATCATCAAAGTCACGCTTATTAAAATAATCATACACTTTAATATGATGGCCAAGCAGCGGTAAAAAGCCTTTATCGGTGGAGATAATCGTAGTGTTTTGGCCTTTTATCGCCATTTTTACCGCCAATGTGGCGATTAAGTCATCCGCTTCATCACTTTCAGACTCGAGTGAATCGACACCATGGGTTAAAAAACTGTCTTGCATATCAGCAAGAGAGTTGGCCAGGTGCTCTGGCATTTTCTTGCGACCTTTTTTATAGTCCGCGAATAATTTATGACGCCAACATTGCCCTTGACCGTCAAACACCGCCAACGCATGAGTGGGTTGGTGTTGACTGAGTATTTTTTGTAAAGCGCTGTTGGTATGTACCTTAGTATTATGAAT
This sequence comes from Thalassotalea sp. HSM 43, assembly GCF_004752005.1. Taxonomy (NCBI): domain Bacteria; kingdom Pseudomonadati; phylum Pseudomonadota; class Gammaproteobacteria; order Alteromonadales; family Colwelliaceae; genus Thalassotalea; species Thalassotalea sp. HSM 43. Next base: position 425,211 of record NZ_CP038493.1, on the reverse strand, counting down.
TATTTGCGCTAACGTCTTATCTGACAATTGATCTAGCATCGCATAAGGACGCTCCTGAGCCGCGTAAATACGGCGGATCAGGTTCATTGCATCGATAAGAACTAAATGAGCTTGCATTGTTGCTATTTAATATCCGTGTTATTGAGAAACTATTTTATAGCACGGCGTATATTCGCCTTGCAGTTTCATCCGTTGTTGTTTAACAAATGATGATAACAGGTTATCCATGTGTGTCATAATTTCTTTGTCACCGGATATTTCATAGGGGCCATGTTGGCGAATATTTCGCACCCATTGCGGTTTTACATTACCCGCCACTATGCCTGAAAACACTCTGCGTAAGTTCGCTGCCAACTCATTTACCGGCATATCTTTGTTGATGCGCAAATCCGCCATATTGTCATGACTTGGTTCAAATGGTTGTTGAAATTGCGCTTCAATTTCTAAGGTCCAGTTATAGTGATAAGAATCACCGACTGCTTTGCGGTAACTGATCACCGAATTAACCTGATCTTTTAGGTATTGGGCAACCTGCTCAGGATCATCAATAATAATGCTGTACAGGTTTTGCGCTTCAGCGCCTAACACCTCGCCAATAAATTTGTCTAAATCGGCAAAATATTGCGCCGCTTCTTTAGGGCCGGTTAATACAATCGGTAATTTTTGTAACTTGTTTTCTGGGTGCAATAAAATGCCTAGCACATAAAGCAACTCTTCGGCGGTACCGGCACCACCTGGGAATATAATCAAGCCATGGCTTAAACGCACAAAAGCTTCCAAACGTTTTTCAATGTCCGGCATGATCACCAGTTCATTGACTATGGTATTAGGCGGCTCGGCAGCGATAATGCTTGGCTCAGTTAAACCGACATATCGACCGGAGTCATTACGTTGTTTAGCATGACCAAATGTCGCACCTTTCATTGGCCCTTTCATTGCCCCAGGGCCACAACCGGTACATATATTGATGTGTCGTAAGCCCAGTTCATAACCGACTTCTTTGCAGTATTTGTATTCCACATGGTTAATCGAGTGACCACCCCAACAAGTGATAAGCGACGGGTCTGCTTCAAGCTTTATCGCATCGGCATTGCGGATAATGTCAAAAACAATATGGGTGATCAGGCTTTGCGGCCTAGGTTTAGGTTGTGATAAATAGCGACTGGAGATAAATAAGATATCGCGTAACACCGCCGACAACTGTTCTTGAATACCTTTGATGATTTTACCGTCTACAAAGGCATGGCTTGGTGGGTTAATTAAACGTAGTTTAACGCCACGCTCTCGTTTAAGTACTTGAATATCAAAATCTTTGTATGTTTCGTAAATGGCTTCAGCATCGTCGGTAGTACTGCCAACGTTTAACACCGCGAGCGAGCAGTTGCGATAAAGCTGATAAAGTTCTGAATTGGCAGAATGCTGGAGAAGATCCACTTCAAGTGGCGAAAGAAGACACATGTTGCCGACTGGGTTCAATTCGATTTGCATAGGCACCCCTTAAAATACGACTGGCGCAAAATAGTAGCTATTGTTATATAGCGCGAAAAGCCAAGCTAATTATGACGTTATGATAAGTTTTAACTTGGTCTATTTATCAGTTTAGTGCAAATTAAAATTGTAACAAGCAATGACTCGTTAAGTCATTGCTTGCAAACATAAAATTTATCAATTTTAGGGGTGGCAGGGCGCTTAAAAAAGCTTTTGATGCTATTGTCGTAAGGTGCGGTTTTGTGGCGCTATGGCGAACTCACTTGAGCGAAACGGATTGATATCTAGGCCGCCACGACGAGTATAGCGCGCAAATACCGTTAATGATTCCGGTTGGCAAAACTCCATTATATCGGTGTAGATTCGCTCAACACATTGCTCATGAAACTCATTGTGTTGTCTAAATGAAATCAAATAACGTAACAATTGTTCTTTGTCGATTTGCTTGCCGCGATAACTGATATATACGCTGCCCCAGTCCGGTTGATTGGTGATCAAGCAATTGGATTTCAACAGATGGGAAATTAATTGTTCACTAACCACTGCGCCTTTGTCACTGGCATTTGCCAATAATGTGCGGTCAAATTGATAATCATTGATGTCGATATCCAAATCATCAATGCAAACCGCATCAATATCGCTAATGGCCAACGCAGGGCAGTCGTCCACTGCAAACAAAGTCACACTTACCTCGGCATTTGCGGTTTTACTTAGGTCTTTGCCAAGTGTTTGCTCAACGTCTTGCCAACGGGCAAAGCGGCTTTGATTAAAGCTGTTTAAATACAACTTAAATGATTTTGATTCGATCAAATTATCACTGGTACACGGGATGCGAAATTCGGCAACCGCAACCACGGGTTTACCTTTGTTATTTAGCCAAGACAGTTCGTAGCCATACCAAACATCCTCACCTTTAAATGGCAGTTCACCGCTCAGGTTCAAATCATCTCGATTTAACGAACGAGGAACGGCTTGCAATAAATGTGGCGCATAGTCACTGGTGTAGTCGGTGGTTTTACCAAGGACCAATGATTTGAGTTCATCACGATTTGAATATTTTGACATAAGTTAACTTTTTGATGGCAATAAAAACAATGGGTTCGCTATAATACGACTAACAATGTCGTAACCAAAGCTTATTTTAACTCATGAGTCCATTACAAAAAAGCCTTGCCCAGTTCGCCAAGGGCTACGCAGAGTTCCATCAACAAAAAACCGCTAAATTGCCAATCATCGAACATGATGACGATTGGCCGTCTCCATGTGAGCTAGGTGCCATTGATGGTGATGGCTTTATTAGCTGGCAAGCTGTTGATATAGAAGATGAATTAAGCTTTGATAATGTTGAAAAAGCGCTAGAACTAACGCTGCATAACGATATCAAAGAATATTTTATGGCAGTGTATTCAGAAGCGATTCCTTGTCGCTGTGAGCAAGGGGAATTAGAGTTATTGCTGGCCTGGAATGGCAAAGATTTTGAACGACTGCAACAAAATTTGATTGGTCATGTACTAATGAAACGTCGTTTACAACAAGCAGAAACGCTGTTTTTTGCGGTAACCGATCAAGAAGAAATTAACTTGGTAATAAAAAACGATAATGGTGAAGTATGGGCCGAACCTGTCGGCTTAGAGCCGAGCAAGTTCGTTGCGAAAAACCTACAAGAGTTTATTGCTAGCCTGAGCTACAGTCAGCAAGAAGCCGAGCAATAGACTCTTTGCCGAGTCTTGGTTGTTGAGGCCTGAGCATTGAATCTATTGTTCTGAGTCTATAGCCTTGAGAACTTAGCCCTTAGCTCTTAGCTCTTCGCCCTTAGCCCTTAGCTCTTCGCCTTTAACTCGGCAATTTGCTGCTTTAAATCATCAATTTGTTGTTGCAATGGTTGGATGGCACTAGCAATACGTTGCTCAATATCATCGCCCATTGGTTTGGCTTTTGCTGGCGCGGATTGTGGCGTTGCTGACGTTGACTCGCCAAGTTTTGGATTTTTCTGCCAAGTCTGTAAGCCTTTGATAATTAATGCTAATGGCGTACCCGCGGCTACTCGAGCTTTGATTAAGGCAATCGAAGGAGTCTTACCTTGTTTGGCAATCTCGGTACAGGCTTGATATATGTGTTGTTGATTATCCATAGGTCACTGTCTGATGATAAATTCAATAAAGTTGTCAAATTGACAAAATAATAGCGAAATAGACTAACGTTGTCACCTGTAAATTATTTGTTAAAACAACAAAACCTTTTAAAAACAACGGTTTAAAAAGTTGGCAACCTATTTGCTTTGTAATAACTAAATCAAAAAATAATTTTCGACTTAAAAACGAAACATTCAAGAGAGAAATAAAATGAAAAAATCGTTAGCTGCTTTATTACTTGTTGCACCACTGTCTTTAGGTTTATCTGGTTGTATCGTTGTTGCAACCGACGGCGAAGGTGATTTTAGCCACTTGGCGGATCATGAAGAGCGTGAATACGAAAACCGTAAAAAGATTGCTCGCTTACAAGTAGGCATGGAATATAGCGCGACTCAAGATTTACTTGGTGTACCGGATTTCACTGAATTGTATGAAAAAGATGGCGAAAATATTCAAGTATTATTTTATCGCACCAATCGCAAGCATTCAGACAGCATGACTACCAAAGATGAATGTACACCATTGGTGTTTAAAGATGGCAAATTAGCAGCGTGGGGGGAAAGCGCTTATTCAGAAATCTAACGCTGTGTAAATATTCTAAGCGCTTTGACGGGGCCAATGCTGGTAGTAATAGCATTGGCCTTTTCACATCTATCACCTCGAAGTATTAATCTTTAAGTCATTACCTCTAAGTAATTACCTTTAAGTAATAACATCTAAGTAAGCACCTCTAAGTAAGCACCTCGAAGTAAGCATCATCCGAACAGCCTATAAATCATGACTTGGTTAATGGCATTGCATGAATGCGCTTAATTTTATGCCTTTGAGTTATCAACGCAACATACTGTCGAGTACATCGACAATTTCGCTCCAATCTGAATCTTGCTCAATGGCCTGCTCAATAAATCGTGATTGAGACGGCTTCCAAAATGGGGCCTGCGATAGATGCATGTGCTCTGGTACGCCTTTATGACGCTCAATAAATATCTTCATTGACGCATCACTGCTATCCAAACCTAATTGTGCAAACAGGTTTTTTAAATTATGTTGTGATAAATCCATAGCGATCCCCTCAAGGTTCTTACAGCCTATCGCCAAATAAACTGGCAACTATTAGCAGTATAGATAATGTAGAAAAACTGACCAATATTTTGTTTGACTTGCTTTCACCTGACTTGATATGGTGATTTTTCCAACGTTATAAAACGCATGTATCGCACCAAGGTAATCGATAATAAAAATATAATAAGCGCATTACCCAGCTAATACATTGCCAATAATGAAACTATGGGGTAGTCATGAACGACGTACAAGTGAAAACGGATTCTGATGTTAGGGCAGCTTATTTGTCCGCACCAGAGCTTAAGTTAGCCGCTTCTTTGATATATCAGGCATATCACGATGATCCTGTCTTTATCGAGTTGTTTGATACCGGCAGTGGCGATTACGAACAAAAACTACGAGCAGCGATTCGTGAAGAACTGGCGGCGTTTTGGCAGGCCAATCAACCTATCTTGGGGATCTATAAGGGTGAAGCCTTAGTTGGCGTTGCCTGTTTGCATAGCCCAACCGACGGCTTTGGATCCGAGAGATTCTGGCATTGGCGGTTAAAAATGATGCTGTCAGCAGGTTATGTATCGACTAAGCAAATGATCCAAAAAGAGCAACAGATCATTGATGCTGTGCCATTTCAACGTTTTCATATCCTTTCGTTTGCGGCAATTCACCCATTACATCAGCACCACGGCTTTGGCCATTATTTGATGGCGGCGGTTAATGCCACCTTAGAAGACGATAGCAGCAGTGAAGGTGTGGTGATTTACGTTACATCCGATAAATACAAAGCGTTCTTTAAAGAGTGTGATTATAAAACGCTAACGGAAATAACCGTTGGACAAGTTACCGGACCTTTGATGGTGCATTATCGAGAATCCTAATGGCAACCGAACCCAAACAGTACCAAAGCTTTAAAGAGTTTTATCCTTTTTATTTGTCGCAGCATAAAAACCGCACCTGCCGGAAATTACATGTTGCTGGCAGTGCTTTGGTGTTGTTTACCTTAGCTTATGCACTTTTGACCAGCCAATATAAATTGCTGTGGTTGTTGCCAGTCATAGGCTATGGTTTTGCTTGGGTAGGGCATTTCTTTTTTGAGAAGAACAGACCTGCGACCTTCACCTACCCACTTTATAGCTTGATGGGGGATTGGGTCATGTTTTATCAAGAAATAAAATATTACCTAACAGGCCGCAGCCGCTAACCCCTGACTTTTAAGCCTTGATCCTAATTCTAATAGTTAGTCCCTAGTCCCTCATGATTCAGCGTTTAATTGATCGACATATTTTTTGACTGTGCGCCTGTCTATTTGTGTGTGAGTTGCAACCGCATCATAGGTGCCAAGTTGTTGATACAACATCTGACAATAGCGAGCATTTAAGCTCTTCAAATCATGACCGGTATCAGCGAGTTGCGCTAACAAGGTTTCGGTCGGATCTTGTGTATTTAAGCGTATGCGATCGCCATGGTAACTGCCGCGAAGAATAATGCGTCGAATTGCCTGCTCTAGCTCCCGTACATTGCCAGGCCAAGTGTAATTGGGCTTGATGTGTTTGCTCAGTGCATCAAGCACTGTCTGTTCAATACCTTGGTTAGGCTCATGACAAATACGTTTAACCAAGGCTTTGGTTAACAATTGCAGCTCTTTTGGGTGTTCTTGTAATCGCCGCCTAAGTGGCGGAATTTCGATGATGTCAGAGCATAAACGATAGTAAAAATCGTCACGGATTTTACCATCGTATCGCAATTGCGCCAGTGGCTGGTTAGCAGCGGCAATAATGCGACCATGAAACTCTTCTGCTTGTCGGCAACCTACAGGGGTAAAGGTACGTTCTTGCAGCACTTTCAATAATTTGATTTGAATGCTTTCGCTGATATCGCCAATCTCATCTAAAAACAGTAAGCCATTTAATTTGCAACGACTAAACAGTCCTTGGTAATTGTCAAAAGCACCAGTAAATGCACCTTTTTTATGGCCAAACAATTCCGACTCGATCAGATTTTCGGCGTATTGAGATAAGTTGGATTCGACATAAATATCTTGGTAATGATCGCGAAACGACTGACTTTGTTGGTCGTAATGAATATGCCCGGATAGACCTATAGCTTTTGCCGCAGAACCTTTACCTGTGCCGGTTTCGCCAACTAAAAACAGTGAGAAGTCTTCCATTTGGTTCCACAAACTCTGATGATAATTTAAAACATCAAAGGTAAATAGGTTATTCCATAGATTTGCGCGCAGCTTGATCATACAAGGGCTTTGACCAACTAGGCCGTGCAAGATAAATAAGTAGCCGCGTCGGAACTGATATAACAACTCCAGCAATCGCACTGATTCTTTTGGACAAAAACCGCGTTGTTTTAACTGTTCGAGGATTTCTGCACCTTTGCTAAAAGACAAACTGTTTTGTGTCTTTTGTGATTGCACCTCGATATAGGCGTCAAAGTCATCAACAAACTGCAGGTAAATGGTGATAATGAAGGCAAAATACATGACTCGATTTTCCATACCTTCAAAATGCTCGAGCCGTGTCAATTGACGTTGCTCAAGCTTTGCTAAGTGGTCGTTAAGCAGAGGTTGTAGCTTTTTAAAGAAGTGGATTTTGGCGTTTTTTTCCGATTCAGACAGGTATTTTTTCGACACGACGCCATAAAGGATATCACGGTCATCAGAGAACGGATTCGATAACACCGCGCGAATAAGCTTTGAAAAAAACAAATACTCCTGATTGGTTAAATGTTGCATTTAACCTCCTTTTATTGCATTAAAGTGCAATTCCTGATGGGTGAAAGTGTAGTGTACTTAACTGATTTTTACCGCATGGGAGAATTTAAAAAGCCAACATTTACCGACCAATTTTGTATGTGCAATGTGCAAAATTGTTCTGTGCAATACATTTGTAGAATTTCATTAGTGCCTAAAAATGAAATTAAATGGTTAAAAATCAATAGTTTAAATTTTTGGTCAACTATTTGCAATGACTCTAGAACCACACCAAGACAGATCTTAATTCGACATAACCAATGTGTTGAGCAGCGTGAGATCTTTAGGAGGAGTCATGAATAGTTGGCAGGTTTTTAACGTTTGTTTATTGCAATGGCACATAGTAACCCAGTTAGGTTTTAAATATTTCCGCGTCATTGTCAGTGATAAAAATTACGGTAAACCGCAAGCCTACCTGCGATTGCTGGTGTTGATTTTGTTATTTTCTATCGGCTGCTTTATTGAAACTTGTCAAGCTGCACAAGAACAACAAACAGAACCTCAAAACACTGAACAACTAGGCGAGCAATTTAGAAGATGGCAACCTTACGTTGGCTTGAGTATTGGTGAGTGGCAGGTCGACGCAAAAAATTTTGATGAAGATTATGCCATCGAGTATTACTTTGGCATTAAAATCACTAAGCTATTTTCGGTGGAATTAGGCGGTTTCGGCGGTGTTGCGGAAGTTGTCGATGACAATGAATTGTTACTTTATTCGTATACCTTGGCTGGCGCCATCCAATTGCCTGTTTATGAAAATGTCGAATTAGTCGCCAAGGTAGGGGTACATTACTGGGACACAGAACTTAAATTACCGGACTCTTGCCACGATTCGGTATTGTGTATTGATGGTGAAACCATAGAAGAAAACAGTGGTAACGACTCATTCTATAACATCGGTATTAATTGGCGTTATGGTGATGGAAGTAGCATTGGTTTGGCATACAGTCGATATAAATTTGAATATCAAAATGAAGAGATATCTTCGGGTTATACCTCAATACAATTTATGTTTCGATTTTAATGACTTGATTTGTCCGTATCTGCTTTGACGGTTAACAATGTCAGTAGTTACGGAGCATAGGGAAATGTTTGTTATCTTTACCGGGATAAATGGTAAGCGACTAGCGCATCGACATTGACCCAATATACTCCCCATTTAATAAAACAGACTATCGATTAAAAGTCGGATAAAGCTTACATCATGTTAAATATATTTGACATTGATCTCGAGTCCAACTATTCTTACATGGTGTTAAATATATTTGACATCGATTGAAGGGGAAAGAGATATGTCATTTGTTCATAAAAGTGTTTGGGTCCAGTTCCTGATAACCGTGTTTATTGTTTATTTTTACTGTAGTGAATTTGCTAACTTATATTCAACAGAGCAACTTAATGATGACAGCTTTATTTCATTATTATTTTCGACAGCTCTACAGCTGATTATTCTGAATATCGCTGTACATACCATAGTGGCTGCGCTCAGTAATAAGGGCGAAGTTGAACAAGAAAGTGATGAACGAGATGTGTTGATTAGTTTAAAAGGCGGCAATGCTGCTTACAACATGCTAAGTACTTGGGTTGTCATCGTATTAGTTAGTTTATGGGCAACATCATTAGAAAATGCTCGTTATTACTTTGATACCCTAAGTACAGGGTTTAATGTGTTGAATGTATTACTTGTCGGTTTTCTTGTATCAGAAACATTAAAGTTTTCTTACCAGCTATATTACTACCAAAAAGGTGTTTAAGTATGGCTAAAGTATTAACCAACAATATTCGCGTGTTGCGCTTTCATCACAATGAGATGACGCAGCAAGAGTTAGCTAAAGCGGTTAATGTCTCTAGGCAAACCATTGTCGCCATAGAAAAGAGCAAGTATTCGCCGTCTTTAGAGGTGGCTTTTAAAATTGCAGATGTGTTTAGTGTGTCAATTGCCGATGTATTTAGTTATCAAGTGCAAAGTTAAAGAGCAGTCTTCGCTGCTAGTTGCTAGATTGAAAAAATAATTGAGGTTCAAATTTGCCAGACATGAAGGTTTTTGCCTTATGCAGCGATTTTCACAACTCTGCTAATTGCCTTTGCAGCTGTAAGACATATCTTACGTGAGTGTGCGAGAACTCGGCAATTAAACCTTGATTAAGCTTACTTGTAACTCTGAAGCCGTTGTTTTTATTGGGCTTGTTGCTAATAAGCCGTTGGTGAATTTTTAAAAGCTGAGAAAAACACGGGCTAACGCCTTTTGTGATGTAAATGAATTGTTAATATAGACACCTCAAGGACGTAATTTCAGGTTCAAGGTGAACCGGCAAGGATGCATGTTTCAAGTTGTTACCAGTGACGGTGACGAACGGGAAAGTCTATGCCCCAGTGCCAGTTAACTTGTTCACTCGCAAGTGAATGGCCTGACTTTCCGAAAAGGAATTCTGCACGGATGAAATCAAGGAAGTTACATCAAGGATTTGATGTTATGGAATGGGATTTACTCATCACAGGACGTGAAGAATTAACAGGATGTTCGCTGGACGCATAACTTGAAGGAGCACCAATACGGTTGCTCCTTTTTTTTCGACAAATTTTTTACTACTTAGCAATAAAGTCATCAGCAATGTTGGCGTTTTCTGTTCTGCTAAATTTGACAAATGTACAAAGTCTTATCTACGCTTAAATGTTACACGGCTTATATTGTTAAGACAGGATGTTATGCAAAGATACTATTTTGCCTGTGATGACAGGAAATCAATACAATTTGCCATTAAAGAGCTAAAGCAATCAGGCTTTGATCGCAGTCAACTTCATATTGTTTCGAATGATGAAAATCGAGACTTTATGGAATCCTTTATGCCGGCTACCGGTAGCTTTTACAGTACCTTACTGTTTGGCTCTCATTTTCTTTGGTTTGCTATTTTTACCGCTATCGCCATTGCGATATTGGCATTTAGTTTTGGTTTTAAGCTATTTACTTTGTTTTGGTGTATGGCGATACCAATGATCGGTTTTAGCCTATTGAATAGGCAAACGGATTCTTCGTTATTGGAACAACTCAGTGTCAATATTGACTCGGATTTTATTCATCAAAAGTTGGATGACGGCAGCTTTATTTTGCTTATTGAAATGCAACATGTGCAAAAAGAGTCTTTAGATTACGTGTTAAATCGTCACCCAGAACTAAAGTGGGGCGGCTTTCACGAATATATTTATCGCCCTTAATCAAGACTTACACTGTTACTGAAGCCATTACTTAAAGCGTTACTTAAAGCGTTAGTTAAACCTCTACTTTATGTTTTTTCTCACCCCAGCCATAGTAAAAACTCAATGCCGATTTATCTTCAGCATTGACTAACACGCTTGCTTCTGTTTTAAATGGTGGAAAATACAGCTCGGTTATCTGTATTGTTGTATTGCATTGGGCAACGATTTTGATTACTCATTATCAATAGCAAACGAGACCGACATATCGATAAATAGAAAAATAATACGACATGAATTCTGTTTTGCTCATCCAAATTACCGTACTTATCGCTTGTCTAACCTTGGCCATTATATTTTTTATGGCCTGGCGTACTATGGGCAGACAAAAGCATATTTTGTTATTTGCACTCGCCTTTGTGGTGTTATTGCTGCAACGCGCTTTTAATATTTTTCAATTTGTCTTTGATTCTCATACTGTCTATTGGATGATTGTTTGTACCTTATCAGTACAAAGTGTGATTTTAGGCAGCTGGGGGCACATACTGCGTACTCGCTCACGCTTGAATATTCGTTATTTGTTTTATATTTCGTTGGTAGTATTAGCGGCAACGTATCTATTTACCGATGTATTTCCTCATGCCGGTTTAAGTAAATCTTTATACCTTTATTTTAACGTCAGCTTATTGTTTGCCATTGGTGTTGTTATTCTTAAACATCGTGCAAAGCCGCTACCCGCAGAAAAAGGTGCGGCAATTTCTTATTTTCTTATGGCGTTATCGCAAGTTGCCGCTGCTAGCATGGCATTGATGCAAGGTCGCTACACCGATGCCTTTTATTGGAACTGGTATAACATCATAAACTTGGTCACTATGCCGGCGGCGTTTATTGCCATGGGATTGTTTGTGGTATTTATTCTCGCCTCAGATTTATCCGCAAAGATGCGTTTACTGGCAATGACCGATTCATTAGTTGATTGCTATAACCGACGTGGCTTTTACGAGCAGGCGCAGCAAGATTTAATAGCAACAAACGAGCAACAGCAAGTATGTTTATTGTATTTAGATATTGATAATTTTAAAGCCATTAACGATACCCATGGTCACGAAGCGGGTGATATGGTGCTGGTGGATACCATAAAGTTGGTGAAGAAAAACATCAAAGGCAGCGATATTATTGGTCGCCTTGGTGGCGAAGAATTTGTCATATTATTAAAACGCGCCGATAGAGCAAGTGCCCAAGGGGTTGCTGAGCGTCTTAGAGCGGTAATTGCAAGTCAAATGGTTGACTATCACGGTATCATGATAAATGTCACCGCCAGTTTCGGTGTGTTTAATTTTGAACATCAGCCTGAATCCATTGAAACCGCCATCAATCAGGCCGACAAGGCGTTGTATCAAGCCAAAGCAATGGGGCGCAATAAAGTGGTGTTTGCAAGTTGAGGTTAAGCTATTAATCTCGAGCCGCTATTAATATCTTAAGGCGATTAACAATGTATTGGGAAAACCAAGCCCGTTAGGTGAAGCACTAAATGTAAGGGAGAACTACACTAGCCGGGCTTGGCTTAAACTGCTACCGACAGTTCGTCGAACTGTTCGGTTTAATTTGTTTATGATTCTTGAGCAATGAGTCTTGAGCAATGAGTCTTTAGTCATCTGACAGCCACTGTGAGCGGCCAAAATCTGGATTACAGCCATGGCGCAATGGGTAACGTTGCACCAGCATACGTGCGTTATCATGCTTATCTGCGCGGGTTGTTACTACCCATGGTAAATGGAGTGGCGGGTTTCCTTCAGACCGGAAAGTAAAATAACCATGCAGTTCATTTGGTTTTACTGCTGACTCGCGACCGGCTGTAAGCAACGCTTCAGTATCAATTACTGAGCACTGTGATAGCGCGGTTTGGCTGATGTTCATAACCACGTTGATTGCAACCGAGGCGTTTGCTGGGATAGATACCGAGCTCGGGTGCTCAAAACTGAATGCGCTCTTTACATCGTCTGTGGTATGTAATTGATGGCCCACTTGATAGGTTTGCGCTGAGTCGGATAAATTGCGCAAAACGATGCGTTTAGGCAGATGCCCTTGGTTACTCACGTCTTCAAAAGCAAACTGAATAAATGGTTGCTTGCTAGCTAGTTCCATAACCAACAGTGGCGAGGCAATCGCCGCGTTGACATTTTCAACACCTTGGCCATTTGCTAATGCTTTTAGAGGATCCGGTTTGCCTGTACTCAGGGCTTGAGTGGTTGCCGCAGTATTAACAATAAGCGCATTAATTTCCAACGGTTCTAAGTCTGGGTATGTCTGCTTAACAATGTTGGCAGCGACACTCAGTTTATTCAGTTCATTGTTGTTTTCGTTTAGGCTGTTTTTATCTAGGCTTTTTTGAGCTAGGTTATTTTCGGCTAGACTATTCTTTGCTAGATCATTCTTGGCTAGATTATTGTCGGCTAGATTGTTATTTGCGCGCTCAAGCTCAAAATGATCAGCATAGATGACCGAGCCTGTAGAGAATGCAGCGGCAACACAAATTGCTATGGCACTCTTTTTCATTTTCATATCGCTTTCCTTGAGTACATCAACGGCCCCTATATTTTTATTATTATTGCAAGGGGCAATAGGGTTGTACTGCATTAAGGACTAGCGAGGCAAGGCTCTATTCGACAAATTAACATCAAATTAACTGCAATTGCATCATTGAACATTGTCATATTTTGTCAATTTATTTAATAAACAATAACTTATAATGTTTATTTGAATAGCTTGTGGTAACGATTATTGCAATGCAACTGAGACAATATCAGACTCATTGGTGATCTTAAGCGTCGCGACGATGGTATCGTCTTTCGCCGCTGAGATACCAAAGTGCTTACGAATACTGTCCGCAGGGAAGGTCATTAAGATTTCTTCGCGGCCATCTAAATGACGCTTTTTGATCTGATCAGAATCCCAGGTTCGATTAACGTAATAGACGCCGTTATCCTGATAAAAATAGGATGAATGATCATATTGCGCTAACTCATCTGTAAATAAGGTGAATTCTTTAGTCGTTGGTTCATATAGCCATAAACCATCACGGTTAATACGAGAAACGAATAATTGGCCATTGTCGCCTTCTATGGCGTACTGCTCACCGCTATTGGTAATTTGCTCAATATCGCCGGTGCTTAAGGTCAGTTTGTAAATACCAACGTTATCGTTTTTATTGGAGACAAAATATATGGCACTGTCATCTCTTGACCAACTTAAGTTATCAACTTTAAGACCTTTGGTATCAACAGGGTTAAGCTTGTAAGTGTTGGTATCGCCTAAGTAAAGCGCTGGCGTACTGTCTTTTTTAACGATAACGGCAAATTGCTCACCATTGTGAGACACCGCGGGGACTAAACTGTTACCCATACTCTTGGTTACGTTAACGCTACCGGCGTTGCTTTTCTTCCATAAAGACCAATAGCCGCTGCGATTTGACAGAAATAGAATATCTTTTTTGTGAGCAACATAGCGCGCGTACATATCACGAGATGATGACGAGATGCGTTTAATGGTTTTTTGTGACTTCAGATCAATAAGCGCAACATACTCTTTAGAAATATGACTTGAAAAGAGCAGTTTTTTACTGGCCTGATTAAATGATAAATTACTGCCTAAACCAAGGTTACTGATTGCTTTTTGCTCACCAGTCTCAAGATCAATACTCAAATTTGTCAGTCGGCCATCTTCTGAGGTACTGACATATAAGGTGTTTTCTGTCAGATCCCAATCGACATCAATGATGCTGATTTTATTCGACAGAATAACTTGCTCTTGTTGGTTCTCATCTATCAAAATCAAATCACTTAAGCGCACCGCACCTTTGTCACGAATAAACACCATTTGCTTGTTATCAGCAGACCAGTGCGGTGCGTAATCGACCTCATTGGTTTGTGGATTGGTGATTTGTGTGCTCTTCTTTGTTTTTAATTCTAAACTGTGGATCGCCACTTTGGTGCCGTGGTTTTTCGAATAACTGACAAAGTCATTGTTGCCATTACTCCAAGTCAAAACACGTCGATATGGAAAGTAATAACAATCATCAACTAATGCGGTATCTGCATTGGTTAAGAATTTGCGCAAGCGGATTTCACATTGATTATCGCCAGGCGTGCGCACATAGGCTAATAACTGGTCGTCACTGGCCCAAGCCGGTGATGCTTCGTTTACCTGTTGATGGGTGATCAAATTGAGTGGGCTGTCGTCATTGGTCAGATCTTTGACATAGAGCTCACCACCGGAGCCTTCACGACGCCATTGAAATGCCAGATATTGGCCAGTATTTGAAACAGCAGGATGCTCTTCCGTTCCTTCAAAATTAGTAATGCTGTCGTAACTGGTGTAATTGTTAACCGCGACAGTTTGCTCTTTTTGCTCTGACGGCCATAGCACCAATACCACAACCAAGGCGATAAGCGCTAAGCCATTTAAGGCATACAAGCCTTTATTGGTGCTTTTAGGTGCAGCTGGGGCTGCAATAGGTTCGTCGTCAACTTGGCTAACCGGCAGCATTAGCTGATAACCGACTTTTGATAACGTTTGGAAGATGTCTTGCTCGATACCTAAATCTTTAAATGACTTTCGTAACATCCAAGTGGCATTGCGAAATCCGCGCTTACCTACGCCTTCGTTATTATTCCATACCTGTTCAATTGCCAGCTCTGTGCTAACAATATGATTTTCACTTTCTATAAAGAGAATAAGTAATTCATATACTTTGGCGGACAATTTGATTTGTTTATCAGCTAAGCTCAACAACATAGTGTGGCTTTCTAATTTACAATCACCGATAAAGTAAGTCTGGTTTGCACTCATAAGAAAACTGCTAGGCACTTTTTGCTAATTCAAAATTCGGCATCAAATTAACATAAATTAACAAATATTACAGCAGCATAGTCAAATTCTGTGGCTGATCAGAGGAGACTGTTACAAATTCGTTAAGTTTTATCATTGAGCTCTTTAATGAACTTTAACATTGCTTATAAGTAGGTTAGCTCATTGTAAAATGTCAGAGAATTTCTGGTGCTCTATGTCCGTTACTATGAAAAGTATTGTCATTGCGCCAGTTTTATCGCATTAGGTATGCCTGCGTGTCACTTTTGCGTCGTTTAAACTGGCATGAAAGTAGTGATCATTCTCTGTAGCGATAAAACAACGTTTCAACACAGCGCTTTAACGTAATGCGTTGAAATCAATAGCATTAAAGTCAATCACCTCACCGCCGAATTTGTCGCTAAAGGCGATGGCATCTTGTTTTTGACTGAAGCTTGCCAAGGTTTTCCCCATAGCACCTTGTTGACTAGAACCAGCAACATACCATGCCGATTTGGCATCAATAAAGTAACTATCATTTGGTTCATCCCAAGGTACTTTACTCATATCATGAACAAAGATGGCAGTGATGTTGCGGGTGTTTTCTGGGTCGAGATAAAAGCTGAATAGATCGCGAGTAGAGCAAAATTTATGCACCGTTTCTCCTTGGTCACTGCGGTATAATTGACCTTTAGGTCCAGAGTAATCGCTGATTAACATGCCGCATAAGTGACATTCATCACCGCTTTCAATAGCTTGGGCAGTGAGTAACATTTTTTGTTGGTTAGTGTTATCACAAGCGACCAACAGCGAACAGGCTATGAACATGAATAAAGTTAAATATAGTGTTTTCATTACAATGTTTTCTTCTTTAACAGCCAAATAGATAAACTCAGAGGCAAAATAATCCATGCGGCGAGCACCGAAAATAATGATGTTTGTGACATGGTGGAGTTAACCGCCAAAGCGACACTGCCATGTACGTCAGCGCTGTCTAAGCCCGCAAGATTGACCAATCTGAAAATATCCGCTGGATTGAGCATCATCAATTTTGTTAAACCTTGTTGACTGATACCGTGTTCAACACCGACTAAAAATGCCAATAGTGCTAAATCAAAGACTAATGCAAATAAAAACCAAGTAATCAAAGCTAAGCCTGCAGCTTTTGATTTTTCATTGACCGACAAGCTAATCAAATAAGCGATTGCGGTAAAACTCAAGCCAAGTAATACGGCACTGGCAATAAAGATAGCAAAACTATAAAGGATACTGATGTCGCTATGTTGGCTATATAAAATAAATGCACAGCTACCAAAACCAACAAAAATTGCTAGCGCGATTATCGCGCCTTGACCGATGAATTTGCCCAGTAATAATTGTGGCTTGCTCAGCGGATAGGTGAGCAATAGCAACAAAGTGCCGCTTTCTTGTTCGCCTACGAAACTATCGTAGCTTACTAATAACGCTATTAGAGGTACTAAAAACACGGTTAGACTTGCTAAGCTGGCGATGGTTGTTGACAGGGACGCGACTTCAAGGGTTCCTGATACAGCAGAGCCAAAGTAGGTTAAACCAATGGATAAGATGGTGAAAATTGCTGTGATTGAAATCAACCAACGGTTTCTCAATCCATCTTTGAACTCTTTGCTAGCAACCGTAAACATCGACATATTATTTGTGCTCCTGATTGCTTTGATTCGCTAGAGCCGAATAGTGTTGGTATAACTGATCCAGGCTTGCAGATTGCAACGACAAATCGTGCAAGTCGTTATTAGCTAATAGACGTTTCAATACCTCGATCTTTTTATCTTCAGGCACCAGCAGTGTAGCCTCACCATTTTTATTTGTGACTTTGTTTTTGCTGTTATTGTCCCTATGGCATTGCACGTATTGCGCTAATTCAGGGTGGTTATTTAATTGTTGTTGCAAACCAACGGGTTTAATCGTCACCGGTAAATTTGCTTGCTGACGTAATGTTGTTAAGCTGCCAACCGCCTGTACTTTGCCAGCTGATAGTATCATTGCTCTATCGATATGTTGCTCGACGCCTCGTAATACATGTGAGCATAAAATAATACTACTACCTTGTGTTTTCAATTGTTCGACTGTTTGGTAAAACTCGGCTGTGGCAATAGGATCTAAGCCAACTGTTGGTTCATCAAGCAGGAGTAGTTTTGGCTTGCCAATAAACGCTTGAGCTAACCCTAAGCGTTGGCGCATACCTTTTGAATAGGTTTTTACTTTCCGATTCATCGCATGGCTGATGCCAACTTGCTCTAATAAATTTATCGCCATGGATTTATCATAGCCTTTTAATTTGGAGAAGTAGGTGAGTACTTCTAAGCCAGACAATTGCTCATAAAAGCTGACATTTTCTGGCAAATAACCTATTTGTGCTCGAATTGGCCAAGCATCACTTCTATCGGGTTGATTAGACAACACCTTAACTTGACCCTGACAAGGGGAGATAATACCCAAAATAAGCTTCATCATTGTGGTTTTACCAGCGCCATTGTGGCCAAACAAGCCAAGGATTTCGCCTTGATTGAGGATCATGCTAACGTCATCTAAGGCGACTACGCCTTGATAACGTTTAATTATGTTTTTAAGTGAAATCAGTGGCTCATTCATAGTTGTTCTTCTAAGGCTTTGCTGTCAGTTGAGGCTCTGCAGGTGAGCGAGGTGATTGTTCAGGTTTGCTATTAAGTATTCGTTGTGGTTGATGCTTTGAGTGCATTAGTGGGAAGCTGTCTTTAACTCCCGGCGGTTTTAGTACCGGAAATTGTTTTTGTACCCAGCGCAAAATAACAACTGCCGGGCTGTCCATCAACATTTTCATCTCAGGGTATTGCCATACCAATTTATCAATACCGTCATTTGGCTCAAAAATAACATCGCCAATGTTGTCATTATTAATATCCCAACCAAGGTAGTTGCTCCAGTAATTGCCTTGCCCGTCTTTGCTCCATTCTTGTTTTTTGTTCGATACGTATTTCACCTGTGTCGGATTATTAATAAAGCTGTTGCTGTACACCTCGGTGTGCTCAGAGCCGGCGGTAAGATGTATGCCTATTTCAGTGGTGTCTATTAGGTTGTCAGCAATAGTGTTATAGGCTGAGTTATAGACAAAAAGACCTTTGCCATCTCGACCTAGTACTTTGTTTTCAGGCTTGGTCCAGACGTTGACGATTTGGTTGTCGGAGATGGTAGAGTAGGTGATGAAATTTAATAAAAAGCCGTAATCTTCGCTATCTTGGGTGCGGTTACCCATAACGGTTAAGTGACGTGAACTCATCAGCGCATATCCTGCACGGGTATTGAAGGCAAAGTTATTGAGTACTTTATTGCTATGCGAATACATATAATGGATACCATAACGCAGATTGTGCATGGTGTTGTGTTCTAGGACATTATCTTGACTGGAGATAATATATAACCCATCTCGTGTTTTGGAGATATTGTTTCCCTTCACGCGAGCTTTTTTTACATTGGACAGTTGTATACCGTTGCCTCTATCAGCCGAACGCAATGTGTCGTTACCTATAACCGTATTATCTTCGACCGTTATCTGCTCAATGTTTTGCAGCCACATGCCAAAACCATCACCTTGTAAGTAATTATTCTTAATCGTGATAGTGTGATTTTTTTGATCTGCGTAAATGCCTGCATTTTGCTCGGTTAAATCATCGCCCCAGTTAATGATCCTGAGATTTTCAAGATGAATATTACTATGTTGTAAGTGCAGAGCGTGCCCTTGTCCTCTGGCATCGATGACGCTGCCACTTACAGTCCTAGTACTATTAGCATCAGGGGCGCCTATAAGGGTAATGGCCTTATTAATAATAAAATTACCGCTATAAGTCGCTTTGCTCAATAAGACAATATCGCCATC
This sequence comes from Thalassotalea sp. HSM 43, assembly GCF_004752005.1. Lineage (NCBI taxonomy): Bacteria > Pseudomonadati > Pseudomonadota > Gammaproteobacteria > Alteromonadales > Colwelliaceae > Thalassotalea > Thalassotalea sp. HSM 43. Next base: position 405,842 of record NZ_CP038493.1, on the reverse strand, counting down.
CTTAGTTTGATCAAGGATGCTTTGTAGATTATCTTTTGGCAGCACATGCCATTGCTGAGCCCACACGTCAGTGACAGCGAGACCAGTAATGATAATCAGCAAAAGAATGCGACAACAGTAAAGCAAAGAATTCTCTCTTTATTTATTATTATTTAAACAAGTATAACCCCTATGCGGCTCATATTGTCGAGCCGCATGAGGGGATGATTACGCTTGAACCAACATACGACCGCGCATTTCCATATGCAACGCATGACAGAACCAGTTACAGTAGTACCACTGCACGCCAGGCTTGTCGGCGACAAATGTGATAGAGGCTGTCGCTTGCGGACCAATCTCCATTTGTACGCCGTGATTGGTCATACAAAACCCATGGGTAACATCTTCTACTTGATCCAAGTTGGTGACGACAACGGTGACTTCATCCCCCAATTTTACTTTAAATTCGGTCATACCAAAGTTAGGAGCTACGGAGGTCATATAGACTCGAACTTTTTTACCATCACGAATGACTTTATTATCGGTCATCACATTAACGCCGTCTTTTTCTGCCATGGCTATAGTATCGGCAAAAATTGGATCATCGCGGGTCCACAGTTTCTTCGGCTTCAATTTACTGCGGTGGACAATGATACAGTCATGGGGCTCAGCGTATGTTGGGCCATCGTGCACCAGCTTCATTTCATCGCCAGAGATATCAATCAATTGATCGTTTTCAGCGCGCAATGGACCGACCGGTAAAAATCTGTCTTTAGAGAATTTACAAAGCGACACCAACCATTTGCCATCTGCGTCACGAGTTTCACCCTGTGAGGTATGGTTATGACCTGGTTGGTAATGAACATCGAGTTTTTGGCGAATATAATTTACTTTCTCACCGTTGTGGGCAGCAATCGCGTCATCAACATTCCATTTGGCGATTTGGCTATCGAGGAATAACGTCGTATAGGCATTGCCTTTGTTATCAAAGGCGGTATGCAATGGACCTAGGCCTAATTCTGGTTCGGCAATTATGGCATCACGAGGTTTGATTTTGTCGGCAAATAAATCATCTAGTTTTGCTATAGCAATAACCGATACGGTAGGGGATAGCTTACCGTTGGCGACAAAATACTTACCATCTGACGAGGTGTTTAGGCCATGCGGTGATTTTGGAACTGGAATATATCGCGTTAAGTCAGAGCCTTTGCGGCCATCAAGAACCGGTACATCGTTGCCGTTATAGGTTTTAAAGTTGCCGGCTTTAACGGCCGCTTCACAACGGGCTAAATTGAAGATCACCACATGATCACGTTCAGCGGTGATCATCTCACCTAAGTTCATACCCATTTCTGAGTTATAACAGGTTGAAGCGAAATATTTACCATCGTAATCGGCATCGGTGTTATCTAGATTGCCGTCTACCATTACTTGAAAGGCTACTTCCATTTTTTCCGCATCAACGACATTAAATAAAGAGCGATAGGTACTGACATCTTCTAACGATTCCTTACCGTCATTATTCATCGGTATTTCATATTCGCCATTACAAATAACGTATTTTGTGTAAGGTACTTTTTGCACGCGCAAACCGTGAATGGCATGAGCGTTAGGAATCGACAACATTTTGTCGGTTTTCATCACATCACAACGGATACGAGCAACACGAGTATTGGCTTTGTCATTTATAAACACATATTTACCGTCGTAGCTACCGTCTTGCATACTCATATGCGGATGATGCGAATCACCTGCCATAATATGTGCACTGTCACCCTTTATGCGTTTACTTTCATTGGTCGTACCCCAACCGGTTGCACTGTCGGTATTGAATACTGGGATGCGCATTAACTCGCGCATTGAAGGAATACCTAGAATTCTTACTTCACCTGAATGCCCACCACTCCAGAAACCATAATACTCATCCAGATCACCAGGGTGAACAAAAGGACTGTTTTTTGCTTCGGCTGCTTGCGCTGTTGCCATATTGGCGAACATTGCCGCTGTCATCGGTGCAGCCAGAGCGCCTGCGCCTATCGCCGCGGTTTTACCAAAAAACTTACGTCTGTCTTTGCTTTCTATTGCGTCACTTTTGAGGTCTTTTTCGTTATTGCTCATAGTCTTCTCCATTAAGGATTATGAATTTGTTTGTACTGCGTCATGGTTTTAGCTCACTTCAACCGCCGCTATTGGCTTGCCGAAATCTTTTTGTTTTTTTCGGGCCATTTTCTTAAGTGGCGGGCATTTTTGTTCATTAAAATAGGTTACTTGGCAATCGAGACAATAATGGCATTCGCGCATATTGATATGGCCGTCAGGGTGGATGGCTTGGATTTCACATTCCTTGGCGCACGTTTTACAAGGTTGGCCACATTCCTTGCGGCGTTTTAACCAATCGAATAACCTCAGGCTATTACCTGTAGAAAGGGCTGCACCAAGTGGGCATAGGTATCGGCAAAACATTTTCCGAGAAAATACGTTGACCAATAACAGAAACAACGCCCACAGTATAAAAGGCAGTTCGCGATCAAACTTTAATAAAAAGGTGGTTTTAAAGGGCTCTATTTCGGCAAATTGCTCGGCTAGTCCTAGCGAGTCAAAGGACAGGCCAAATAAGCCAAGCAAGATCAAATATTTGATTGCCCATAAGCGCTCATGCACTGCAAATGGCAATTCATACTGCGGTACTTTAAAGTAACGAGCACAAACATTGATTAATTCCTGTAAGGCGCCAAATGGGCACAGCCAACCGCAATAAACGGCACGCCCCCATAACAACACCGTAACCGCGGCGGCGCTCCAAAGAATAAAGATTACCGGGTCTAATAAAAATAAGTCCCATGAGAAGTCACTCATAAACGCTTGCAAGAAGGTAAAGACATTGACGACCGATAGTTGGCCACCCCATGACCAGCCGATGAACACTACAGTGACGACTAAAAAACCGTGTCGGAAGTTATGCATGAATGTTGGATGTCGCACCAAAATATCTTGAAAAAATAGGGTTGCCAATAAAATCAGCATTAAAACCAGTAAGGCGATGACTTCAACATTTTTCTCGTACCATACTTGTTCTATTAAAGTCCGTTCTGGCTCTGGTTCAATAACCGGAGGTCTTTCAACGTATTGATCTAAGGTATGGTAATCCCCTTTAAAACTGGTAAATAAGCTGTCGACTGCACCCAGTTGCCGGCGCACTAGCAACTCTAACTGCCAATCGACTCCAGGGTTAAATTCAAAATGCTCGCGAACAATGAACAGGTCCATTTCTTTAAACTGCGGTGCACCTGAAATGTAAATGTCGGTGATGCGATGATGATCAAGGTCGCGAAAAGAAATAGCATTGTCGTTTTGTAAAATTTGAATGCGGTCAAAGATACCACCACGTACATAGCCAGAACCTTTAAAAGAATAGCCGTTACCTAATAAAATAATGGCGTGCTCACTAGGCTTTAGCGTTGACATAAGCCAAGTGTATTCACTTTCGCCCAGTAAGTTTTTACCAACATTTGGCAAGTTTGCTTGAGCGAAAAAAATCTGCGTGAACATATCGCCTTTTTGTTCAGCGCTTGCCTCGTCTATATGTTCGGCCTCGGTGCCAGCAAACGCTTTATCAACGGTTGCTCGGTCTAAATACAAAGAGCGAATCGAACCGTCACCGACCAAGGTTTGCCAGTCAGATTGTTGATATACGTCGTCTAAAATGGTTGCCATCGGCACTATGACTTGAGAGCTGGCACTGATGATGCCTAAGTGTCGAGTCAGTTTGGTTGCCGAGCGAGTTATAGCGACATTCATCACCATTACTGTGACCGTTGCCCCAGATAGGCCATCGAGATGAATCATATTTTCGCTTTGGTTACCGCCAACTTTGAGGCGATCAGTGACTTTTAGGCCGCTGTATTGATCCACAAAGGAATGCAGTTTACTTTCCGGGATACCGGCGAGAATGATCGGTTCGTGATGCTCGAGTACTTTAGTCGCCAGATAGTTACCGTCTTTATCGATGGCTACCAACATATTCACCGGCTCGCCAGAATAGGCTGGTATTTTATTGATGTCATTAGTTTCAAAAGCGTAGCCAATGATTTCCCCATTATCTTCAATAACCCAATGAGGGACCTCTCCTGATTTACCTTTGATGGTGGCGGTCTCTGGAAATATTTGCTGGATTAGAGGCAGCGGTTCTTTTGGCGGGCTAACAAAAACGGCATAGCTAGGGGTAAAAACTACAAAAGTTAGCAAACAAGCTATGAATAGTTGTGCAAACAGGTATTTCGCATGCCTCAAAGTGACCATTACATATAACCCCAATTTGTTGGTGTTTATATATGGTTAATGCGTAAATGGCCCTGTTAACCATATATTAACAATTTATATTAGTCGCTTATTTGGAAAACGGCTTGATTTAAATCAACATTAATTGAAAAGAAGTACTTAAAAATAAACAAGATTTGTACTAATGACGGGCTTTGGTTTAGTTAAACCTTAACCTAATTAAAGATAAGGCAAGAAAACAACGCAAGCTTGCTATATAGAGTGTTAGGACGCTTTATCATATAAATAAATAGTGTTTGATGTCAGAATTGAACTGCCAGATGACTTTGCTTCTGATTACAATCAGTAGGGCAGTTGTTAATCTTTCAGATCAAAAAAGCCCAGCTAATGCTGGGCTTTATCGTATAAATGGTGCCGACTCGATTCGGGCATCCTGCTTCATTCTACCTCCTGCATCCATGCAGTCGTCGATTCGGGCATCCTGCTTCATTCTACCTCCTGCATCCATGCAGTCGTCGATTCGGGCATCCTGCTTCATTCTACCTCCTGCATCCATGCAGTCGTCGATTCGGGCATCCTGCTTCATTCTACCTCCTGCATCCATGCAGTCGTCGGTTCGGGCATCCTGCTTCATTCTACCTCCAGCATCCATGCAGTCGTCGATTCGGGCATCCTGCTTCATTCTACCTCCTGCATCCATGCAGTCGTCGATTCGGGCATCCTGCTTCATTCTACCTCCAGCATCCATGCAGTCGTACCGGAGCAAGTTCCGTTGTCAAACGCTCAAATACAAAAAAGCCCTAACATTTCTGCTAGGGCTTTATCGTATAAATGGTGCTTGATGTCAGAGTTGAACTGCCAGATGACTTAGCTACTGATTACAATCAGTAGGGCAGTTATGAATCTTTAAGATAAAAAAAGCCCCAGCTAATGCTGAGGCTTAGTATGAATGGTGCCGACTGCCGGAGTCGAACTGGCGACCTACTGATTACAAGTCAGTTGCTCTACCAACTGAGCTAAGTCGGCACACAAAACTGTGTGCGATACATAATTGTATCTTGGCACCGAATTAACAAACTTAATCATTAACTCAAAATATGGTGCCCAGAGGCGGAATCGAACCACCGACACGGGGATTTTCAATCCCCTGCTCTACCGACTGAGCTATCTGGGCAAATCTCGGTTTTAACTTTAAATCCCTGAGGATTTTCAATGCAACTCCAAACTGCTCTACCGACTGAGCTATCTGGGCAAATCTCGGTTTTAACTTTAAATCCCTGAGGATTTTCAATGCAACTCCAAACTGCTCTACCGACTGAGCTATCTGGGCAAATCTCGGTTTTAACTTTAAATCCCTGAGGATTTTCAATGCAACTCCAAACTGCTCTACCGACTGAGCTATCTGGGCAAATCTCGGTTTTAACTTTAAATCCCAGAGGATTTTCAATGCAACTCCAAATTGCTCTACCGACTGAGCTATCTGGATGTGTCTTGAAGACGGGCGCTATTAAACTGTTTTTCTTTTCTCTCGTCAACCATTTTTTTGCAAAAAAATTTCAATTGCAGAAAAATAGCGCAAATATTACATTTTATCGCCAATTCGCGACGTAAAATTACCGGAATAAGCGGTTGAGGTAGTAAATATGAGTCAAAGATAAAAATATTGAGCAAATCAATAAGGCAATAAAAAAGGCCGCCATTGCGACCTTTATTGATTTATCAGCGACAAATTATTTGCTTTGCGGCACATAACCTTCAATTTTTGGTTCTTTGCCTTCAAATAAAAACTCTACCATGGTTTTTTCTAAGAAGGTGCGATCTTCGGCATTCATCATAGATAACTTATGTTCGTTAATCAGCATGGTTTGCTTTTTCTGCCAAATTCCCCAGGCTTCTTTACCAATGTTATCGAAAATACGTTTTCCTATGTCACCTGGATAAAATTGAAAATCCAGGCCATCATCTTCTTTTTTAAAGTGCTGACAAAATACTTTACGACTCATTATGATCTCTACTCATTGGCTGTTTTTGCAAGCTTTCAATCAACACTTTTGATGGTGCTGCCAAGCCTACACTCATTGGTTGGCGCAAATGGTACCAAAGCTGGCTATTATTTTCATTAATATTTGCGTTGCTTGGCTTGATCTCTACCTCAACTAATACCGGTTTGATGTCTAAATGGAAATGAGAAAAGGTGTGGCGAAATTCATCCAATACCTGTTTATCCGTAGACAATAAACCAAGTTCATCGAGTTTATCGTTAATACTTGCGGCGTTGTCGACTTCATAGAAACTAAATAATCCACCCCAGATACCCGATGACGGACGCTTGTACATCAACAGTTCATCTTGATTTTTTAACAACAACATCACCGTCGATTTAACCGGTTTATCTTTCTTTGGCTTTTTACCGGGAAAGTTTTGCTGTTGTTCATGGTAAAAACCTTGGCACTTTTGTTTTAACGGGCATACCACACAGGTGGGCTTTGAGCGGGTACAAACCATAGCGCCAAGGTCCATCATCGCTTGATTAAAGTTATCAACGCGTTGAATTGGCGTGACATCTTCGCTGACTTGCCAAAGCTGTTTTTCAAAACTGGCTAAACCTGGATAGCCTGCGACCATGTTATAACGGGCAAGAACGCGTTTAACATTACCGTCTAATATAGGGTGATGTTGACCTAAGCTTAACGACAAAATAGCACCCGCGGTGCTTTTGCCAATACCTGGTAAGGCGATCACTTGTTCAATATCAGTTGGAAACTGCCCCTGATAATCATCTCGAATGGTTTTCGCTGCCTTATGTAAATTTCGAGCGCGGGCGTAATAACCAAGCCCAGTCCAATGATGCAATACGCTATCTTCATCGGCATTGGCCAAAGCGATGATATCCGGAAACGATTGCATAAAACGGGTGTAATAGGGGATAACCGTGGCGACCTGAGTTTGCTGTAGCATGATTTCAGAAATCCAGACGCGATATGGTGTTTTATTTTGTTGCCAAGGCAGGTCTTTGCGGCCTTGTTCGTCGTACCAACTAAGGACTTTGTCACTAAACGACATAATTAGAGATGTACCTAGTATTTAAGCTATTTATATGTTGGCTTTGCATGCTTGATGTTTATTTTTATTAACAATGTAATACCAAAAGAAAAAACAAACAGCATAGCGCAACACTCATAAGCAAGCAGTGTATCGAAATCATCATAGTTAAAAAAGCCTTATTCTATGAATCTAACGTTAGCCATGCCATCAGAGCGACCAGCGCTTGCTTGAAAACATCACCAATGATCTCAAAGCTTGACTAAACTATGCAGTACAATACTCACCACCCATTTCATTGAGGTCAGCATGATCATATTAGATAAAGCCAAAAATCGTAGTCGACGTCAGCGCAAAAAATTGCGAGTCGATGAATTTCAAGAGCTTGGCTTTGATGTGGCTTGGTCGTTTGCTGAAGGTACCAGCAATGATGAGATTGACCAATTTATTGATAAGTTCTTTAAAGAAGCCATAGAGCCCAATGGCCTAGGTTATGGCGGTGAAGGGGATTTATTATGGCATGGTCTAGTGTGTACCCAAAAACTTGGTAAATGCACAGACGAGCATCGTAAGATTGTAGAAACTTGGCTCAGTGATAATGGCGCGAAATCGGTGGCCGTATCAGAGTTGTACGATGTTTGGTGGTCGTGATTGGCCGACCTTTAGGTGGATGATCAGCGACTAAAGTTGAGTTTAGCCTGTAAGGCTTTATAATACGCGCCGTTTCAGATTTTTATTTCCAATTTCACTTAAATTAGAGAGTAATGCTTTTATGAGCGAAGAACGTGGTCACAAAACCATAGAGCAAGCCGAATCGGAAGGTAAATACATTCGTAAAGTGCGTAGCTATGTTAAACGCGAAGGTCGCCTTACCAAAGGTCAAGCGCGTGCCCTTGAAACCTTATGGGATAGCATGGGACTTAATCATAGTGATGGTATGCTGACGATGAGTGCGGTTTTTGGTAACGACAACCCAGTTACTCTAGAAGTTGGTTTTGGCATGGGTAAGTCATTGGTAGAAATGGCAAAAAATGACCCTGAACGCAATTTTATTGGTATCGAAGTACACCGTCCTGGCGTTGGTGCGTGTTTGGCTCTGGCAGAAGAGCAGGGCGTAACGAATCTTCGAGTTTATGAGCATGATGCCATTGAAATCATCGCGGATTGTATTCCAAATGGCAGTATCGATACGATGCAGCTGTTCTTCCCTGATCCATGGCATAAAGCCCGTCATCATAAACGCCGTATTGTAAAACCTGAGTTTATCGAAAGTATTCGTCAGTTGTTAAGAGTCGGTGGAGTGTTCCATATGGCAACTGATTGGGAAAACTATGCTGAATGTATGTTAGATGATATGAGCGGTGCGCCGGGTTTTAAAAACTTATCAGAAAACGGTGATTATGTTCCTCGTCCTGACTCTCGTCCGTTGACTAAATTTGAAAACCGTGGCCAAAACCTAGGTCATGGTGTTTGGGATCTGCAATTTGAAAAAATTGACTAGATTGCCATAAAGCAATATTTGCTGAGCACATTAAAAAAGGGCTGGTAGAAATACCAGCCCTTTTTTGTTGATGATGTTTTTAGTGTTTATACAGCAGGCTAAAATAAGAGCCTATATAAGAGCTTGTATAGAACCGCAACTTAAGGTTAACCGATCACTTTACCGTGCAGGTTGTATCGTTCGCCGTTAGCAACATAATGATCAGCGGCAAATTTTAACATCTCGATGTGTTTGTCTTGCAACTGTTTTACCACCTTGCCTGGACTGCCTAGAACCATAGAACCATCCGCTATTTCCATTCCTTCTGGTACTAATGCATTAGCACCTATAATGCAGTTTTTACCGATTTTGGCACCATTTAATACCACCGCGTTCATGCCAATTAGGCTGTTATCACCAATTGTGCAGCCATGTAACATGACTTTATGACCAACGGTAACATTGTCACCTATGAGCATTGGGTGACCCGGGTCAACGTGTAAAATACTGCCATCTTGAATGTTAGAATTCTCACCAATAACGATTTTGTCATTATCGGCACGAATTACTACGTTAAACCAGATGCTGGCGTTCTTCTCAATAATGGCGTCACCAATAACAACGGCATTAGGGGCAATAAAATTATTGCCTGAAAAGCTCGGTTTTTTGTCTTCGATTTGGTAAATCATGAATGTTTTTCATCCCCATAAAAGCCGCTTTAGCCAAGATTTTTACTGGCTTAGCAGGTCTTTTTTTATCATTTTTATGGCGTTCATAATGACCAGAGCCTAAAAAAATTGCAATGATTAAAAATTTGTAATTGTTAAAATATTGCTGTTATAGTGTGATTAGGACAGCGATGTCCTACTTGCCCCCACGCTAAAAGTAATTGAATCTATAGGAAAAATAAGAATGTCAGAAACCAATATAGAGCCAATCGAGCGTCGTCAATTTTTTCGTATTGATATGGAAGGTGAGCTCGTTAATGTGACCTGGCGAGATGCTGACGGTCAAGCTCATAAAGTCAAATGTATTTGCGCAGATTTCTCTAAAGGCGGATTACGCATTGAATACGATTACCCCATTGCCGTTGGCACTGTGGTTGATTTTAAATTTCAAGAAGATCATCCTGAAAGTCGTACGCTGCAAGCAAAGGTTATCCGTTGTATCGAAACCAAAGATGCCATTTACAGCATCGGTTTTCAGATGACTTGAATGTCACGTTTGGCGACTATTCTGAAGCATATCCAAGAAAAAAAATTTAAAGGAAATTGACCATGATTTTGTTAGTAGGTGGCGAGAAAGGCGGCAGTGGCAAGAGCTGCCTGGCACAAAATATTGCCGTATATCTTGCCAATGATAAAAAAGCGTCGGTATTAATTGCCGATTGCGACCCGCAACGTACCACGTCTGATTGGATTCAGGCACGTAATAATGATCCATCATTAGCGACCATCAATTGTATTCAACTTTACGGTAAAATTCGTAATGACCTGCTTAGTCTTAATGAACATTATGACTATGTGATTGTTGACTGTGGTGGTCAGGATAATCTAGCGCTACGTGCATCCATGTCTGTGGCCGACCATGTACTTATCCCAATGCGACCTAAGCGTCGGGATTTAAAAACCGCACCGCATATGGAAGATATGTTGAGCACCTGTAAGATGGTAAACCCAAAATTGATCGCATCGTTCGTGATAACGCAATGTCCATCATTACCAAATCAGGCGCCTCGTATTCTTGAGGCGAAAGAAGTGTGTGCTTCCTTTGGCATTAATGTGCTTGAGGCCATCACCTATTCTCGTAATGTCTACGATGATAGTGAAGAGAAAGGCACATCGGTACTTGAAGTGGAGCCTAAAGGTAAGGCTGCTAGTGAAATCCGCTCAATTGCCGAAGAGATGCTGGCAATTAAGCAGGAGCTAAGTTATGAGTTTGGCTGATCTAAAGAAAAAGTCACAAACTAGAGTTGAACGTACTTTTACCGTCGATGAATTTATTGATGACGCGACTAACTACGCCGTTGGCCAGCCACAAATCGTGAGTGCCGATATTCAGGCGCAGGCGCAGCTGATCAATGATCATATTGCGCGCACGTTGTCTTGTGATAACAATGCTCAAACTACCGAAGAATGCTGTTTTAAACATGCAACCTTCACTTTGAGCGAAGATATTATTGAGCAGTTAAATGAGTTGTCGGAAAATACTAAGATCGCGAAATCGCGTATTTTAAGAATTTTAGTCAGTAATTTTTTCTTTAAAGATAATCCGGCCAAACTGCAATTATCCAATATAAAGTAGCGAGCGCTGACATACTCACCAATAGTTGAGCGTCACAACCGTTAAGATTGTTTAAAGCCGATAACAGCTTATGCTATTATCGGTTTTTTATTTTCTAGCCTGTTTTATTGGTGCCCATGAGACTTGATAAATATATATGCCGTTGTACTGAATTAAGCCGCAGTGAAGCGAAAAAGCTGCTTAAACAAGGTTTGATCAAGGTTAATGGTGAGATAGAGAAAGACCCAGGCGCCCAAGTCTATGAAGAATCTGACGTGCGATTAGATGGCAGGCAGCTGTCGTTTGCCAAAGCGCGTTATATTATGTTGCACAAACCGATGGATTGTATTTGCTCTAACGTCGATGAATTATACCCGTCAGTGTTACACCTGCTAGAAATTGATCGAGCCTTTGATTTGCACATCGCTGGTCGCCTTGATGCGGATACCACAGGGCTAGTTTTAGTCACCGATGATGGTCAATGGTCGCACCGTATTACCTCACCGAAAAAATCGTGTGCTAAACGCTATCGTGTACAAACATCGAAACCAATCCCAGAGAGTGCGATAGAGAGCTTTAAAGATGGCGTGCAGTTGCAAAATGAAAAGAACCTAACCAAACCGGCAATTCTTGAAATATTAGCGGAAAAAGAAGCACTGCTGACCATCACCGAAGGCAAATACCATCAGGTGAAACGTATGTTTGCTGCCATAGGCAATCGTGTGGTCGGCTTACATCGGGAGCAAATAGGCGAGATAGAGTTAGATCCAGATATGAGCCTAGGCGAATGGCGTTACTTAACGGAAAAGGAAATAGCCTCGGTCTAGTTCAGTTGAGCCCATGCTAGCTCAACCTAGCTCAGTATTAATAACGGTCATTAAGTTAACCGCTATTTAATTATCTTGATGATCTGTTTGAATGCTTTGCTTTCGGCATTACCCATTAATTCAAACAGCGCCATTTCAGTACTGCTTAATTTAAGGCCATATTGCTGCATCTTAGTTAAGGCAATATGCTTGTTGGCACTTGAGCGCGATGATACTGCGTCTGCGATTACTTCGACATCAAAACCATTATCAAATAAATCTGTGGCGGTTTGATAGACACAAACATGCGCTTCGATTCCTGCCACTAAAATACTTTTAGCGCCGCTGGCCTTAACGGCATCAACAAATTCATTATTGGCCCAGGCGCTAAAGCTGCTTTTAACGATCGGTTGTTGTTTAGGCAACAACGAGGCGAGAACCATCGACGTTGTGCCAATTGCTTGTGGCATTTGTTCTAGCCAAATAATCGGCACACCTAAAATTTGCAGGCTTTTGATCAGCTTTTGCAAATTTGAGAATAAACTTTGTTTGTCGTGCATCAAAGTCGCCAAGCGTCCTTGAACATCCACCAATACAAAGGCTGTATTATTAGGCTTTAACATAGTGCAGATACCTGTAGATATAGTTATGCCAATTGATTAGGTAATAATTGGCATAACCTCTTAAACTCTAAGCGGCTTACACTGCTTATTTTTTGTTGAGTTGTTCGTATTGCTCAAGTTGCTCTTTGGTCGCTGGCGTTTGGTATTTATCTTTCCATTCAGCATATGGCATACCGTACACTTGTTCGCGCGCGGTATCTATATCCATTTCTAGACCTAGATTTTCGGCTTCTTGCACCGTCCATTTCGAAAAACAATTTCGGCAAAAACCCGCCAAAATCATTAACTCAATGTTTTGTACATCTTTACGAGTGTCCAAATGCTTTAATAAGCGGCGAAATACGGCTGCTTCAACTTCTGTTTGTTGCTGTTTAGTCATGGTATCTGTCCCGTTGATTAGTTAAAACACAGTTAAGCCTGTTAATACACAGTTAAACACAGTTAAGCACAGTAACGACTTAAGTAAGCTCAGTTGAGGCTAGCGCCTTACTCTGAACCTTGTGCAGACTCTGCTTCAGTTTTAGGTTTAGTAAAGCGACGAATTTGTACGATCATGCCCATATAAGGGTGGTCAAAATAGTGTACTTCACCACTGATCACTCGACGGTTTTGCTTAAACGGTATGCTGATGGTTTCACCTTTATCATTTTCATCTAACACGTCGAAGTGGGCATTAATAAATAGGTAATGATCCAAATGCACTCTAAATAAACCATCGATTTTAAACACTTGTTGATCTTTATTGTCATCACCAAAATCGATGCTATCGATACCTAAATCAACATCCACTATTTGCGCTTCTTCAATCAACGGCTCTAAAGTGTTGTCACGCACGTGTCGCACTTCAGCGCTTGTATCATTGCTGCTGCGTGCCGCTGTAATGGCTTGTTGAATATGATTTTGAATCAACTGTTGGGCTTGCGAAGCGGTAAGCTTTTCAGCTTCAACTGTTTGATTGCCTTCACTGTCGATCAATTGGCTGTTTTCACCAGCGATAATGCGCACTGGTGTGGCTTGATTAACCGGTTCACCAATTTGTCGCCAGCCCATATGCAATAGTGGGCGGAAGTTTTTCGAACGCGCCATGGCTTTGCGAATATGGCTTAACTTTAAACTGCTTTGATCAAGCAAATAAGGCACATTGGCATAAACATCTTCTTTGGCGGTGACAATGTGCGGAATTTCGTAATATTCCGATTCAAGGTGGGCTTCTTCACTAAAGGCAAAGCCACAACCGTTATCGGTTAAACTTGTTGCACTATCACCAGTCAACAAGTCATCGTTAAATAATGGTTCGGCGGCTTTTGCTTGCTCGTTATTGGTAATTGCTGAGGCATCGCCTTGTTCAGTTACTGGCTCGTATTCGGTATCCATAAACTCATCTTCAGGCATGCCGCCTATGGTCGAAAAGTCTATGGTGTTTTTACAATCAGATAATTGATTTTTGTAATTAACTACTTGATTTAATTGGTCTGCGACTAAATCTAAATGCGCCTTGCGCGTTAAGGCTTGGTTATTCAAACTCAATACATCAAAATTCTCATTGATACGTGACTTGTCTTGTAACTGCTCTAGTAATATAACTTCAATTTCAAACCAACGGGCATTGTCTTTAGTGTCGTTGGTTTGTGCCATAGCATGGCTTGAGGCGAACAATACAGGCGCCAAGACAGTCAAAGCTGTGCATTTAGCTTGCGTATTAATCGCCTGTGATTTATCAGAGATGAATCGTTTAACAAATGTTCGAATCGTGTTTAACCGCATGTATTACAAACCTGTGTTTATTGTTATCTTTGCTGTTTTGACAACGTCTTTGGCGACGCTGTCTTTTATATAGTTTAGCGAAACGGCGAGCGTATAGCTTAACCTAATGCTGCCTATTAGGCAGCAACCGTCTGACCAAGTTCCGTTAATAATTGATTAACGGCGCTAATTCGTTTGCCACCGTCTTCCGCATCCAAGGCGAATTTTAACTTATTGGCACCATCCATTCTATATACCGCAGGTTGGCGCTGCATCAAACCGATAATATGCATCGGATCGACCTTGGTATCGTTACTAAATTCAATACTACCAGTCTTGGCGCTGGCATCAACTCGCTTAATACCTAAACGTTGTGCTTGGATTTTTAACTTAGCGGTATGAAATAGATTTTTTGCATGCGCCGGTAATAAGCCAAAGCGATCGATCAGTTCGACTTGAATATCATCTAAATCATCGTTGTTATTGGCGCTGGCAATACGCTTGTATAGTGACAAGCGCATATTCACATCACCAATATAATCATCTGGCAATATCGCCGGTAGCTTTAAATCCACTTCGGTTTGTTTCGTCGTTAGATCCTCTAAAGACGGCGTTTTGCCATCTTTTAATGCGGCAACTGCCTGATCGAGCATTTCCATATACAAACTAAAACCAACACTGGCCATTTGCCCTGATTGATCTTCACCTAACAGTTCACCGGCACCACGAATTTCCAAATCGTGGGTCGCAAGGGCAAAACCTGCGCCCAAGTCTTCTAACTGAGCAATGGCGTCCAAGCGTTTAAGCGCGTCTTTGGTCATGCGTTTAGGATTCGGTGTCAGTAGGTAAGCATAAGCCTGATGATGTGAGCGGCCAACGCGGCCACGCAATTGGTGCAATTGCGCCAAACCTAAATGATCGGCTCTGTCCATGATGATGGTGTTGGCAGTTGGTACATCAATACCGGTTTCAATAATGGTGGTACACACCAATACATTATAACGTTGGTGATAAAAGTCACTCATGATCTGTTCTAGATCGCGCTCACGCATTTGCCCGTGAGCGACAACGATTTTCGCTTCGGGCAGTAACTCTTGTAACTCGGCCGCGGTTTTTTCGATGGTTTTTACGTTGTTGTGTAAAAAGTATACCTGACCACCACGTAATATTTCACGCAGCACCGACTCTCGAATGAGGCCATTATCGCGCTCACGGACAAAGGTTTTTACCGCCAAACGTTTCGCTGGTGGCGTAGCAATAATCGATAGATCACGCATACCACCCATCGCCATATTCAAGGTTCTTGGGATTGGCGTTGCGGTTAGGGTGAGAATATCCACATTAGCTCTAAGGCGTTTGATTTTCTCTTTTTGTTTGACACCAAAGCGATGCTCTTCATCTACCACCAATAAGCCCAAATCATGGTACTTAATGTCATCAGATAACAACTTGTGAGTACCTATAAGAATATCGATTTGGCCACTGGCGACTTGCTCAATGACTTGTTTTTGTTGCTTTGCCGTTTTAAAACGAGACAGTACTTCAATGTTCATCGGCCAGTTGGCAAAACGGTCTTTAAAGTTTTCGTAATGTTGTTGCGCCAATAAGGTGGTTGGCACCAAAACCACCACTTGTTTGCCATCGTTAGCGGCGACAAACGCTGCGCGCATAGCCACCTCGGTTTTACCAAAACCAACGTCACCACACACTAAGCGGTCCATCGGCTTGTGATCGAGCATGTCAGCGACGACATTGATGATGGCGTTTTGTTGATCGTCGGTTTCTTCAAAACCAAAGCTTTCACTAAAGGCGCGATAATCGTTTTTGTCGCGTTTAAACTGATAGCCGTGGCTGCTTTCGCGCTTGGCGTAAATGTCGAGTAATTCTGCAGCGACATCTTGTACTCTTTCGGCAGCTTTTTTCTTAGCTTTTTGCCACGCGTCAGTACCTAATTTATGCAGCGGTGTACTGTCGCTGTCGGCACCACTGTAGCGCGAAATTAAGTGCAGTGATGATACCGGCACATACAACTTAGCGTCATTGGCATAGGTTAATGTTAAAAACTCGGTGGTGATACCTTGGTTCTCAAAGCTTTGCAGCCCTTGATAGCGGCCAATACCATGTTCAATGTGAACCACAGGTTGACCAATAGACAGTTCCGTCAGGTTTTTGAAAATCGCTTCGGAATTGGTTTCTTGGGCCTTGCTTGAGCGACGTCGTTGTTTGACGCGGTCAGTGAACAGGTCGTCTTCGGTTATTATCGCAAATTGATGCGCGCCTTGATGAATAAAACCATGGGCTAGGGCGTTTACCGTGACCGCTTGGCTTAAGCCAGATTCAACAAAGGCATCGATATTGGCCACTTGTTCGGGGTTTATTTGCTCTCGTGCCAAAAGCTCTAATAAAGTTTCACGTCGGCCTTCGGATTCGGCGATAAATAACACTGGCAATTGTTGCTCTGCGCATTGCGCGAGAAACTCTAACAAACTGGCAAGGGGTTGCTTGAGTTGGTGGTTAACCGCAACCGATGGCAATGCCGATGTGGCAAATTCTAGTTTGCCACCGCTTTCAGTCGCCGCTTTACCAAGTTCAATACGGTTGTATTGTTTAAACTGCGCAAATAATTGGTCTTTGGCTAAAAACAATGACGCTGGCGGTAATAACGGTCGCAATGGATCGTAGCGACGATCTTCATAACGATAGGCGGTGTCATGCACAAACTGGTCGATGTGCAATTCAATATCGCCGTAAGACATCAGCAAAGTATTGTCTGGCAAATAATCAAACAAGGTTTGTGTTTGCTCAAAAAATAACGGCAAGTAGTATTCAATACCCGCCGGCATTATGCCTTTGGATACTTGATAATAAATGGAGTCTTTGTCGTTACTGACTTTCAGCTGTTCACGATATTGGCCACGAAAACGGTTGATGGCGTCTTGATCGGTTGGGAACTCATGCGCCGGTAATAATTCTATCGACTTGATGCTATCAATTGAGCGTTGCGTATCCACATCAAAGGTACGTATGGTTTCAATTTCATCATCAAAAAAGTCAAGGCGGTACGGCTGTTTGCTGCCCATAGGAAACAAATCAACAATCGAGCCCCGTGCTGAAAACTCGCCGTGCTCAAGCACCTGATCGACGGCGCGATAACCACTTTGTTCAAGCTCTAAGCGCAGTTTGCCAATATCTTTGTTATCACCGGTTTTGATCATCAAACTGTTGGCGTCAATGTAGCTTTTCGGCGCGATGCGATGACTCAAGGTATGCGCTGGAACGATAACGATGCCCATACTCATGCGGCTCAACTGATACAAGGTCAGTAAGCGCTGCGAAATAATATCTTGGTGCGGTGAAAAGTTATCGTATGGTAAGGTTTCCCAATCAGGAAACAGACAAATCGGCAAATCGGCGGTGTTAATGCTTAGCAATTCGTGCTCAAGACGCAGGGCACAAGCGGTATCTTGTGTCACCAATAGCGTTAAGCCTTTATGGTTCACGGCACCATGATAGACCGCAAGAGTATCACTAGAGCCGGCCAAATTTAGCCATTGTTTCTTATCTTTGTGTGCTTGTTTGCCAGCAGCTAATGCCGGTGTAAATAAATCAGCAGCGGATGTCATAGAATAAAGATTGACCTGTATTTTGTGTCAGGACGGAATAGAACAATTTTAGTGCACAGCGATGAAGTTGCCTATGCGATCGCCCAATCGTTAGTGTCTGACACAATTGTTTGCAAAAAACTGGGACGTAATGGGCTAATGATATCATTAGGATCTGTTCATCCCAAGCGATAAAGTGCTATCATGAAGACAATTCTACTCATAATCATAAGCTTTATAAAAATTTAGATGTTTCAGCCGGTTAGCTTATTTATCGGATACCGATACAGTCGCAGCCAAAGCCGCTCAGGTTTTGTCTCTTTCATCACCTTTTTTTCCATTGCCGGCATTCTGTTGGGCGTTGCCTCATTGATCACCGTTGTCTCTGTAATGAATGGCTTTGAAGGCCAACTTAAACAGCGCATTTTAGGGCTGGTTCCACATGTGGTTATCAATAAACAGCAACAAGCGTTTACCAACGTAGATTTGCTGATTAGTCAGTACAGTAAAGATCCCAGAGTAAAAGGCGCAACCCCATACCTTGAAAGCGAAGCATTTATTCAAGCCCCAGGCAAATTGCAAGGTGTACTGGTACAAGGGGTATATCCTGAATTTGAAAAACAACACGCGTTAGTCGCACAAAAGATGCAAGTTGGTAATCTAGATACCCTACAAAGCGGTCAATATAATTTGATTGTCGGTATGGCGTTAGCACGCAAACTTGGCGTTAAAATTGGTGATAAATTACGCATCGCTTTACCAAACAAAACCATTTTTACCCCTATGGGTAGGGTGCCTGTACAACGCACATTTACCTTATCTGGAGTGTTTCAAGTCAGCTCGCAGGTTGATGAGCACATGGTGCTTATTCATGCGCAAGATGCTGCAAGATTGATGCGCAAGCCAAAAGATTATGTCGATAATATTCGCTTGTATTTATACGATGCGTTTGATGCCGATGCGGTCAAAGCCGGCCTGGTAAATAATGCCAATGGTAAATTTGATATCACCACCTGGAATGCCAGCCAAGGTAACTTGTTTGCCGCGGTGCAGATTGAAAAGAACATGATGTGGTTGATGTTAAGTCTGATTGTTGCTGTCGCGGCGTTTAATATTGTCTCGGCCCTGGTGATGGTGGTAATTGATAAGCAAGGCGAAATAGGTATCTTGCAAACCTTAGGCATGAAACGACATCAAATTTTGCATATTTTTATTACCCAAGGCATGGTGAATGGCTTGTGGGGTACGATATTAGGCGCCATTGCCGGGGTATTGTTGACCTTGAATATCAACAGCATTTTGTCGTTCTTTGGCGTGAACATTTTAGGCTCAGGGTTTGTTGCGCAAACCCTACCAATTGATTTGAAAGCAGAGCAGGTGGTTGTGATCGTTGCGTCGGCCATATTAATGAGTTTGACCGCAACTTTATATCCAGCTTATCGGGCGTCAAAAACCCAACCTGCAGAGGTATTACGAAATGAATAATGTGTTGGTTTGTGAGCAGTTGGTAAAACATTATCAACAGGGGCCACAAAAATCAGAAATCCTTCGAGGACTCGATTTAACCGTAAGCAACAATGAGCTGGTGGCCATTGTCGGCAGTTCTGGCTGTGGTAAGAGTACCTTTTTGCATCTTGCCGGTGCGCTTGATACGCCAACATCGGGCAAGGTGTTGATTGACGGTACCGATATATATCAGTTGAATGATAAGAAACGCGCTGATTTTCGTAATAAGCATTTAGGTTTTATTTATCAATTTCATCATTTGATGATGGAATTTAGTGCCGAAGAAAACGTCGCGATGCCGTTGTTGATTCGAGGTGATAAACCTAAAGCTGCGTTGGCACAAGCCAGAGAAATGTTAGAAAAAGTCGGTTTAGCTCACCGACTTACACATCGACCATCAGAGCTTAGTGGTGGTGAACGACAACGTGTGGCGATAGCCAGAGCGTTAGTTACCAAACCGTCGATTGTCTTAGCGGATGAACCAACCGGTAACCTTGATTATGATACCGCAGAGCAAATTTTCGCCCTGATTAAAGAATTAAACCAGTCAATTGGCACCAGTTTTGTTGTGGTGACCCATGATTTGGCGCTGGCGGCGCGAATGGATCGGCAGCTGAAATTAGATCATGGCACCCTATGCCAGATAGAAGAGACCGCTTCGGTAATGCAAGGCTAATTCATGTTTAGACCATTAAGCGCCTACATTGGCCTGCGCTACGTGCGCTCGAGACAAAACAAAGGCTTTGCGTCGTTTATTTCAGCATCGTCGACCATAGGTATTGGCCTTGGCGTCATGGTACTGATTTTAGTGCTCTCGGCAATGAATGGTTTCGAACGAGAATTAGCAAAACGCTTGTTATCTGTTGTACCACATGGCGAGTTTATCGCCGTTACTAAGCCAATCGATAACTGGCAACAACAAGTGGAAACGTTAGAGCAATTTGACACCGTAACCCATGCCGCACCTGTGGTTAAGTTAGGTGGCTTGCTGCAAAAAGGCGAACGATTAAAAGCACTAGAGTTAAGAGCGGTTGTGCCCGATTATGAAATTCGCGTATCCCGTATCGAAGACTTTATCACCGAAGGCAGCTTTTCGGCTCTTACTGGCAACAGCATGGTGGTGGGTAAAGGCATCGCCAAGAAACTCAAGGTAGGTGCGGGTGATACGGTGCAATTATTATTGCCGCGCAACAGTTCGGGGAACGGCCAATTTGCCGCGCCGATTAAACGCAACATGAACATTGTTGCGGTATTTGATTTTGGTGGTTCAATCGATGAGACCTTGGCGTATATTCCACTGGAGTTGGGGCAAAGCATTGCAGAAATAGGCGATAAGGTGCACGGTCTTCGTATTGCTACCGACGATGTTTTTGCCGCTCCTAAAATTGTTCGCGAAATCGGCATGAAGCTTGATTCGTATGTTTATATGAATGATTGGACCCGTACCCAAGGTCACGTGTTTAACGACATTCAATTGGTGCGCACGGTGATGTTTGTGGTCATGTTACTGGTTATTGCGGTAGCCAGCTTTAATATCGTATCTAGCTTATTTATGGCGGTGAACGACAAAAAGAGCGATATCGCAATATTGAAAACCATGGGTGCAAAACCGTCGACTTTAATGTTTAGTTTTGTCTTTCAAGGGCTGACTAATGGTGTGCTTGGCGCATTGATAGGTGCGTTACTCGGCGCGTATTTAGCCAATAATTTAACCGACATCGTGCTGTTTGTTGAACAAAGCTTTGGCGTTAAGTTTTTATCTGGCGATATCTACTTTATTGACTTTATCCCGACTGAATTAGATATGCGCGATGTGGTCTTTACCGTTATATCGGCGCTGGTATTAAGCTTGCTGGCAACCATTTACCCGGCATGGCGCGCGAGCAAAATTGATCCCGCAAAAGTGCTAGGCCAAGGCGGCTAATGCTACATGCTAATCCCAAGGTGTCAGGCTAGTTGCTTTGCCATTGTTAAACAAAAATTGCCAAAAGAGCATTGTTTAGCGCTCTTTTGGCTGAGAGATAGGCGGTGATGAAATTAATTGCTGTATCCACATATTAATTTATTGGGGAATTCGTACGAAGATCCCAACCAAATTTATCTCCAGAGGCAAACGAGTAAATAACTTGCTCGTAGGCGATGTAGGCTTCGGCCTGAATACCATTAGAGTCTAGACTTAAGGTGTATTCAGTCAATGTTGCTCGTGTGTATTCGACAGATGGTTGATATTCCTTTTCGACAATTGGTAGATCCGCCAATATAGCGATATTTATTGATGATTGGGATGTGATTTTGGTTAGCAAACATTCAAATTCAGAATTTAAATCATCACTAATGAGTAGTTCGGAGAGTTGGTGTTGTGACGGTGCTCGACTCGGATCAATAGCGCCGTCCCAAACCAATACCGATTCAACTTCAAAATCTTTTAGTGGGGTATAAGTACCAATAGGGTTAGCGGGTTCTCCATCTCCATAGACAATGAAATTGAATTCATTACCACAGCCAAAACTGTTAGGGTTTTCCCATGGTGATGAATAGGTACGGGCGAACGTGAGGAGTTTGCCATTAAAGTCAATGTCTATTTTTTCGAAAGCAAAGGTAATACTGGTGCCTTGCTTGGTTGGTTGAATGCTGGTGAACAATATATTGGAAAAAGAAAGTGTCAGGTCACTACCATTGTTCAATGTTATGGTTGCATCGCCTAAGGTTTGCCGGAATAGCTCAGTGAATAGATCTTCATATAAACCTTGATTGGTTAAAGAAATGGTTACTTGGTCTATAGACATTCGAGCGTTAGTACTACCGTCAGGTAAGGGTTGACTCCATCTTAACTTAGCGTCACTCAAATCGTAGCGACTATTTATGTGGGGAAAATTAATGCTGCCAATGGCTGTACTGACAGGCGACGTAACCTGATGATATGAATAGAGTTCAGTTATTTGCTCGTTAATGACCGCTAATTCTTCGGCGCCCGCGCCATCCTGACCGTCTTTACCATCTTGTCCGTCGATGCCGTTAACTCCGTTCGTACCATTATTGCCTGGAACACCTTGCTCTCCTTGAGGGCCAGGTACGCCAGAATCGCCTTTATCACCTTTGGGGCCAGGGATTAATTGGATATTGTCGACATCTGTTTTTAAATGTCTAACGTCTGATTCTAATTGGTTGACTCGAGTTTTTATATTGTCTTTAGCTATTAACGGAAAAGACAAGGGGATTACCAGTAACAAAGTAGCCAGTTTCATTAGGAGTTTCCTTGAAGTTAATTCCCTGTACTACTTATTCAGGTGGGTTTATTTGTGCAAAAGTGAACGTACAGACGATTGAGTGTAGTTGTTGCTAATAGAATGGCAACATTTTCAATAGAAATGAGTAGGAAGATAACCTTTTTGGTCATTGCTACACCCATATATTTTACGAAAACTTACTCTGTCGCTGATAACTACTCCATGCATTTTCGGCATTCGCTGCATCTAAGTAGCTTTGCTGGGCTTCAATATAGAATCTAAGATCCCGATTTTTATCGGGATGACAATAGGAGAAGTAGAGGTGTTACAGGCTGAGTTACTCGGCTTATCTACAGGGGTTTAATTACGGTGTAAGCGCTTTTTCCAGCTGCGGGTCACTTGATAACGCCATAAGAAGTTTATGGTGAAATAGCCTAGAGTAGAGAAAAACACTGAACAAGCTGCACAGCCCAATAAGAATGGCCCACCAACGGTGGATAAACTACTAACAAACCAATCCCAACTTAACTCGAAGGCAAATTCCTGCTCAGGCACGCCCATCAGTATGGTACCGATGAAATAACAGAAGTAAAAAATCGGTGGAATAGTGATTGGATTGGAAATCCACACTAAGGCGATAGACAAGGGCAAGTTACCTTTGAATAAAATCGCTAAGCCGGCAGCAAACACCATCTGAAATGGCACAGGTACAAAGGCCATAAATAGACCAATGGCAAAGGCTTTTGATACCGAACGACGATTCAAACTCCATAAATTAGCGTCGTGCAATACGTCACCAAATATTTGTAAATGTTTGTTGGACTTTATGGTTTGATGGTCCGGTAAATAACGTTTTATCAGTTTTTTGGGCATAACTTTCTTATCATGCGGACCGCGAGTTTGCCCTTATCGGCGCCGAGATATCGCGGTGGATGCGTGGTCTATACTTAATATTCTAGTCAAAAACGACGTTTCAAACACCGAAACGAACACAGAGAAAATGGATAATTCACTATGGAACGGTGGTTACTGTGCTTTTTGGCGGGCAGCATTGTTGCCTGCTGCTTACCTATAAATTTGTCTATATTCTACTTGCTTGGCGTGCCTTTGTCTTGCCTTGTCATACTGTTTTTATTAGCAAAATGGCTATTTAAGCAAACTAAACAAAGTATAACAGCATACTGCATAGCTTTTTGCTGCGGCTACAGTTATTTATTGATGTCGGCAATGTCATATCAATTTAAGCTCAGCCATGATCAAGTAAATCAAGTCAATATCAGCCGCTGGTATCTGTTAGAGCAAGTAAACCAAAACCCGTACCCTAGGCCGATTACGGTAAAGGCTAAGGTATTGTCTTTGTTGCCTATTATCGATTTATCGAATGCTGAGCCTGTCAATAAAAACAAACACATCAATGACAAGGTATCGCATAAGATCAATCTCAGAATTGAGCAAATTGATGGTGAGCAATTAACGCATCCATTTGTCGCTCGGGTCAGCATCAGTAATGTGCACTTACCTATGCACTTACCTTTGCGCTTAGCTATGCACTTACCTTTGCATGCAGTTGGACACCTTGGTTCTGATTCAAATGCAACAGATAATAAACGAGTATTGTCGCAAGGCGATAGCGTACAACTTAAGTTAAAGTTAAAACCAGCCCATGGCTTTGCCAATCTTGGCAGCTTTTCCTATGTGCGTTGGCTAAAAAGCAATGGCATTCATTTTAATGGCTATGTAAAACCTGACGCAAACAATCAAATTTTGCTGCAACAACCAAGCATGCGACAGAGTGTACAGCGGCGACTGCAGTATCTGATACAAAACAGTCCGGTAAAAAACAGATCAGCACAAAAAGCGAAGCAATATTTAGCTTTTATCTTAGCGCTATCAATCGGCGATAAAAGTCAGCTTACACAACAACATTGGCAATTATTACAAAACACCGGCACCCAACATTTAATGGCTATTTCGGGGCTGCATTTATCGATTATCGCTGGGCTTGGTTATCTATTGGGGCGGTTGTTGCTAATGCTTGTGCCTGGGGCGATATTCGGCAGAAGCTGGATAAACGCCTACGGCTACCTTTTACCAATCGCAATGAGCTTAATACTGGCAAGCTTTTATGCTTATTTAGCAGGTTTTGCGATGCCAACTATTCGAGCACTAGTGATGCTTTGGCTGTTTTTTATGTTTCGATTTTTAAAGCTGCCCTTTAAACCGTTTCGATATTTGCTGAGCAGTGCCTTTGTTATCGTCTTGATCGAACCCTTTGCCATATTCGATATCAGTTTTTATTTGTCTTTATTGGCAGTGATGATCATTATTTATGGCGTCTATGTGTTCAAACATCACTTGGCAAACCGCTCATGGCTGTTGCGATTTATCGCGTCAATACTATTGGTGCAAGTGGTGGTTTCTTTGATGGTATTGCCATTGTCATTGTGGTTTTTTAACAACATGTCGTTACTGTCGCCCATTGCCAATATTATCGTGGTGCCAATCATGTCTATCAGTGCGATACCGCTGAGTTTACTGACCACCATCAGTACTATCTTTTTATCAACAGATTATTTCTCTGCATCGTTTACCTCAACGGGCATGTCATCACAATTAGCGCAGGATATGACGATGTTGTTGCTGCAACTTACCGCTGTGTCCTTGGATTTTTGCATCGAGTATTTACATTGGCTAGATCAATTTCATATTGAATTACCAAACATGAGTAGCCTATTTAAAAGCACGTGTTTATTTGCAGCACTGTGTGGCGCATTTAGTTGGGTTTTACCGGCCACCAAAAAGCAAAAAGCACTGTTTGTCGCGCTGCCAACGACACTGTTGCTGTTAATGAATCTGGCAATGAATGTGGCTATTACGCGGATATCGACAAATGATCAGCATGCCTGGCGAGTGGTGGTGTTCGATGTCGGCCATGGTTTAGCGGTTTTAATTGAGAAGAATGGTCATGCAATGCTGTATGATACTGGCGCAAAGTTTAAAAGTGGTTTTAATTTTATTGAAGCCAGTGTCATGCCATATTTGCAACTCTCTTCAATTTTAAAGCCATCAATACTGTCTCTAGCACAGCAATCTCAATTACAGTCTTTTCCAAGGAAACCGCACCTAGGTGGCAGGCCACAAAATCTTGCTAGCTCTAGCCCGTTGGATATGGTCATCATCAGTCATAGCGATAATGACCATGCAGGCGCTATAAATGAAATCGTTAAACATGGCTTAAGCACACATGTCATCAGTAATGCCGACAATGTCATTAACCGTGTAAGGTCGGCTAACCAAGCAGAAAACAAAATACACCATACACCTTGTGTTAAAGGGCAAAGCATCAACTGGCAGGGACTTACTATTGAAATGCTTTGGCCAGAAGACATTAAGGGCGAAGAAAATGATGACTCTTGTGTGTTATTGATTTTTGATGGTAAGCACAGACTATTATTACCAGGTGATATATCCAAACGGGTCGAGGCAAAGCTGTTATCAACATTAAGCCATGATATTGACTTAGTGATTGCACCACATCATGGTTCAAAAAGCTCATCCAGTTTAGCCTTTGTTGAAAAGCTCGCGCCAGATTATATTGTTTACAGCAGCGGTTACTTAAATCGCTGGCATATGCCGGTGCAAGCGGTGCAACAGCGTTATCGACAAATGGGCAGTAAGGCGTTTAATACTGCCGAGCAAGGCATGTTGGTATTTGATATCAACAGCAACACCAACATCAACACTAGCATCAACACCATAACGGCGCGCAGTTATCGACATGACTTGTGGCGACCTTGGCCTTTTAATTAGCCTTGATATTTAAACCAAGCGAACCAATATTGACTATTATTAAGGCAACCAACAAAAGCTGGCTGTTAACACTATGATTTGCGTCTATTTCTTGTAAAATAGGCGTAATAGAATAATAACAGCCTCGATTTGAGACTTATATGCAAAAAAACGTGCAAAAACGTGCGCAAAAAGAAGCGAGCACATGGCAACAATTTCGTCGCTTGTTTCGTTATACTCGTGGCCTAAGAACAGGCTTCGCGTTTTCCATTCTCGGTATGCTGTGTTATGCCGGCATCGACACCTTATTTTTCTCGCAACTTCAGCCATTAATCGATGACGGCTTGACCAATGCGAATCCGGATATTCTAAAATACGCCCCTATTTTTGTTATCGTCGCGTTTGTTTTGCGCGGCGTTGCCCACTTTATAGCCACCTATGGGTTGGCTTGGATGGGTAATCATGTGGTGATGCGCTTACGACAACAACTGTTTGAACATATTGTTGCCATGCCGGTACCATTTCACGATAAAGAATCTACCGGTACACTAATTTCAAAAATCACCTACGACACTGAACAACTGCTTAAAGCGGTCTCAAAAGCCTTACTAACGCTGATACGCGAGGGCGCTTTTGTTATCGGCTTGTTGGGTTTGATGTTTTATAACAGCTGGCAATTATCGTCTATTTTCTTGTTAATCGTGCCTGTTGTCGCGGTCATCGTTGTCGTGGTATCGAAACGTTTTCGCTCGGTTAGTAAACGTATTCAAAAAATGATGGGTATCGTTACCAGTGCGACAGAACAAACCTTTAACGGTCACAAAGTGGTGCTGACTTTTGGCGGACAAGAGCGTGAATTTAAGCGCTTTGCCAAAATCAATAATCAAAATCGTCAGCAGCGCATGAAAATGGTTGCCGCCAAGGCCACCAGTGTGCCTATTATTCAAATCATTGCTTCTATTGCCTTGGCTTTTGTGTTGTATATGGCAGGACAAGACGGTCTTATTGAAAACCTAACACCAGGTGTATTCACCACTGTGGTGACTTGTATGATCATGATGCTACGCCCACTTAAATTACTGACTACGGTAAACAGTGAGTTTCAACGTGGTATGGCAGCGGCAGGCAGCATCTTTGAGGTGCTAGATAAACCAATTGAACAAGATACCGGCACCATTGATTTGCCACGTGCGCAAGGTCGAATCGCTTTTGAACAGGTCGGCTTTAGTTATGATGGCGCTGAAAAAGCCGCATTAAAAGATATTAACTTTAGCCTTGATACAGGCAAAACCTTGGCTTTGGTTGGCCGCTCTGGCTCTGGTAAATCAACCATCAGTTCATTGCTACTGCGCTTTTACAATGCCGAAACCGGTGAAGTGAAAATCGATGGCGAAAACATCCGCGACTACAAGCTAAAAGATTTACGCAGACAGTTTGCCTATGTGTCACAGCAAGTGGTGTTATTTAACGATTCTTTGGCCAATAACATTGCCTACGGTAAACCGGATGCCAGCCGTGAAGAGATTGAAAACGCCGCAAAAGCTGCGCATGTAATCGAATTTGCTGAAAATCTACCACAAGGGCTTGATACCAATATTGGTGAAAATGGCTCAATGCTAAGTGGCGGTCAACGTCAACGTGTGGCTATCGCTCGCGCTTTATTGTGTGATGCGCCATTCTTGATTTTAGATGAGGCGACGAGCGCCCTTGATACTGAATCTGAGCGTCATATTCAAGAAGCTCTGGTTGAGCTGCAAAAAAATCGTACCAGCGTGGTTATCGCCCACCGATTATCCACCATCGAAAATGCCGATAGCATTATTGTTATGGATCAAGGTGAGCTGATAGAGCAGGGCAATCACAGCGAATTGCTGGCGAAAAACGGCGCGTATGCACAATTGCACGCGTTTCAGTTTGGCGACTAACGGACTAAGGCGGCGACTGTGCGATTGATTGAACAAGCTTGGTATCAAAACCACCCCGTACGCTGGTTATTGCTGCCGCTTAATGTGTTGTTTTGGGCATTGAGTGCGCTGCGCCGCAGTTTGTATCGCTATCATATTTTAATGCAACCTAAGCTTGATGTGCCGGTTGTTATCGTCGGTAATATTGGCGTTGGTGGTAATGGCAAAACGCCGTTGGTTGTGTTTTTAGTTGAGCAATTGCAACAACGAGGCGTTAAGGTTGGCGTTATAAGTCGCGGCTATGGCGGAGAAAAACGACAAACTCCTTTGCTGGTCACCGATGGAGTTACGGCCGAGCAAGCAGGCGATGAGCCGGTGCTTATATATCAGCGCACCAAAGCGCCTGTGGCGATAAGTCCTGATCGTATTGCCAATGTTGAATTGCTAATGCAGCAAGGTTGCAACATGATCATCAGTGACGATGGCTTGCAGCACTATCGCTTAAAGCGTGATGTTGAACTGGTGGTCGTCGATGGTAAGCGTCGCTTTGGCAATGGTTGGCTGTTACCGGCAGGTCCTTTGCGCGAAGGGGTATGGCGCTTAAATTATGTTGATCAAGTTATTGTTAACGGTGGCCTTGCCAATGTCGATGAAATGGCGATGAACTTAGCTGCCGATTCGGTGGTTAATGTCAAAAGTGGTAAGCGTTTGCCACTAGCGCAATTTATGACTGACGTTGTTGCAAATAACCCAGTCAATGCATTGGCTGGTATTGGCGATCCGGAGCGTTTTTTTAATACCTTGCGCAGCCTTGGTTTTTCGCTAGCCAATCATGTTGGCTTTGTCGATCATCATAAATTTAACGATAACGACTTTGCTCAATTTTCTGAGAATCAGCCGTTGCTAATGACCGAGAAAGACGCAGTAAAATGTGCGCACTTGGTAAATGACAACAGTTGGTATTTGCCAGTTGATGCCAGTTTTAATGAGCAAAACGGTGCACAATTAATCGAATTAATCATGACGAGATGTAAACACTATGGCCTTTGATATTAAATTGATGGAAATTCTTGCCTGCCCAGTATGTAAAGGCAAATTAAGCATTAACAGCGACAAAAGCGAACTGCTTTGCAAGTTTGATCATGTGGCTTACCCAATTGAGCACGACATTCCGGTGTTGCTGGAAAGTGAAGCGAGAAAGTTAACCGAAGAAGAGCGTAGCTAATGACATTTACTGTGGTTATTCCTGCCCGTTTTCAGTCAAGTCGACTGCCGGGCAAAGTATTGGCCGACATTAATGGCAAGCCAATGATTCAGTGGGTGGCGGAAAAAGCCATGGCCTCAGGTGCCGAAAAAGTGATCATTGCCACCGACAATGATGAAGTTGAAAAAGCCGTACTTGGCTTTGGTGGTGAAGTGTGTAAAACCCGCGCCGATCATCAATCGGGCACCGAACGTTTAGCCGAAGTGGTCGAAAAATACGGTTTTGATGATGATGACATCATTGTAAATGTGCAAGGTGATGAACCGTTTATCCCCAGTGAAAACATCAGCCAGGTAGCTAAAAACTTAGGCCAACAAAGCAAAGCCCGAATGGCAACATTAGCGGTGAACATTCACTCGGTAGAAGAAGCGCTGAACCCAAATGCAGTAAAAGTGCTTTGTGATAAAGACGGTTATGCCTTGTATTTTTCTCGCGCAACTATCCCATACGATCGCGAACGTTTTCTTAATCAAGAGAGCATTGAAGAGATAGGCGATTTTTACTTACGCCATATTGGTATTTACGCCTACCGCGCTGGTTTTATTAAAGACTATGTGTCTTGGCCGGCAAGTGCTTTAGAGCACATTGAAGCGCTAGAGCAGTTAAGAGTGCTGTGGCAAGGTGAAAAAATCCATGTTGAAGTTGCCGCCAATCGTATGCCAGTTGAGGGCGTTGATACGCAACAAGATTTAGATAAAGCTAGAGCCTTTGCTAAACAATTATAAATTATCATTCTTATATCATATTAGTTATATAAAATAGCTTTTTAGAACCAATTTAGATATTGGTCTAATATAGTAAGACATGTAATTTTGTGACATAATTTTGCTTCCTCTTATTTGCTCGCTCATATTTAAGGGGCTTAGCAAGGACGTAAAACGACTAAGAGTCCATTTTTAATTTTAAAAATAATGAAATCAGATCATCTATGAATTTAACACACTTAAAACAGCTTGAAGCTGAATCTATCCATATCATTAGGGAAGTTGCCGCCGAGTTTGATAACCCGGTTATGCTGTACTCTGTCGGTAAAGACTCTGCAGTTATGCTGCACTTAGCAATGAAAGCTTTCTATCCGGCGAAACCGCCGTTCCCATTAATGCATGTTGATACCACGTTTAAATTCAGACAGATGATCGAGTATCGTGATCAAGTTGCTGAAAAGTTTGGTCTTGATCTGATTGTTCATACCAACCAAGAAGGCGTTGAAGCCGGTATGAACCCATTTGATCACGGCAGTGCTAAATTTACCGACGTGATGAAAACCCAAGCGCTAAAACAAGCGCTTAACAAACATCAATTTGATGCAGCTTTTGGTGGCGCGCGCCGTGATGAAGAAAAATCTCGTGCCAAAGAGCGTGTGTATTCTTTCCGTGATAAAAATCACCGTTGGGATCCAAAAAGCCAGCGTCCAGAGCTTTGGAACGTGTATAACGGCAAGGTTAATCAAGGTGAAAGCATTCGTGTGTTCCCATTATCAAACTGGACCGAGCTTGATATCTGGCAATACATTCACCTAGAAAACATCGAATTGCCACCATTGTACTTGGCGGCTAAGCGTCCGGTTGTTGAACGCAATGGCACGCTTATTATGGTTGATGATGACCGTATGCCACTTGAAGACGGTGAAGAGCCTGAAATGAAGATGGTTCGCTTTAGAACCTTGGGTGATTACCCATTAACTGGTGCGGTTGAGTCTGAAGCGACCACGCTACCAGAAGTTATTCAGGAAATGTTGTTAACCAAAACCTCCGAGCGCCAAGGTCGTGTGATTGATCATGACAGTTCAGGCTCGATGGAGAAGAAAAAAATGGAAGGCTATTTCTAAGCCAACACCAATATTTTCACTCAGTTAATAACATAAGGTTTTAAAGGTGCTGGCTAGATAGTGGGCACAAAGGATAACAACAATGAATCAAGAACAAGCTTTAATTGAAAACGATATCGAAGAATATCTACGTGTTCATGAAAACAAAGACATGCTGCGTTTTCTAACTTGCGGTAACGTCGACGACGGTAAATCAACACTGATTGGCCGCTTATTGCACGACAGCAAGTTGATCTTTGAAGATCACATGGATGCGATTAAAAGCGACTCAAAAAAATTCAATACCACCGATGGCGAGTTTGACTTAGCGTTGTTGGTAGATGGTTTGCAATCTGAACGTGAGCAAGGCATCACCATTGATGTGGCTTACCGTTACTTTGCGACTGAAAAGCGCAAGTTTATTATTGCCGACTGTCCAGGCCATGAGCAATACACGCGTAACATGGCAACAGGCGCATCAAACTGTGATTTAGCAATTGTGATGATTGATGCTCGTTACGGCGTACAAACACAAACCAAACGCCACTCTTACATTGCCTCTTTGCTTGGCATTAAGCACGTTATCGTTGCCGTAAATAAAATGGATTTGGTGAATTACTCACAAGACGAGTATCGCAAAATCAAAGACGAGTATCGCGAGTTTTCAAGTCAGTTGGACATTCCTGACGTGCGTTTTGTACCTATTTCAGCGTTAAAAGGCGACAACGTTGTTAATCGCTCTGAAGAAATGGATTGGTACCCAGGTGCCACCCTTATGGGATTGTTAGAAACCGTTAAGGTTAACAGTGACAAAAACCTAGATGATTTTCGCTTACCAGTACAGTATGTGACTCGTCCAAATCTAGATTTTCGTGGCTTTTGTGGCACCATCAGTGGTGGCACGATCAACGTTGGTGATGTGGTAACGGCGCTACCGTCAGGTAAGTCATCTTCAGTTAAGGCGATTGTTACCGCTGATGGCGAGTTGCAATCGGCTAGCGTTGATCAAGCGATCACGTTAACGCTTAATGATGAAATTGATGTTTCTCGTGGTGATGTCATTGTTCGTTCTAATAAATTAGCATCGGTTACCGATAATTTCGAAGCGACCATTGTTTGGATGAGTGAAGCGGCTTTACAACCAGGTAAAGAGTACGAGCTTAAAATTGGTACCAAGAACGTTTTTGGTCGTGTTGATAACATCAATTACCGTATTGATGTAAATACCCTTGAGCACAGCCAAGAAGATGAGATGAAGTTGAATGAAATCTCATCGTGTAACATTACCACCAATGGTCCTGTGGTTGTTGATGCCTACTCGCAAGTTGAAGGCACAGGTTCGTTCGTTATTATTGACCGCCTGAGCAATATCACCGTAGGTGCTGGCATGATCAGCAAAACCTTTGTTGAAGGTGAAGCAGAGTCTGATGTGAAACGTGAATATTCACAATCTGATGTGGCGTTGAACGAATTTATTCGTACACAGTTCCCAGAATGGGGCTGTAAGCCAATTTAAGATAGTTATAACGACTAAAAATACGATTGAAAGGCGGTGTATGCCGCCTTTTTTGTTGCTGTATTGATTTGCCTTAACTTTTGTACGTCACCAAAAACTGCTCCTTGCGTTTTTGGCATTCCCTACATCCATGTAGGTCACCAAAAAGTTGCTCCATGCATTTTTGGCATTTCGTACATCCATGTACGTCACCAAAAAGTTGCTCCATGCATTTTTGGCATTTCGTACATCCATGTACGTCACCAAAAACTGCTCCTTGCGTTTTTGGCATTTCGTACATCCATGTACGTCATTCCGTGCTACGACACGGAATATTAGGAACAGAGTATAAGATCCCGTTTTTCAACGGGATGACGGTACGGGGTTAGGATGACGGTACGGGGTTAGGATGACAAGGTCAAAGAAATGGTTTGGCAATGACAAAGCAGATAAATGCAAACACTGGTAATTTTAGACGTTAAACTTGAAAACACTAAAGCAACATACAAACGACAATATATCTTGCCGACATTAATTGGCTGATATATGTTACTACTATAACGATAATAAGGTGTCGGTGTGATGAGTGATGTTTACTTGTACACAGCCGACACTGCAGAAAAGGTTGTTTAATGCTGAGCATTGATCAATGGCTGATGTTAACGATTTTCGCGGGTACCTTTATTGGGCTGGTGAAGTATCAAAATGCCCCAGAAAAAGTATTCGCCGCCGCAACTATGGCGTGTTTGATATTGGGCTTTGTTAACACCAACGATATTTTCCAAAATGCCATTAACCCCGGCCTGCTAACGCTGATGTTACTGATCAGTTGTTCGTTTGCGTTTGAACGCACCAGCTTTTTGCGGGTGTTGTCAAGCCACCTTATCGGTAAAAATACCTTTTTATCCTATATTAAAACGTTGTTTACCACGGCTATTGCTTCGGCGATTTTAAATAATACCGCGGTGGTTGCGACATTAATATCACCTATCAAAAACAACAAATACATTAATCCTGGTCGCTTGTTATTACCGCTGTCTTATGCAGCGATTCTTGGCGGTACATTAACGCTTGTTGGTACCTCGACCAACCTTATCGTTAACTCGATGCTGATAGAACGCGGATTGCCTAGCTTAAAGTTTTTCGACTTTACCATGGTAGGCCTGGCGGCATTAGGCGCGTGTATGTTTGTGCTGCTTATCCGTATACGCGCTTTACCAAAAATTGCCACAGATCCTAAAGATGATAAACACTATTTTGTTGAAGCTCAGGTAACTCGCGGCTCTAAATTAATTGGCCGTTCAATCGAAGAAAACGGTTTGCGAAGCATGGACTCGTTGTTCTTGGTTGAGCTTATTCGTGATGACCACCTTATTTCTCCAGTAACACCCGATGAATACATTCGTCGGGGCGATAAACTTATTTTTACCGGCGACATTTCAAAAGTATTCGTATTGCAGCAATTTGACGGTTTGCAGTTGTTTGCAGAGCAAGATGGCTTATTGCGTGACAACCTTACCGAAGTACTTATCAAGCCCGGCTCATCCATTATTGGCATGACTTTAAAACAAGCGGGATTTAGAGCGCGCTTTGATGCTGCGGTGGTGGCTATTCGACGAGAAGGCTCTACTTTGTCCGGCAAGTTGGGTGATATTATTTTGCAATCCGGCGACTTTTTGGTGCTAGCGGTTGGTAATGACTTTGTTACCCGTACCAATATCACCAAAAACTTTTACGTATTGTCTGGTGTGAACCCCGAAGATATGTTGTCAGGTTGGCGAGATCAATTTACCTTGCTCGGCTTTTTATCGGCAATCGGTGCCTCGGTTGTATTCGGTTTCCCGTTATTGAAATGCTTGATTTTCTATTTGGCGTTTTTGTTTGCCTTTAATTGTTTATCACTCAATGAAATCAAGCGCCGTTTCCCATTGGAAATATGGCTGATTGTGGTCAGTGCATTAACCTTAGCGACCGCATTAGAAAATACCGGCGTCAGCTTTATAATTGCCGATAAAGTGCATGAATTTGTGCAAGGACAAACGGTGATGATAGCCTTCGTTGCGGTGTTTGTAATTACCTTGATACTGACAGAGATTATTACCAATAATGCCGCCGCGGCATTGATATTCCCGATCGCTTATAATATCGCCTTAGGTTTAGATGCCAATCCATTACCGTTTATTATGGCGGTTGCCTTTGGAGCCAGTGGCAGCTTTATCAGCCCTTATGGTTACCAAACCAATGTAATGGTATTTAACGCCGGTAATTACCGATTAAAGCACTTTATAAAGGTTGGTGTACCTGTGTCACTGACCTACAGCGCGGTTGTGCTGTATATGATCCCTAAGTTTTTTCCATTTTAGCGAAGACAATTTATTCTAATAGAGCCAAAAACATGACGATGAAAACAGAAAATACCGTATGGCACGAGCACAATGTAAGCAAAGCCGAACGAGCTAAGCAAAAACACCAGCAGCCATGTTTATTATGGTACACCGGGTTAAGTGGCTCGGGTAAATCTACCGTTGCTAATGCGGTTGATGCCATGCTGTATGCTCGCGGATGCCATTCGTATCTTCTCGATGGTGACAATGTGCGTCATGGTCTAAACGGTGATTTGGGTTTTTCTGACGAGGATCGCGTTGAAAATATACGTCGTATCTCACAAGTCGCTAAGTTGTTTGTTGACTCTGGATTGATCGTTACCACCGCGTTTATCTCACCGTTTCAATCAGACCGTGACATGGCAAGAGCACTGCTGGAAGGTGGCGAGTTCTTAGAAGTGTTTATTGATACACCAATTGAAATTTGTGAACAACGCGACCCGAAAGGCTTGTATAAAAAAGCCAGAGCAGGGGAGATCAAAGACTTTACCGGTATCGACTCTGGCTATGATATTCCACAAACACCAGAAATCCACGTTGAAACCGCAAACAAAAGCATTGAACAATGCGCCTTGCAGATTGTGAATCACCTAGAACAAAAAGGCTATATTCCAAGCAAGTAATATAGGTGTTGATTGGGTAAGGTTGGCTGTTGCGACAGCTTAACCGATACTTGCTTTTAGCAATACAGCATTATCTTTAAACTGGGCACCAAACTGGTCACCGTCATCCCGATGAAAATCGGGATCTTTGTTTCTATTTCTAAGAATCCGTGTCGTTGGCCGGAAAAGCTACATGGATGTAGTGAATGCCAAAACACACGGAGCAACTTTTTGTCGACGTTGTACCCGTTTTCACCTGAAACAACACCCCGTCAACCAAACCTTTAAAACATCATCCCAAACCTTAAACTCGTCATCCCAATTCTCTATCGTCATCCCGATGAAAATCGGGATCTTTATTTCAGCTTCTAAGATTCCGTGTCGTAGCACGGAAAGACGGTTCTCTTTTTTGGTGACCTACATGTATGTAGGGAATGCCAAAAACACACGGAGCAAATTTCTGGCGACGATGTACTGACTACCACCTATAGTCTATATCCGCCAAACTGAAACTAAAACCCGTATTCCGAAACTACAACCCCGTCATCCCGAACTTGATTCGGGATCTTCAAAACTAAATTTTCTGTAATCCCTATTTGCATCAAATCTAGACTTCAAAGCGTCAAAAATATTGGTTTTTAAAATAGTAATTAATCGAAAGCCTTTATTTATAAGGGGTGCGGAGAAGTGAGTAAGTGCGAAAAACTGTAGGTTTTTTTTACACTCACTTTTTTATAGAAATAGCCAAATCAGCCAACTTATTGAAAAGTAAAAAGTTAGAACAGTTGGCGCGATATATGCTTTATATACACCGCTAACATTTAGAGATATTAAATGCTCGCTACACTGTTGTAATGACAGTTTTATAGCACTTCATAAAACGTTTAGCATCCTGGCGCTTACCCGGCGCCTTTTTTTTGCCTGTAATTTTCCTAAACACCAATTCCTCGCACGCCTTTGTCAATAATACTTACAGCTAGCACGATCAGTTAATCGCGAGAATAGTTGCTCTCGTCGGCGCTGTTTTGATCCCTTTACACACAAAGTTGTAACAAATCATAAATGTTTACCATGAGCACTGGATTTTAAAAGTAATAATTCGTAGTATGCTGACGACAATAATTATATCCATGCTCGTAATACAACAATTCCAGATACGAGCCAAACAAGGGATGAGATCATGAAACACGTAATTGCGGGCGCACTTTGCTCGTCACTTCTATT
Source organism: Thalassotalea sp. HSM 43 (assembly GCF_004752005.1). Taxonomy (NCBI): domain Bacteria; kingdom Pseudomonadati; phylum Pseudomonadota; class Gammaproteobacteria; order Alteromonadales; family Colwelliaceae; genus Thalassotalea; species Thalassotalea sp. HSM 43. The sequence goes on along the minus strand of NZ_CP038493.1, from coordinate 368,804 downwards.
ATTAGCCGGTTGTAATGAAACGACAACTGCCGCTGAAACGTCTACTGAACAACCAAAAGCTGAAATGAAAACGCAAAAAACTGCGTTAGCTTCTGGTATTGACCAAGCCAATATGGATAACAACGTTCGTCCACAAGACGACTTTTATCTATACGTAAACGGTGGCTGGTTAGCAAGCAACCCTATTCCTGGTGATAAAACCGCTATCGGCTCGTTCTACGACTTGCGCGATAAGTCTGATGAAGACGTAAAAGTCATCATCGAAGAGCTAGCTGCATCGAAAGACCTTAAAAAAGGCACTGACGAGCAAAAAGTTGCGGACCTATTTAATTCATTTATGGATGAAGCAAAAATCAACGAGCTAGGTGTTAAGCCAATCGAACCGATTCTTGCTGAAATTTCTGCACTTGAAAATAAAGATGACCTTTCTGTATTTTTTGCCAAGTCGCAAAAAATGGGTCTAGATTCGCCAATCTACTTCTACGTAAGTGTTGATGCGAAAAACTCAAGCCGTTATGCGGGCCACGTATGGCACTCTGGCTTAGGTCTTCCAGATCGTGATTACTACTTCAAAGAAGAAGAACGTTTTGTACAAATGCGTGCTGATTACGTTGCACACGTTGCGAAAATGTTTGAACTAGCGGGTCAAGAAAATCCACAGCAAGCAGCAGAAAGCATCATGGCATTAGAAACCAAGATGGCTAAGTTGCACTGGACTCGAGTACAAACTCGTGACAGTGAAGCGCGTTACAATCTGAAGAAAACAGCAGAATTGAACGAGTTGACAGACGCAGTTAACTGGTCAGCATGGTTGAAAGAACTTGGTGCAGACAACCAAGCTGATATTATCATTAACCAACCAGATTTCGTTGAAGGTTTTGGTAAGATTGTTGCTGAAACAGACATGGCTACTTGGAAAACATTCCTTAACTGGCAAGTTATTGGTGGTTTCGCGTCGTACTTAAACGATGAACTAGCAAAGCAAAACTTTGAGTTTTACGGTAAAAACATCAACGGTCAGCAAGAGCAAAAGCCACGCTGGAAGCGCGGTGTTAGCCTTATCAACGGTAACTTAGGTGAAATCATCTCTAAGGTATACGTTGCTCGTCACTTCACCCCTGAAGCGAAAGACCGTATGACCACATTGGTTGAAAACTTACGTGACGCTTACGGTGAGTCTATCGATTCACTAGAGTGGATGAGTGATGACACCAAAAAAGCGGCTCGTGTAAAACTAGCTGCTTTCACGCCTAAGATTGGTTACCCAGACAAGTGGGAAGACTACTCAGCGATTGATATCAATGGCGAAACCTTAGTTACTAACCTAATTAGCGCCGACCAAGTAGGTCACGCTAAAGCGATTGAAAAACTTAATGGTCCAATCCGTGATTGGGAATGGCACATGACGCCACAAACCGTTAACGCATACTACAACCCAACGGTTAACGAAATCGTATTCCCTGCGGCAATTTTGCAACCGCCATTCTTTAACATGGCTGCAGATGACGCAGTAAACTACGGTGGTATTGGTGCGGTTATTGGTCACGAAATGGGCCACGGTTTTGATGACCAAGGTTCTAAGTACGATGCCGATGGTAATCTGAAAAACTGGTGGACTGAGCAAGACTTAGCAGAGTTTAAAGTACGTTCTGAGCAACTTGTTGCCCAATACGATGGTTACCAAGTATTTGACGACTTAAACGTAAACGGTAAGCTTACTTTAGGTGAGAATATCGGTGACTTGTCTGGTTTGACTATCGCATACCGTGCTTACAAAAACTCACTGAACGGTGAAGAAGCACCAGTGATTGATGGTTTAACAGGTGATCAACGTTTCTTCATGGGTTACGCACAAATCTGGCGTGGTAAGCGCACAGAAAAAGCAATGCGTGAGCGTGTAGCAACTGACCCTCATTCACCAGGTCACTTCCGTGCAATTGGTTCATTATCTAACATGAACGAGTTTTACGAAGCATACGGCATCAAAGAAGGCGATGCGATGTACATCGCTCCTGAGAAGCGCGTAAAAATCTGGTAATAGATTATTAATTAATGTGAAAAGGCGCCTTAGGGCGCCTTTTTTATGCGCGGGAATTGGTTGTCTGAATACATCCCTCATACTCATTATTGTCATCCCGACGAAAGTCGGGATCTTAATTAAGAATCTGGAATAGAAAAGATTCCGATTTACATCGGAATGACGGTTGTAGAGTGTCGGCATTAGCACATCCTTGCACGTCATCAATATCGCAGTCGTCATCCCGTTGAAAAACGGGACCTTCCATACAACATTTGAATAGATTCCAATTTGCATCGGAATGACGGTTGTTGATTAAAGCAATTAAATTCAAATTCTAAAAAATAAACCTTGCATACACCGTACACCCAAATACAATCTTGCTAGCCCTTAGCCCTTAGCCCTTAGCCCTTAGCCCTTAGCCCTTAGCCCTTAGCCCTTAGCCCTTAGCCCTTAGCCCTTAGCCCTTAGCCCTTAGCCCTTAGCCCTTAGCCCTTAGCCCTTAGCCCTTAGCCCTTAGCCCGTAGCCCCTAGCCCCTAGCCCCTAGTCCCTATAACCATCAGAAATAACATATAACCCTTTTTAATTACTGCAAAAGATTCCTAGTTGGTATGATCTCGGCTAGCTATATTCATTGAACGCCAGAGAAAAGCAGTAACGTGGCAGACAATAATAAAACCCAAGAAGATGCTTTAAAAAAAGCATCACAAACGCGGCGCGAGTTTATTCGAAAGTTCGGAAAGCTTGCCGCGGTAACACCTGTTGCCTTAACCACGTTGATGTCACCAGAAACATCGGCGGCGCCAAAATCGAATGATTTTTTCTGTGATAAACGGCCAAATCACCCTAAATGCAACAACAATAGCAACAGCAATAAACGAAACGGTTTTAAGTAATTGAGATAGGGCAGTGCGTTAATATGTTTTTGTAAAATTCCTCTGCAAATTCTTAAAGTTAATAAAAAAACAGTTAAATTTTAATGACATATCACATCAAAATTTTACAAATACGCATATCGGGGTTATTATCAAACGTAAGCATTATCTACTAATAAAAACAGGCGAGTAGTATTATGGCTGGCAACGACAATATAACTGAGCAAAATAAAGACTCAAAAATGGACAAAAATTCAGGTGAAAAAACAGCGTCACAAACACGACGTGAGTTTATTAAAAAGTACGGAAAGCTTGCTGCAGTAACGCCTGTAGCATTAACTACGCTTATGTCACCAGAAACGTCAGCTGCACCAAAGTCCTGTAAACCTAATCAGCAAAATAAATTTTGTCCTCCACAAAATCAAGCGAATGATGGTAAAAAATCAAACGGCTTTTAGGACGTTTGTTAGTTAGTAGCTACATAAGTAGTTAGAATAAACAGAAAGATATAAGCAGTTAGCTATGAGTTAATAGAAAAGGCTCGCTTGTTATTGAACGCTTATTTGTTACACTAAAATTAAAGAAAATTCAGACACAAGACTGAATAATAAACAACAAAATCGCGGTAACGTTATGAATCGTAAATATATTGCTCTTACAGTTTCGTTATTCTTCGCCTCATCCGGAGCGGCATTAACTGCCGTAGACAGTGATGAGCTTTCGTCGTATTCCGACAGTGCGGTTTTGTTTGATTTGTACGATCAAGAGTACAATGAAGATGAGCAAAATGAATACATCAAAGAGCAAGAGCAAAAAAAGGCAGAGCGAGATGCTGCTTTAGCTGGTGCGGCTAATTACTCCACTGATTCAGATGTGATCATACTGGAAACAAAAGAAGATAAACGTAAGCTTGAAGAGCAGCGCAAAGTGTTAATTCGCGAAGAGCAAAGCCGCTTAACACAAAATCTAAATGAAGATGCACGTCGCAAGTTAGAAGAGCAAATGGCTCAAACCGGCGAACCGGCAAAATCACAAGCAACCTCAGGTGCTGCTGCAGCGGTTGCCGCAAGTCAAACCTTACCAGAATCCGATACAACCGATGCACAACAAGAGGTGGTTGCACAAAACCAACCAAAAACCTTTGATGAGCTTAGAGCACTGGATCTTGAACCGCCTATTCCACCGGGTACGTTAGGTGGTGGTAATGGCAACGGGGGACCAGGCGGCGGAGCAATTACCCCTTCAGTAAACTAATCTAGAGACTGTTGCAATGACCATAGAAAAGTCTAATGCTACAGTTTTTTCTTTTGAAAACGGCAATATATTACAAGCCTGTTTCTATACCCTTTTAGCATTGATTGTTTGGCTACCTATTCCATTGGGCTCAAATCGTCCGTGGGCGTGGAGCATCATGGAGTTTGTCAGCTTTGTGATATTAGCGGTGGTTGTTGCGCGCATGCCGGCAAAAACATTTGCCGAACAACTGAAAACCTATTGGCCATTAGCGCTCGGTATGCTGCTATTTCTGTTATACCAAGTACTACAGCTTGTACCGTTACCCGTCAATGTTGTTCAAGCATTAAGCCCAAATACCGTATTAGTGCAAAACCACGGCTCACTGCATTCCGATTGGCTGAGTATTGCCGTTGATCCTAATCAAGCGATGATAGCGACCTTAAAAGCCTGTAGCTATTTTGCCATTATGTTAAGTGTCTTATTGTTGGTAACCGATTTTAAGCGATTAAAGTTGTTGCTCGTTGCCATTGTTATTGCCTGCACATGGCAAGCGTTTTACGGCTCAATAATGGCGCTTAGTGGTCAAGAGCAAAGCTTTTTTTGGAGTATGAATAACAGCTCGACAGCCAACGGCAGTTTTGTCTACCGTAATCATTTTGCCAATTTTTTAATTATGGGCTTGGCAATAGGCTTGGGGTATTTGGTGGCAACGCTCGATAAAAATTCAGAAGATAAAGAAAGTCGAAAAGATAAAGCTACTCGTTGGTTAACCTCAATGGTGTCAGGCAAAGCTGCCTTACGCGTTGCTTTGGCCATTATGGTTATAGCATTGGTGCTGTCGCGTTCTCGCATGGGCAATACCGCATTTTTTGCTGCATTAACTGTCACTGGCATTCTAGCGTTCTTTTTATTGCGACATAAAAGCAAAAGTTTAGGTTTTTTACTGATCAGTGTGCTGATCATCGACACCTTTATATTGGGAGCTTATTTTGGTATCGATAAAGTCAAGACTCGAATTGAACAAACGTCTATCTCCAGCGAAGCAAGAGTCGACTTTAATCAGTACTCCTGGCAGTTAGTAAAACTATTCCCGCGGGTAGGTACCGGTGGCGGTGGTTATTATACTGTGTTTCCGCTGGTGCAAGGGGATGACATTAACGCCTTTTTAGATCACGCCCATAACGACTATTTACAGTTCGCCATTGAATACGGCATTCCCGCGACCTTGTGGTTAGGGATTGTGGTATTAGTCAGTTTAGGGCAAGGAGTAGTCGCTATGCGACGACGGCGCAGCAAATTATTACAAGGTGTTGGTTTTGCTACGACGTTGGCGATTATCGGTATGTTGTTGCACATAAGCGTTGATTTTAATTTGCAGGCGCCGGCAAATGCAGCGTATTTTCATATTGTTTTAGCGCTCGCCTGGATTGCCAATAACGGTTTGAAGTCTAAAAACAGCTTAAAACCTAATCGGAATGTACTGTAATAAATAACGATTCGCCAAATTTGTCACCAGTAAAACAAAGCGGTCATTAAAAAGTAAAAATTTGACGAAAAATATTTAGATTTTATCAAGAATTGCGCTATAGTTGCTTATAGATTTGCGAAAAAAATGCAATAAAAACACATATGTACAAGAAAGTGCTTGATTAAGAAGTGGGTATTAAGCGCTTAATGGAATGAGTTAAAATAACAATAACGCCTAGACTGGTTTTCGCATTCATTAGCATGAATTTGCATAAAATGGGTTACTGGTAGGGCTTTCAGGGGTTATGGAAAAGTGAAGCGCTTAACGACTTCGATAACAATTCTAGCGTCATTGCAGACATTAACGGTCGGCAGTGCGTTTGCCTATGAGCAAAGTCCAATCCAATTTGCCGGCTTTAATGTTGTGCCTAAGGTTACCTTGACAGAATCTTACACCGATAACTTACTGCAAGATGCCGACAACGAGATCAATACTTGGCTTACCCACTTAAAGCCCGAAGTGTTGTTGGATAAACAATATGGCCTAGATCGTTACAGCTTAAGCTATGGCTTATCCCATAAAAATTACTCCGCCAAAGGCCGTGATACCATTACCGATCACAAGTTTGGCGCAGGTGCAACCTTTGATTTAGGTACTCGTCATCGCATCGCAACCTATGCAAAGTATGCTTTATTACATGAAGAGCGTGGTCGAGACTTCTCGATTGGTTATGGTGACCAGTTAAAAGAGCCTACCCCATACGACACATTAAATGCCTCGTTAAAATACACTTTTGGTGCGCGCACCGCTCAGGCTAATTTAGATTTCTTCACCAGTTATTACGATATTGAATACGACAGTGTTTACTTTGATGAGCTAAATATTGATGAAGACGATAATATTCCGCCGCCGGACGAAAACTTTGATGTGACGGCAGATCGTAATCATGACAAGATTAAATTTGGTAGTACACTGCGCTACAAACTTGGCGCATTTACCGATGTATCGGTAACCCTCGCGTTTGCCAATACCGCATACGAAACAAACCGTATGTTTGAACCGTCGTTAGATAACGATGAGTTTTCTGTATCGAGCCGTTTTGCTTGGCAAGGTACGGCGATGACCACAGGTTATGTTGATTTAGGTTACAGCGAAAAATCATTTGATGCCGACGAACGTGATAATGGCGACGGTATTCGTTGGAAAGTTGGTGTTATTTGGAAACCATTAACCTATTCTAATTTTGATTTTTCTACCGCACGTGATGTCACAGAGCCAGAAGGTCAGGGTAGTTATATTGAAAACACCAATGTTAACTTATCGTGGCATCATAATTGGTTAGAGCGTTTAGGTACGCGTTTAAAAGCGTCGTATAGTGAAGACGAATACGGTGATACCGATCGCGAAGACGATAATAATATATACAGTGCCAGTGTGTTGTATGAAATGCGTAGAAATTTAAACTTTACTCTGTCATTATCTAATTATGAGCGGGACAGCAATTATAATAATTTAGATTATACGGAAAATAGAGCGTCCTTGTCTGTTAGCTACCATTTGTAATTGAGTGCTATGAAAGTATTATGCAGTTCTCTTAACCAGAATATGGTTAAGATAGTAACATCTCTTGCCCTGTGCCTATCCTTTTTCTCTGTATCAAGTCATGCTGATTCGTTAAGCCATTACCGATTAGGTGTTGGTGATAAAATCGAAATCAACGTGTTTGGTGAATCTGACTTATCAAAGCAATTCAAAATCAACGAACGTGGCACCATTAATTACCCATTTCTAGGGGAAGTTAGCGTAAAAGATCTAACCTTAGCGGAAGTAGAGCAAGCGGTGGTTAATGGCTTAAAACCCGATTATTTGATTAACCCAAGTGTGTCCGCTGCCATTGTAGAATATCGGCCGTTTTTTATTGAAGGGCAAATTAAAAAGTCCGGTGCCTATTCATATCAACCTGGCTTAACGGTAGCAAAAGCGGTGGTATTAGCCGGCGGTTTTACCGAGCGTGCATCAAAAGATAAAATTTACATTCAACGCTCTAGTGATCCTGAAAACAAAACCGAGCTCGCCATGCTCGACAGTAAAGTATCACCTGGTGATATCATCACCATCAAACAAAGCTTTTTTTAAAAGGAATTATTGATGAAATCTGTGCAGCAACAATCAATACATTCTAATCAAGGCAATCATTCACACCAAAACGATGATGAGCATTTTGACGATATCGACTTTAAACAATTGTTTAATGTGTTATTGCGCAATAAGTGGCAAATCATCGCATTAACCGTGGCGGTTGGTTTGTTTGCTGGCATATACGCTTATTCGATTACGCCTATTTATCAAGCCACCGCGACCATGCATTTAGAATCGGCACAGGCGAAAGTCGATGATTTAAACGATGTGTATAGTGATACATCAGCAAGTGAAGAGTATTATTACACGCAACTTGAAATTATCCGCTCTAAGCCAGTAGCCAAAAAGGTAGTTGAAAACCTTAACCTTGACAAAAGCCCATTATTTCAGATTGATAAAGCCAAACTATTGGAATTAAGCCCTGAATTATTAACACTTTCTGAAGCAAAGCTTGACGAACATATAAAGCAAATACGTTATGCAAGTGCGCTTGGTTATGTACAAAGCGGTCTGTCGGCAAGCCCGATTAAACAAACCCAGTTAATCAATATCAGCTTTACCTCACAGCACCCCGAAATGACACCGCTAATCGCCAATGCGGTGAGTCAGGCATATATTGACAATCACATACAGGTAAGCCTTGAGCGCATTGAAAAATCAGCGACTTGGTTAAATTCGTCTCTATCCGGTTTGAAAACCAAATTAACGACATCGCAAGAAGCTTTGCAAGCGTTTCGAGAGCAAGAGTCTTTAGTCGATATCGGCGGTATTAAGTCCCTTGCAGCCAAAGAAGTGGAGAAATTATCAGCGCAGCTTTTGGATGCAAGACAAGCATTGAAAACGACGGAGCTGGTCTACAGTTTAGTGCGCCAACAAACCAGTGTCGATGAGCTCGCGTCACTGCCCGATGTGCTAAATCACCCAGCAATAAAAGCGGCGACCGAACAAAAACGTAGTGCTGAAACAACACTGGAAACCTTATCGCTTACTTACGGACAAAAACACCCGAAGATCATTGCCGCCAAAGCTGATGTGGCACGTGAGCAAGCGAATATTAATAAAAACATTCAAAGTTTAGAAAAGACCATAGGTAATGACTTTAAAAAGTCACAACAGAATGTTGCGCAACTGCAAAATGCTTTGCAAGAGGCGAAACGCCAATATCAAAAGTTGACGCGCCTTGATAATCAACACCGTGATTTACTGCAAGAAGTTGAAACCAATAAAGAATTGTATGCGGCATTTTTTAATCGCTTAAAAGAAACCGCAGAGTTAGAAGGGTTTGAAGCCAATGTAGGCCGTATCATTGAAGAAGCAACGACGCCATATAGCCCCATAAAACCAAACAAAAAGCTGATCATTGTTATTGCAATGATCACCGCGGCTGCAGCCGCGGTTGGCATTGTTTTATTGCTCGAAGCGATGAACAGTACCATTCGCAGTGTTGATGATGTGGAAGCTAAGTTAAGTAAAAGCTTGCTGGGTATTGTGCCCTTGATCAAAGACAAAGATGACAGTGCCCAGTTTGATGTCAGCTATTTTAACGAAGGCAACGATCACAGTTTTTCTGAATCGATTCGCACCTTACGTACTAGCTTGTTGTTACTAAACTTAGAAGATAATTCTAAGGTTTTTAGTGTTACTTCAACCATTCCGGGTGAAGGGAAAACAGCAGTATCAACCAACTTAGCCTTTGCCTTAGCGCAACTCGATAAGACTTTGTTAATCGATACCGATATGAGACGCCCATCACTAGCTAAAAACTTCGACATGGACATGAACACGCCAGGTTTAAGTAATGTGATTGCGAAGACACATGCACTTGATGAGTGTATCCACCGAGATGAAAAATCCGGATTAGACTTGTTGCCTGCGGGGCAATTACCACCAAACCCACAAGAGCTATTGGCATCGAATCAATTTAAACAAATGTTGAACGAGCTGAAAGAGAAATACGATCGCATCATTATTGATACCGCACCAGTACAAGCAGTGAGTGATGCCATGATTGTAGCCCGTTTAGCAGACAGCCATTTGTATGTTGTAAAAGCCGAATCTACCAAAGAAAGTATGATCAAAAGAGGCATGAAACGCATGACCATGGCCGGTATTAACATAGATGGTGTGGTACTTAATCAAGTCGATTTGGCCAAAGCTCGACAGTACCAAGACTTTACTGGTTACTATGATCAATACGGCTATGCAACTTAAAAAGGCCGTCACCGAATACAGGTAGCGGTCAGAACATAAACAAAACGTCACCGAAAAAATGCATCCGTGCATTTTCGGCATTCCCTACATCCGTGTAGGTCACCGAAAAGCAAAACCGTCATTCCGTGCTACGACACGGAATCTAAAACATAGAATAGTTTAACGTCATTCCGTGCCACGACACGGAATCATGGAAAAGTAGGACGGACGTAGTAACCGTCACCGAATACAGGTAGTCGGCAGAAAAACAAAACGTCACCAAAAAACAAAACCGTCATTCCGTGCTACGACACGGAATCTTGGAAAAGTAGGGCAGACGAGACAACTGTCACCGAAAAAATGCATCCGTGCATTTTCGGCATTCGCTACATCCATGTACGTCATTCCGTGCTACGACACGGAATCTTGGAAAAGTAGGACAGACGTAATAACCGTCACCGAATACAGTTAGTAGACAGGAAAAACAAAACGTCACCGAAAAAATGCATCCGTGCATTATCGGCATTCCCTACATCCATGTAGGTCACCAAAAACTGCTCCGTGCGTTTTTGGCATTTCGTACATCCATGTACGTCATTCCGTGCTACGACACGGAATCTTAAAAACGAAAAACAAGAACCCGTTAACATCGGGCAGTTAACAAAACCAAACAACCAAAGGAGTACACGATGAAAGTCATAAAAACAATCGTCATCATCACGTTACTCTTTGGTGCATTCACCGCAGGCCGTTACGGCATTGCCAATGCGATGTTTAAATCCACTGAACAGCAAATTGAAATTTGGCATCGCATAAATCCTGAATCGTATCAATCTATTGAGCCACAGTACCAAGAACAATTAAGCAATATGCAAACGGTATTAATGCTACATCGCAATCCTCAGTATTTAGAAACTAAAGCGCAACTATTAGAGTGGGGCGTACGTTTACAGCTTGCTGACAAGATGGATAACCTAAACCAGGCCAACGCCTTGTATCTTGAATCAACCAAGCTCCGCCCAAGCTGGCCTGTAACCTGGGCTTCGTTAGCATTAAACAAGTGGCATATGGCTGAATTTGATAAAGACTTTGTCGTTTACCTTCTTAATGCCTACCGTTATGGTAAAAACCACCCTCAGGTTGCGCAAGTATGGCAATATGTGTCAACAGCTGTGAAGCAAAACAAACAATCCAAGCTAAGCGAGTTATTAACACCTTATGTGTCCATCATCGACTATTACGATAAAACTCTACTGACCGAACGCTAATGGCTTTTCAATCGATCCCCCTCAATCATCAAAATCAATTTTCATTGTGGGTAAATAACAATGAAGCTCTATTATTTAGTGAGCAAGAACGATCACTTGCAGCGCTAGAACCTTTGAATGTCTCGTTATTTTTAGCTATTGATGAAGGTCTGAGCAAACAACAAATCATCACACAGATAGTTCAAGACAGTGGTTTGAACGCCGATGTCATAAATGACAGTTATCAGAGTATTGCCGATATGTTCGATAACCGAAATTATCAAAGTAACGCAAACGGGCAATCGAAAACGATCACATATAGCGATGGTCGATATCCAGAATTAGACAAGCCTGCGAACACAAACGTGTCTGACGCAATTCATATTAGAGTCGCGACTTCGTATTTTGATATTGAGTGTGATGATATCGATTTGTACCGTGCCATAAATGCTTTATTTCAACCTGTGATGGCAAAAGGGGAAGATAAAGCGAATTTTGCGTTAACTATAAATAGTTCAGAGCATGAGTATCGCTTGTTGGCAAACGGCGTGTTGGTTGAACAAGTCCCTAGCGCAAGTCATATGCTGCCGGTATTAATCGACAGATTACAGATACTGGCTTATCAAAATACTGTGTACAAACTGGTGTTTCACGGTGCAGCGCTTTCTCGCTGTATTGAAGGTAAAACAACAACGGTATTATTACCGGGGGTTTCCGGAGCTGGCAAAACGACACTTGCAGCAGAGTTGAGCAGTAAAGGCTTTTACTTGCATTCCGACGAAATAATCGCTTTTGACCAAGACTTTAACATCCCGACTATTGACTTGCCGATGGCGATAAAGTCGGGAAGTTGGCCGCATTTGCATTCGCAATACACAGAACTAGCGCAAGCTCAAGAATGGTTGCGTATTGATGGCCGTCGCATAAAATACGTTTGGCCCGCTCAATTCGCGAATAAAGAATTTGCTAGTAAGAAACTTAGAAAAACTGACAGTGAACATCATCGCATATATATTTTATGTCCTGAGTTTACGCCTAAAGCAGCCGGTCGCGTCGAGCAACTCACATTGAGTCAAAGTCTGGCTTTAATGACTCATGGGGGGTATCAGCTAGGTCACGAACTGTCTAGAGAGTCAGCCGCAGAACTAATCTATTTTTTCGAAAACCTCTCGAGTTTTAAGCTCACCTATGGAACAAGCTCTGATGCTTTGCAATTGGTAGAAGACCTATGTCAGAGATAGATATCCAAATCACACCACAGCTATTGAAAGACATGGGGGTATGGCTAGGCAATGAACAAGTCATTCCTCAAGAGCTACTTGATAGACTTGATGATGAACAGCAACGCCTTAACCTTATATCGTTGTTAAATACACATTGGCTCACCGGTGCATTCACCATAAAGCTAAAACAGCATAACGCCTTTGAGGCTCTCGATGTTGAGATTAAAGCTTACCTTGAACACCTAGACTTGTTTTACCTGCAGCGTAATCAAAATATTAAAAAAGAAGTCATTTACGCCTGCAGAGTTCTAACTAAGGCCGATATACCTGTGATGGTTATAAAAGGCGCAACAGGACTTTTTAATGGTACTTTTAAGCCTTTGTCGACACGGTTTATGACGGATGTTGATTTATTGGTGCCAGAGCATTTGCAAACTAAGGCTATACAGGCACTGCTAAATAATGGCTATTGGCTTGAACAAGACGAGATGGACGTTGCGGCAGTAAATCATCACCACGCACCGCCTTTAGCGCGGGATAATCAAGGCTTGTGTTGTATTGAAGTGCATCAATGGCCAATAAAAAAACATCATCAAGCTATTTTATCAACCAAAAACACATGGCTACACGCGCAAAAATTAACACTTACCGATGAGCTTGAAGTGCTGCAAATGTCTGCAACGGACCAGGTGATATTATCGGTAGCACATTGTGAGTTATCTCATCGAGCATTTGAACACAAGCAGCTCGATTGGCGTCAATTACTTAATACCATGAGCCTAATCAATCGATATAATCAATCGATAAATTGGCACGATGTAGAATCTTCATTTGCATGTGCTGGACAAAAACACGTTCTTGACGCTCACCTTCATATTATTGAACATTTTTTTGCGACAACAACGCCAATTAATTCCAACACAAAACACGCTCAAGAGCATATTCAATCGAGTATCGATTTACTTTGTGATAAGCAGGGCAGAATTAGCCCATGGCAAACATTAGCAACAGTGCTCAAAGGTTACAGCAAAGAAAGCATTGATGTAATATACGGCGCTGACTCTTATTGGTCGCTCACCAAAGGAAGATTGCGGCACGCGGCACGCCACTTAAAAATGCTCTCCAAACCACAATATTTAACCGACTTCATCAACAGACTTCGTAATTAAATCAACGCCTTGTACACCCGTACAAAGTTGACATCAAATATATTTCAACCACACTTAAGTTGAATGCAAAAGGAATTGCACACATCAAAACGCTATTCCTAAATCATTCTTTTCATCTATTTTAAACGAAACAAATTTAACGCAACAAAAGGAGATTGATATGCGTGAATTAACTATCGAAGAATGCCAAACTATTTCAGGTGCTGGTAATTTAGACGGTTGTGAAACAGGAAGTTACTCAGAGGGTATTGCTGCTGGTACTGCTATTGGTGCTGCTACTGGCGGAGGCTTTGGTGCGGTTGTTGGTGCAGCTTTAGGTGCTTCATTCGTAGTTGGTTGGAACACTGGTGTGTACGTTAACAACCTTATCGGTCAATGCGATAGCTAGAAACTATATACGCCGTTTTCAGAACATGAAAACGGCGCTTTCTATAATGGGGAAGAAAATGATTTCAATAATAACGTCAATCACATTTATATTAAGCTTACTTTTTCTTGGGGCTGGTATTCATCGGCTAGACCTAAAAAAACTCAATAGTTTAAATTATGGTAAAGAGTTTAATTCGTCTTTAACAGACAGAGATAAAAAGGCACTAATGATAGGCTCTGTATTATTCCTCTTTTCAGTGACTATTGGTTCACCAATTGTCATATGAAATTCGAACGACTCACTGTAGGTAATCTCTATCGAATGTGGTCTCAGTTGACATCAATTATATTTCAACCACACTTAAGTTGAATGCAAACGGAATTGCACACTTCAAAACGCCATTCCTAAATCATTCTTTTCATCTATTTAAAACGAAACAAATTTAACGCAACAAAAGGAGATTGATATGCGTGAATTAACATTTTCTGAAATTGAAATGGTAAGCGGTGCTTACTCTACTGAAGAGCTTGGAGCTGCGGTTTTTGCTGGAGCAGTTGGTGGTGCTTTAGCCGGTTCTATTGCCGGTGGTGTTGGAGCTGGTCCAGGGGCCTTTTCTGGTGCTGTAATTGGTGGACTGACCTACTTAGCGCACGAAGCTTATATCGAATATTTCTCGGAATAAACATAATGGGCAGCGAAAGCTGCCCAACCAGGAGTTTATATGAATACTAAGAACGTAAATTTTTTTATTATTGCTTTAATTGGGATTGTTGTTGGAATACTAGCGACCAAGATAAACGTAATACCGCTAATTATCGTCGCTATTGTGTTAGGCGTTCTAGGGAGGTTTTTAAGCTCTTATCTAATTAAAAACTTGCCCAAAAGTAATAGTTAAAGTTTCAATGAAATTCGAACAGCTAACAGTATGGCAAAGAGCATCGAAGTTAACCTGTGATGCATACGCGGTGCTCGCTAACTGCAAAGACTTCGGTTTCAAAGATCAAATAACTCGCTCTGCTTTATCGATCCCGAGTAATATAGCAGAAGGGGAAGAACGAGAAACACATAAAGAATCTATCCGGTTTCTTTATTACGCCAAAGGCTCTGCAGGAGAGCTCGTCACCCAATTGTATATCGGCATAAAATTAAAACTCATTGAACCTACTATCGGCCTGGCGATGGTTAAGGAAACCAAAGAACTCGCAGCGATGTTAGCTAAGCTCATTAAAATTCGAAAACAAAGCCGTGATAAAGAAGTATTAATTTAATTTTTTATGAAACAGTTGACATACTCAACGAAAAAATCAAACTTGCTAGTCCCTAGTCCCTAGTCCCTAGTCCCTAGTCCCTAGTCCCTAGTCTAGTCCCTAGTCCCTAGTCCCTAGTCCCTAGTCCTAGTCCCTAGTCCCTAGTCCCTAGTCCCTAGTCCGTAACAAAATTACAAAACCTTTAAAATATCCCCAAAAACCCATAGAAAACCAAGCACAATTTCATTATACTCAAACAACTATTGTGCGCATTAAACGTGGTCTGAGCAATAAATGTTCAACGTAGTGCGACAATGATATTTAACGGCAAAAATGGTTCGTATTTGTGTCACTTTTTGCCAATAAAATAACACCGACTTTAATAATAATTTTAATACTCTGTTTGTTTCGCATTTTTATTAAAGCGATAAATCGTAGTTTCTCTTTAAACAAACAGAAAAGGGCAGTATTATGAGCACCGATTTTCAGGGTAACTGGTATGTTTTGACAAGCAAACCAAGGGACGAACAACGCGCCCATGATAATCTAGTATCTCAAGGATTTGAGGTTTTTCTGCCAAAAGTTTCAACCGTGAAAAAAAGACAAGGAATTAAGTCAGTATCTCTTGAGCCACTATTCCCCAATTATTTGTTTATTCAACTCGACCCTAAGAGCTCGAATTTCAATGCTATTCGTTCGACGCGTGGCGTTGGGAGCTTTGTGAGGTTTGGAGCGAATCATGCGGTGATTGCTAAGGACATGATTGAACAAATGAAACAAAATCAAGAGTCGGATAATTCTGCTAAAACGTTAAATGATATGTTACGTTTTCAACGCGGTGATAAGGTCGCGATTAATCATGGACCATTCGCTGGCCTTGAAGCCATATATAAAGCAAAAGATGGCCTAGAACGCAGTGTTTTAATGGTTAAAATGTTAGGACAAGAAAACGACGTATGCGTTGATAATCAACATTTTGATAAAACTGGTTAGTTAATAAACGTCACCGAAAACTGCATCCGTGCGTTTTCGGCATTCCCTACATCCGTGTAGGTCATTCCGTGCTACAACACGGAATCTTTAAAAAATATATAAAAGCACACTGAATTTACTCAGTGATAATAATAAAAACAACCGCTTTTTGGAGCCAGACCAATGGGCGGAAGCGTGTCTAAAACGATTTTTACGACTAAACTTTCAATATATTTGAATTACTCATTTACTATAAGAATAATATGCTAGTCCCTAGTCCCTAGTCCCTAGTCCCTAGTCCCTAGTCCCTAGTCCCTAGTCCCTAGTCCCTTTAAAACTATGTTCAATAAAATTCTCATTGTTTGCGTTGGTAACATTTGTCGAAGCCCAAGTGCGGAGCGATTGTTGCAGCAGCATTTGCCCAATAAAAATATTACCAGCGCAGGACTTGGTGCTTTGGTCGGGCACGGTATTGAAACGCATATGGCAGCGATACTAGAGCAACACGGGGTTAAAAGCGATGGGCATAGTGCCAAGCAGATTGGTTTAGAGTTGGTCAATGAGGTCGACCTAATCTTAGTCATGGAGAAAAAGCATCAACAATCGTTAATGCAAAAATACCCATCAGCGTCCGGTAAAATTATGCTGTTGGGTAAATGGCACAATGATGAAGAAGTCCCTGATCCGTACAGAAAAAGCCAAGACGTATTTGAACACGCCTATGCACTCATACATAAACACTGCAGCGCCTGGGCAAGCAAAATTCGCTAAGTGTTGTTTTGCGCTAAACTTTAGTGCAATTGAGTACTTGCAAGATGAATTACTCACGAATTAATGATATTAATTTAAACAGAAAAATAATTTTAGACATTACACAATCCAGTGCTTAGTACTTAGTACTTAGTTCTTGGGTTCAAGAACCTTATGAACAAACTATCAACCTTTACCGCCTCACTAATGTTATTAAGTCTTGGCGCTTGTACTATCCCAGGCGGTCACATCGAAGGCGTGCATGCCGATGACCAAGAAGAGCTTAGCGAACAAGAGCAATTTGATATCACGCAACAAGTCAATACCATTTTGATCACCCCGCAAGTTTTAAACGGCATCAAAGAGGCCGAGCCTACGGCAAGTCAAAACCCACTACTTGAAAAAGAGTTGCAAAATTATGCGTACAGTGTCGGTATCGGCGATATTTTAACCATAACGGTATACGATCACCCTGAGCTAACGACACCAGCCGGTCAATTTCGCGATCCAGAGGATGCGGGTAATTTGGTTGATGCTTCTGGAAGCATTTTCTACCCATATATAGGTCGTGTGTATGTGGCACAAAAAAGTGTGGCGCAAATACGTGAAGAGCTGACACAAAAGTTAAGCCGTTACATTGAAAACCCACAAATTGATGTAAAAGTTGCAGCGTATCGTTCGAAAAGAACCTACGTGACCGGCGCGGTTCATCAACCAAATGTCATGCCCATTGGCAATATACCTGTAACCCTATTGGATGCCATCAACAACGCTGGCGGCATTAAAGAAGATGCGGATTGGCGTAGCGTGATTTTAACCCGTGATTCAAACGATGAACGTTTGGATCTATACGCTTTGTATCAAAAAGGCGATATGAGTCAAAACCGTCTATTGCGTCATAATGATATCATTCATGTACCGCGCAACGACGCGACCAAAGTGTTCGTGATGGGGGAAGTAAAAAAAGCCGCAACCTTACCGATTCATCGCTCAGGGTTAACCTTGGCTGAAGCCTTGGGTAATGTCGGGGGTTTTGATGAAATGACCGCCGATGCCAGTGGCATCTTTGTTCTTCGCGCAAGCGATGACGCAGATAAAGTGGCCGATGTCTATCAATTGGATGCATCCAATGCTGCGGCCTTAATTTTGGCCACTCAATTTCATTTAAAGCCGATGGATTTGGTGTATGTCACCAGTGCCCCCATCGCTCGATGGAACAAAGTCATTTCCTTGCTGTTACCGACGGTTCGTGGATTGGATGACTTAAACGATTTAGAAAACGATCTGTAAGCTGAACCGCATTAGGCGTCATGAGTGATGATTTGCATTATCAATCGATTGACATAGTAAACACACATCGTCATAAACATTGTTAAGAGATTTAGCACTCAACAATAATAATAAAAATATTACGATTTTCGACCTTTCTATAAAACAAAACTATAGGGAAGTCATTTTGGACAACACTGATGAGTCAAGAGCAACTGAAACACCCAAAAAAAAGCCCTGCAACCGAGCAAGAACACGCCGATGATATCGATTTTGCGCGTTATTTTAACTTATTGCTAGAAAACAAAATGTTGATTGTGTCGGTCACGGCGGTGTTTGCGGTTATTGGCATCGTCTTTGCCTTATTGCAAACCCCGATATACAAAGCCGATGCGTTAGTGCAAATCGAACAAAAAGCCAGTGGTGTTCCAGGATTAGGTGACATGGAAGAGCTGTTTGGCGCAGAATCGAAGGCAATCACTGAAATCGAGTTGTTAAAATCTCGTAAAGTGCTGGGTGATGCCGTCGATAATTTAAAACTGGATATTGTTGCTAGACCAAAACACTTAGGTCGTTTAGGACAATACTTTGCCCGCACGTATTTAGGCAAAGATCCTGGGAACGTTTTTAACCAACCATTCATCGGTAATTTTTTCTCGAATACCTATGCGTGGGGCGGTGAGCACATCCATGTGACGCAAATGAGTGTCTCTGATAGTTATTTGGGTAAAACCTTTGAGTTGATCGCGACCGGCCCAAATTCTTTTGATTTAACCTTGAACGAAACCATTGTCTTGCGCGGTAAAACCAATTCAGTTGCCAGCAATGACGATGGCAGTGTGCAATTGTTGGTAACTGATATAAAAGCCGAATTTGGCACCGCGTTTGTGATCACCAAATTGTATCGTGCGGATGCGATTGCGCAATTGCAACGAAGCTTACAAGTGGCGGAAAAAGGTAAACAATCGGGCATTTTAACCTTGGCTTTGGAAGCCGCGGATCGAAAAAAAGCGAAGAAAACTCTAAACGCCATTGCCGATGCGTTTTTATTGCAGAACGTTAAACGCATGAGCCAAGAAGTGGAAAAGTCCATTGAGTTCTTAAACGAAGAACTGCCAAAAATTGATTCGAAACAAATCGCCGCGGAGGAGACTCTAAATCAATTTCGATTAAAAAATGATTCAGTGGATTTGACGCTGGAGACGGAATCGGTATTGGATCAATTGGTCGAGATCGACACCAAAATACATGAGCTGAGTTTCTTGGAAGTGGATATCGCGCAAAAATACACGCAAGAGCATCCGAAATACCTGTCTTTATTGGCGAAAAAAAGCGATCTTGCCGCACAAAAAGCGCGCTTAAATGCCTCAATTAAAGATTTACCAAAAGCGCAACAACAAATTTTACGTATGGCTCGCGATGTTGAGGTGAATCAGCAAATTTATCTGGCCTTACTCAATAAAGTGCAAGAGTTGAATGTAGTTAAAGCCTCGACAGTGGGGAATATCAACATTGTAGATTACGCGCAAGTTGGTCGCTTTCCTATAAAGCCTAGAAAACCATTGATTGTGGTGATTATCACTATGGTCGGCGGTTTATTGGCGGTGGCTTTTGTGATCTTAAAAGCGGCGTTTCATCGCGGTGTCACTAACCCACAAGAATTTGAAGATGTAGGGCTGACCATTTACGCCACTATTCCATTATCGGAAGAGCATATTAAACGCACACAATTGGCGAAACTGCGAGAGCGTGTCAAACGCAACAAACGCAAACAACAACGTCATGAATTACTCGCTGAAGTTAACCCGAGTGATATGGCTATTGAAGCGATCCGAAGCCTTCGCACTTCACTGCACTTTGCGATGATGGAAGCGAAAAACAATGTGGTGATGATTGCGGGTGCGAGTCCTGAAGTAGGCAAGTCATTTATAGCCACCAATTTGGCAACCGTTATTGCACAAACAGGGCAAAAAGTTTTACTTATTGATGGCGACATGCGAAAAGGCTACATGCATAAAATTTTGCAAATTCCCGCCAAACCGGGTCTATCGGACCATTTAATTGGCCAATTGACACTTGATGAGACAATCATGTCATCAGGAATTGAAAATCTAGATTTTATTACCCGCGGTGAGATACCTCCCAACCCGAGTGAACTACTGATGAGTGAACGATTTAGCAAGGTAATCTTGCACGCCTCAACAGAATATGACTTGGTTATTATAGATACTCCTCCTATTTTAGCCGTTACTGATGCTGCTATTATTGGCAATCATGCTGGTACTTCATTGATGTTGGCGCGTTACGATCAAAGCCCACTGAAAGAAATCATCACTGCTACCAACCGATTTGACTTAAATGGCGTGGAGATTAAAGGGGTGATATTTAATGCGGTGGAAAAACGTAATTCCAATTACGGCTATTATAATTATGGCTATGAGTATAAATAGGGTGCATTAGGATCTAATACTCAAACCACTTTTTAAATGCAACACTCGCAACGCGCATAAAAGCACATTCAATACAGCGACCGCCGCAACATAATGAAACGAGAATGAGCTTGGAAAAAACTGCTTAATCTAAGAAAAAGCTGTCAAATTGAAAATGTAACGGGTAAGCACTAAATCTAATATGGACACTAACTATGATCGCTCTAAATAGTCCTCTAACACCTGACTTGAAAAAACTTCAAAAATATCTTGAAAAAATAAATGATAACGGGTGGTATACCAACTTCGGGCCTTTACATGATGAATTAACAGAAAAACTTGAAGATTACTTGGGCGTTAAGAACTTATTGTTAGTTAATAACGGTACTTCTGCATTGCAAGTCGCGGCAAAAACACTTGGCTCCGAGTCTATACTATCGACACCATTTAGTTTTGTGGCTACGGTGAGTGCCTTTGAATGGCAAGACAATAAGGTGTCCTTTAGCGATATCGATAGGCGCAGTTATAACCTTTGCCCTAAATCTGTCGAGGAAGCTTTTTACAAAGGCTGCAACGTTGATACTGTTGTCGCCACACACGTTTACGGTAACCCATGTGATGTAGATGCCTTTGAAAACATAAAATCACAACGCAATGTCAAAGTCATTTATGATGCGGCGCATGCATTTGGCATCAAAGTTAGAGGACAATCCGTTTTAAATTACGGTGACGCAAGTACGCTTAGTTTTCATGCGACAAAAGTTTTTCATACGGTAGAAGGCGGCGCTATCGTCTTTAAAGAGAAAGAAAATTTTGAAAAAGCGAAAGAACTGATTAATTTTGGTATAAAGCCTGGGCGAGGAATTGTTGAAACAGGAATTAACGCAAAATTGAATGAATATCAAGCAGCAGTTGGATTAGTTAACCTCGAAGAAATAGATAATGTTATAGAAAATAGAGCACATTTGTTTCATACCTACTGCGCAGGCTTGAAAGATTTTGTTGAAATACTTAAATGGCATCCAGAAGCAAATGCAAATGGTGCATATATGCCGATTAGACTAGAAAGTCAGGCACAACTGAAAAGAGTAAGTGAGGCATTAACTGAGTGTAATATTCAACACCGCCAATATTTCTCGCCTTCATTAGATACTGTTTTTCATCAAAACGTTAATTACGGTTGTTCAAACAGTAAATTCATTTCAGACCGAATGTTGTGTTTGCCTTTGCACGCTTATGTAACGAAACAAGATATATCTACAATAATTGAAACTGCTAAAAAAGGACTGTAATGACGGATTTTAAAATGAAAGACGCTTTTCAGCCCCAAACATTCACTTTATCGAATATATTGAATGCTTTGCAGGATTTAAACATTCATTTCGAAGTATCTAACAAAGAAGATACTCAATTACGCTCTCTTGCTTTTAAAAGCCTAATGAATGTTGACAAATCAGGAATCTATTTTGTCGAAAACGTTTCGTATTTATCAAAGTTTGATGATTACGATTTTAATGGTTCGACTTTCATAACAAATGCTGCTGTTGAGCTAGAACATGTAACTTCAATAGTGGTATCTTCACCTCAAGCTGTTTATTACCAATTGATGAATGAGTTAGTTGCTACGCAAAGTGATTATGGTATTCACCCAACAGCAATCATATCTAAAGAAGCAGTAATCCACCCTCAGTCTTACATAGGCCCTTTTTGTGTCATTGGACATGCGATAATTGAGAAAGATGTTCGGTTAGAATCTCATGTTGTTGTAAATGATAAAGCTTACATTGGCGAAAGAGTGGTTATTGAATCGCATTCAACTATTGGTGCAACAGGCGTAGCCTGGGTGCGAGATCCAATTACTAATGAAAAAATAAGGCAACCTCAAATAGGTGGTGTGATCATTGAAAACGATTGCTTCTTAGGGTCTGACATTTCGGTTGTGAGAGGATCCGTTAATGAAAATACAACAATTGGTCGCTACAGTGTTATCGCTCATGGCAGCAAAATTGGCCATGGTGTATCGATAGGTGTAAATGTACATTTTGCAAATAATGTTTCTATTGCAGGTAATGCGGTTATAGGTGATGACGCGTTTCTTGGTTCTTCTGCAGTGGTAAGACCTAAAGCATTTATTGCTGAAGGTACTGTCGTTGGAGCAGGTGCTGTTGTTACTAAAGATATCAGAGAAACGCACTGCGTTGTATCCGGTGTGCCAGCAAGAAAAGTAGATAGAAAAACGGTGCTAAGTGGTGTGCCAAGATAAATTAATAAGGACATGTATGAACACTTCAGTTATATCAGAAAAAGCTAAAATTGGTAAAAATGTAACAATCGGCCATTGGTGCGTAATCGAAGATAATGTAACAATTGGCGATAATACAGTTATAAAGAACTTTGTAGAGCTGAGAGCGGGAACAGTGATTGGAGAAAACTGTGTGATTGATTCTAGAGTTTCTTGTTCTGGGGACTGTATTATAGGGAGCGGGGTCACTATCAGATATGACTCTATAATCGCTAGAGGATGCCAAGTAGGTGATAATACATATATTTGCCCAAGAGTTATGACCAATAATTTAGATACAGGAAAAGAAGCCATTGGTGGTGCGCATTTTGGTGCAAACTGCTTTATAGGGACAAATACGGTTTTACATCATGGAATTTTAATCGGAGATAATGCAGTTACAGGCGCTATGTCTTTCGTGAATAAAGATATACCTGAAAATGAAATTTGGTTTGGAAACCCTGCTAAGTTTGCAAAACATAGAGATTGATTTATGACTGTTGCGGTAATGCAGCCCTATCTTTTTCCTTATATAGGGTATTTCCAATTAGCTCACCATAGTGACTATTTTGTGTTTTATGATGATGTGAATTTTATAAAAAGAGGGCATGTTAATAGAAATAGGATCCTAAATAATGAGCAGGCTTTGAGGTTTACCCTTCCTGTACTCAAAGCTTCGCAAAACGCAAAGATCAACGAATTGTTTTTCGATATCGATGTTTATAAATTACTAAAAACAATTTCTCATAGTTATAGTAAAGCCCCTTTTTTTGAAGAAATATATGAGCTAGTAGAGAGAGTAGTTAAAGATGAAAATAGAAATGTTGCGAAACTTGCGAGTAATTCTGTAAAGGAAGTTTTTGAATACTTAGGATTGGAAAAGAAATTTTATTACTCAAGTGAACTTAACTATGATCGTACATTATCCGCAGCAGATAAATTATGTGAAATAACAAAACTACTAAATGATGTGCACTACTGTAATTCAATTGGTGGGTTGGATTTATATGAAAAAGAGCATTTCGCACAGAAAGGAATTAGCTTAAGTTTTATTAGCACAAAACATTTATCATACGATCAAAAAATCAACGGATTTGTGAAAGATTTGTCAATCATTGATGTATTGATGTTCAACTCTATTGAAGATACTAAAAAGCTTTTTGAGGAGTATCATATCATATGAAAAAAGTAGCTCTCCATTCAGTTCCAAGATCTGGTTCATCATGGCTAGGGGAAATTATAAATAGTTCGGAAGCTGTAAATTATTCATATCAACCATTGTTTTCTTTTAAGTTTAAATCAGTAATAAGTGAACAGAGCTCCTTAAGTGAAATAAATGATTTTTACGAAAAGATATGCTTGTCAGATGACAACTTTCTTACGCAAGAAGAAGCGAGAACTAATGGAATAAAACCATGTTTCGAAAAAAAGGGTATATCACATATAGTGTACAAGGAAGTACGTTATCATTACATTATTGAAAACTTGTTAAATAAAGACCCAAATCAGAAAGTTATAGGCCTTGTACGCAACCCTTTATCTGTTTTAAATAGTTGGAAAAGTGCACCTAGGGAGTTTCGTACGGATTTAAATTGGGAATTCGAAAAAGAGTGGGATAAAGCGCAGCTAAAAAATTTAGGAAGAAAAGAGGAGTATTTTGGTTACCAAAAATGGAAAGAAGTAGCTCTATTATTTCAATCACTGCAAGATAGGTATAGGGATGGTTTTTTACTTGTTAAATATTCTGATTTACTGAATGACACTCAATCGGAAGTGGAAAAAATATTTAAGTTTCTAGAATTAGAATTGTCACAACAGACTTTATCCTTCATTAATCGTTCTGCGTCGATTCAAATTGATGATACTTATTCTGTGTTTAAAACTAAAAGTATTGTTGACGATAATTGGAAAAATAGCATACCTAATTACGTTGTAGAAAGTGTCACTAAAGATTGTAATTCTAATGGTTTATCTGAATTTTTATCCTAAGAAATGAATGATTTAAAGAGTAAAAGCTTAAATGCATTCGCTTGGGATTTCTTAGGGAAGTTATCAACTCAAGGAATGAGTTTTATAGTTACAATATTCCTTGCTCGTATGCTAGCGCCCAGTGATTTTGGCTTAATAGCCATGATCATGGTCGTAATAGGGATAGCCCAAGTGTTTACAGACATTGGGTTAGGAAGTGCATTAATTCAGCGCAGAAAAGTGTTGCCTGTACATTATTCTTCTGTGTTTTTCTTTAATATTTTAATAGCTTGTATATTATCATTTGTCTTCTATATATCTGCTGATTATATAGCTCAGTTTTACGAACAAAATAAGTTGGTACCCCTTGTTCAAGTTTTAAGTGTACTCTTTGTTTTAAACGCATTTAGTAGTGTTCAAAATACAAAATTAAGAAAAGAACTCAACTATCGCTTATTGACAAAGGTTAACTTTATATCATCCTTTTTAAGTGGTGTGGTTGGTATTTCATTAGCTCTTAATGGTGCTGGAGTGTGGAGTTTAGTCTATCAAGTTATTTCTCAAAGCATTTTTTATAACCTTGTAATTTGGTCTGTATCATCTTGGTTTCCCAAGTTGAACTTTTCTTTCAAGGCTTTAAGGCAACTTTGGAGCTTTGGTTTTAGGATGTTTCTAGCGGGCTTATTAGAGGCAATATTCACCAGAATAGATTATTTGCTAATTGGTAAATTATTACCAGTCGCTACTTTAGGGTATTTTCAGCGAGCTAAGCAATTTAACTCATTGGTTATTCAATATTCTTCGGGAAGTTTGATGTCTGTAATGTTCCCAGTTTTAAGCAAGGTCCAAAATGACCTTGCGAGATATCAAAATATAGTTGTAAAGTCTCTTAATATTTTATGTTTTATAGTGTTTATTCTGCTTGGAGGGCTCTACGTAACGGCTAACGAAATAGTTTTATTTCTATTTTCAGATAAATGGCTGCCTTCCGTAATATATCTGAAATTATTGGCACTCAGTGGATTTGGCTACCCTATTAGTGCTTTATTAGTGAATGTTTTAAGTAGTCGAGGTAATTCTAAAGATTTTTTAAGGTTAGAAATGTTAAAGAAAAGTTTACATACGTTGAATTTCTTTAATTTATTTTATAATGGTATTGAGTTTTATTTATATGGCTTGGTTGTCGTTAGTTTTCTTAGCGTAAGTCTAAATATATTGTTTGCATCAAAAGAGACAGGTATAAAAATTACTAAATTTCTAAAACCTATTGTCATTCAATTTAGTATTTGTATTGTCTGTACATTGTGTACTCTATATGCATTTTACCTTGTAGAAGGGAGTTTAATACTTAATTTTTTTACCAAAATTATATTATTCACGACCATGTTTATTGGAATTAATTTGCTTTTTAAAACTGCATCGTTGATTGAAATCAAACTGTTCGTAAAACCTATAATCCAAAAAAGAATTAGTAATTAACATGTTAGATATAAAAAATGTGAAATTAAAAACAGAAGAAGAAATTATGTCTTCTTGGATTGATACAAAAAAGCTTGTTGTAAGTATTGTTTGTACGACATTTAACCATGAACTTTACATTGAAGATGCCATTACCGGTTTTTTAATGCAAGAAACTGATTTTGCATTTGAAATTATAATTCATGATGACGCTTCAACTGATAAAACAACGAATATAATAAAAAAATATCAGAACCAATATCCTAAAATTATAAAGCCAATATTTCAAATTGAAAACCAATATTCAAAAGGTGGATTTAAACCATCTTTCTTCGCAATGCAGCAAGCACAAGGAGCGTACATAACTTTGTGTGAAGGTGATGATTATTGGATTGACTCGAAAAAACTATCGAAGCATATTAAATTTTTTAGAGAAAACTCAGAATACGCTTTACATGTATTCGATTCCTACGAAGAATATGAAGGTAGTGTTAATGAAAACTCCTCTAAATTGAAAAGACTTTCGATCAAGCCTGGTGAATATTCATGCTCTGATATGAAATATCGCTTCTGTTTGCTGCCATTATCTTCTTGCTTCCTTAATAACTTTAAATTCCCACTTCCAAGCTACTTTAAAAAAAGCATTAATGGAGATACTTTAATCAATATATTGTTATCAAGTAAAGGAAAAGCTTATGTAGATAATTCTCAAAAGGTGGCTGTTTATAGAATTCATGAGGGTGGTGTTTGGTCAGCCGTTTCAAGTGAACTAAAGTTTTATGAATCTATGCACAATTTTTTGGTTCACGCTAGGTTTTTTAATGACGAAAAAGATATCAATGAAAAAATAATGAAGAATCTAACTATTTTTATGATTAATAGGATAGGAAAACTTAAGGTTATTTCTATCTTTTTTATGATGGCCATACGTAAGTTAAAGAGGCTACTTCTAGTAGATTGAGAAAATTTCACTCTAAATATTGATTTTATTAAAGTTCGAATAATATATGTTGGCGCAATAGTATGTGTTTTTAGTGTTTGAAATAGGAACTATACTGAGGATCTTTATCGTCTGAATATGGAGGTCGTCCTCAAGAATATTATTTCTTAATGAATTGCTTCAATTTGTTCTTGATTCTGAATTAAACCTAAACTTAAAAAATATAAACTAGGGAGAGGTAATGAACAGTTTATTTTTTGTTAATCAACCATTATCTAAGTCGAGTGGTATTAGCAATAAAATTATTGAGCAAAACAAATGCTTGGCAAAATTTAACAAAAACCATTCTTTTAGCCATTTAGAAAAATGTGACGATAGATATTATCATATTGTAAACGGCCAAAAAATACAAAAATTAAGTTCTAATTCAATAGCTAGAAAGCTGCAGATTGAGTATCGATTTAAATATGTATACAACCTAATTAAAGAAAATGATATTGATCTTTTATATATTAGATATATACACCAATGCAATTTATCGTTTTTGTTTTTTCTAAAAAGAGCTAATGATTTAGGGTGTAAAGTAATACTTGAGGTTCCTACTTTCCCATATGACGATGAAAGAAGTATATCATTTTTCAATGGTCTTCGTAATTTTGCAAATAGTTTATTCATTGTTCAAGAAAGGTTTACAAGGAAGTTTCTATATAAATATGTTGATAAGGTAGTTACGTTTTCGAACGACAAATATATTTTTAATATCCCAACAGTAAGAATTTCAAACGCCGTCTCTAGGTCTTTGTCATATAAGAAAACAAACAAAAATTTGGATTTTAATTTTGTTGGGGTCGCTAGTTTAGAATCTTGGCATGGGTATGATCGATTGATTAGATCTATAGCTACTTATTATCTTCAATCGACTAAAGAGAATAAAGTCTACTTTCATATTGTAGGAGATGGTCAATGCTTTGATGATTACACCGCTTTAGTTAAACAGTTGAACCTCGAAAAGTATGTTAAGTTTTACGGTAGGCTAGATGGAGAGCTTTTGACTAATGTCATATTACAATCTACCGTTGGCGTAGATTCATTAGGTCGGCATAGAAGTAAACTTGAATATAATAACTCCTTGAAGTCAAAAGAATACCTAATGAGAGGTCTTCCATTAATAAAAAGTCATAAAGATTATAGTATAGATTCCCAATACTATTTTCAGATTGATGCTAGTGAAGATGAATTTGATATTGGGCAAATAATTGATTGGTATGAAAATTCTAATTTTGATACTTTTACAATAAGGTCATATGCAGAGTCTTATTTTACTTGGGACAAACAATTTGACAAAGTATTCGAACAATTAGAAAAGTGAACTAACTAGTCAATTTTATAAGAGATTAATTAAAGCTCTCTGATTAAGTACCCATTATAAACATTCTGAATTGAGCTAATAGTTCATGTGAAGCTAATTTATCTAAGTGCTAGTACCAATGGAATTTTTGTTCAACAGGAAATACGATTCTGTTAATGGTATCAGGTAGAATAAACTGCAAACACCTTTCTAAATCCAACATATTAAATTAAGAATAGACCTCAATGTCATATGTTTTCGAAACAATAGACGTTCATTGAACCCAAAAAAACAGGAAAATTTATGAGTGGCATCTCTGTAATAATCGTTTGCTACAAATCAGAATTAGAATTAAGAAGCATTGTTGAATCAATTCTATTTTACAATGATATTTCACTTAGTAAATTAGAGTTTATAGTTGTCGATAATTATGGTTTAGGAAAAGAGCAACATATAGTAAAGAGTATTAAAATAGACCATGAAATTGATATTAAGTACATTAGATCAGAAGATAATTTAGGGTATGGTGCTGGAAATAACATAGGGATTCATGCTGCTAAGAATGACGTTATATGTGTTGTAAACCCCGATGTTAGATTCGTAAAGCCAATTTTTAATTTAGTATTGGATACATTTAAAGATAATGGAAATATTGTTGCTCTTTCAGGTGAGCAAATTAGCGGAAGAAATAAAAGTTACTTTTTAAGGCCTGAATTCCAAATTCCTTTTTTGAAAGGGTTGATAAATCGGTTTATAGACAGCATTGGATACAAATCAAAATTTATGGCTTTATCCGGAGCGTTAACTTTTTATGATAAAAAGTTATTCAAATCTATCGGCTTATTTGATGAAAATATATTTTTATATTGCGAAGAGTCGGATGTAGCATATAGAGCGTGTAAGCATTTATTGAAAACCAAATTTGACTCTAGAATTAAGTATGTTCATTTAGATTGGGATAGAACTGAACCATCACCAGAAACTGTTCAGAATTTAATTGACTCTGTTATTAAGTACTCTAACAAACATAATGAACGTTGTTTAGGGTATTTTTTATCGGGCTATATTCATTCTTTAATTAAGTCTCTATATGCACGATTATCTAATAACCAAAATGAGGCGAATCGTTTAATAAAAATTGCAGATTATTATCGGAAGAATAATTTCAATAGATATTAATCGAGCGCCAAATAAGATAATGATCAAGTCCTACCAATAATATAATGAAAAAAATATTTGTTTTTTTAGTAACTAGTTGCCTATTAGCTCCCATTTTAAACGCGTATGGTTTTTCTGGCGTTGGCTGGTTGGATATTATATTAATAGCAAGTTTACCTTTTGCTGTTTTTCGTTTTAATTTTAATTCTAGAGAATACTACATTGTACTCAGTGTTTTTGTATTTTATAGTTTGCTTCTTCTGTTTAACGGGTTTGATTTAATAGGTTTTTTTCAGTCATTCAAAGTTTTGTTATACATTGTGAGTGGCCTAGTTATACGTCAAGTTATAAGCGAAAATCTATTAGTGCATTCAGCCAAAATAGCTCTATTTATTGTGTTTTCGGGGTTTTTAGTTCAGTTCTTTTTATCGTTGGTTGGTATTTATGAATCAATGGTTTTCCACCGATTAGGATTAATCAACACAGCCATGGAAAACAGCCATTTAATCGCTTATACCTCTGGGGGAATTCGTTACTCGTCTTTTTTTCTTGAACCTTCCCATTTATCATATTGGGCTATTTTAATTTCTGGGGTTTTTATCGCAACATCGACCCTTAACTCTAAGAGAGCCTTTATGATTTTATTTATGCTTTTTATGAGTGGAAGTTCTTTTGGATTCGGTTTTGGTGTGTTGCTTTTAGCATTTATCTTTAGAACAAAACTTAGTATTAGAAAGAATAAAAAATGGATTGTTTTAAGTGCTCCTGTATCCCTCCTTTTAGTCATTTTTATACTTTTTAATAGCTCTAGTGCAGACTATCAAAAGCAGTTAGAGGCAGTTCCTCAATTAGATAGGTTATTAAATGAAAAACAAGTGGTTGATGGGCGAACTTCTGATTATGATTATTCACAGGACACCATTTCTACCATTATATTAGGGAAGGGCCTATATGGAACGAGTGGTTTTATCCCATACATCGAGAAAATGTATTTGTGGGGAGGTTGCCTGTTGTTACTGATGAAGATGATATTGTTTAACTACCTAATTTATCAAGGTAAAAAAGTGTGGTATCTACATATCGCATTAATACCTATGGCTCTGTTTTCTGGGATATTGTCTACGGCGTTAATTTTAACGTTATTTTTTCTTAAGGCTAGGCCTTCAAGTGCAAGGAGTGTTATTTAGTGATATTAAGTTTTTCTGGCTTAGATGGTTGTGGTAAATCTTCGATTATAGAAGCTATTACAGAGCGTGTTAATAATAAACATTCACAAATAAATGTAAAATGTATATGGACAAGGGTAGGGTATACTCCTTTCATTAACTTTCTTAAAGACTGCTTACGCAAATCAAAATTGAAAAGTGTACCTAGTCCAGGTCGGTCAAGACAACGCACTAACACATTGAATAAGAAGCCTGTTAGATTTTTGTGGATATCAATTTCTCTATTAGAGTTGATTTATATATTCTCAATAAAGTTAAGGTTTAGATCTAATAAGGATTTGATACTCTTGGACCGTCAAATTGACGACTCGATAATAGATTTGAGTATTTTGTTTGGTGAAGATATACAAAGAAGTTGGTACGTAAAAGTATTATTGTATGTTTTAAAGGTTACCTCGGTAAATTACTATAAAATTGGTATTGAAATAGACTTACCCACATCCGACTACCGCTGTTCAATAAAGTACGAACCTTTTCCTGATTTACCAGAAGAGAAAATAATTCGCCATAAATACTATGAAAAAGCATTGTCTTCTAATGCTTTTTCATTAATTCTCAATGGAATTGATCCTATAGAAAATAGTCTTGAAAAAGTTATGGATGGAGCTTTACGTGATTTTAACTAAAGACACTGTGTATCATTTAGCTCCTGCGGTTGGCGTAAAAGGCGGCGGCATTAGTGATGTTGTAATGAACCTTTGTAATGAGCAATCCTCAGAATATGCTCTAGTAAATGTTTACGGAGGCGATAAAAACCTTAAAAATGGAAACTTTTGTTACCAGCAATTAACTTTAGTTAAAATGATGTTTTTATTACTGACTATTTTAAAATCTCAGGATAAACACCATGTCATTCATGTTCATGGCGCATGGAGTTTTCAATTTATATATTTAAGATTTATATTGAGTTTTTTAAACATACTAAATTGCACCACAATTGTTTTTCAAGGACATGGGTTGCTTGATGAACTGCGCGTCAATACAAAGTCTAAATATCTAAAAATTCTTGCTTGGAATTTATACCAAAAAGCAATCCTTAATTTGTCTGATTGGATCATAGTTACGTCAAAGACTGAGCTTGAAGGCATCACTTGGTGTAAGTTAAAGAAGCATAAAATTAAAGAGATCACTCTTGGCATTGGAAATGAATTTTTTTCTAAATTAGAGACTATCAAAACGAAAAGTAGCGCATTGCTCTATATGTCTCAAATAATCCCAATAAAGGGGCTAGATGTATTAATAAGAGCTATATATAAGCTAAAAAATAAGAATATCATTATAAATCTCGATATTTATGGTTATGGGCCTGATAGCTATTTAAAAGAGCTTAAGGAGCTAACGTCAGCATTAGATTTGAGTGAACAAATTCGGTTTTTAGGAGAGGTTGAAAAAATGAATAGGGTTTCAACTTTAGACTCATATAAAACATTTATTTTACCTTCTCGCAATGAAAGTTTTGGTTTAGTTGTACCTGAAGCATTAAGTAGGGGCTGTAAGGTATTAACAACAACAGGTACTCCATGGAATATGAAACCTTACACCGAATATATAGATATATTTGAGTGCGATGTATCGAGCGTGGTTATGTTTTTAGAAAATTATATGGCTACTGATTGTAGCTTAACATTTGAGCATCAATGTAAGCAGCAAGACTTCATTAAAAGTGTTTTTAACTGGAAAGAAATATCTATCAAACTTAGACGTTTATACGTCAACTAAGGCAATAAAATGGATTATGCATATAAAGTCTGGAACAACAGACTTTTTTCATTACTGACAGATAAATATGCTTTCTACGAAAAAGCTTTATATTATAAAATACCTAAAACTTCATTTTACATTAAAGACGGTTTTACGTTTAAACAGTATCTATTTATAACCAAGGAAGTACGTTCAGGAAGGTACCCTTTCTTGCGATTTTGCTTGGTCGTTATTAATTATGTGCTTACTAAATATTTGCGGCATGGTGAGAAAATATTAGCACCTGCCAGCGAGCAATATTTTTCCATATTTCTCGGGAATCATAGGTTAAGATATACCAGTGTTGACTACCTAAATGATTTAGTCATTGATTTAAGCGACAAGAAACCAGACTTTAACGGAAGTTCTTTAGCTGTAAAGAATTCTGTTTTAGCCATATACTCGCCAGAACAAAAAATTAAAGATACTCCCAGAGTCATAGAAGAGGAAAGGTTATCAGGAACACCTATCAACAGAACCTTGTTTCTTCAGAGTGACGAAATTAACTTTATTCGGGCCTATCTCAAATTGCAATCGAAAGATAGTTATAACATTTCTCACTCTGATTACATCGCAGACTTTAAAACAAAATATTCTAATTTTCTCATTTCAGAGGGAGGAGATTCGAACAATAACCATCATGATTTTGGATTTTTAATGTCCCAAATTGATAGCCTAATGAGTTTAGCGGGAGCTAATTTGAAAGGGACTGTAAAAATTAGCATGTCACATAGAGATTTAAATCGAGGTAATGTTTTTCTATGCGAAGATAACGCTCTGAAATTAATAGATTGGGAGTTTTGTGGCCCTTCTTATTATAAGTATGATGCTTTTATTTTTGTATCAAATTTTAGACACAATAAGTCAATAATAACCAGTTGGAACAAATATAAAGAAGCATCAATTGAATTGTTTGGTGCAGTTGAATATTTAGATATAGCGTATTTTTTAGTAGAGGAAGTTTTGTTCTTTATTGACAATTATTCTATCCGACCAAATAAGAGAGAGAGTGACCTCAAGGATATGTGTGACAGCCTTGCAAAAGGAATTGACATTTTTAAGGAAGAATATAGTGGATAATAATGTTAAAGGGTTTCTAGTTTCATTTTTATCCAAATTAGAACGCGCCAAGGTGGATTGTTTAATATTAAGAGGGTATGACGATTTACCTGACATTGTTCATAACGATGTAGATTTCTTCGTCTCAAAAAATAGCCATCTAGAGTTTTTTGATTTATTGACTTCTACCGCGGAAGAGTATGATGCAATAATCGATACTGTATTAGAAAGACAAGGCGTTAGAAAGCTTTTAATTTCAGCTCCCAGTTTTATTTTACATTTAGACTATTGGTTTGAGCTTACTTTTTTAGGTTTGAAATATTTAGATTCAAAGAGTTTATTAACTAATAAAATTAACCATAAAACTGAATTGTTTAGTATACCATCACCGGCCTATGAATTTCAGGTTAGCTTTTTAAAAGAAATCTTACATAACCAAATTGTTCGAAAAGATAAGCATACTCATTTGACTGACCTTTACTCGCGGGCGCACTTTTCGCGTAATGATTTCATTTATAAATTAGTTAATAATGGCACAGTAGATAAAGCATTAAAATATGGGCCTTCAAAAAATATCATTATGTTTATTAGGGTTTTTATTGGTTTGTTTACTTTTAATATGATTCAATATGGCGTTATTAATACATTAAGCTCTATAAAAAAGTTTATAGCGATAAAGTATTTAAAAAGACGAGCTTAGCTAGGATTTATGAAAGTTTTAATTGTAACCCCTTTTTTTAATGAAAATCCCTCAGTATCAAGACCTTCATTTGTCAATTCTGTTCTGCAAGATGCGTCTCATGATACTACTGTTTTAACAAGTGATTATTCACATCAAGAAAAAAAGAAAATAAATAGAAACAAAAGCATCTTAATTAGAACAATATCGTACAAAACCAATAGGTCTTTTAAACGGTTGTTATCTCATTTTATTCTTTCATTGAAGTTTGGTTTCTATATTATTTTTAATCATAAAGTTTACGATAGAGTATATATTACAGTACCTTTTGGCATAACCGCACTTTTAGCTAGCTTTATTTGTCGAGATAAAATAGTAGTTGATATTGTTGATTTTTGGCCTGACTCATTACCATTTCCAAAAACTTTAAAAAGCATAGGTGCCCCTGTTTTTTTTATCTGGCGATATATCAATAAGTACTCAATCCAGCGGTGTCCAAAAGTTATGTCGCTATCATCAGTATTTTTGAAAGAATCAGGAAGAGAAAATACTGGTCAACAAATTTTATTGGGTGCAAAACCACAGTTTAAAAACGTTGTTCAATTAAGTTCTAAAAAGCTTAGAATTCTTTATATTGGAAATATAGGGGCTCTGTATGACTTTGACACCTTAATTGATGCTATAAAAGAATCCAAGCTTTCTATTCATATTGATTTTGTTGGTAGCGGAGATTTAGAATTTAATTTAAGAGAAAAGTTAAAGACTAATAATATTTCGCACAATTTTCATGGTGTAATTTACAATGAAAATGAGCTAATTAATATTGTAGCTAAATCAGATGTTGGGTTTAACGGATTTCGTGATACTACCGCCTCGTTATCATACAAATCAGTTTTATATATGAGTTATGGTCTACCTATCATTAACTCAATGTCTGGTGACCTGTATGATTTTGTTGAGTTGAATAACCTTGGTTTTAATTATGAATCTGAAAATATAAACGGGCTAACAAAAGCGCTTGGGGCAGTTTATTATTCTGATCGAGTAAATTTGTCAAACTCAGTAAAACAATTTTTTAGTACCAATTTTGATTATGAAGTTGTATCAAAAAAAATTCTGGATATTTTCAATGGCTAAACGATTATTTGATGTTATCGCGTCATTTTCTATTTTAATAATACTCTCTCCGATCATGGCATTAGTTGCTTATAGAATATCGAAATCTTTAGGAAAACCTGTACTTTTTAAGCAAAAGCGACCCGGGCTAAATGCTAAAGTTTTCGAAATGATTAAGTTTCGAAGCATGAAAAATGCTATTGATGAAAGTGGTAATTTATTACCAGATTCAGAGCGATTAACTCCTTTTGGTGAAAAGTTAAGGTCAACGAGTTTAGATGAACTCCCTGGTTTATGGAATGTTTTAAAAGGTGACATGAGTTTAGTTGGTCCGCGTCCTTTGCTCGTTGAATATTTACTTCTTTACTCTCCTGAACAAGCACGTCGTCATGAAGTAAAACCTGGGATCACTGGTTGGGCGCAAGTTAATGGACGTAACGCTATTAGCTGGGAAGATAAGTTCAAATATGATGTTTGGTACGTTGATAACCAAAGTTTATGGCTAGATATAAAAATACTGTTTTTAACAGTCAAAAAAGTATTTGTTAAAGAAGGTATTTCGGCTGATGATCATGTAACAATGCCATTTTTTACTGGTAGCGAAAATAAAGAAACGGATCAAAAGAATGAAAAATAACGTTTTAGTATTATCGGCTGGTCGTCGAGTATCATTAGTAAAAGCATTTCAAAAAGCCATTGCAGATTTGAGTATTGACGGTGATGTGTTTGGTGCTGATATGAAACCGAGTATGTCGGCTGCTTGTAATGTGTTAAGTAAAAGCTTTGTTTTACCTCATGTACTAAAAGATGAGTATATTGAAGAGTTAAAAAAACTCTGCCTTAAAGAATCTATTAAAATGGTTGTTCCAACCATTGATACAGAGCTATTAAAGCTTGCTGAATTTAAGCAAGAGTTTAAGGAACTTGATATTACTATTGTTGTTTCTGATAGTGAGCTAGTCATTCCGTGTAGAGATAAAAGGTTAACTCATGAGTTATTTGACGAGATTGGCTTCCCGGTACCTATCACTTACTCGTTAGATAACATTATTTTCCCATGCTTTTCAAAACCAATATCTGGTAGTCTTAGTCAAAATATTCGAATACTGCAATCTCAAGAAGAACTCGATACATGGGATGTACCAAAATCAGAAATGATGTATATGGAAATCGTTTCTAATCAAGAGTTTGACGAAT
Organism: Thalassotalea sp. HSM 43; assembly: GCF_004752005.1. Taxonomy (NCBI): domain Bacteria; kingdom Pseudomonadati; phylum Pseudomonadota; class Gammaproteobacteria; order Alteromonadales; family Colwelliaceae; genus Thalassotalea; species Thalassotalea sp. HSM 43. The sequence continues at coordinate 332,032 of NZ_CP038493.1, read as the reverse complement.
ACACTGTGGATGTCTATTATACTCAAAACAGTGAATTAATTTGTATGGTTCCTCGTCAAAGAGTTGAAGTGAGAGGCGGTGAAATAAGTAAAGGCCGCACTAACAAAGAGTTAGTAAATTTGTTAAAAGGACCTATGTCAAAAATTACTACTGCATTTGGCTGTTTAACTCTTCAGGTATTTAAATCAAAAACAACAGGACAAATATACGGTATTGAAATCAATCCAAGGTTTGGTGGTGGATTTCCTCTTAGCAATGCTGCTGGTGCTAGATATCCAGAGTTTTTGTTAAGGGAGGTTTTTATGGAAGAAAAGCTATCTTATACCGACGCATGGGAAGATCAGTTAGTAATGCTGCGTTATGATGCTGAGGTGTTAGTTTCAAATGGCTAACCTTAAAAACTATGATGTGGTTGTGTTTGATTTAGATGACACACTATATTCTGAAATGGATTACGTTATATCCGGTTATCGATATTTATCTGAATTAATTGCGAAGTTATATTCAAAAGATACTTACCAAACATTTATAGAAGCACTCGAAAAAGATGAGCCAGATGTATTTTCTTATGTTCTGGCTGAGCATAAGTTACCTAGTTTACTGAAAGAACATTTGATACTGGCTTATCGTTACCACTCGCCTGATATAAAGTTAAACGAAAGTGTTTTAACAACTCTTAAAGAACTTCGTTTGAGAAATGTACCTATGTACTTAATTACTGATGGTAGAGGAATAACTCAACGATTAAAAATTTCAGCTTTGCGTATTAATGACTTTTTTGAGTCTATTTTTATATCAGAAGAAGTCGGAGCTGGAAAGCCTAAACCCGATTCTTTTATAGCGATACAAAATAAACACCCCAAAAAATCTATAGTATATATTGCTGATAATCCCAAAAAAGATTTTATTGTACCTAAACAGTTAGGTTGGGGGAGTATAGGGGTTTTAAATATGCACAATCGCGTTCATAGTTTGATAGGTGATTATCAAGATAAAGCTGATTGTTGGCTAGAATCATTTAAAGAAATTAAAATTTAGAAGTCTAAAATGTTAAACACAAAATTCTCTCCATGGCCTTCGTATACTCAAGAAGAAGCCAATAAAGTATCTGAAGTATTACTTTCAAACAAAGTTAATTACTGGACTGGCCAAGAAGGGCGTGACTTCGAAAAAGAGTTTGCGGCTTTTACTGATTGTGAGTATGCCATTGTATTAGGTAACGGCACGCTTGCACTTGATCTTGCACTTGTCGCTTTAGGTATCGGTGCACGTAATGGCGGTAGTAAATCCGACGAAGTGATTGTAACGTCTCGCACTTTCTTAGCTTCAGCATCTTCAATTGTTACAGCAGGTGCTCGCCCTGTATTTGCTGATGTTGATGCAAACTCTCAAAATATTACGGCTGAAACTGTTTCTGCCGTAATGAGTGATAAAACTCGTGCAATCATTGCGGTGCACTTAGCTGGTCTTCCATGTGAAATGGATGAGTTAATGGCTGTTGCTAATGATCGTGGTTTGGCTGTTATAGAAGACTGTGCACAAGCGCATGGTGCTAAGTATAAAGGCAAGTCTGTTGGCTCTATTGGTCATGTTGGTTGTTGGTCATTTTGTCAGGATAAAATTATGACTACCGGCGGTGAAGGCGGCATGGTAACGACTAATGACGAGTCGTTATGGCGTAAGATGTGGTCTTATAAAGATCATGGTAAGTCGTATGCAGCAGTCTATGAGAAATCACACCCACCAGGCTTTCGCTGGTTACATGAATCATTTGGTACAAACTGGCGTCTAACAGAAATGCAATCGGCAGTTGGTCGTATTCAAGTTCGTCGTATGCCAGAGTGGTTTGCTTTACGTGGCAAGCATGCAAGTATGATAGCGTCAGCTTGTTCAGAGTTTTCATGTATACGTGTACCTACGGTACCTACTTATATGGAACATGCAAATTATAAGTATTATGTTTTTGTAGTTCCTGAGTTATTAGCTGAAGGCTGGGATAGAGATAGAATTGTTGCCGAGATAAATGCATTAGGTGTTCCTTGTATGCAAGGAAGCTGTTCAGAAGTGTATTTAGAAAAGGCATTTGATAATACCGGCTTTAGACCTGAAGAAAGGTTGCCAGTAGCCCGTGAGCTTGGCGATACCAGCTTGATGTTTTTAGTGCATCCGACGCTTACCGAGGATGAGATGGAATTAACTGTTTCTGCTATTCGTAATGTTCATTCACAAGCTCAAAAATAGCCAGTAAGGATTGATATGAAAATCGCTATCGCCGGTACAGGGTACGTTGGCCTTTCTAACGCAGTTTTGCTTGCACAGTACAATGAAGTTGTTGCTTTAGATGTTGTTAAAGAAAAAGTCGAGTTAATCAACTCAAGTAAATCACCAATTGTCGATACCGAAATCTCTGAATTTCTTGCTTCTCGTGAATTGAATTTGAAGGCAACGTTAGATAAGAAATTTGCATATGCTGATGCAGATTACGTAGTTATTGCAACACCAACTAATTATGATCCTATCACTAACTTTTTTGATACATCTTCTGTAGAAGCGGTTATTAAAGATGTTATGGCAATAAACCCTTCGGCATGCATAGTGATTAAATCTACTGTACCTGTTGGTTATACGGAGCGTATTCGTGAAGAACTTGGTTGTTCAGGTTTAATTTTTTCTCCTGAATTTTTACGTGAAGGCCGTGCTTTGTATGATAACTTGCACCCGTCTCGTATTATTGTTGGGGAAAATTCAGAGCGTGCTCGAGTGTTTGCTGGTTTGTTGGCGGAAGGTGCAGAAAAGGCGGATATCGATATCGTATTTATGCGCTCAACAGAAGCAGAAGCGGTTAAGCTGTTTTCAAATACCTACTTAGCAATGCGCGTGGCGTATTTTAATGAGCTTGACTCTTATGCTGAAGTTCATGGGTTAGATGCTCGCCAGATTATTGAAGGCGTGTCGCTAGATCCTCGTATTGGTGATCATTATAACAATCCATCATTTGGTTATGGTGGTTATTGTTTACCAAAAGACACTAAACAGTTGTTAGCTAACTATTCTGATGTACCAAATAATATTATTGGCGCTATTGTAGAAGCAAACCGAACTCGAAAAGACTTTGTTGCAGATTCTATTATTGCCAGAGAGCCAAAGATTGTTGGCGTTTATCGATTGGTGATGAAGTCTGGCTCTGATAACTTTAGGGCCTCCTCCATTCAAGGCATAATGAAACGTATAAAAGCAAAAGGAATTGAAGTCGTAGTTTATGAGCCGGTATTAGAAGGTGATGATTTTTTCCATTCTAGAGTAATTAAAGATCTTGAAGAGTTTAAGTCAACTTCAGATGTTATCGTTTCTAATCGTATGGATTTAGAGTTAGGTGATGTAGCTGGTAAAGTGTATACCAGAGATTTATTTGGTTCAGATTGATTATAAAGGAAAATAAATGAAAGGAATTATTCTAGCTGGGGGCAGCGGCACTCGGCTTTACCCTCTTACAAAAGTTGTTAGTAAACAGCTTATGCCTGTTTACGACAAACCAATGATTTATTATCCGCTTGCAACATTAATGCAAGCAGGGATTCAAGAAGTTCTTGTTATATCCACGCCAGATGAAATTCACCGCTTTGAACGTTTGCTTGGTGATGGCTCTAGCTTTGGTGTATCACTTGCTTATGCTGTTCAACCGTCACCTGATGGATTAGCGCAAGCCTTTATTATCGCCGAAGAATTTCTAGCTGGTGATTCTGCAGCCTTGGTGCTAGGTGATAATATGTTTTATGGTCATGATTTGGTTAAGTCTTTGCGAAACGCATCATCTCGTGATTCTGGCGGAACTGTGTTTGGCTATCGTGTTGCAAACCCTAAAGCCTATGGAGTTGTTGAATTTGATGATGTTGGTAAGGCTATTTCAATTGAAGAAAAACCTGCTAACCCGAAATCTAACTACGCTGTTCCTGGTTTGTATTTTTTTGATTCTCGTGTTGTAGAATTTGCAAAAACCGTTAAGCCATCTGACCGTGGCGAATTAGAGATAACTTCGGTAATTGATGAGTATTTAAAGCGTGGCCAACTAAACGTTGAAATTATGGGGCGGGGTACTGCTTGGCTGGATACTGGTACTCATGATGATTTACTTGCTGCTGCTCAGTTTATTGCCACCGTTGAAAAACGCCAAGGTTTAAAAGTAAATTGTCCTGAAGAAATTGCCTTTCGTAACGGTTGGATTTCAGCGGACGAACTTCGTGCTTTGGCTGAGCCGCTTCGCAAAAGTGGTTATGGTGAATATTTGCTAAATATTATTGAAGAGAAAATTTTTTAATGAGCTTATATAAATGAAATATATAAAAACCCAAATACCAGATGTCGTTATTTTGGAGCCACAGGTTTTTGGTGACGATCGTGGATTTTTCATGGAAACTTTTCGTGTAGATGAATTTTTAGCGAATTGCTCTAAGCGTATGTTCGTTCAAGATAATCACAGTAAGTCTTCAGTCGGTATCTTGCGAGGTCTTCATTATCAAACTGAAAATACACAGGGCAAGTTAGTGCGCGTTGTGTCTGGCAAGGTTTATGATGTGGCGGTTGATATGCGAAAATCATCGCCGACCTTTGGGCAACATGTTGGTGTTGTACTTTCTGCAGAAAATAAAAAGCAGTTATGGGTACCAGAAGGCTTTGCTCATGGTTTTTATGTAATGAGTGACTCTGCTGAATTTGTCTATAAATGCACAGACTACTATGCACCAGAGTCTGAAGTATCGATTCGCTGGGATGATCCTGAATTAGGTATTAAATGGCCACTTGTTGATGGCGAATTACCGTCTTTATCAGGTAAAGACGAAGCAGGCCTTTCCTTTACGGCTGCGCCTAAATTCGACTAATTAAGTTTTAACAAATGAAAAAATTTATTGTGATTGGGAAAAGTGGCCAACTTGCCTGGGAGCTTGAGCACATATCTGCTGACGCTACTAATTATGTTAGTATTGTTTGTCTAGGTAGAAACGACATTGATGTATTAGATTATGACTCAGCACTTTCAGTTATGCGTGAGATTGATGCTGATGCTGTTATTAATGCATCTGCTTATACGGCAGTCGATAAAGCGGAAGATGATAGAGACAATGCTTTTGCATTGAACTCTACCGCTGTTGGTATTATAGCGAAGGTGTGCAAAGAATTAGGTTTACATTTTGTTCATGTATCTACCGACTTCGTGTTTGATGGCCTAAAAAGCTCGCCTTATTTACCAAATGATTTTAAAAGCCCTATTGGTGTTTATGGTGCCAGTAAATCAGCAGGTGAAGACGAGCTTCTTACATCCATACCTAAATCTAGCTGTATTATTCGAACCTCATGGGTTTATTCTGTTCATGGCAATAACTTTGTCAAAACCATGCTACGCCTAATGGAAGATAAGCCAGAACTTGGCATTATTAGCGACCAGATAGGTTCGCCTACACTTGCATCTGGTCTTGCCCGTGTATGTGTTGAAGCTGCTGTTGAACGTGTTACTGGTACTCATCACTATACTGATAATGGCGTTGCCAGCTGGTATGATTTTGCTGTTGCAATTCAAGAGCTAGGTCTTGAAAAAGGATTGTTAAGCACAGGGATTCCGATTAAAGCCATTTCAACGTCGGATTACCCAACTCCTGCTGCACGTCCTAGTTATAGCGTATTAGATAAAAGCTCATTAGTTGAAGCACTTGCTGATGTAGAGCTTATTCATTGGCGTAAACAATTAAGCTCAATGCTTGATGAATTAAAGTCGCGTATTGAATAAAAGAAATTATAAGATTAAAAGATAAACTATGAAAAAATTACTTGTAACCGGTGGTGCCGGTTTTATTGGGGCTAACTTTGTACATTACTGGTTGAATAAATACCAAGAAGATAAAGTTATTGTATTAGATGCGCTAACTTACGCAGGAAATATGGAAAACTTGCATTTGGTGCAAGGCAACGACAACTTTACCTTTATTAAAGGGGATATTTGCGATCAAGCGTTAGTTGAATCATTAATGTTAGAGCATTCTATTGATACTATTGTTCACTTTGCGGCTGAATCTCATGTTGATCGTTCTATCACTGGTCCTGATGCGTTTATCGAAACCAATATTTTAGGGACGTACTCGTTACTTAAAGCTGCTAAAAAGTGTTGGTTAGATGTTGAAAGTGGCTCGGTTGAGCATCGCTTCCATCATGTATCAACTGATGAAGTCTATGGCACACTGTCAGCAGATGACCCAGCATTTTCAGAAGAAACAGCATATGCGCCAAACTCCCCATATTCGGCAAGTAAAGCTGCCAGTGATCATTTAGTGCGTGCATATCATCATACTTATGGATTGAACGTTACGACTAGTAACTGTTCTAATAACTATGGCCCTTATCATTTCCCTGAAAAGCTAATCCCTTTAGTGATCACGAATATTTTGCATAATAAAGAATTGCCGATTTATGGTGATGGTATGCAAATAAGAGATTGGTTATATGTAGAAGATCACGCTTACGGTATTGATCTTGTGTTAAATAAAGGCAGAGTAGGCGAGAACTATAATATTGGTGGTAATAACGAATGGGCCAACATTAATATAGTAAAAGAAGTATGTAAGCTTGTTGAAAGTGAGTTTGCTAAAGCACCTGAGCTTGCAGCACGCTTCCCTGAAGCCGTTGCTGCAATTAATGCTAATACAGAGTCTTTAATCACTTATGTGAAAGACAGACCAGGTCATGACCGCCGTTATGCGATTGATGCCACTAAAACCCGTGATGAACTCGGTTACGAGCCTCAAGAGTCATTTGAAACAGGTATTGCCAAAACGGTTACTTGGTATTTGAATAATGAGTCATGGTGGAAAGCTGTGATGGATGGTTCTTATCAGGATTGGGTTGAGAAGCAGTACAAATAAATTGAATACAAAAACTCCGGCATTTACCGGAGTTTTTGGTTTAAATAACTTTTTGCAGAAAATTGAAGTGTTTATCTAATACAAGGAGTATGCAAAAAGGCTAATCTGTCGTTATAATGTAATCCATTGTCATTTATAAGAAACTAAAATCTCTGGGATTTTGCGGTTTATGGAAAAAATCTTTCAACTGTCTCGACCGTTAAAACGGATGATCAGCGTGTGTGTCGATTCGATGTTTGTTGTCTTCGCGTTTTGGTTTGCAATGTTTTTACGTCTCGATGTTGAGACGGAATTTTTTAACTTGCATTACTGGGCCATGCTGATGTGTGTGGTCGGAGTCAGTATTGTTGCCAATATTCATTTAGGCCTTTATCGAGCGGTAATTCGTTACTTAGGCACGTTAGCTTTATCTGCTGTATTTTTAAGCACCTTTATTTCTGCGGCCTCTTTAGCGGTGGTAAGCTTATCATTTGATGTTTTCGTACCACGCTCAATCCCTGTGATTTATGGTGCGTTTTTACTTATTATGGTTGGTGGATCGCGCTACACCGTCCGCTCCCTTGCTAATCGTGGCAACTCTCAAACCAAAGAAAAAGTTGTAATATATGGTGCAGGTGCTTCTGGCATTCAATTAGTGAAAGCTTTGCGCAATGGCGCCGAATATGATCCTGTCGCTTTTGTAGATGACAATAAAATGTTACAAGGTTTATCGATCAATAATGTCTATGTTTACTCGCAAATAGACATACAGGACTTGGTGATAAAACATAACGTCAGTAAAGTGTTACTCGCTGCACCTTCTGCTTCTAGAAGCCAACGTGCCGCTATATTGAATAAACTTGAAAGTATGTATATTGAAGTTTTGGCGATTCCTGGTATGTCTGATTTAGTCTCAGGTAGAGCCAAAATAGATGACTTTGTTGAGGTGTCGATTGAAGACTTACTAGGTCGAGATCAAGTACCTCCGAATCAAGATTTAATGTCTGCTGACATCAAGAACAAAGTCGTTATGGTGACCGGTGCTGGTGGGTCAATTGGCTCAGAGCTTTGCCGTCAAATCATTAACCAGCAACCGGCAGCGCTTGTATTGTTTGAGTTAACCGAGTTTGCCTTGTATTCGATTCATAAAGAGTTAGAAGACTTTGTGAATGAAAAACAATTACCTATTACTGTTTATCCAATGCTCGGTTCTGTGGTAAAGCAAAATCGCTTAGAAAAGGTTATGCGCGCGTTTGGCGTACAGACAGTCTATCATGCAGCAGCATACAAGCATGTACCTTTGGTTGAGCATAATGTTATTGAAGGCGTTCGTAATAATATCTTTGGCACCTTGCGTTGTGCAGAAGCAGCTGTAAATGTTGGTGTTGAAACGTTTGTGTTGATCTCTACAGATAAAGCGGTTAGACCTACCAATGTAATGGGTACCACCAAACGCATGGCAGAGCTTTGTTTACAAGCGCTTGCGCATCGTGGCGGCCACAATACTCGATTTAGCATGGTGCGCTTTGGTAATGTTCTAGGCAGCTCGGGTTCCGTTGTACCTTTATTTAAGAAGCAAATAGCCGAGGGCGGCCCAATAACGCTGACGCACCGAGATATCACCCGTTACTTTATGACTATTCCAGAAGCTGCACAATTAGTGATTCAAGCTGGTGCTATGGGCATGGGCGGTGATGTATTTGTTTTAGATATGGGGCAACCCGTTAAAATTTATGATCTTGCCCACAAAATGGTTCATTTATCGGGCCTGCATGTTAAAAATGAGAAAAAGCCGCATGGTGACATTGAAATCATTGAAACTGGTTTGAGACCTGGTGAAAAACTTTACGAAGAATTACTAATTGGTGATGATGTAGAAGAAACAGGTAATGAGCGCATTATGACCGCGCAAGAAGTGTACTTGTCGTGGGAAATGTTATCTCCACTATTAAACCGACTACATAACGCATGCCGCGAATTTGACCAAGAAACGATTCGACAAATTCTATTGGATGCGCCTACCGGGTTTCAGCCAGCGGACGAAATATGTGATTTGGTGTATCTAAATCAAATGGATGACGTTGAAGAGAAAGTCAGTTAATACTGGCTTTTTTTTTGCTTTTTTTAAAGTAGTAAAAGATTCAGCATTAATCATTTCTCGTCATCCCGTTGAAAAACGGGATCTTCATTCGGTATTAACCATTCAAAAGATTCCGTGTCGTAGCACGGAATGACCCCCAAGGATGTGGCGAATGCCGAAAACGCATGGAGCAGCTTTCGGTGACGGATAGCTAATTAGGCAGGAATAACCCACAAGGATGTAGGGAATGCCGAAAACGCATGGAGCATTCTTTTCTCGTGCTTTCTTGCTCTCGTCATCCCGATGGAAATCGGGATCTTAAGTCGGTATCCGGAAGCTTAAAGATTCCGTGTCGTAGCACGGAATGACGTAGAAGGGGGCAGGGAATGATGAAAAGGTGGATAGTGTCGTAGCCTGGAATAACCTACGAGGATGTAGGGAAAGCCGAAAACGCATGGAGCAGTTTTCGGTGACGGTTAGCTAATTAGCATGGAATAACCTGAAAGGACGCAGTGACGTATTAGATATTAGTATGACAGAGATGATGTGTGAGATTTAATTAGAGTCTCATTTGTATAAGTTGCTTGTTTTTATTTGTAAAAACGCAATTTTTGCTCTTTTATTAAGCAAGTAGTGGTTATTTCTAGCTTTTATCAATGGTCAGACTTTTTTATTGAATAGTTTTTTGTTAGATTCAAATTAGGTAAAAATTTCGCTAACTTGTTGTAAAATAAAAGTAGTGTAAAAAGTGTGCGGATTTGGGGTGAAAAACACGCAGTGTGGCGTTGGTAATATAACTCATTGAAACCACAAGAAAACAAAAGTCATTAAGGCGTAAGTAATGCAATTTCTAAAATCGGTTTTTCTGGCGATGGTATGTCTACTGTCGTCATCTGTATTTGCTGAACAGCAACCTGTTGTCCAAGTTAATGCCCCCTTTATTGATATGCATACCGGGCCAAGTGGTGACTACCCTGTGTTTTATGTTGCCGAACAAGGTGAGTGGATAACAGTGGTAATGCGTCAACGTGGTTATTTTAAGGTGGTCACACAAGATGGCACCGAAGGTTGGGTACCTGAAATGACGCTTAATAACACACTTGATGCAAACGGTAATCCAGTTAAGGTTACCGCATCAGGGCTTACTGGCTTTTTAGAGAAGTTCCAATAAGCTTTAATACAGTGATGAGTGTATTAACGAGTAACAATACTGAATTTCTGGTTGTTGTGGAATGCGGGTGGAATGAAGGTGAAGTGAATATTCAGTTTTATAAGATAACGCTCACACTGTAACGCGCACATTGATTTGACCTAGAAGTCAGAAAAACTAGATAACAAATTAAATAAACAACAAGATAAAAAGAACAATGAGCTGTGGTAATAGTCACAACTCAAAGGATAAAAAAGGCCAAAAGGCCATCAGGAGCAAAACGTGGTAAATCTAAAATCAAGCTTGGGTACGCTTTTAGCCATTTTGGCGCTTTCTGGCGGCGTTAACGCCGAAGAGAATTCGCAACAAAACTCTCAAGACATCATCGAACCGGCATTGTCACGCCAAACTGTCGATGTGGATATGAGCTCAAACGACTTTGAGGTAGGTATCTTTGGTGGTGGTTTGAATGTTGATGGTGACACTCGATATGTTGATTCGACTACTAATGCGGTTGTGGGCGCACGTATTGGTTATCATTTTACTGAAAACCTGTTTATTGAAGCTTCATATTCTGTAACGAACCATGATCGTGAATTGACGCTGTATAATGCTGTTCTTGGTTATAACTTTCTTCAAGACACCTACGTTACCAATAACTATGACATGAAGACATCGCTATTTTTCGTGCTTGGTGCAGGTATTACCGATTATGATGGCCTAGATGATAATGAAACGGGTGTATTCGGTGCGGGTTATCGCATTATGTTTAATGATTCATTCTCAATGCGATTTGATGTTCGCGGTTATGTCCATGAACAATATGGCGCAGAAGATGAGTATTCCTTTAACACCGATATGACACTGGGCTTTGCATACTTCTTTTAAAAAGGCTTTTTTAACTTCTTAAGAGAAACGTAGAGCAAGTGGACCAAGTGGATTTAGGCAAACGCATAACAAGCGAAAGGTAGTCTCATGAATCAAAACATACAATCAATAATAGCAAGCGTCGCGCTATCAACGATGGCGCTATTGGGCAGTATGAGTACTGCTTCTGCACAATCACCTGATGAAGATCTGCAAACCTTTAAAGGCGGCTTGGTAGATATGGCCGCCGACATTAAAGAATTAGAACTGGCGGTACTTTACCCTGATGCAGATCAGTTAGCGGTGTATTTAAGTATTGATGCCGCAGATACATTTAACGTGACGGCAATCACCTTAATGGTCGATGGTGAGAAGGTACATAGCGCTTTATACACTGAATATCAGCAAGACGCGTTACGTCGCGGCGGTGTCGATAGAGTGTTCCTAGGTGATGTAGAGGTAGGAGAGCATCAAATTATTGCCTACATTAGCGGTACTGACGCAAGAGGGCGAAAAACCAAACGTGGTGTAGCTACAACGTTTATTAAAGCTGCCGACGCCAATGCCATTGAGCTTAAAGTTGGGGTTGATACATCGTCTAATCGCCCAACGTTTGTGGCAACAGAGCTGTAGCTTATGAGTACGTTTTCGATTAAAACGACACGCAATTATTTAACATCTGCAGTATCGGCAGCTTTAGTTTTTGTCACAGCTTCTGTCACTATTTCTGTTACAGCGGCTTCGGCGTTTACTACTTTTAGTGCTCAAGCGGAGACTGCAGAAGCTAATGCCGAAAACGCGCAAACATCTGCATCAGAAAAACTAGCGGCCAAGCAACGCATTGCTCGTGACCGAGCGCTTTATTATTATTTTACCGAAGACTATTTTGCCTCACTAACGCAATTGGCGCTTAACGATAAGCAAGGTGTTGGTGATATTTCCGGTCAAAGCCAAATTTTACGTGCTGGCCTTGAATTAAGTTACGACATGAACGAGCGAGCTAATGAAGAGTTTCGCCAGTTCGATGAAACTCAATCGCTAGATTCTGAACACCGTTCATACATTTATTTTCGCTTTGCCAAAGCCTTTTATAAAAAAGGTCAGTTTAGCCAAGCACGCCAAGCACTCAATAAAGTCGGCGCAGAACTGGCTAAAGAGCATCGTGATGCTTACCACTTTTTGGACGCACAAATGTTCTTAAAAGAGGGCAATGTGCCTTCAGCGCTTAGCGCAAAAGATAATATTCGCCCAGACTCCATATACCATCGCTATTTAGCCTTTAACTACGCCATGTCATATATTGGTGCCGAAGATACCTTAGGTGATGTCGCCAGTAATGAAAACATTATCCAGGCGTTGCAGTCGGTAGTTGACTTAACACCGGTGGCAATAGATGAAAGCGAATCTGAAGAGCTCGCGGATATTGAAATTACCGATGAGTTAGAAGCTATTATCGATCGCTCATACTTGGCACTTGGTTATTTGTACTTAGAGCAAGGTGAAAACCAAGCGGCAATGACGGCGTTTGAAAATGTCGCACAACAAGGCTTAGATAGCGAGTCAGCGCTACTGGGGTACGGTTGGGCTAAGGCCAATAACGAAGAATACGAAACTGCGGTATTGATTTGGCAAAACCTTGCATCGCGCAATAATAATTCTGTGTTTGCGCAAGAAGCGCGTTTGGCGGTTGGTTATGGTTTTGAAAAGATGCACGACAAGCGCCGCGCATTTGCAGCCTATCAGCAAGCCAGTGATGATTTTGCTGCGCAAAAGCAAGTAGTCGATAATGAAATTGCCAAACTAAGCAATGACAACAAAGCGTATATTGAATCTTTGATGGTGGTCTCTGAATATGACATCACCCTTGGCCTTAAAGCCAAGCAAGTCGAATTGAAGTTCCCGTCGGTATATCAAAGTTTTGGTTCAATCTCTTCAGATAGCTTTCAGCAAGACGTAAAAGACATCAACAGCCTAGGCGCTGCAATAAGCTCTATGAAGGTGTGGCAACTTGATTTATTAGCCTTGGCAGAAAGCAATTACCAAATTAGCTTAGATACATCGCAAGACCTACCAAAACAACGTGAAGTGACTTTGCGTAAAGCGCAATTGGATGAATTATCTCGTCAGTTTCGTCAATCTGATTTGATGATGAATCAAATGGCATTTCAATATCTAGGTAAGTTGTTTAAAGCCGACCCTGTGGTTGGTGAGCGCCATCAGTTACGTAATGCCTATGAGCAATATATGACGCTCAGCAAGCAAATCAATGCCATGCCTGCCAGCGATAACAAAGTACAAATGCAGCAACGTCTTGATAGACTAGGCGGTGCCTTGCTATGGCAAATTGGCGATTATTACCTTGATAAAGAAGGTCGTCTCGCCAAACAAAAGGTCGCCAATAACTTATCTCGCTTAAATCAATCTCAGTCTCTGTCGATGTCACCGGTTAATGACATGCACGAGCGCATTGAAGCGAAAATGTTGGTGGCAGAGAATATTCTGCAAACCTTATTCAATGATATTGAAGAAAAGTTAGTGAATGTGCTGAGCGTGCAACAAGAATCCCTTGCCGATTACTTAGAGCAAGCGAAAATCTCGGTCATTCGTATGACAGATGAAGCGTTTATTCGCGACCAGCAAATGGAACTAAATGAAAGCGAACAAAACGACAGAGGAGGCGAGTAATGCGTAAAACATTAATAGCATTGTCGGTATCCAGCATCCTACTGTCAGGTTGTAGTTTGTTTGAATCACAACCTGAACAAACAGCAAAGCGCCAACGTAGCGCTACCTTAGCTGACCTAGATTTACAACCGTCACCGGCGGTCAAGGCTGAGTTACCAAGGCTAACGCTTGAAGAGTTGAGTGAGACCTATAAAGATACACTGGCCTATGTTGAAGACGAAGAAGCGAAAGCGCAAATTCAACAGCGTATTGCCGTATTAGAGATGATGCAGGCTGAAGAAGCACAAATGCGTGGCGATCGCGTTGCCGATGGCCGTTATTATCAAACGGCTATTACCTCATTAGAAGGGTTTATTGAAGACAACCCTGAATCACCAAATAATGACAAGCTATTGTATCAACTTGCCAAGGCCTATGATCTGCAAGGCGAGCAAGACAAGAGTTTGCAAACGCTAAATCGCTTGATCAGTGAATACCCTGAAAACGACCACATGCTTGAAGCCGAGTTTCGAAAAGCAGAAATCCTATTCTCAAGTAAAGATTACATTGGTGCCTTATCCAGCTACGATTACGTGGTCAACAAGAGCCCAGAATCGGTCGAAAATAATCCATATTTTTCCATCTCGTTATACATGATGGGCTGGAGCTTTTTTAAGCTTGAACAAAACCAGCAAGCGTTAACCTCATTCTCTCGACTACTCGATGAGGTTATGCCGTATAAATTTATGAGCCAAGTGAACAACGAAGAAGAGTTTCTTGAGCTTATAGATAAGCGCAATCGTCAATTAACCGAAGAAACCTTTACGGTAATGACGCTGATCTTTTCTGATCAAGGCTCTGAGTCTATCGCTGCGCATTATGCTCGTATAGGTGAGCGTCCATACGAATACCTGCACTATGATTTGTTATCTGAGTACTACTTATCAAAACAGCGCTATTCAGATGCCGCCGATGTATATGACTTTTTCATTGCTCGTTCGCCGTATCATCACGTCAGCGTCTTGTATTCGATCAAAAAGATGGAAATCTTCCGTGTTGGTCAATTTCCAGCCGAGCTAACCGCAGAGCGTGCAGGTTTTGTTGATAGCTATCAATTTACCGGCCCGTATTGGCAAGAAGTTGATCCTGACGCCAAAGACCAAGTACAAGAACAAGTGGCACCGGTGTTATTAGACATCTTGCAAGAGTTTTCACAAAACACTCATGCCAATGCGCAAGAGCAAAAACGTTTATTGGCTGAAAATGACACCGAAGAGCAGCGTCAGATTGTTAAAGCTGCCTACCTTGATACTGCCAAGTGGTATCAAATCTTTTTGGATAACTTCCCAGAGATCAATGGTGCCAGTACCGTTAAGTTCTACATGGCAGAAAGTTACACCGAAGTGGAAGATCACCAACGTGCAGCCGAGTTGTATGAAGATGTAGCCTATTCTGGTGAAGCAATCGAAGAAGCCGCAGCTCGTTTAGAGTTGGCTGAATCGCAACAAGCCGCACAAGATGCTGACGGTGAAGCCCCTGATGTTAACGAGCAAGTGCTTGAAGGTGATTCAGAAGCCGCATTAGCAGGCCAAGAAGCGGAAGTGACCGAGCTGTTTGCAGAAGATTTTAGTAACGAAGCTGGCTACGCACTGATACTCACCTACGATGAGTTAATCGCATTGGCCAAAACCGATGAAGAAAAGCAGCAATTAACGTTACAACAACGTGAATTTAAAGCTAAATTCATTGATACCTATTCGGATGACGAACGTGTTAGCGAAGTGCAACGCGATTTATTCCAAGAATACTTTAAAGAAGGCGATAGCATCAATGCCATCGCGTTTGCGCAACAAGCACTTGATAGCAATCCAGATTTAACCACAGAGCAACGTTTATCAGCGCTACTGGTTATTGGTCACAGTCAGTTTGCTGAAGAGCAATATAGTGAGGCAGAATCTACCTACGCGACGGTACTTGATACCATGCCAGCAGAAGATGAACGTCGCGCTGATATGATTGACCGTTTAGCGGCCAGTATTTACCGACAAGGTGAAGTTGCTGCGACAAGCAGTGATACGCAACAAGCGGATTTGCAAGAGGCGACGCGCCACTTTGCTCGTGTATTGCGACGCACACCAAATTCAAAAGTACGTTTAAACGCGCAGTATGATTTATCAACCTACTTGCTAGAGCTTGAGCGTTACCCTGAAGCGATTGATTTGATGGTCGACTTTAACGAGCGCTACCCAAATCACAAGCTAAGCAAAACATTGCCACCTAAGCTTGCTTATGCCTACCAGCAAACAGAGCAGTGGGAAGAATCGGCGACCTATTTAAAAATGAGCTGGGCTGAAAAGCCAACCTCAGAAGATACCCGCCAAATGTTATGGCTTGCTGGTGAAACGTACATGAAAGCCGACAACAAGCCTGAGGCAATGTTAGCCTATCGTACTTATGCGCACACATATAAAACGCCATTTAATACTTACATGGAATCCTTGCACATTATGAGCGAGTTTTACCGTGGTGATAGTGACTATGCCTTGTCACCAGGTGGCGATTTAATGAAGCGCAATTTCTGGCTCGATAAAATCATGAATGCCGATGAAAATGCCGGTGCCAATCGCACGCCGCGCTCTAAATACTTAGCCGCCAGTGCCAGTATGCATTTTGCTGATGAACTAATGGGTAAATACAAACGCGCGAAATTAACGCTACCGTTGAAAAAGTCTCTGGCACGTAAACGCCAGTTATTAGAGCAAACCTTAACGGCATACAATAAGACCGCCAATTATCAGGTGAAGGATTTCACCACCGTGGCAAATTATCGTATCGCCGAAGTATACAGTCAGTTGGCCACCGATCTTATGGATTCAGAGCGCCCGAAAGATTTGGATGAGTTGGCGTTAGAGCAATATGAAATTTTGCTAGAAGAGCAAGCGTTCCCATTTGAAGATAAAGCTATTGAAGTACACGAAACCAACGCCAAGCGCACCGTAGATGGTATCTATGATGAGTGGGTGAAAAAGAGTTTCGCCGATTTATCTCGCCTATTACCTGGACGATATAATAAAGAAGAACAAGTTGTTGAGGTGATTAATGAGATTTATTAATTGTCAAAAAATAAAGTCCGAAGTACGAAGTACTAAGGACGAAGGATGGAATGAGCGGCTAACTGGACAAGCTAATAGTAATATTCTTAAAGCCTTGTGCACAGCATCTATATTTACACTATTATCTGCTTGTTCGACAATCGGTTTTGATGACTCAGAGCAAGAATCACAAAGCTCCGAGCAACAAACGGAACAAATCGGTCAGCAAGGCTCACAACCGGTCGAGCCGGTGTTTGACCCATACGAAGGTAAAAGCGATGAGTATAAGCGTTTAATGCAGTTGCCCAACGCCTATAAAGCAAACCCAACGCCGGTGCCAAATGAAGTGAAAGTGCAGGTGCAACAAGCGATGGCAAGCAAAGACAGCGATGTGTTTGCAGCCAAAGTCAGCTTAGAGCGTGTGGTTGCCGCGAATCCGCAGCTGTCTGGCGTATTTGTTCAGCTTGGTGATATTGAGCTTGAACTAGGCAATAATGATAAAGCGCGCGATTACTATACTCGTGCGGTGCAAGCCAACGACAATAATTATTTTGCTCACAATCGTTTAGGCCTTATGCAACGCCAAGCCGGCGACTTTACCGGCGCTAAAGCGTCGTATGAAGCGGCACTTGATGCGTGGGGTGCATTTGCCCAAGCACATTTGAATCTAGGTATATTGCTCGATATGTATATGGGGCAAAAACAACAGGCTCTGCAGCACTATCAAACGTATCAAGTGCTCACAGAAGAAAAAAATAACAAGGTAAAGGGTTGGATCGCAGATATTTCGATGCAGCTTAAACAGTAAGGATAACGGTGATGAACTCTATGAACGTAAAGTCGACATCAATTACTGCATGGTCATCAGCGTTAATGCTGAGTTCGGCCATGGCCTTTAGTGGTTTTGTTGTAGCAACGCCAATGTCTCCAGAGCAGGAGACGAACGAGGCTGCTACTACAGCAACTGAAACTGCTCCAGCTGCTCAATCAAATGACGCAAGTGACGCAAACGCGACCACAAATGCGTCGACTGATGAGCAACAAAGTAGCGATGACGGTGATGTTGGCCAAACAGCGACAACAAAAACAAATACGCGTACGGTGATAACCTTAGAATCAACATTTGTTGGTGATAAGGAACAACCGAAAGTAACGTCCATTGTGCCTTGGCAAAAGCCAGAGCAAACAGTGGTCAGCTCGAAAGAGGTAAGCCAACGCGTAAAAATGACGTTTCAACCGCTTGAAGACGACAGCTTAAAGCGTGAATTGAAATACCATAAACAAGCAACGCAAGAATAAAAGGGCACAAGGCACAGGCGCTAATTATTGAAAATTTAGATTTTACGTCATCAAAACCAGGGTTTGTGGTAGAGTATGGCCTGATTTCAGTTTTACAATAATGTAACATCGCGCTGATAACCTATTCCCATATATCCTAACGTTGATTGAACAACGAAATTTTGATTTTTTTATTTTAATAAGCAATGCCCAAGAGCTTGCAAGATAACAACCTAAGGTGATAGACCCATGTTTGATACTATTATTCGTTTTTTCCAGGAAGGTGGATCCTTCATGTTCCCAATCGCTGTTGTGCTGGCCATTGGTTTAGCAATTGCACTCGAGCGCGCAATCTACTTAATGAAAATGTCCATACAAAATGGCTCTGCGATGAATAAAATCACGCCAATGCTACAAAACTTAGATTTTGACGGCATTGAAAAAGTCAATGACGGTGCTGCTATCACCAGTATTTTCAAAGCGGGTATCACTCGCATGAAACAAACACCTCGTCGTGAAGAAATTGAATACGCAATGGAAGAGGGTGTAATGGAAACATTACCTCGTCTAGAAAAGCGTACGGCTTATTTGGCGACCTTGGCTAACATCGCCACGCTATTAGGTCTATTAGGTACCATCATTGGTCTAATTGCTGCGTTCTCTGCGGTTGCCAGTGCTGACCCTTCACAAAAGGCTTCTTTGCTTTCTGACTCTATCTCGGTTGCGATGAATACCACAGCATTTGGTTTGATTTCAGCAATTCCATTATTGTTGTGTCACTCAGTACTGCAAACTAAAACTACGGAAATTGTCGATAATTTGGAAATGGCTGGCGTTAAGTTCTTGAACATCATCAGCAAAAACCACACTGTCGCAAGCAAATCACGCGCGACTGATTAATACGGGGCTAGTATGTTAAGAAAAACCCGAATCAAGCGTCAGGACGCAGAACTCGACATCACGTCATTTATGAACTTGATGATCGTTCTGGTACCGGTGCTTTTGATGATGATGGTATTTTCACACATTACCGTTTTAGATCTTAAGTTGCCGGAACTTACGGACCCTACACTGCAAAGTGAAAACGAAGAGCAAGAGGAAGACGAAACTCTTGAGCTGATGGTTCGTGATAACCAGATTGAAGTATATTACCCACAGACATACTTGCTTAAAACCATTCCTAATACCGATGAAGGTTACGACTTTGAATCGTTAGTGGCTATTTTAAAGCAAGTAAAACAACTGTTGAGCGAACGTGGTATCGATAAAAGCGATATAAGCATTTTGCTTGAACCGCAAATTGATTACCAAACCATTGTCACCTTAATGGATCGATCTCGCTCATATAAAGCGGTTGTTGTCGCCTCGGTAGTCGATGCCGAATTGTTTCCAGATATTAGCTTAGGCGATGCGCCACAGGTAAGTAACCCTGAGCTATTGGAAGCGATTAGTGCACAAGGAGGAAGTCAGTGAAGAAGTCTGTAAGAGCCAAACGTATGGCTCGCCATCATCAGCGTTTATCAAAGACTTCAAAATTGTCTTTGGTATCTTTGATGGATATTTTTACCATTTTGGTTTTCTTCTTGATGGTTAATGCATCCGACGTACAAGTGTTGCAAAATAATAAAGAAATTGAATTGCCTAAATCCTTGTCAAAAGAGACAGCTGAAGACAACTTGATCATTACGGTAAACACCAATGTGGTGCTATTGCAAGGTCGTAAGGTTGCCGATACCCAAGAGCTTATTGATAGTGACGGCGTCATCGTTGACGAGTTACTCAAAGAGCTTGAGTACCAACGCAATCGTCGTACCGACTTAACTGAAGAAGAGTTAGCCAATGGGTTGTCTGTCAATATCATGGCCGATAAAACCGTTGCTTACAGTTTGCTGAAAAAAATCATGCAAACCTCGGCAAACGCCGGTTACACCAATATCTCTTTGGCAGTTGAGCAAACCTACGGTGCATCTGATGAAGATATCTTAAATGGTACGGCAGAAGATGACAGCAGTGATGCGGTAGGGGGTAATTAATGGTGCAAAAGCTTAAACGACACCAGTTACCAACTTGGCAAAAGCACGAAGATAATCGACTGTTTAAAATACTGTTGATTATCGCCTTAGTGGTGACGGTGTTATTCACCATAGTGGTTAAAATCGTTCAATTACCAGAGCGCACGCGCGAAGAAGTTGAACGTATTCCACCACAATTGGTGAAGATTCAAGAGCAAAAGGTTGAAGTTGAACCTGAGCCTGAGCCGGAACCTGAAGAGGTCGCCGAAGCCGAGCCTGAGCCAGAGGAACCTGAGCCAGAACCGGAGCCAGAGCCAGAACCCGTTGAAGCGCCAAAAAGCGCTCGCGAAAAAGCTGAAGAAAGCGGTTTGTTAGCGATGCAAGACACATTAGCAGAAATGCGTGAGTCTGTTGATATGGACAGCCTAGCCGAAAACAGCTTAGAAGATGGTGGTGGCGAAGCCGAAGAAACAGAACGTGTGTTGCTAGGTAAAACCGTCGCAGGCACTTCTGGTGGTGTTGCAACAGGTGCATTGAGTGCCGATGTTGGCAGCGGCAATGGCTTAGAAGGTCGTAAGACAACCGAGTTTACTGCACGGGTTCCGACGACTGGCGGTGGCGCTGGTGACGGTACTGCAGCCTCATTAAGTGAGTCTGAAGCAGCGTCTGGTAACCGTACGACCGAGTCGATTCGTCAAACGTTCGATAAAAATAAAGGTGCGTTATACGCCATTTATCGTCGAGCGTTACGTCAAGACCCTAGCCTTCAAGGTAAAGTGACAGTGAATCTTGTGATCACACCGTCTGGTCAAGTACAAAACGTCAAGATTGTTTCAAGTGATTTGGAACATGAAGATTTCACCAAGAAATTACTGGCACGTATCCGCTTGATTAACTTTGGCGCACAAGATGTGAATGAAACAGAATTGAATTACACCTTCAACTTCTTACCATTCTAATCTCAGTACAAACCCTTGCAAAAATACCAGGCAACGCCTGGTATTTTTTTGCCTAAAATGTGATGCGGCTCCTTTTTGTCATCCCATACTCAACTTCGTCATTCCGACGAAAGTCGGAATCTTCGGTATACAGTCACTTAGTATCCGCTAGCGTCACCCCATACCCATACCCATACCCATACTCAAATCCGTCATCCCGTTGAAAAACGGGATCTTCTGTATGCCTTTATCGTTATTCCATACCCAAGCTCGTCATCCAATACCCAAGCTCGTCATCCCGATGAAAATCGGGATCTTAAGACCTCATCGACTATAGCCTCAATACAATACTCAAAACTGTCAGGAATTCTTACAAAGCCTTGCTAGCAGTAAAGCTATTAATAAAAGAACCCTATATAAGCCATTGATAAGTAGTTGATTATGTTAATTGGTATTAATTATGCAGCAGGCAAGGATCTAATAATATATTTGCATACCTGGAGGCAAACATGTGTAAGCAGCTTGGTAGTATGGTTTTTCTGATAAGTTTACTCATTTCAAGTAACGCATATTCCGCTCTAATCAGTATTGATTCCTGTGAAGGTGATGTAGTTGATTGTGTAATTGTTGATGATCCTAGTGGGGAAACGAGCCAGACATTTGATACTGGTGTTTTTATAGCATGGGACGAAGTGCAAAGTTATACATTAACCGAAGACTTGTTTGTAAATGAGGTCTTTGATATCGACGCTGATTATATCGAAATGGCAGATGGCGGTGGATACTTTATTAAGGCAGGAACCGTTATATCAAGTCATTATGCTCAATGGGATGTATTAGGCACGAGTTTTGGTGCTGTTGAAGCTTCTCTTGTGTTTGACTCTGATGTTGTTGCGTTTATTACGTCGTCACAAGCTTTGATGGATAGTGATGGCAGTATTGGGTTAATTGACGTTGATTACCTAGACTTTGAGTTACGAGGCTTGGAAGGGGAGAGTAGAGGAGATTTTAATTCGTTTTTGGGAGACCAAGTTGATTTAAGATGGGCCGTCGATGTAGGGGCAGATTCAGCCCGTTTTATTACTTTATCCTCTGGTGGTACTGAACCTCCAGAAGTCCCAGAGCCAACTTCACTTTTATTGATGTTAAGTGCTTTAGGTATTGGAGCGTTTCGTCGCAGAATACTTTGAATCATGAACTAAGTTTCAATTAAGTAGAAAGCTCTATCAACAGGTAGGGCTTTTTAGTTTTTTGAATTGTTTAAATTAGCTATATATCAATTTGAACACTAGCCTACAGCGCACTTTCTAAAAACAGATCTATACTTTTGTTTAAACAACAATATTTTATGCAGATAATGGATCTTACAACAATAAAAATCGCTGTCATTGGTCTTGGCTACGTTGGTTTGCCTTTGGCTGTCGAATTCGGCAAAAAATACCCCACTGTGGGTTTTGACATCAAGCAAGCGCGCATTGATGAACTGCGTGATGGCATCGATACCACTCTAGAAGTTTCTTCCGAACAATTTTCAAGTGCAAAACGTCTTCGCTTTACCAATATAGAAAGTGAACTGAAAAGTTGTAACTTTTACATTGTGACGGTACCAACGCCTATCGATAAAAACAAGCAGCCTGATTTAACACCACTGATAAAAGCCAGTGAAATTCTTGGTCGAGTCATTAGTAAAGGTGACGTTGTGGTGTTTGAATCGACTGTATACCCAGGTGCGACGGAAGAAGATTGTGTACCGGTTATTGAAAAGCATTCAGGCTTGGTGTTTAACCAAGACTTTTTCGCTGGTTATTCACCTGAAAGAATCAACCCCGGCGACAAAGAACACTCAGTTACCAAAATACTTAAAGTGACTTCGGGCTCTACACCGCAAGCAGCAGATTATATTGATGATGTTTACGGCAGCATTATTACTGCCGGTACCCACAAAGCGCCATCAATTAAAGTTGCCGAAGCGGCCAAGGTAATAGAGAACACTCAGCGAGACGTTAACATTGCCTTGATAAATGAACTCGCCATTATCTTCAATAAATTAGATATCGACACCTTAGACGTTTTAGAGGCTGCCGGTACTAAGTGGAATTTTTTACCGTTTCGCCCCGGTCTCGTAGGTGGTCATTGTATTGGTGTCGATCCTTACTATTTAACGCAAAAAGCCGAAAACATTGGTTATCACCCGAAGATGATTTTAGCAGGGCGCCATTTAAATGATGATATGGGCGAGTATGTCGTCTCCCAATTGGTCAAAAACATGATGAAGCAACATGCTCATGTTGAACATGCCAATGTATTGGTAATGGGATTGACGTTTAAAGAGAACTGCCCTGATCTGCGTAATACGCGAGTCATCGATATCGTCAACGAGCTGCACGAATACAATATGGTGGTAGATGTATACGATCCTTGGTGCGATAAAGACGAAGCTAAAGCTCTGTATGGCATCGACTTGGTATCTACACCTAAAACTAATCACTATGATGCCATTATCTTTACCGTGGCGCACAAGCAGTTTCTGGCGCTCTCAGAGGCGCAAATTCGTGAATGGGGCAGACGTGGTCATTTTATTTATGATTTAAAATACATCTTGCCCAAGCACGCCGTCGATTTAAGGTTATAACCTTACTGCATTTCGAAAAAGGAGAGTTTTCGTGTCACGATATCAACAAGTTTTATCACAACTGTCTAAACAACCTAAGCGTTGGTTAGTCACAGGTGTTGCCGGTTTTATTGGTTCTAATCTATTGGAAACCTTGCTGAAACATGATCAACATGTTGTCGGCCTAGATAATTTTGCGACCGGTCATCGTCATAATTTGGACGATGTGAAACACAATGTGTCACCTGCACAGTGGCAAAATTTTCGATTCATGGAAGGTGACATAAGTAATTTCGAACGTTGTCGAGAAGCGGTATTTGAGGTTGATTATGTTTTACATCAGGCCGCGTTAGGATCGGTACCCCGTTCATTGGATGATCCGATAAAAACCAATATAGCTAATATCAGCGGTTTTTTAAATATGTTGGTCGCGAGCAAAGAAGCCAAAGTGCAAAGCTTTACGTATGCAGCGTCAAGTTCAACCTATGGAGACCATCCAGCGCTACCAAAGGTGGAGGCAAACATAGGCAACCCTTTATCACCTTATGCAGTGACTAAATACGTCAATGAGTTATACGCTGATGTCTTTGCAAGAGCGTACCAATTTAATGCCATAGGCTTGCGCTATTTTAATGTCTTTGGTCGACGTCAAGATCCTAATGGCGCCTACGCTGCTGTTATTCCCAAATGGACTGCAGCGATGATAGAGGGGAACACCGTAGATATCTACGGTGATGGCGAGACTTCCAGAGACTTTTGTTATATCGATAATGCAGTGCAAGCCAATATCTTGGCAGCGGTTGCAGCCGATGAAGCAAAAAATGAAGTCTATAATGTCGCCGTTGGCGATAGAACCTCGTTAAATCAATTATTTAATGCCATTAAAGAAAACCTATCACCATGTGGTGTTAACTACCCTAATGACGCCAATATGAAAGACTTTAGAGCAGGTGATGTACGTCACTCACAAGCAGATATCAGCAAAGCCCGCGAACTCTTAGGTTACCAACCAACACACAATATCCACCAAGGCCTGGCTCAGGCAATGCCATGGTACGTAGAGCATTTGTAAAAGACACCTTGTTGCTTGATTGCACCTGATTTTAACCGTCATTCTGATGAAAACCTAAATGTTAGGTATTCCTTTATCTTCATCACATACTCAAGTTCGTCATCCCGATGAAAATCGGGATCTTAGTTACTTAGGATGTTGCTCTAAAGATTCCGTGTCGTAGCACGGAATGACGATCGATAAGAAAGAATTGTGTCGCAGTCAAATAGCTTATTCTGGTACTTTTATTAATCAAACATCTACTCGATAGGTGATTGTATTCGTTGTTTTTTTCGCTAACCTTAAATAGAAAGAGTTTAAGGGAAAGCTGTGAAGAATTTATATACGATATTACAAAATGCAGGGTTAAATTGTTCCCTGTCTGAAGATGAAGGTTCGATTAGCGTAAAGCATTTTATTAACGAAAAAATAGTGGTAAGCAAAAACAGTGATAACTACGCGATAAAAAGTGGTATCGAAAGACACATCCTTTTGGTGTTGGTGCTTACTGTTTTGACGTTAATAATGACGGGGAGTGTATACGGTACGGCAATAATTGCTGCTGTCGCCATTTACAGCTTCATACAGGTTATATGCAAAGCGATACTGATGGCAGTGATACAAACCGCCATCATAAATGATCAACGCTCTGAATTATCCAAGGGGTATCGTACCGACTCACCTATGAAAGCATGATGTTTAACATTATTATCGCGTAAATCTTATGCCTTATACCTTGTGATTTTTAACTTACTAAGGCTTTAACGCCAACAAGTCAGTTTTACACAGGTGCATAATGCGTTCAGCGGTATTGCCGATAAGCTTTTGCTCAAGTCCTGTTCTGCCAACAGTGCCAACAACAACCATAGAGGCTTTGCAATCGGCAGCGACAGAGGTAATCACTTTGCTGATGTCACCGGCTTTGATGTGCAGGTTTTCTTGTTTGATGTCATAGTTGCTGCGCAGCAAGGCGAGGCGGTCGGCAAGCTCTAGTTGGCGTTCGGCAACGATTTCTTTTTTATCCAATAAACCTACCGTTGCAAGTATGCTTGGATAGCCAATCGCGTAAACAGCGTGCAACTCTGCGCCGATATGTTTGGCCATAATACTGGCGTTTTCTAGCACCTTTTTATTGAGCCGTTTTTTGTCTTCCAGCTCGGTATCTAGATCGATACAGGCTAATACATGGCGAGCCTTGTGCCATTTGTGATCGCATGCAATCATCACCGGCGCTTTGACTTCTCTGAGCAAGTGCCAATCACTTGGAGTATATAACAGAGCTTCGCTGCGGTGACCTGTTTTTACCACCATAAAGGGGTTAAATTGTGCAACGTATTCGTTGACCCATACAGCGATGTTTTTTGCCCAAATGGTTTCAAATTCGTAGTCACACAAACCTTGTAAAGTATTGACCAGTTTGTGGGCATTAAGCTCATGCAATCGCTGTACTATTTGGGTTTTGGCTTGCTCGACGTCGGCAACACCGCGTAAGTACTCATAACAAAAGTTGACGATGTGCAGATCACAATCATACGCCTTAGCCAATTCAGCGGCTTGTTTAATGGCGGTATAATTTTGTTCTTGTTGGTCAGAGATTACTAGAATGCTGTTTTTCATAATGCGTTAACCTAAGGTCAATGAAAACATCTGATATCCGCGTGCGGTATCATAACAATGGTTGTTGTGCTGCCTAGCTTCGTTACCGAATTAGATTACGTGGTAAGTATCAGTGCAATCCAAGCAGGCTAGGCTAAATTAGTGTTATCTAAACGCTTAAGGTTTTAATGCCAGTACGTTGGTCTTTAAGCGGCTTAATATTTGTTCTGCGGTATTGCCCAGTAGCTTTTGTTTTAAGCCTTTCCTGCCAACGGTACCTAACACGACGATCTGGCAATGCAGTTCACCGGCGGTTGATGGGATCACCAATTCTGGCTTACCTGCATGAACGTGAAAATGCTCACCAGGAATATTATATTTTGCCGATAATTCACCAATGGCGTTCATTAATGTGTCTTTTGCATGAGCTTCCACTTCATCTTTATACTGAATGCCTAAATCGCGCAAAAACGTGGAGAACAACGGTGTGTATAATACCTGCACATTCACGTCGAGCATTTGCGCTAACTCGCATGCTTGCAGCAAAATATCGTGATTCAGCTGTTGCTTGTCTGGTAATTGAGTTTGTAAATCAACACAAGCCAATATGTCATGAGTTTTATGCCATTGCTCCTCACTAACAATAAGCACAGGCGCTTGTGTTTCTCTCAGCAAATGCCAATCGGTAGGGGTGTAGAACATTGACTCGCTGCGATGACCTGTTTTAACCACCATAGCAACGTCGTGTTGGTCGACGTATTTATTTACCCAGTTGGCAATGTGTTTTTGCCAGACGACTTCGTAGGTATATTGATTGTTGTCGCAGATCTCAGCCAGCTGATCATTGGCTTTGTCTTCTAATCGCGATAACAGGCTGTCTCTAAGGGCTGAACCCTTGGCTCCAAGGCCTCGTAAATCTTCATAATAGAAATATACGACGTGCAAATTAGCGCCCATCGCTTTGGCGATATTATCTGCCTGCTCGATGGCCGTGGTCTGTTCAAAATCTGGGTCGGCGATGACCAGTATTTTATCCATAAATTTCCCCGATCAATATTTTCATTATCATGCCTTAAGCATAATAGGTTTTTATAAAATTATTTTGATTTGTATCAGAAAGTTATGTAATTGCTTTGGCAATGTAACTTTCCCGTATTTTCTTTTCTATTCAGTCTATTAGCATCCTTTATTGGTTTGGTATGACGATTTGTGATGTTGGCAATAAGGTTTGCAATTTATCCGCTAAAATTGCCTTTGCATCTGTGTCGCCATGGACAATTCGAATTTGCTTGGGTGACGGCTTTATACCTTGAATGAAATTGAGCAAATCGTTTTGATCCGCATGAGCGCTGTAACCACTTAATGAATGGATGACGGCATTCACGTTTATTTGCTCGCCATCAATATCAACTGTGCGATGTTTTAAGTTTTTTTGCCTATTTTGGTGTTGAACTAATTGTTGCAACCGTCTACCTAAGGTGCCTTTTGCTTGATAGCCGACAAACAACACATCGGTTTTAGCATCAGATAAAAATGCCTTCATATAATTGAGGATACGGCCGCCGGTGCACATGCCCGATGCGGCAATGACGATGGCTGGCTTTTGTGTTTTTTGCAAATAATCAATGGTTTGGATATGCTGTTGATGGTCAATAATGGTGCTTAGTTGCTCAAATGACAGTGGGTGCCTACCGCTATCTACTTTGTGTTTTGCTTCATCATCCCAAAGCTGTTTCAAGCCTCGATAATGCTCAGTAAATTTTGCCGCTAAAGGCGAGTCAACGATGATATCAATGCGATCAAGTAATTGTGCCAAGGCGTCATCTTTGCGATTGCCGAGCTGTTTGTCAGCGTTTAACTGCTGATGATTGCGATGCAATATGTCTTCAATCTCGTACATTAATTCTTGCGTGCGACCAATGCTGAACGCTGGAATAAGTACCATGCCGTTATCGGCTAGCGCCTTGCGTAATACGTTTTCTAAGGTGCTGCGGCGATGCGCTCTACCTTGATGGTTTTTATCGCCGTATGTCGATTCAATGATCAAAGTATCACAGGTTTTAGGTGATCTTGGCTCAGGCAATAACGGCGTATTGCTAGCGCCTAAATCACCAGAGAAAACGATGGTTTGCTGCATCGGCTGTAGCGGTTGTGTTGTTGAATTCTCAGACTGCTCAGTTTGTAATGGCCGACCACAGCATTGAATTTCAGCATAGGCTGATCCCAATATATGACCAGCAGGTTGCATGGTTAATCGTGCCGTTAGTGTTTCGTTGCTACCGGGTAATTCAACACGTTGGCCATAATCTACCGCAACGATTTGCTCATTAAGCCGTTGCATGACTTTATCAATTAAGCGTTGATTTGAAATTGCGCCAACTTTTAGCGCATCTTTTAACACCAAGGGCAGCAGTGTGGCGCTGGCGGTAGAGCAGAAAATAGCGCCTTTAAAACCGGCGGCTAATAAATAGGGTATTCGGCCAACGTGGTCGATATGGCAATGGGTCACTATTAGGGCGTCAATGTTATCAACGTTAAATTCTATTGCTAAGTGGCCTGGCAAAATATCATCGGAATTTGTATTGGCTTGGCGTGATTTATTTTGTTTCTGTTGGATTTCAGCGCCTTGAAAAAGGCCGCAATCGACCAAGTAGGACAGCTGATGTTTTCCCAAGGTCGCGGTGAGCTGATGGCAAGAGCCTGTGACACCTTCGACAGCGCCATGATGATCAAAGTGAATATCCATACTCATCAAATACAATAATTAGCGTTAAGTTATTATTATTAAACGATTAAATACAGCTTAGCAAAGCACACAAATAAATCTATGTTTATGTCATAACGGACAATGTCTGAACAATAGGGCGCAGCAGAAAAGGTAGATAAACAGGCGTTGTTAACGGCGTTTTATTGCAGGTTTGGGGTTAAATAATTTCATTTGTCAGGGCATAATATAAGTGTCACAGTACTGTGAAACAATCAAACAGCGTTTTAAAGACACTTTTATTTTAGTGTCTATACTGAAAGATAATTAATACACGTTAGAAAAAGAAAAACAAAAGGAAATACGTTTTGTCTGTAACTCAGCCATTCTCATCTATTAAAAAAGCCGTTATTCCTGTTGCTGGCCTTGGTACCCGCATGTTACCAGCGACTAAAGCCATTCCCAAAGAAATGCTACCTGTGGTTGATAAACCGCTAATTCAATACATCGTTAACGAGTGTATCGCCGCCGGGATCAAAGAAATCGTATTAGTGACGCATTCCTCTAAAAACGCTATCGAAAACCACTTTGATAAACAGTTTGAATTAGAAACCACCCTTGAGAAGCGGGTAAAACGTCAGTTATTGGATGAAGTGCAGGCAATTTGCCCAAAAGATGTCACCATTATGCATGTACGCCAAGGGGAAGCCAAAGGCCTTGGTCATGCGGTATTAAAAGCGCGCCCAATTGTTGGTGAAGAGCCATTTGTGGTTGTCTTACCCGATGTGTTAATTGATGACGTAGCCAGCGATCCAAAAACAGAAAACTTAGCCGCCATGCTGAGTAAATTTAAAGACACAGGCGCCAGTCAGATTATGGTAGAGCCAGTACCACAAGAATTGGTAAGCAGCTATGGTGTGGTAGATTGTGGTGGCGAAGACATCGAGCCGGGGCAATCACATGCGATGACTGCAATTGTAGAAAAGCCAGCATTAGAAGATGCACCATCGAATTTAGCCGTCGTTGGGCGCTATGTGTTGTCAAAAGAGATCTGGTCGTTATTGGAATTTACCCCACCAGGCGCTGGTGATGAAATTCAATTAACCGATGCCATTGCCAGTTTGATGAAAGTCGAGCCAGTAGAAGCGTTTCATATGACCGGTAAGTCGCACGATTGTGGCTCAAAAATTGGCTACATGAAAGCCAATGTGGTTTATGGCTTACGCCACCCTGAAGTGAATGGCGAGTTTGAGCAATTCTTACGAGATATCCTCGAATAGCATTGCGTTAGATAATCATAGAAAAGGCAGCTGACGCTGCCTTTTTTGTATGTGCTTGTTTCTTATGTTTATGACGTTATTAACGCTTACTAGCGATTTTTACCGCTTACTATAAAAGCGGGTTTCTGGCGCTTAACATAAAACCAAACAGTGACTTTTTCTGTTTTCGTGGTCGACCTCGTTTGCTATGTGAAAACAACAATTGGGTTTCAAAGCTCAGGTTGCGAATAAAATATGGGCTAGCAATCGGGAAGTTAATCTTCAGATTGTCTTCGATAAACTTAATGGTTGGTTCATCAACTTCGTCGATACATAACTGCTGATAATATTGTTGTCGATTGAGTTTATCAGTGCCCAGACGCAGGTAATTTGGGTGCGGTGTGATGATTTCGGCAATAAGCTCTGCGATTTGTGGCTCTATGCTAGGTTGTTGCTCTTGCTCTTGCTCTAGGCAGCCGTTGGCACTGTAACTGCAATAAGGGTAAGTATGAGCATCGTTTGCCTCTGAGCAAGTACGACCATAAAGAGTCTCGATATACGCCATACAGGCGATTAGGTAGCCATCTGGGTCAACGATACTGGCTTTGTGTCGCCCTTGAAACAAGGTACCACTGCGCTCATAGCAGCGGTTAACGTATTTTACATAACAGCTATTGAGGTATTGAATCGCCCGCGGTATCGCTTCTTCATCACTGGCGCTAAGTAATAAATGCACCTGATTATCGAGTAAAGTGTAGGCATGAATGGCGATGTGGTATTTGCGCATCATCATACTCAAATACTGACAAAATTGTTGATAGTCTTGCTCGTTAAAAAATATCGCCTGCTTGTTATGACCTGACAGCAAAATATAATGCGGCACATTGGCTAGATAATGTCTCGGTTTTCTGGGCATGCTTACTCCTCGTTTATAGCGCCTATACAGCTATATAGACAGATAAAAAGATCGGTAGAGCATCAGTACAACGTTCTGGTCATTCATCGTTACGTCCTGTAACCCAGAATGAAAGGGCATCATACTGTACGTCGCTCCGCTCGTGTGTTTCGCTTGTCTGTCCATAACTTGCGAAACATCTGTGCCGATCTCACATGACCGGGCACTGCTGCTTACTGGTTAGGGATTATCCGTAAGACAGCAGACCCAATCATGCTCGTTACTTCACCTGATTACTCGGTGAAGATTTTTGCCACTCCTTGGCTACATCCATGTACACAATGCATCCTGCAATTGCTCAATCCTTTGAGGGCTTCCTGTGAAAGTTAATCCATTAACTTTCATTTTGCTGTCGTTCGAAAAGGGGTAAAACGACAGACAAAATTCTTTTAATTTGGGTGGTTGGTTTATTACAGATTTGTTATCGATTCATCTGACATATAGGGCTTATATAACTGCAACTTCATAAGCAGGTTTGCGTCGCAAACAGAGGGGGCTTTTGCGGTGGGCTTATGGCTTAGGTTTGTTAACTGAAAACATCCTGTCATCATCATACTCGTCCTTGAATTTAGTATTTTTGTTGTTTGACAATGATGCACATTGCCTATGGAAAATGTAAGAATTTATTAATTGAAAAGCAAATTGAAAAATTGTGCAATAAGATGTTTTTGTTATTTAAGTCGTTGAATTGATTCAATTATATTTTTTATAAAATGTTGTTTTTTAGGCTGTGTAATCAAAACGTAAATAGTGTCAGAGTGACACCCTAATCAGTTGTCATGAGTCAATATCAAGCGGTAATGGCGTACACAGCCCAATTGACAACGCGTGTTGTAACCACCGTCAGAACGACTTAGATAACGGTCTTAAATATTTCATAAAAAATTAAACCAATTCAGTTTGACAATTAGCAGTTCAGATCTAGGCTTGAATATACACTTGGTTAATAAGCCATATAAAAATGGGTGGACCGGTAGAGTAACTTTTAGGATGTTTTGCGCTAAGACATGCTTGCTTACCAGCCAACGTAAATAATCTTTATCAGCAGAAAACTGAACAGATTATTCCATTAAAACAAACCCGCATAACAACAGGTGGCAGTTATGTGTCAAAAGACACACATACATAAGGAAAACGTTGAAATGCAATTTTCAAAAATTCAGCAAAAACGAATGCAGTTTGCCGCAGGCGCAGCGGTTTCATGCTGGTTAGTAACAAATACTGCCTGGTTGGCAACCGACAGCAGCTCATTGGTTCCGTTAGCAACCTTTACCTTGAGCACGGTATTGGCATTAACGGTATTTTTGTATAAACCTCACTAATCGAACAAGCTTAATACAGGATGAACCCTAATTAGTATTCAAGCTCAAGGTATTTAATACTAAGGCTCAAAGCTTTATCAAAACTAAAGGTTAATAAACGTCCATGGATTGGAACCTCTGCCTTTAAATTTAACGTTTTGCCATGAAAGTAGCGTTACGAAAGTAGCGTTACGAATGTTGTAGCTCGCAACTTGCACAGCAATAGTAAACCCAATCACTATCGAGTATTCAAGGATGAATGATGGTCGACAACACGCCAAAGCGCTTAACGCCGAACGCGCAACCCTCTCAAAATAATGTTGCACGAAACGAACCTAAAGATTCTAGTAGCGCTCGTGACTCTGGCTTATTTCGTCGACAAGTTGTTGATAAAACCCTATCGCTTGATGGCGAGATCATCGTCAAACAACCCATTGGCTTTACCTTACTGACAATATTGTTTGCTTTGTTGTTATTAACCTTAGTGATGTTTTTAATAAGCCAGGAATATACTCGCAAGACCCGTGTCTATGGTTATCTGCAGCCGACACAGGGCTTGGTAGAAAGTTTTGCTGAGCATGCTGGCACCGTCAGTCACGTCACGGTAAAAGAGGGAGACAAGGTTAACGCCGGCGATGTGTTATTTGTTGTTGAGCAAAAACGCTTGAGCGCGCAAGCTATTGGCGTTAGCAGTGGCGGTATTAGCAATGGCAGTGCAAATGAGGTATTGCAAGATGCCAACATTGGTCAGATAGAAGCAATACAAAACCAAATTAGCCAACTTGATGCCGAACGGAATAATCAACAGCAACGTTATAAAACATCTAAGCAAAGCTTGCACATAAAGCAACAACAAACGGCAAGCTTACGCGGCACTATCGACAAACAATACTCGGCATTACAGCAGCGTATTACCTTGGCGCAACGACAATTTCAAAACGGCAAACAATTGTTGGCGCAAGGTCACATTGCCGATGAGCAAGTGGTTCGCTTACAGCAAAGTGTTTTATTATTGCAGCAACAGGCGTACGAGTTAGAGCAATTGCAGTTACAGACCGACTCCGAACAGCAACAAGCGTCTCAGCAATTACAGCAACTTGAGTATCAGCATGCCTCAGATGTTCATGCGCTTTTACAACAGCAGCAACAACTGCAGCGCCAACTCAGTAATGCCAAATTTCAATATCAGTATACTGTGGTCGCCCAAATTAGTGGCCAAGTGACCAACCTTAAATACAAGGTAGGGCAAAGCGTCGTTGCAGGCAGCTCATTGCTAACCATTGTCCCTGAAAACTCGCAAATGGAAGCGGTATTATTGGTACCAACCCGTGGTTTCGGTTTTATCAATCAAGGGCAGGTCGCCAAGCTCAAGTATCAAGCCTTCCCGTACCAACAGTTCGGCAGCTATCAAGGCAGGGTGCGTAAACTTGGCAATGCCGTACTAACCAAAGCAGATAGCCATATGCCAATAGCAATTAATGAGCCGGTTTATAAAGTCACCGTTGCTCTTGAGTCGCAATCGGTACAAGCCTACGGTAAGGCGATAACACTGTCGCCCGGTATGTTGCTGCAAGCGGATATTGAAGTAGATAAACGTTCCTTATTGGATTGGCTTTTAGAGCCTATATATAGCCTTAAAGGGCGCATCTGATGGCGCTGCGCAGAGAAGCAAAGCGGTAATTAACGGCTAATAAGCTGCAGAAAATAAGCAACAAATAATAAATAACAAAGGATAAGAGGCAAGGATGTCGAGTGAAAGCGCAATACCTAATCATGAAAATAGTCATAAAAATCAGCAGCAAAATCAGCAGCAAAAGCAGCAGCAAAAGCAGCGCGAAAACCAGCACTTAAACAAGGCCGGCGTGTTTAACGCGGGGCTAGAGTTTTTTAGAGGTCAGAAATTACCGGTTATTTTGCAAACCGAGGCGAGCGAGTGCGCATTAGCCTGTCTTGCCATGGTTGCCAGCTTTCATGGTTTTAAAACAGATTTAGCTTATTTGCGACACCAGTTTGCGATTTCCAGTCGCGGTGCCACATTAGCTCATGTCATCGATATCGCTGATGGCATTAAATTGAACAGCCGCCCATTAAAGTTGGCGTTATCGGATCTAACCAAGCTAACCACACCGTGTATATTGCACTGGGATCTAAACCACTTTGTAGTGCTCAAATCATGCAAAGGTAAAAGGATAGTAATTCACGATCCTGCGCTGGGTGAAAAAACATTGTCGTTAAGCGAATGTGGTGAGCACTTTACCGGTGTCGCGGTTGAGCTTATCCCTAACGAAGGCTTTGTTAAAGCAAGAGCAAAGCAATCACTGCGCATCAGCGACTTTGCTCGACACATCGTTGGCTTATGGCCAACGGCGTTTAAGGTATTAGCGCTTAGTGTGATGCTGCAACTGTTCGCGATTGCCACACCTTACTATTTGCAGTTAGTCATCGATGATGTGGTGGTGAATGGCGATAGTGACTTACTGATGATCCTCGCACTAGGCTTTGCTTTGTTGGCACTGTTTGAATTGGTCAGCAAAGCGTTACGCTCTTTTGTTATCTTACATTGTTCAAATGTGCTGAACCTACAGATGGCCAGTCAGCTATGCCATCACTTGTTACGATTACCGTTGGCCTTTTTTCAACGACGGCACATGGGCGATATTGTTTCGCGGTTCGGTTCGATGGACTCGGTACGGCAATTACTCAGTAATGGTTTAGTAGAAGCCATCGTTGATGGATTAATGGTAATTGTCGTGCTGGTGATGATGTGTCTGTATAGCGTCAAGCTAACCATGATCGTGATGGTTGCGGTCAGCGTGTATGCCATTATGCGCAGTCTTTGCTATAAACCACTCAAACAACTTAACGAACAACAGTTGGTTGCAGGAGCCAAACAACAAAGCCGTTTTATGGAAAACGTACGCGCCATTGAAACCATAAAGCACAGACAATGTGAGCATCAACGCCAACAGGTGTGGCAGCAAAGTTTGGTAAAACAAATCAACTTATCCATAAAGCTGGGCAAGCTGCGCATTCATTTTAATTGGCTGCATGATGTCATCTTTGCCGCGGAAAATTTGTTGGTTATCTATATAGCGGCGACCTTGGTTATGGCAGGCGATCTTAGCATCGGTATGTTGACCGCATTTATTGCCTATAAACGACAATTGATCAGCAAACTTATCAATCTCATTGAACGACTTATTGATATGAAAATGCTGACTCTGCATTTATCACGCATAGCCGATATTGCGCTAACAGATAAAGAGCCTCACTTTGATAATCAAAACCCAGTTAATGCAGTTAATGCCGTTAGTTCAGTTAATGTGGTAATGCATCCGCCTATGCGACCAATCAATCCAGTCAATCCAGTCAATCCAGTCAAAGATACAAGCCCAATCAATCCAACCAGCTCAAGCAGCACGCTTAAAACTCAGGCAGCGATATTGCGTATCGAGGATCTCGCTTTTCGTTATCATGATAAAGAGCCGTGGTTATTTAAGAACGTGTCGTTTTCGGTAACGCCAGGGCAAGTGGTGGCAATTATTGGCGCATCAGGCTCGGGTAAAACCTCGCTGCTAAAAGTTCTGATGGGGTTGCAAGCGGCAACACAGGGGAGGGTGTGTTTTTATGAGCATGAGATCAATCAATATGGTCTAGGCCAATATCGGCGTAAGCTTTCTGCCGTCTTGCAAGATGACCAGTTGATCAGCGGCAGTCTTATCGACAACATCAGTTTCTTTGCCGAACAAGTTGATAGACAAAAACTGGCCAATGTCATAGAGCAGGCGCAATTGAGTCAAGATATCAAAAGCATGCCGATGGGGGTAAACAGTTTGATTGGTGAAATGGGCAGCAACTTATCCGGAGGGCAAAAACAGCGGTTATTATTGGCCAGAGCTTTGTACCAACAGCCTGAGATATTGTTTTTGGATGAAGCCACCTCACACCTTGATAGCAATAATGAATTTTATGTAAATCAGGCGATTAACGCATTATCGATGACCCGAATTATTGTTGCGCATCGATTAGAAACCATAATGCAAGCCGATGTGATTTTGCAGTTAACAACCAGTGGCGTGATCGATTGTACAGACAAAGTGAAGTCTCAATATGCAGCAGCGAGGCGCGGTTAATGTCGATAAAGGCATTTGTTAACTCGATTATTGACGAATAAATAATGCTTTTTATTGATCAAAATAATGGCCTTTTTCGTAGTGTGGATATGTGACCTTAGTATTTGTTTTTGTTAAAAACTTGCTAAATTCTCAAACTAGTGAAATTATTTAACTGTAACCTTGGTCTGTATGGGATACCTGATTTGCTCGAAAATAAGCAATCGGGCCACGACCTGGACTGAGTGTTTATGGTAGTAAGTAATCAAATAATATTTAGGAAGACAACTATGAAAGTATTTAAAAATTATTTTTTCACAGCGGCCTTAAGCGCTCTGATGTTAACGGTTTTTGCAAGCATGCCTGCCAAGGCTGATGTTAATCCGTTTGATAGTCAAAGTGTTGTAGCTTCAGCTGAATTCGACGGTGACGAAAAAGAGAAAGAAAAAGGCAAGTGCGGCGAAGGTAAGTGCGGCGAAGGCAAAAAAGGTAAGTGCGGCGAAGGTAAATGCGGCGAAGGCAAGGAAGGCAAAAAAGGTAAATGCGGCGAAGGTAAGTGCGGCGAAGGCAAGGAAGGCAAAAAAGGTAAATGTGGCGAAGGCAAATGTGGTGAAGGCAAGAAAAAAAGCAAATGCGGTGAAGGCAAATGCGGTGAGTAACGCCTAATACATTTGGCTTCGGTCAAATATTTAAAAGCCAGCATTCGCTGGCTTTTTTTATGACTTATATACAGAACTTTTTATCGATAACCTAGATCCTTTTTAATCGTATTGTTGTTTCAGTGTCTCGCTTGGGTTTTTTTCAATTACCATTGCTAAAAACGACAACGCTAAAAATGACAATAATATCTTTTTAGAATGTTGGTTGTTTAAATTTTAACCACTCAAGAACTTCTCAAATATCATGCAAATATCAGCTCAAAATCAAGTAAATTAAGGCGTTCAAAGGCGCTGCTTTTTTTTATGAAAATTATTGCTTTTAACGCTGAACTTTTTAAAAAAATGTTAATCAAAACTCATGCTTGTAAATAAAATTGTTTAAAAAAGCAATTTAGTTGCTAGATCGAAAAATAATTATCTTGATCTATATCAAAGTTTAAATTGATCGTGTATTATCCCGCCAGATTTTTTTAGGGAGACCGATATAATGTCACATGATAACTTTAAAGAAGCTTCTTCGAAGCGCCACCTTTTTGCTGCTCTATTAACTTTGGTTGCAATGCCATTATTGCCAATGTTAATGGGTTGGTTTACCTACTTGTAACCCATACAAGTTTCTCTAAAGCTGTAGTAAGGAAGAATTATGACAATGCAAGTTCTGTTGGTTGAAGATAACGCCAAAGTCGCGACCCAACTGGAGAATGCGTTAACCAAGGCTGGTTTCGATGTCACCACAGCAATTAATGGTCTAGATGGATACAACAAAGCACAACAAACCCGTTTTGATGTATGTGTTGTAGACCATTTGATGCCGTTAATGGATGGTCGTCAATTGTTGAAAAATTTATCAGCATTAACTGACAACCAACCATCGTTTGTCGTCTTTATGTCGACTCAAGATCTAAAAGCTGTTGAGCAATTACCAGAAGTGCAGTTCGCTGACACTATTCTGTCAAAGCCTATCAGTGATGAAGATTTTATTGCCCTTATTCATTCGTTAACTGAGCAATCAACCGAGGTTGCTTAATTAATTACGAATCTTGAGCGCAAGATCCTCTAAATACGCGAATTTTTATCCGCTTAAATGCAATCTCGACTATAAAATTCGCGTCAAATCTATTATCCTTTTAATCAAACTTTTAAGCCATGTTTGATTAATGACCGAACAAGACATCAATTACTTAAAAAGCGTTATACATGACGTGCCTGATTATCCAATCGAAGGCATTATGTTTCGCGATATCACCGGCATTTTAGATGATGCCAAAGCCTTTCTGTTTTGCATTGAGCACCTAAAAGAAAAATACCAAGATATGGGCATCACCAAAATTGTTGGTACTGAAGCCCGTGGGTTTTTATTTGGTGCGCCATTAGCATTGGCATTAGGCATTGGTTTTGTCCCGGTAAGAAAGCCTGGCAAATTGCCACGCGAAACTTTTTCGCAAACATACGACTTGGAATACGGTCAAGATACCTTGGAAATTCATCAAGACGCCTTAGTCGCTGACGATAAAGTGTTAATGATTGATGATTTACTGGCCACTGGTGGTACTATAGAAGCAACCACTAAGTTAATTCGCAACGTTGGCGCTTCAGTTACGCAAGCTGCGTTTGTCATCGGATTGCCTGATTTAAAAGGCCCAGAGCGCCTAGAGTCGATGGGTGTCGATGTTTACACTATGGTGGATTATGAAGGCGAGTAACCGTTAACGGGCACGCCTTTGCATTGTTGTAACAGAATAATAAGAACAAATTTAGGGTTGTAAACACTATGAGCTATCAGGTACTTGCCAGAAAATGGCGGCCAAAGGATTTTACCCAATTGATGGGGCAAGAGCATGTTGTCACTGTGTTGATGAATGCCTTGAGCCAACAGCGCCTGCATCATGCCTATTTGTTTACCGGTACTCGAGGTGTCGGTAAAACCACCATAGCTCGTATTTTTGCCAAAAGCCTAAATTGTGAACAGGGCGTCACGGCCAATCCATGTGGTCAATGTGATGTATGTCTTGATATCGATGCCGGCCGCTTTGTCGATTTACTTGAAATCGATGCCGCATCTCGCACCAAGGTTGACGATACGCGTGAGATCCTGGATAACGTGCAGTACGCGCCAAGTCGTGGTCGTTACAAAGTGTACCTTATCGATGAAGTACACATGTTATCGAAAAGCAGTTTCAATGCCTTATTGAAAACCCTTGAAGAGCCGCCCGAGCATGTGAAATTTATTCTCGCCACCACCGATCCGCAAAAGTTACCGGTCACGGTGTTGTCGCGTTGTTTGCAATTTCATTTAAAAGCATTAACACCAACGCAAATCGAAACCAAGCTTAAAGAAATTCTTGATGCGGAAACCGTAACCTTTGAAGAAGACGCGATTGCCTTATTAGCGAAGGCTGCACGCGGCAGTATGCGCGATAGTTTAAGCCTTACCGATCAAGCAATAGCGCAAGGGCAAGGCCATATCGTTGCCGACAATGTGGTGCAAATGCTAGGTGGTGTTGATCAAAATTGGGTATACAAGATCCTTGTTGCATTATTAAAACAAAACCCGCAAGAATTAATGCAATTGAGCCAAGATATTGCCTCATACGCACCTAACTATCACCGCCTATTGGCAGAGCTATTGCAGCTATTACATCAAGTGGCGTTGTGGCAATTGGTGCCAAACGGTGTTGATCTTGATGCACAAAAAGCCAAATTGATTGATAAGTTTGCTCGCGCTATGGCACCGGAAGATGTGCAGCTTTACTATCAAATTGCCGTCAATGGCCGCAAAGATCTGGCCTATGCTGGTGATGAACAAAGCGGTTTTGATATGGTAATGTTACGTATGTTGGCGTTCAAACCTGCAGCATCTCATCAAGCATTGACCAGTGCTATACCGGACAACGCGACACAAACGATTGAGTTTGATGCAGATACTGAACAATCAACGGCTACAACAGCAGCTGTGCAAAGCGTAACGCCAGCGGCCGAGCCTGAAAAAAAGGCAAAAGCCGAAGCGGCACCTAAAGCTGAGCCTACACCAGAACCTAAATCAGAACCTAAGCCAGAGCTTAAGCCTGAACCTACGCCAGAGCCTACACCAGAGCTCAAGCCAGAACCTGAACTTGAGTTAAGTTCGGCAGATGAGCAAAACCCAACGCCTCAGGCGGATGTGTTCGCAGCAAAACAAATGCGAGCAACATCAGCGGAGCAATTGCAATCGGAGCAGCAACAGCTTGAAGCCATGGCTGAGGTGCAACGTGCGCCAGCATCAGAGCAACTGCCAACTCAAACGACAGAGCAGGCGATTGAGCCGGTTCTGCATTCTGAGCAACAAGCTCAGCCAGTACAACAAACTCCACAGCAGTCTGCTGAGCCACAAGTCGACAACCAACAACCGGTTGCTGACAATGTAAACTCCGATGTTGAGAAAATGCTTGCCACACGCAATATGTTGCGTAGCCGCCGTAAAGCGGCGGAGGATACTGGAAAAAAGCCATCAGCTCCGGTAGCAAAGGCGACTCTTAGTCCGCCAAAAGTTAGCTCCCAATCTTCTCAACAAGTAGATTCTCAACAAGTAGAAGCTCAACAAGCAACAGCTCAAAGCGACGCTAATACCAGTGAATTCAACTTGAGTGCTACTGACGCAAACACGGCTGAAGCAGAAGCGGTTGATGTAAGTAGAGCTACTGCGACAGCGACACAAAATGCAACCGTCGAGCCAACCGCTTTAAGCCAACCACACGATGATGTGGCCGTTGCTGAAGCGCCGATCTCAGAAGAGAAAAGCACAGAAGCGCCAGTCACAGAAGGGCCAGTTACAGAAGGGCCAGTTACAGTAGCAACAAGCACAGCGCAAGCAAATCCTACGGCTGAACATCAAAGTCATCAAGCAGTGAACTTGTGTCACTCAAATGAATTTAATGCCGATGTGATTGATCCTGCTGTTATTCGCGATGCTAATCAAATTGATAGTTGGGCCCATACCATCGATGCCATGGGCTTGAGTGGGCGAGTGCGTCAATTGGCGTTAAATGCCGAGTTGGATTTAAGCACAACCGACAGTCAATTGGTCATTAATCTGGATAACCGTTGGATGCATTTAAACTCGCCCGCGGCATTAGAAAGCATGAAAGCATGCTACAGCAACTTAAAGCAACAACAGGCTGACGTTATCATAAACCCTGTCGATGAACCGAAATCAACACCGTTTGTGATCCAGCAAATCATCAATGAAAAGCGATTGGCTTGGGCCAAACAGCTAATCAATGACGATGATTTTGTCACGGCATTGCAGCAACAATTTCAAGCATTTGTCGATGAAAATTCGATCATGCCATTGTAACGTCGGACATCAAGCCTTACATATTAACGCAAATTAACCGATAAGCGCCCTTAACCTTATCTGCAAGGGCGGTTATAATAACGACAGAGATTCGATGCTGCGGCATCATTTATTGTATTGGAGAAGATCAATGTTTAAAGGCGGCATGGGCAACATCATGAAGCAAGCCCAGCAAATGCAAGCAAAAATGGAACAAGCGCAGAAAGAAATCGCAGATATGGAAGTTATCGGTGAGTCTGGTGCTGGTATGGTTAAAGTAACCATGACAGGTAGCCATAATGTTCGTCGTATCGAAATCGATGAAAGCTTGATGGAAGACGACAAAGACATGGTTGAAGATTTGGTTGCCGCAGCATTTAACGACGCCGTTCGTCGTGTTGAAGAAACCTCGAAAGAGAAAATGTCTGCCGTTACTGGCGGTATGCAAATGCCTCCAGGAATGAAAATGCCATTCTAATCTGAATTCTATAAAAAATAGCGCCTTGTGGCGCTATTTTTTTGTCTGGAAATAGGTCTTGTCTGTAATTAGGCTGCTTTAGCCTTGGTAACCAATTTAAACTCTAAACCACTGTTTTTTGGGTTTCTCGTTTTGTAACGACCAGGAAAGCTTTCAAAAAAGTCGCTTAGTTTTTTCAATCCGTAGTTTCTTGTATCGAAATCAGACTTTAATCTCTTAAGATAGGTACCTACTTCACCTAGTTTTGCCCAACCATCTTCATTACGGTAATTTTGCCAAGCTTGGTGCATTAAATTCCACAGTTCGCGCTCTAATTCAGCCAAATTATTTGTTTCGGTTTTTGATGCTTCTGATTTTGGCTCAAGAACTTCTATAGCGATAAAGTCATCACAAGCATTCTTGAATGAGATAGGAGTTGTTGCTCTGCCAACACCAATTACTTGAATTTCAGATTCTCTTAGCCTAGCAGCAAGACTTGTGAAGTCACTATCACTCGACACCAAAGCAAAACTATCGAACCTTTCACTATAAAGAAGATCCATAGCATCTATTATCATTAATGAGTCGGTTGAGTTTTTACCCGAGGTATAAGCGAATTGCTGGCGAGGTTGGATCGCCATTTCATTCAATGGAGTTTTCCAATTCTTTAAGCAATCATGAGAAAAATCACCATAAGCTCTTTTTACGACTATTTGACCAAAGCTGGATAATTCTTCGATAATAAAGCTAAGTTTTGTATGAGGGGTGTTGTCAGAATCAATAAGTACTGCAATTTTTCTATTTTCCATATATTGATAAAATCCTTTTAAATTACTACATAACCACCCCATAATATCGAACTACCTTAAAAGTGCAAGTCACGAAAATCATTGACTTATTTACAGAATCATTATGAATATTCTGCGGATACTGAAGCAATCATTTCGACAAAATGCACTGAAAAACAAACTTGTATTTTAGTGTCTCTGTCC
Source organism: Thalassotalea sp. HSM 43 (assembly GCF_004752005.1). Classification (NCBI taxonomy): domain Bacteria; kingdom Pseudomonadati; phylum Pseudomonadota; class Gammaproteobacteria; order Alteromonadales; family Colwelliaceae; genus Thalassotalea; species Thalassotalea sp. HSM 43. The sequence goes on along the minus strand of NZ_CP038493.1, from coordinate 289,055 downwards.
CAATATCAATGACACAACAAGATTTTCCTACGTTAAAGAGAGTGACTATGTCCAATCTGCTGATCGCCTGCACCACTGGCACCCCGTTATTTGTTATCAATGAAAGTGACTACCAAGACTGGTTAGCGTCACAAAGCGATGCGCTAAAAAACTGGCTTTCGCAAACCGGTTACAAAGGCAATGGCGTTGCCATTATGCCAAATTCTGATGGTAGCTTGGCTGCGGCGCTGATGGTGGTGAAATCCGCGAGCGAGCATTTTGCTTGTGGCGATTTGATCAATAAATTGCCGAGTGGTCAATATGCGCTGCAAACTGATGCGCAAAACCGTGAAGCAGTCGCCTTTGGATGGTTAATTGGTGCGTATCAGTTTGATCGTTATAAAGCGGGTAAAAGCGATTTTCCTGTGCTTGCCATTGATGATGCTGACTTGGTTAAGTCAACGCTTAAGCAATATCAAGCGACCGCTCTGGTACGTGATTTAGTCAACACACCAGCGGCAGATATGATGCCGCAACATTTATCGCAAGTCAGTCAACAGATGGCTGACGAGTTTGGCGCTGAGTTTTCGGAAATTGTCGGCGACGATTTATTAGAGCATAACTACCCAACCATTCACGCCGTAGGGCGAGCGAGTTGCCACGCACCACGTTTGCTTGACTTGCACTGGGGCAATGAAGATGCACCGAAAGTAACCTTGGTTGGTAAAGGCGTCTGTTTTGACAGCGGTGGTTTGGATGTAAAACCGGCTGCAGGTATGCGCTATATGAAAAAAGACATGGGTGGCTCGGCGCATGTGCTTGGTCTTGCTCGTCTTATCATGGCGTTTGGTTTGAATGTACGTTTACGAGTGCTTATTCCTGCGGTAGAAAACGCCATTTCAGGCAACGCCTTGCGCCCAGGTGATGTCGTTACAACGCGCAAAGGTCTTACCGTAGAAATTGATAATACCGACGCTGAAGGTCGTTTGGTGTTGTGTGATGCGCTTGATGAAGCGATGAACGATAAGCCAGATATGGTGATTGATTTCGCTACGTTAACTGGTGCGATGCGTGTTGCCTTAGGCACCGAATTACCAGGCTTTTTCGCCACCAATGATGCGACCGCGCAAGGCATCACTGATGCCGGATTAACCATACAAGATCCAGTATGGCGTATGCCATTGCATCAACCGTACGCGGATATGCTGAAAAGTGATGTTGCCGATATGAGCAATTGTGCCACAGGCCCGTTTGGTGGGGCGATAACCGCGGCATTGTATTTACAATCGTTTGTTGAGCAAGGTACCGACTGGTGTCATTTTGATATTATGGCGTTTAATGTACGTCCACTAGCGGGTCGCCCTAAAGGCGGTGAAGCGTTCGGTGTGCGCGCGGTCTTTAAACACTTACAGCAAAAATACGGTTAATTCGCGAGCGCAATTAAAGTGTGCTTAATGCTTTTAATACGTTTGATGTGCTGAGTTTGTTAGGGCTTAATACGTTAAGCACGATAGCAATAGCTTAAAATGAATATGAAAACGCCGAAGGTTTTGCCCTCGGCGTTTTTTATTTTTGACTATGTTTGGCAGTTATCATCGAAAGCATGTTAGCGGTCGACAACCTCGACCAACACTTTGCCTTCGCTGGCTGATGGCGCTTTGATGTTTAACAAGGCCGACAGGGTTGGCGCCAGATCAATGGTTTCAACACGGCGATTGACGTTTTTTGCTGCTATGTCTTTTCCAACAAATATAATGGGCACATGGGTATCGTAATTCCATGGCGAACCATGGGTTGCAGTGACCGTTAAGCCTTCTAAATCATTGATGAAATCGTGTGGCTTAAATACCAGATAGATATCGCCTGAACGCCCCTGACTGTGGTTGTTAAATACCGCTTGGTATACGGGCGTATCAGGGAAGTTTCCTGACTCAAGTTTATGACTGGCAATCGCGGTAAAAATTTCTTCGCGTTTATTCAGCTCGGCGACCAACAAGTCTTGAACCATGGCCGGTGGAAAGTCAGTCTTAGCGATGGTGTCCATATCAAGATAGATATACGGTGGTGAGAACGCTTCAACCAACCGTTCATTGATGCGCAGCAGCTTTTTAACGGCTTTGACTTCATCGCTTTGTTCCCAATCGGTACGTGGCACATATTCACCGTAGATGTTTTTCTCATTCAAATAGCCTGGCACTTCCGGACCGCCGTGATCGGCAGATAACACGATTACCGTATTGGCAAGACCAACGTGCTCATCAATAAATTCAAACAAGTCTGCTAAGGTTCGGTCTAAACGTAAGATGTTATCTTCCGATTCGAGGCTGGACGCGCCAAAAAAATGGCCTATGTAGTCGGTAGCCGACAAGCTGATGGCCAAATAATCGGTAATATCATCGTCGCCAATGTCTTCTGCCTTAACCAAAGCTTTGGCAAAGTCGACGGTCATCTCGTCACCGACAGGGCTGACCGTGAGCAAGGTGGTAAAGTATTTAGACGACGCACTGCCAAAGGCATGAGGAAAGGTGCGACCATATCCGGCCATATCCATCTCCCAAGCTTTATCATCGTCATTGCCAAACAAATAGGTGTCTTTTTTGTTTAACAATTGCCATTGAGTACCAGCAAATTGTTTTATGTAACCTTTGTCGTTCCAGTCTTCTACCCAGCTTGGATACGCTTGGTAGTAATAATTTGAGGTGACAAACTCACCGGCTTGTTTTGAAAACCAAAATGCTTTTCCTGAATGACCTGCCAGTGACACTGCGCCACGGTCTTTTACGGAAACTCCAAACACCTTGGCCTTGCCATTGGTACTGATGCTCAGTTCGTCGGCAAAGGTTGAGCCGATGATGTTGGTTGGTGAACGTCCTTCAACGTTAGCGGCTTTTTGCGTTGGGTCGATTTCGGTGTCTTTGTCGACGCTGGCACCTTTGCTTAGCAGCACATAGTTGTCGTCTTCAATATTATATACCTGACGCTGAGCTTTACGATCAAACCACATATTGGCAATCAAGCCATGCGTTGCTGGTGTGGCGCCTGTTGCTAGGGTGACATGTCCTACAATGGTTTCGGTATTGGCATGTGGATGGTGAGCATCTTTGTAAACGACGCCATTATCAAAGAGATAATTAAAGCCATTTTTGACGAAGCGATCTTGATAACGATAGGGCAGATCGGCTCTTAATTGATCAACGGTGATTTGTAATACCAGTTTTGGCGGTTGTTGCTCAGCCTGCACCGCGCCACAAATGCCCATTAACATGAATGATAGGGTAATAGGATAGTTAAATCTTCGCGTATTCTTATATACGTTTTTAAGCATAACAATTCCTCTGATGATTGATGTATTGTGGCTTAGACTTGCAGAGCAACATGGTGAACATTGTGTTTCTCTGTATGCATTTAAGCCTAAGTCAGCATTAGCATTTCGGCAAATTTGCACAACTGAGGTGGTTGTCGTAGTCTAATAGCCATAGTTAACATTTTATTTACAAGGTTGAGGGAAACGCTATGTCAGGTAAATTAGCAAGTGTAATATTGATGATCGTCGGTGTGGCTTTGGCTGTATGGGGGCATCAACAGCAAGGTGAATTCACGGCACAAGTATCGGAAGCGGTAAGCGGTTCACCAACCGATGAAGTGATGATGTTTTATATCGCCGGCGGTGTGTGTTTCGTGGTAGGTCTGGTGTTGTTTTTAAAAAAATAATCGTCGCTCTATTTCATAATCTTTGCAGCACCATAAAAAAAACGGCGCATTTAGCGCCGTTTTTGTTTCTGCTAACACATTACCGTTAGAACTTGTATGTCGCTTGTGCGTACATGAAACGGCCTTGACCGCTGTGCACGTTAACAACAAAGCCCATAAAGTCGTGATAGGCAAACGGTGGTTCTTCGTCAAGCAAGTTGGTCGCACCTAAGGTCAAGGTAACGTCTTCAAAGCCAAAGTAGTTCACTGCCGCGTCTACTGTGGTCATCGAATCCACTTTCTTGTCGATGCCTAACGATGCTTCTTGTTCGAATTCGTCAATGAAGTTAACCGCTAAGGTCGAGGTGAAGTTGTCTAACATCCAGTCTACCGAGGTTGTCCAACGGACTTCTGGTTGCTCAAAACCACCTTCTTCGGTGCCTTTGTAATCTTCAAACTCTAAAACGTAGTTCATCACATAACCAAAACGGAACTGACCAAAGCCGGTTTCAAGGTTGTAACGAATATCAACGTCTAAGCCCGAGGTATCTAAGTCACCAATGTTTTGGAAACTGTCATTAACGCGAATAACCTCACCCGGATCGTTTGCGATACTGGTAGGGCGACGCTCTACGATATCTGGATCCAAACCAAAGTTATCCATCACAAATTGCGTATCAGCATCAATGATGTCTTCAATTTGATAATCGTAGTAATCAACCGAGAAGTTCAAGTTATCGGTGATATTGTAAATGATACCAACGTTATAACTGGTTGATTCTTCAGGGCCAAGATCTGGGTTACCTTCAAATACCGCGGTGTATTCTTGTGGCTCACAGGCTCGATCTTGGTTACCAATAGCATCACAACGTAAGGTATCGACCAAGTTTGGTGATTCATCAGTGGTACCCAAACCTAATTGGTGTAACGACGGTGCTCTAAATGCGGTGCCGTAAGAACCACGAATACTTAAATCATCGGTTGGAGTCCATAAAAATGAGACTTTTGGATCGGTTGTTGTACCAAAGTCACTGTAATCTTCATAACGTACCGCAATTTGAACTTCTAATGAATCAAATACCGGAATCGCTACCTCACCAAAAATGGCGGTGTTGTCACGATCACCATTGGCTTGCGTTGCCTCGGTACCAAACACGTTACCGCGTAAGAATTGATCATCTGGGTTGTCAGATATTTTCTCTTCACGATACTCTGCACCAATCGCTAACATCAAATCACCTGCTGGCAACTCAAACACCGGACCAGAGAATTTGATATCGAGGGATTTATTGGTGGATTTACCAACACGCGTGGTGGTGGTTTCAATGTAATCTAAAGATTCTTGTGAGTTAGAAGATGGCTCAAATGGGTTCCACAAACCGCTGTCGATGGCTTCTTGAATTCGCAGTGAATTCGGGAAACCATCTACGCCGCGCTCTGTTGACTCACTTTTGATGTAACTGTATGCCGCTTCCCAGTTCCAATCACCAATGTCACCTTGCAAACCAAAGATCAAACGATAGTAATCGGCATCAACACGTTTTTCACGGTTACCAATATCAACGGTACGACGACGCATGGTTAAGTCTTGACCAAAAAACTCATGGCTTGGCATATCCGCAAATGGATGGTTTGGATTATCGCCGGCCATAAACAGCTCATTAAAGCTTGGGCTACCGGCACCACGGATGATGGATTTGGCGTTCTGACCATTTAACTCAGCAAAGCCGCGTAAGGTGTCAGAAATTTCATAACTGCCCATGTAGTTGTAGCTGAAACGCTCAACGTCAGGGAACATCGTCATATAAGGCGCATAATCGTAACGACACAGATTATTGGCAAAATCACGATCCGCTTCAGGACAGGTATCATTGCCGTACAGGTCAATTAAACGATTTGAAGGGTCAGCAGCCAGGGCAATGGTGCCAGGGATACCCGATGATGAACGGAAATCCGTTGCCAATGGGTCGCCTGTGCGTGCCGCTTGGTTAGAGGTTTTTGAATAATCACGATCCGCGTACAACACTTCTTCGCGATCAAAATAGTCGACGATAAAAGTATGGCTAGATTTATCGGTTTGGTGACCAAATACTAAGCTGACGTTTTGCTCTTCACCACCACCGTCGGCTGTATCGCCATATTTAACGGTGACTTCTGCGCCATCAATGTCATCGCGTAAGACAATGTTGATTACACCAGCAATCGCGTCAGAACCATAGATTGCTGAAGCGCCATCTTTAAGGATATCAATGCGCTTAATGGCCGATACCGGAATATTATTGATATCAACAAAAGCTGTATCTATGCCTTTAGCAAATGGGCTTACCGATACACGGCGACCGTTTACCAAAATCAACGTAGAGTCGGCACCTAAGCCGCGCAATGAAACCGATGAACCACCATTAGCGGTGTCATCTGAGCTGTTTGCTTGAGTTGAAAAGGTACCTTGGCCAGAAATTGGCAGTTTAGCGAATACGCCAATCAAGTCGGTTGCACCGGTACGGGCGATATCATCGCTGTTTAAACTGGTGACCGGTGAAGGGCCTTCCATATTGGTACGTTTAATGTGTGAACCGGTAACTTCAATGGTTTCAATATCACCTTCGACTGCCTCATCAGCGGCCTGTGCAGTGAAACTTAGATTTGCTAACAAGGCGCTTGATAACGCCATAGCGAGTGAGCTTTTTCTAAACATCGTCATAGTTTTCTAGTCCTTATGCTTATATTTATTAGTCCCCTGTAAACATGGATACGGCTTCATTCGCACGCTTACAAAAGTTGCGCGTCACGATTTAAAAGCAAGTTAAAACGAGAAAAAGAAACGCTTTTGTAAAATGACAGAGTCTACATCAGCATTATATTAGGCACACGGATGGGGTAGGCAGGCCGTTAACCGAGGGAGTAACTGGTTCGAATTGCATTCCATCACTGTATATCCATGTTCTTTTAACCGTTTACGTTACCCTTAATCGAGAAACTAGCCCTATAGTTGAACATTAATTGGACACTGTCCAGTCCTTTATTAACATGTCATTTACATTAAATGTTACGAAAAATGAACAGGTTAACACTTTTGACGCATTTTATTGGCTAATCCTGTCAACACAGGATGAAATGCACCGCCGTTGTTTGCTAGTATGCAGGAAACGGTTTATACAACAGATTGACTATGAAACTCAGCCCTTTGGTTCAGGACTTAATTGACGGTTTAAAATGCTTACCTGGCGTAGGCCCAAAATCGGCACAACGTATGGCATTTCACTTGCTTGAGCGCAATCGTATCGGTGGCGGAAAACTGGCAACGGCATTAGCGATGGCAATGGACGATGTTGGCCATTGCAAAGGCTGTCGAACCTTCACCGAAAACGATTATTGTGATATTTGCCAAAGCCCATCACGTGCAGAAAAACGACAAATGTGTGTGGTTGAATCGCCTTCAGATATTATCGCCATCGAACAAACCGGCGAATTTACCGGTCGCTACTTTGTGTTAATGGGGCACTTGTCACCAATTGATGGAATAGGCCCAGAACAACTTGGTTTGGATATATTGGATAACCAACTGCAAAATGGCCAGTTTGATGAACTCATATTAGCGACTAACCCAACGGTTGAAGGGGAAGCGACGGCGCATTTTGTGGCTGATATGGCAAAACGATACGATATTTCTACCTCACGCATTGCCCATGGTGTGCCGGTTGGCGGCGAATTAGAATACGTTGATGGCAACACCTTATCGCATGCCTTTAGTGGCCGAAAAACCATCTAAAACTTCTCTTTTCAAGGGGTCAGAACACTTGAAACGTTCAAGTGTTCTGACCCCTTGAAGGTTCTTTGAGAAAATATTTTCATAAAATTTCCGCTTTCCCCTTTAAATCGAAAATAATTATCCCCACTTAATTTTCATCTGTTACCGCACAGTGAGATGCCGAACATAAGGTGTTGTTGCTGTTTTGCGGTGTGTTGTTAAGTGTATTTTCAGGAGATGTTTTTTATGTCTGACCAAAGTCATAAAGAAGTTCACGGTTTTCAAACAGAAGTTAAACAACTTCTGCAGCTTATGATCCACTCACTTTATTCTAATAAAGAAATTTTCCTACGTGAGTTAGTATCAAACTCGGCAGATGCTGCCGATAAATTACGTTTTAAAGCGCTAGAAAATGCCGAACTTTATGAAGGTGACGGTAACTTGCGTGTGCGTGTGTCTGCGGACAGCGATGCCAATACCATCACCATTTCTGATAATGGTATCGGTATGACTCGTGATGATGTTATTGCCAACCTAGGTACCATTGCCAAATCAGGTACAGCGGATTTCTTCTCGCGTTTGTCAGGCGATCAAGCATCTGACTCGCAACTTATCGGTCAGTTTGGTGTTGGTTTTTATTCTGCCTTTATCGTTGCTGATAAAGTGATTGTACGTACCCGTGCTGCCGGCACTGACGCAGCGGATGGTGTTGAATGGACATCCGCCGGTGAAGGTGATTTCACCGTTGAAACCATCGAAAAGGCCAATCGTGGTACTGACATCATCTTGGTATTAAAAGAAGATGAAAAAGAATTCCTAGATGATTGGCGCTTAAAGTCAATCGTCACCAAATACTCAGATCACATCTCTATTCCAGTTGAAATGCTGACTCCAGCTGTTGATGCGGTTGATGAAGAGAAAGATGAAGAAGGCAATGTTGTTCGTCCTGCTATCGAAGCAAAGCCAGCTGAATGGGAAGGGGTGAACAAAGCCGAAGCACTTTGGACTCGTGAAAAGTCAGATGTATCTGATGAAGAGTATAAAGAGTTTTATAAGCATGTATCACATGACTTTGCTGAGCCGCTTTTATGGGCGCACAACAAGGTCGAAGGTAACACAGAATACACCTCGTTATTGTACGTACCAAGCAAAGCACCATTTGATATGTACAACCGCGAACGCCAACACGGCTTAAAGTTATACGTCCAACGTGTGTTTATCATGGACGACGCTGAACAATTTATGCCGACTTACTTGCGCTTTGTTAAAGGTTTACTTGATTCTAACGACTTACCATTGAACGTATCGCGTGAAATCTTGCAAGACAACAAAGTTACCCAAGCGATGCGCAAAGGTTGTACAAAACGCGTATTGGGTATGTTAGACAAGCTGGGTAAAAAAGACGCTGAAAAATACCAGTCGTTCTGGGATGAGTTTGGTCAAGTTCTAAAAGAAGGCCCAGCTGAAGATATGGCCAACAAGGAAGCCATTGGCAAGTTGTTGCGCTTTAGCTCTACGCACACCGACAGTGCGTTGCAAAATGTATCGTTAACCGATTACATCGAGCGTATGCCAGAAGATCAAGACAAGATTTACTATGTCGTTGCCGACAGTTTTGAAGCGGCGAAAAACAGCCCGCATTTAGAAGTGTTCCGTAAGAAGGGCATCGAAGTATTATTGATGAGCGATCGTATCGACGAATGGTTGATGAGCCACTTCACTGATTTTGATTCAAAACAGTTCTCTTCGGTAACTCGCGGTGACTTAGACTTAGGTGACATGGACGACGCGGAAACCAAAGAAGCGCAAGAGAAGCTGGAAAAAGAGTTTGATTCAGTGATCGGTCGTCTTAAAGACAGCCTAGGTGACAAAGTAAAGGATGTGCGTATCACCCATCGTTTAACCGACTCTCCAGCGTGTATTGTTACCGATGAGCAAGACATGAGCAGTCAAATGATCAAGTTGATGCAATCGGTTGGTCAGGAAGTGCCTGAAAGCAAACCTATTTTTGAAATCAACGCCGAGCACGATTTGGTCAAACACATTGCCGATGAAAGCGATGGTGACAAATTCAATGAGTGGACTGAGGTTTTATTCGAGCAAGCCATGTTAGCAGAGCGCGGCAGTTTGAAAGACCCAGCATCGTTTGTTAGCAAACTTAACAAATTGATGATGAGCTTAACCAAGTAACACCTTAACAGGGCGTTTCGACAATAAGCCGACGCTTAAATCGCGTAAAAGGCCAGCATTTGCTGGCCTTTTTATTGTCTGACAATGGCTCGCTAGCCATTGAGTTTTATCACTATTGTGTTGCTCGTCGTTTATTTTTGCTGACTTACCGCAAATATTGTTGAAAAAAGATGACTTTTTTATGAAACATTTGGATTGAAACACTTGTTTGCAAACTGGTCAGCAAGTATCATTGCGTTTTTATAAATATAAATTTATGGCTCCGATGCAATTCGTGTCTGAGTTACGACATTTAAAGGTCTGTTTATGCGCATTATTCTTTTAGGTGCACCGGGTGCTGGTAAAGGTACTCAAGCTCAATTTCTGATGAGCAAATACGGTATTCCACAAATTTCGACAGGCGACATGCTACGTGCGGCGATTAAAGCTGGTACGGAGCTGGGTTTGGAAGCGAAAAAAGTTATGGATGCTGGTCAATTGGTTTCTGATGAGTTAATCATTGGTTTGGTAAAAGAACGCATCGCACAAGACGACTGTAAAGACGGTTTTTTGCTTGATGGTTTCCCACGTACCATTCCACAGGCCGACGCAATGAAAGAAAATGGTGTCTCTGTTGATTCTGTTATTGAATTTGACGTAGCTGACGAAGTAATCGTCCAGCGTATGGGCGGCCGTCGTGTTCACCCTGGTTCTGGTCGTGTTTATCACATCGTTTACAACCCACCAAAAGTGGAAGGTAAAGACGATGAGACAGGCGATGATTTAGCGATTCGTCCAGATGATGAAGAGTCAACGGTACGTAAGCGTTTGGGTATCTACCATGAGCAAACTAAGCCATTGGTTGACTACTATCATGCAGAAGCAAAAGCAGGTAACTGTAAGTACATTACTATTGACGGTACTAAGCCGGTTGAAGAAGTAAGTGCTGAGCTTGCATCAGAGCTTGCATAAATCGCAACGCTGATTAATTAGATACAAAAAGGCCCGCAGTAGCGGGCCTTTTTTATGGTCAATACGTTAAGCATTGCGGGTAGTAGTCTGGTACTAATATTGCTTTTAGGTATTGCTTTTAATGCATCAAATGTTATTAAAAGATGGCAATAATATTTAATATCGACAACACCAAAATGGTGATAAAGGTACTTAACGTGCCAACAAATCGCTGCCAAGAGGTACCGATGCTTTTCCCTAGGCCAATAGCATGAAAAAAGCGAGCGGTTACCAATAAACCACCAAAGGCGTGTACAAACATTACATTGCCACCACCCAATTCGTAAATTGCTAACAGTAATAAAGCAATTGGCACGTATTCGATGAAGTTCGCGTGCACACGTATTGCTTTAGCCAGCTCTGGGTGTTCTCCACCGCCGTCACCAATGCCGACACGCTTGTTACGACGCTGACCAATGACTTTGAATGACAAGGCAATATATAAGATGGCGAGGATGCCTGTATAAAAGCCGGTAATGGCTAAAGAAGCTGTTTGCATAAGTTTTTGTTCTCGTTAATGAATATCGGTTACTATGTTAGTGCAAAGCAATCTTTCCGAAAACCAGTTTCTGCATTTTTTGCAAGATATTTTGGCTTTTAGTATCTAGGACTATACTTATAGCACCATTTTCTGCGGGAGAGCTTTATAGCCAGGCAAGCTGAATCAATAAAGACAAGATATGGGGGAGAAGTGAAGTTTTTTGTGCCAATTATTTTAGGAGCATTCATCTCGTTCGCCCTGTTCGCGATCATGGCATCTCTGGTTGCCACAGAAGAGGTCTATATTGAAGAAGTTGAAGACAACCCCATTATTACCATCGTTAAGCTGCCTGAAGACTCTGCCATCGCCCGTAAAAAGCGCATACTCGATCCACCGCCTGAACCATTACAAAAACCCAGTGGTCTGATTGGTGTTGATATGCCCAAAGTGACTACCGAAACCAAGTTGCCGAATGTCAGCATGCCTCAAATCGAAGTCGATGGCTCACTTGAATCGCAGGAGTTTGCGGTTGGTGCCATTAAAGATAACGACGCAAGACCAATTTATCGTGCCTTACCGCGTTACCCCATAGAAGCCGCCCGAGAGCAGATTCGCGGTTGGGTAAAACTGAAATTTGCGGTCAATCGTTACGGCAAAATCGAAAACATTGAAGTGCTCGATGCCAGCCCACCAGAGATATTTGATCAAGCCGCCATTGACGCATTAAAGCGTTGGAAATATCAGGCCAAAGTGATCGATGGCAAAACCGTGCGTCAAGAAGGTATGTCTGTGCGCATCGACTTTGGTAAAAAATAATATCGCTCTTTTTCACATTTTTTAAATTTGTTTAACTTTCTTTAACCCCTTTCTTAATTCCCCAGCGTTTTTCCTATAACAGTGCATCAACTTCATTAAGTGCCATAAGCAAAACCATCTATATGATGTTTAGTAAGGTTTTTAATATGGCGTTTGGCATAGCGTTAACATAATGCATGAGCTGAAGACGATGAGTAAAACAGGATGTTTTGCGCGCTGACTGGTACCAGACCATCACCAGGGCATGGCCCTAACAATAGATGTTCCAGGCAGGAGAATAAGATGAAAAAACTCGTATCTTTGTTAACCATCACCAGTATGGTTGTATTCGCGCTATTTGTGGTCATGGCCTCGTTAGTCACACCTAAGCAAGGCGGAATTAGTGAACCATTAGCATACACGCCCATAGAGTTCGTCGAACCACCTAAAGACAGCACAGTGAAAACCAATGAGCGTAAAATAAAGCCGCCACCAAAGCCAAGAACGACGCCACCATCACCAACACCTGTGGCAAGTACATCGCAGGGTATTGATATCGATATATCCGTACCTGGACCGAGTATGAACGATTCATCGCTGGACAGTATGGACAATTTTGTTATGGCGGATCATGAGGCGCGACCTATTGTCCGGGTATCGCCTAAGTATCCTGCGATTGCCGCACGTGAAGGTAAAGAGGGGTGGGTGATCTTATCGTTCAGTATTAATGAGCTTGGGGCAGTAACCAATATTGAAATAGTGGAGTCTAATCCTAAGCGTACCTTTGATAAAGAGGCCAAGCGGGCACTGAAAAAATGGAAGTACAAAGCCAAGCTCGTTGACGGTCAACCGGTTGCACAACATGGTATGACAGTGCAATTAGATTTTACATTAGACCAGGCTAATGGTTAGGTGATAATCTGTTGATTATTAGAATAATAACAAGTCGATAAAAGGGATTGCCTTTGATCAAAATATCCTCTTTACGTTGGTCAAAACGAGATGCGGGGCGCGATATGGATAACGCTAGCGCGACTACCCGTGCCTCGTTTTGGCAAGGCTTACGGCAAGCATTGCACGGACTGTCGTCAGCCTCTAACGAGCAATTGCTACGAACATTTGCCAAACAGCAGGACGAAACGGCACTGCATCTTCTGGTCGATCGTTTACATCAAGATGTGTTCCATTACGTGCTTAGCCAAAGTGACAAAACGCTGGCGCAAGACATCACTCAAATTACCTGGCTAAAAGTGTTGGACAAGGCACCTTTATTTGTTGATAAAGGCGGTAACAGTGGTAAAGCCTGGGTGTTTCGTATTGCTCGTAATGCGTTAATCGATGAGTTACGAAGCCAACAACGTTGGCAGTTTGAAACACTCGATGAAGTACACGTGGCAAATCAAGAGAGTTTGCAAACGGTCGAGCAAGATGGCGATTTACAACAGGCCTTTGATAACGTCTTAGCCAACCTACCATTTGCTCAACGTGAAGCATTTGTATTGCAACAAGAAGGCTTTTCGATTGTCGAGATCAGTGAGATTTGCCAAGAAAAGTCAGAAACCATCAAATCTCGATTGCGTTATGCCCGCAACACCTTTAAACAGCTTTTAGGAGGTTACCATGAGTAACCACGATGATAAATTTGACCAACAACTCGATGCACTATACCAAGGTCGTAAGCAAGCCAATCAGGCGAGTGGTAAGCAGCAACAACAGATAAAAGATGACCTGTCTGCTCGTATGCAAAACAGTGACGATATCAGTCGTCGCTTACATCACAAATACCAAAATTGGTCGTCGTTTAAAGTCGCTGGTTTTGCGGCATTGATGTTTGTTGTTGCGGTGCCACTGTTTGACCAACTTAAGCAGCAGCTGGATACCGTGGCGGTGAAAAAACTCGATGTGGTGGTGCTTGAACAACCGGCAACGGACAGCTCACAAACTGAAGATGCAGACCAGCTTGCCAGTTTGGCGTTACCGGAATTTCAACCGGTTAATAAGCGCCCGATGCAGTTTAATGCCATTGCTGCCATCGACGATGCCGCTAAAATCGATGCCTTTAATCAGCAAGTCAGTGAGTACTTTCAAGAGCAGCAACATGTGTTTGCTGATCAACAGCAGACGCTTTATGCCAATCAGGTTGTGACTGGACGGTTGATCAAAGAAAAGGATATGTGGTTTATTGAGTTTTGCGATAAGAATTTGCAATTGCTGGCGTTTGAAGAGGTTGAGCAATATTTGCTGGCGGATCCGTTATTGGACGAAACCAGAGAAGGCCAGTATGTGGATTTATATGCCAATGGTAATACGGTGTTGGCGTTATTAAATAACGAACACGTGCATCAATGTGATGAAGTGCATTAATGATACTGAAAGACGCTGATTCAAAACGGTGAGCATTTTCATACACCGTCTTTATCGCTGCAATCGTAGACTGTATCAATCACCTATAGCTAACAGCGCGTAAATCAGACAATGTAATTTACCAATAAAAAGGACACAGTATGAAAACGACCCATGGTGTTATTGTGGTGTTATCTTGGTTGATGTCAATCATAGCAACGCAAACAGCAGCACAAGCTCTACCGGATTTTCCGTTTGTGACGGTTGAGGTGACGAGCGAGCGGCAAGTGCAACCGAATCAAGCAAGTCTATCGTTTCAGTTGTTAACTTTCGACAAACAAGCGGATGTCGCCAGTGAACTACTGCATATGAGTGTTACCACAATGCTTGAGCAGCTAACCCGGCTTGGCATAAAAAGTGAGCAAATCACCTCATTTGAAATCAGTAAACGGGCAAAGCGCAAACGTGATGATGACTATAACTCGTTAGATATACTGGGTTATGAAGTCAGGCAGGCATTTAAACTTGAACTGTCTGAGTTAAGCCAATACAGCGACATCGTCAATATTTTGTATAAGGCTGAACATGTGCAAGACATCGAATCACGTTTTGATCATAGCGAACGCGAACAGATCAGCGCCGAACTCGTGTTTGACGCGGGCAAGAAAGCCAAACAAAAAGCGCAACGTTTGGCGAAAGGGTTAGGGGTTGATATCGAGTCAGTGTTTGCTATCAATGATAGCGGCTCATTTAACAATGCCTTAGCGTCATTTGCGGTTGCCGACAGATACGTACAATACGGTTCATTTGCTCGCAAAGCAGCGCCGATTACCGTCTTTGAGCCGCAGTTTATCGAGATATCAAAAACCATTCATGTGATTTACAAATTAGCGATCTAGTTGGTAGCCAACAAGCTTTGAAACTCAAACTTTGAAAATGGAGCCTTGAAACTCAAACTTTGAAAAAACACAATCCAAGTTAAACAGGCTGACACGCCTTAAGCATGCCAATATGCGGAATGCCGTCTTCGAGGTACATCTCTGAGACGGTAGCAAACCCTAAGTCTTGATAAAACGTTTCTAGGTATTGCTGCGCAGAAATTTTGATATCTTGTCCAGCAAAATGCTGCTGACATAAGTCTAATGCCTGAACCATCATCTCTTTACCCAGACCACTCCCGCGGTGACTCTCGGCGGTAGCAACACGGCCTATGCTGACGTAATCATCATAAGACACGCCTTTTGCCAAGATGCGTAAATAACAGGCTAGGGTGTCATCATCATAGCCCAGCAAATGCAAGGTTTGGGGATGGCGATCGGCATCGTCAAGCTCGGGGTAGAAACACTCTTGTTCAACCACAAAAATGTCGACTCGCAATTTTAACGCGTCATAAAGCTCGTTGATGCTCAACTGTTGAAAGGTTTTGGCCTGCCAGTACATTGTCTTACTCATTGGGGATGCATTTAAAAAATTATTGATGGCGTGATTGTAATACCTTCATCACTTCTTTTAAATCAACATTTTGCTCAGCAAGTAAAACTAAGCTGTGATAAAACAAATCGGCACATTCATTAAGCAACTCGTCACGGTCGTTGGTGGCAGCAGCAAGTGCGACTTCGACGCCTTCTTCACCTACTTTTTGCGCACAGCGTTTGGTACCGCTGGCTAATAATTTCGCTGTATAACTGTCTTCCGGTTTGTCGTTTTTGCGTGCATGTATGACCTGCTCTAAGTAGGCAAGAAAGTTTTTATCCGCTATATCTTGCTCGGGAAAGCATGAATCTGTGCCTAAGTGGCACGTTGGTCCATGAGGCCGTGCCAATATCAACAGGCTGTCTTGGTCACAATCGGCGACGATACTCACCACATCTAAGGTATTGCCTGAGGATTCACCTTTTTGCCAAAGACGCTGTTTTGAGCGAGAAAAAAAGGTGGCTTTTTGATTGGTTAACGTTGCGCTTAACGCCTCTTGGTTCATATAGCCTTGCATCAATACGCTGCCGGTATCGGCGTGCTGAACGATTGCTGGGATCAGGTTATCCATCTTGTCCCAAGAAAGTGACTCTATATTATGGTTCGTTACAAGCATGTTGTTTCCTTTAATATGGTTAGCTCTTAGCTCTTAGCTCTTAGCTCTTAGCTCTTAGTTCTTAGCTCTCAGCCGCGGCGCTTGCGCTCGTATGAGCGCTAGCTGCGCATGGCAATGCCTTGCCCGCGTAGGTAATCTTTTAAATCGTTAATATCTATGATGCCTTTATGAAACACGCTCGCCGCTAACGCTCCGTCGACATCGGCATCGACGAAAGCGTCTTTAAAGTGCGCCATCGTACCGGCGCCACCAGAGGCAATAAGGGGTATTTGACATACTGCTCGCACCGAACTCAGCTGTTTTATATCGTAACCTTGGCGCACGCCATCTTGGTTCATCACATTTAGCACGATTTCGCCGGCGCCACGTTGTTGTACTTCTTTGACCCAGTCATGGGTATTCCACCGGGTTTTGGCGGTTTTGCTTTCATCACCGGTGTATTGGTATACCTGATATTGGCCTGTGTCTTGATCAAAATACGAGTCAATACCAACCACCACACACTGCTGACCAAATTGTGCGGTTAGGCGTGAGATTAAATCCGGGTCGTTTAACGCTGGTGAGTTAATCGAAATTTTATCTGCGCCCATCGCTAACAAGGTTTGCGCATCTTGCTCGGTTTTGATGCCACCGGCGACACAAAAGGGGATGTCGATAACGCGGGCTATTTTCTCAACCCAGCTTTTATCGACAACACGGGCATCTGAGCTGGCGGTAATATCGTAAAATACCAATTCATCAGCACCTTCGGCGGCGTAGCGTTGTGCCAGCGGTACGATGTCACCGATGATTTCATGATTGCGAAATTTGACGCCTTTGACCACCACGCCATCACGAACATCCAAACAAGGAATTATGCGTCTTGCCAGCATGTGATAGCCTCCTTGACGGTAAATTTACCTTCTAATAAGGCACGACCTAAAATAATACCATCGGCGCCAGATGTGGCGACTTGTTTGATATCATTTAAGCTGCCAATGCCGCCTGAAGCTTGCCAGAATATTTGTGGAAAGGCTTGTTTCATTTGTTGATATAAGTCGACATTAGAGCCTTGCAAGGTGCCGTCTTTGGAAATGTCAGTACATAAAATCTGAGCG
The DNA here is from genome assembly GCF_004752005.1 of Thalassotalea sp. HSM 43. Taxonomy (NCBI): domain Bacteria; kingdom Pseudomonadati; phylum Pseudomonadota; class Gammaproteobacteria; order Alteromonadales; family Colwelliaceae; genus Thalassotalea; species Thalassotalea sp. HSM 43. The sequence continues at coordinate 271,653 of NZ_CP038493.1, read as the reverse complement.
ATATTGTCGGCGCCGTAAAAGCGAATTAATTGCTCTAAGGTTTGCTCGCTTTGTTCGATCCAACCGTGGGTCGGTAAGCGTTTTTCACCAAGCTCATTTATTTGCACATCCAGCGCTAAGACAATGCGTTGCTTGCCATATTGCTGCAACCAATCTTTAACTAACTGTGGTTGTTTGATCGCCAAACTGCCGATCACGACGCCACTGGCGCCGAGTTCAAGCAAGGTGTCGACGTCTTTTTGCTCACGCACACCACCGCCAACTTGCACCGGCATAGGTGCCATGGCAATGATCTCACTTAACCGTTTGGTTTGACGATTATCACTGTTTTTTGCACCGTCTAAATCAACCAAGTGTAAACGTTGGCCACCATCGTTAAAGTACTGTTCAACTAGCGCTTCTGGCGTTTGTTTGTATTCGGTTTTTTGACCGTAATCACCTTGATATAAGCGTACGGTTTTACCATCGATTAAATCAATTGCCGGAATGATCATCAGCAATTCTCCATAAAGTTTTTGAGAAGTTTGGCACCGCTTTTACCGGAGCGCTCAGGGTGAAATTGCACCCCATAAAAGTTATCGCGAGCTAAGCTTGCAGAAAACGCTTGGCCATAGTGACACTGAGCAAGGGTTGCATCGCCTACAGGCGCACAATAGCTATGCACAAAATAAAAGTAATCTTGCTCAGTAATACCAGTAAACAGTGGCGAGTTGGCAATAGAGCCCAGGTTGTTCCAGCCCATATGAGGCATGCGTAACGCCTGTTCGGTGGTGTTCTCTATGGCGTTTATCTGGCTATCAATGATGCCTAAACAATCGGTCGCTTGTTCATTTTCGGTCGATTGCTTGGTTAATAATTGCATACCCAAACAAATACCGAGCAAAGGTTGGCTTAGCGTTGGCACCAAGGCATCGAGACGCTTTTGTTTGATCCCTGCCATCGCGTAGGCGGCGGCACCAACGCCAGGTAAAAACACTTTTTTAGCGGCTTTTATGGCATCGTGATCATCACTGACTACGATGTTATAGCCGAGGCGCTGCAAGGCAAACTTCAATGAATTGATGTTGGCACAACCGGTATCGATGATCAGCGCGTCTGGCGTTGATGTATTGATGTCGGAATCTGTTATCACGTGGTGTTTCCTATATAAAAACTATGTTATTGCACATATCGCTAAAGCCTAAATTGCTAAAGCCTGACCAGCTAAGGTTTGAATAGCTGAGCTATCGTCAGGCAACCATTACAAAACGCCTTTTGAACTTGGTAATGCGTCTCCACTGACCTTAATGGCTTGGCCTAACGCACGGCCGAACACTTTAAATAAACTTTCCACTTGATGATGGCAGTTACCTTGGCTGGTCGAAAGGTGCAGGGTGACGGCCATGGCATCGGTCAAACTTTTAAAAAAGTGACTGACCATTTGCGTCGACATTTCACCAACACGGTTGTCGCTAAATTCGGCGTTAAACTCGATATGCGGGCGGCCAGATAAATCAATGCTGCATTCGGCTCGACACTCATCCATCGGCAACACAAAACCAAAGCGGTCGATACCACGCTTATTACCAAGGGCTTGTTTTAGTGCCTCACCCAAAGCTAATGCGGTGTCTTCAACGCTGTGATGATCGTCTATATGCAAGTCGCCCGTTACCTGACAATTGAGGTAAAAACCACCGTGGGTGGCGATTTGATCAAGCATGTGATCGAAAAAGCCGATGCCGGTGCTTATTTGTGAGCCACCTTGGCGATCAAGGTTTACCTCAACATTAATGTCGGTTTCTTTGGTGGTACGGGTAACGCTGGCAATACGGTCGTTGCGCAGTAACTGATCGCAGATATCATTCCAGTTAAGTTGATCTCTATCGTATTTAAAAGCTCGCAAGCCCATGTTGCTGGCCAATTGCACGTCGGTGTCTCGGTCACCAATAACAAACGAGTTAGCAAAATTGATTTTCTGTTGCTGTAGGTAATCGCTGACCAAACCGAGTTTAGGCTTACGGCAACTGCAGTTATCTTCATCAAAATGTGGGCAAATAAGCACATCAGCAAACTGCACACCTTGTGATGCAAATAACGCCATCATTTTATCGTGAGGCTGGTCAAAGTCGGCTTGAGGATAGCTGCTTGTGCCTAAGCCATCTTGGTTAGATACCATCACCAGAATGTAGCCCGCAGCTTGCAGTTGCAATAGAGCCGGAATGACCGATGGCTCAAATACCAGTTTTGCCAAACTGTCGACTTGCTTATCGATTGGCGGTTCCTCTATCAAGGTTCCGTCGCGGTCGATAAATAAAATATTGCTGTTGTCTTTTATAAAATCGAGGGCCTGACTCATGGTTATTCCTGTGTTTCTTTATTAAATAGATTGTCGGTACTGGTGCCATAGAACTGCTCGTTAAAGCTTAATACGGCGATGAAAAATTGTTGTAATTCGGCTTCACTGCCAATACTGACTCTGAGGCAATCATCCAGCCCAAGCTGTTTGGACTGGTTACGAATGACCACCCCTTGTTCAAGCAAGCTGGTAAATAACGCTTGGCTATTATCAACACGAAACAGCAAATAATTGCTGTTTGACTCAAATAGTTGCACCAGCCAAGGTTGTTGTTGCAGGAAGTCTTGGGTTTTATCCCTAAGTTGCTTGGTGCTTGCCACTCTGTTTTGCATATCACTGCGCTGAGTCAGTGCTTGGCTGGCAATCATGGCAACCGGTTGGCTGATTGGGTAGGGCGCAATCACTTTGCACAACTGATCAATGATGGATGGATTCGCTAGGGTAAAACCGCAACGCAAACCGGCCAGAGCAAAGGCCTTACTTAAGGTGCGCAATATCACCAAGTTGGCATATTTATGCAGTAATGGCACTAAGGTTTTTTCCGGGCAGTATTCGATATAGGCTTCATCAATCACAACCAAGGCACTGTCTTTGTATAATTCCAGGGTAGTAACAATGTCGACCAAGTCGATGTTGTTGCCAGTAGGGTTATTTGGAGAACAAATGAACACCAATTTCACCTTGCCAACGTGTTGCTGCATGGCGCTAATATCTAATTGCATGTTGTCTGTTAACAGCGGCGCGTGAATCACACGTGTATTGTGGGCTTCGGCGCTGATAGCGTACATGCCATAGGTCGGTGGACAAATTAAAATACTGTCTTGTGCCGATTGGCAAAAGGTGCGAATAAGCACTTCGATACCCTCATCAGCGCCACGCGTGGCGAGTAAGTATCGATTGTCGATGCCGCAATAGTCACTGTAGGCATCAATCAAGGCTTGCGGTTGGAAGTCTGGGTAGCGATTGAGCGTATCTAAAGACAAGGTTGTTGTGCGACTGTCACCGGCTTCATTGGCATTGAGCCAGACTTTACCTTGGGATTGTTCACGCCTTGCCGACTGATAGGGCACCATATCTTTGATATCGCGGCGCACTAATTCATTGGCAAGCTTTTGTGCCTGACAGTCCTCAAGGTTGCTTTGATACTGATTAAGGCGTGAGGCTTTGTCGTCAACATTACTCATCGGCTTTGTCCTTTGCAGTTGCGTCCTGTGTGGTATTGCCCTTGAGCGGAGCATCCTTTTGGTCTTGATCTTTAATTTGATTTTGGTCTTTTGGCGTTGCTGCTAATTCACTTGCTAAGGTGCGCTCGACCTCTGGGTTAACTCGAATGGTGACGGCACGCTGATGGGCATCTAGACCTTCAGCATCGGTTAACTCAACGATGGTTGGCGCTAACGCGGTAAGACCTTGTCGGCTTAGCGTTTGTACCGTATAACGACGGGAAAAGTCAGCCAAACTTAAAGACGACAATACCTTTGAATAGCCATAGGTGGGTAGCACATGGTTGGTGCCACTGGCGTAATCACCAGCCGATTCAGGGGTGAAATCGCCAACAAAGATAGAGCCAGCACCACGCAGCTGGGTCAATAACGTGTCATTATCGCTGGTTTGAATGCTCAAATGCTCTGGGCCATAAAGGTTGGAAACCTCGGCGGCTTGTTGCAAAGAGTCGGTCACAATAAAGCGGCTTTGCTCAAGTGCTTGCTCGGCAATCGCTTTACGAGACAGGCTTTGCAATTGTGACTCGACGTGTTGTTTAACCGTTTTGGCAACCGATTCACTGTCGCTTAGCAGAATAACTTGTGAGTCCGTGCCATGTTCTGCTTGCGATAACAAATCCGCTGCAACATAGGCTGGATTGGCACTGTCATCGGCAATAACCAATAACTCTGACGGCCCTGCAGGCATGTCTATGGCAAAGCCAGGCACCTGTTGCGATAATTGCGATTTGGCTTCGGTGACAAATCGATTGCCAGGGCCAAACACCTTATTTACCGCTGCTATCGACTCGGTACCTAGCGCCAATGCCGCCACGGCTTGCGCGCCGCCAATGGTATAAATCTCACCTATTTGGCACAACTTAGCGGCGTATATAATCTCATCGGCAATATCACCATTTTTGTCTGGTGGGCATACCAATACTACACGGCGACAACCCGCAAGCTTTGCCGGAACGCCTAACATTAACACCGTCGATGGCAGCGGTGCAGAACCGGCGGGAATGTACAAACCGACACTGTCGATGGCTTCTGTTTTTAAGATGCATTCAACACCAGGCATGGTTTCGACCTGAATATCTTGTGCCTTTTGCGCGCTGTGAAATGCTTCAATTTGACTGTAGGCGGTTTGGATTGCCAATTTGCGTTCAGCCGATAAGCTTTGTGTTGCTTTGACAACCGCTTTGTCGGTTAAACGTAAAGACGCTAAGCTTACGCCGTCAAACTTTTTGGTCAGTGCAAATAGGGCGTCATCGCCGTTGCATCTGACCTTATTAATGATATCAGCGACATTGTCTCGCAGTGTATCGCTGTCACTAATTGCAGGGCGTGCTAGTGTTTTTTGCTTGTCATTAGCACTAAGTTGAGACCAGGTGATCATGGCTTACCCCATCATCTTTTCAATTGGCATGACAAGGATGGAGTTACAACCTAGTGCTTTAAGTTGTTCCATGGTTTCCCAAAAGATGGTCTCACTGCTGACCATGTGTACGGCAACCAGATCATCGCGCTCTGCTAAAGGCAATACCGTTGGGGTTTCGCTGCCTGGCAACAAGGCTGAAACATCATTCAGTTTATCTTTTGGTGCGTGCAACATAATGTATTTGCTTTCACGTGCTTTTAAAACACCCTTGATACGAGGTAATAGCGTATCGATGGTTTGTTGTTTGGTTGATGAAAGGGCATTTGGGCCCTTAATTAATGCGGCTTTTGACGTGTAAATGACTTCCACTTCTTTTAAGCCATTGGCTTCTAGCGTGGTACCGGTTGATACCAAATCGCAAATGCCATCGGCCAAACCAACTCGAGGCGCCACTTCTACTGAGCCATTGAGCTTGGCAATTTCAAAGGAAATGCCATTGTCTGTCGCAAAACGATTTAATAACCTTGGGTAGGTCGTAGCAAGACGCAAACCATCAAGACTGGCAATACCTTGATAATCGAACTCTTCTGGCACAGCAATGGATAAACGACAACCGCCAAATTGCAACGAGCAGATTTTTTCATACTCACTGGCTTCTTGGGTTAATTGACGTTGCAGAGCGTGCTCTTCTAGCGAGTTATCGCCAACAATACCAAGATCACATACGCCATCCATAACCAAACCCGGGATGTCTGATGAACGCACCAGCATAATATCGACCGGCATATTGGCGACATGAGCCAGTAATTTCCGATCCGCTAAGTTGAGTTTCATGCCGCATAATTTAAAGAGCTTTTGTGATTCATCGCTCAAACGGCCGGATTTTTGTATCGCAATGGTTAATCTGTTTTTATCTAGTGTCATGGTGTTTTCACCTGATTGTTCTATGTCGTTAGCAAATTACGTGGGCTTTTATTTAACTCATAAAAAAGCCCCGAAAGTTTGGACTCTTTCGGGGCGGGTATTATTTACCTTGCTGAAGAGCCCATAGCCCCTCAGCGAATAACCTGAGGGCTAACCGCAAATGTGGTGATGATGGTGTAAGTTCAAGTTATTCATAATATTCTCTTCGCTATTGAGGCACGACTTATGTGTTGTGCTTGCTCTTTATACTAGTCTCATTTTAATCAAGATCACAAGAGTCTCTCTTGTATTAAAATGTAATTGCATATATTCATTTATCAATAAAGTTAACCAAATACGCTGTAAAGACTAGCTGTTAACCTTTAATTAACACCTTATCATGTGAAAATTTTAGCGCAACCCCTAGTTTGTTCTATTTAATAATAATTCATCATATTGTCATATTTATATAGTTGACTTAGCCCGAAACGAAGCGTGTTGTTGAAATATTTGTTCACAGATTATTGTTGTTGTTTAGCATTATAAAAGCGCATTAACCTTGTTATAATGCTCAGCATAAACCATTCCAATATGCAGACATAAGCGGTTGAGTAGTCAGACTTTATTTATCAAAAGCGTTCACGAATCTTTTGCCGAGCAAGGTGCTCTGGCGAACGTCATTGACGGTTTTAAGCCACGCCAAGCGCAATTGGATATGGCCAACCATGTGGCGCAAGCCATAGAAAAACAGCAACATTTGGTTGTTGAGGCGGGAACAGGTACTGGTAAAACCTTTGCTTATTTATTGCCAAGCATTCTCAGTGGTAAAAAAGTCATTGTCTCAACGGGTACCAAAAACCTGCAAGAGCAACTGTTTCATAAAGACTTGCCGGTGGTAAAAAACGCATTGCAGTCTGGTGTTAAAGTGGCGCTATTAAAAGGCCGCTCAAACTATTTATGTTCGTTTCGTTTGGAGGAAAATTTCTCCAGTGCACCGGAACGTCGACAAAAATCAGCGGTAACGTTAGACAGCCAAGGCTTGAATGATCTGGTTAAGGTTAGAGAATGGTCAAGTCACACTGAACGCGGTGATATTGGCGAGTTAACACAAGTCAGTGAAGATTCGATGATTTTGCCATTGATCACCTCGACCGTCGATAACTGCCTCGGTCGAAATTGCCCTGATTATGACGCCTGTTATTTGGTTAAAGCCCGAGAAAAAGCCATCGATGCGGACTTGGTGGTGGTTAACCATCATTTATATTTTGCCGATATGGCGTTAAAAGATACCGGCTTTGGTGAGCTGATCCCAAAAGCCGATGTCGTGGTGTTTGATGAGGCGCATCAAATCGGTGACATTGCCAGCGAATATTTTGGTAAGTCGTTCTCCACCCGCCAGTTGCTAGAATTGGCGAGCGATTGTATGCAGCAGTATCGTGTTGAATTAACCGACGTTAAGCAACTGCTCAAAGCCAGTGAAAAACTGGCTCGCTCGGCAGGGGACTTTCGTTTACTGTTTGCCATGGACCCAAGTCGTGGCAATTGGCGCGAGCAGGTACAATACAGTCAGTTTTCTCGCGGTTTTGCCCAGCTTTATGACGATTTAAAGTTTTTATACGATGTGTTAAAAATGTGCATTTCGCGCAGCGAAGTCATTGATAACTGTTTTGAACGTTGCACAGAGTTGTTGGCCAAATATGAGGTTATGCAAGACACCCAAGCGTTTGGCATGAGTCTGTGGTATGAAACCACCCGACGTCATGTGGTATTGCATCAAACACCGTTGTCGGTTGCGGATAAGTTTTCAGAGCACACCGACAGCAGCCAAGGTGCCTTTATTTTCACCTCGGCAACCTTGTCGGTTAATGGTGATTTTGCTCATTTTACCAAAGCTTTGGGCTTAGATAATGCACAGCAATTGATGCTGGAAAGTCCGTTTGATTATCAGAGCCAATCGAAATTATTGGTGCCTCGTTATTTACCACAGAATAATGATCGAAATCGTGCCCAAGCCTTGGCAAATATTGCCATTCCATTAATCAATGCCAGTAAAGGTAACTGCTTTTTATTATTCACCTCTTATCGCATGTTAAATCAAGTGGCCGAGTTATTAAGTGAAGAGATAGACAACACCTTATTAGTGCAAGGTCAAACGGCAAAATCGACCTTGCTCGATCAGTTTATTGATGATCCGCACGCGGTTTTACTGGGCACCGCCAGTTTTTGGGAAGGGGTCGATGTACGTGGTGACAGCTTAACCTGCGTATTGATTGATAAATTACCGTTTAGCGCCCCTGATGAACCATTATTGCAGGCAAAAAGCGATGATGTTCGACGCAAAGGCGGCGACCCGTTTAAGCAAATTCAGTTACCTGAAGCGGTAATCTCCTTAAAGCAAGGGGTAGGCCGTTTGATTCGTGACGTCAGCGACAAAGGTGTTTTGGCGATTTGTGATACGCGAATTGTAAACCGTCCATATGGTGCGGTATTTTTGGCATCACTGCCGAATATGAGCCGTACTCGCGAGCTAAATCAGGCAGTTAAATTTTTAAAATCGCTGCATCAAGATATAAAAAAGTAAGTTACAATAGCCAATATAACTAATTTTCACCCGTTTTAAGTAAGAGAGAGCACACGTGAATTATCTGGCCATCGACGCCTCGACCGAAGCCGCATCTGTGGCGTTATCATTTAACGACAAAATCTATCATCGTTTTGATATGTGCCCGCAATCCCATAGTTTGTTGTTATTACCTATGGTTGATGATGTCTTAAAAGAAGCCAACGTCAGCATCGCTGATCTGGATGGTCTTATTTTTGGTCGTGGCCCTGGCAGTTTTACTGGCGTTCGCATCGGCATTGGTGTGGCACAAGGGTTGGCATTTGCGGCGGATATACCCGTTGTCGGTGTTTCTACGTTACAAGCTATGGCACAACAAGCCTATGATCATTTTTCTCACCGCAACGTATTGTCTGCTATTGATGCGCGCATGAGCGAAGCTTACGTTGGTTTGTATCAAGTGGACGAAAACCAGCTGATGCAACCGCTGTTAAATGAAGCGGTGATGGCACCGGATTTAATTAAGGCGCATATTGACGATGTGATCAGTGATGATTTGCACGGTGCTGGCAGTGCTTGGGATTCGTATCAAGATAAAATGGCCTCATTGGGGGACATTGTTGTTGATGAGAAAGTGAAGTTTCCACATGCGTTAGCGATGTTAAAATTAGGCGCCGCGGAATTTGCCAAAGGCAATGGCGTCGATGCCGAACATGCGCAACCTGTTTATGTTCGCGACACCGTTACCTGGAAAAAGCTGCCTGGTCGCGAATAAACCAATAATGATATTTAGGAGGTGAGATGAGTCAATCAAGTAACAACACATCATCCACCTCTGTGCGCCTGTTTACCAATGTCTATTTGTTGCTTCTGCTAGCCATTGTCATCAAGTACCTACCCATCGTTTCAATTCCTTTTGAATGGTTAGAAAGCTATTTTCATGAAATAAGCCATGGCATTGCCGCCTTACTGAGCGGCGGTCATATTGTGCAAATCCAATTGTTTGCTAACGGTGCAGGCTTGTGTACCACTCGAGGTGGCAGCCCAATGTTTATCGCCTTTGCCGGCTACTTTGGTGCCGCCATTTGGGCGATGGTGATATTTTCTCTGGCTAACGTGCATGACAAAATTAGTCGAGTTCTAAGTTATCTATTGGTGGCCTTGCTTGTGGCATCGATGATCTTTTGGGTGCGCGACTTTTTAACCTTATTTATCTGCCTGATTTTAGTCGGCGTATTCGCCTTGAGCATAAAAATCCAACACCTTGGTATACTTAAAGGTGTATTGCAGTTAATCGCCTTAAGTGTGGTGCTAAGTGCTATCAAGTCGCCGTTGTATTTGATGGACAACCGTGCCATTGGTGACGCCAGTGCGTTGCAACAAATGACCATGCTGCCAGAGGTCGTATGGATCTTATTTTGGTGTGGGTTTGGCTTGTTTGCGCTATATCGTATGTTGCGCTCAGCCCATACCAGCAAACTCAAAACTAAGGCGAAAGAAGCTAAAGGAGCCGTATCATGAACTCTGTCCGTCTCATCGCCACAAGCTTACTGATTGCATTGTTGAATACCGGGTGTGCCAACATACCTGATAGCTTAGAAGTCAACGATACAACGCGGTTAATTCCTTTTGCCGATGTTCGTGCCATGCCTCAAGGGTATATTGGCGAAACGGCACGCTGGGGCGGTATCATTGCTAGCATTGATGTCAAAGAAAATGGCACCGTATTAGAGGTGGTGTCGATGCCACTCAATGCAAACATGCGACCAAAAACAAAAAATAGCAGTGAAGGGCGATTTCGAGTCATTACCGAGGTCTTTCTTGACCCGGTAATTTACTCTGAGGGACGAAAAATAACGGCAGTTGGCGTCATTGGCGAAGGTGAAAACGACACCATAGGCGAGTATGCCTATTTGTTTCCGGTGTTAAAAAGTGACCGGGTATACCTTTGGAAGAAAGTCACTAAAATCAATGTGCATACCATGCATTCTCCGTGGTGGCACTCGCCATATTACTGGCAGTACGCGCCAGTGCACCAATACCCGACTACGGTTACGGTAGAGCAGCCGTAAAGGCCAGTAAAAACCTGTTTATCGAGTGCTGTGCAATGTTATGTTAACGGCGAGAGTAACTGCAAACGCAACAGCAAAAGCAACAACAGCAAAACCAATCACTAAAAGAGATATTTGTGTCGACTAATAAAGCAAACAACAATAACAATCATAACATCAGCGCAATACGCTTTGACTTGCCGCAAATTAGCTTGCACGGTCTCGAAATTGGCAACCCAGATGGCAAAACCATTCTTTGTTTACACGGCTGGCTAGATAATGCCGCCAGTTTCCTGCCGCTTTTTGAGCAATTACAACAAAGCCAGTCGGCGTTGTTAAGCCGCTGTCGATTTATTGCCATTGATTGGCCAGGGCATGGTTTAAGCGATCACCGAGGTGGCGACGCGCATTATCATTTTGTTGATTACGTTGATGACCTATACCAATTGTTGCACCATTTGAAACTGCAAAAAATAACCTTACTTGGCCACTCTATGGGCGGCATGGTGTCGACCTTATTTGCCGGTACATTTGCCGAAAAAGTAGAGCAATTGTTGCTGATTGAATCCGTTGGCCTGATCACTGAAACCGACGAGCCAGGTAAATTACTGCGCCAAGGCATTGAAAGTCGAGCCAAGCAATCGCAGAAAAATAAGACTTTGCATAAAGATATAGATAGCGCTGTTAAAGCACGCATGAATGTGTCCGATCTTGACTATGATTCAGCGCAAAAAATCGTCTCTCGGGCAACGGTTGACGTTGATGGCGGCGTGCGTTGGCGCTCAGATCCTAGGCTTCGAACTGTTTCTTTGATGCGCTTTGCCTTGCCACAAGCACAACACATTGTCAGTCAGATCAGCGCACCAGTAACGCTGATAAAAGGTGACCAAGGTTTTGCCATGATTGACCAAGGTTTGACATTTTTTGGTAAAAAAATGCGCAACTTGAATACCGTCACTTTTGCTGGCGGCCATCATGTACATATGCAACAAGCTCAACAACTTAGTCAACTTTTAGAGCAGATTCTTGGCTAAATTTTCGTTTTTGGACTGGTGAACAATTATCCAAACAGATGTTTTTTCTGGTCGTACCTCTTGCTTTTTCCCGCGGTTGTGGAATGATACCCCGCTAAACCAAATGTCTAGCTATCAACTATACTTGTCGGCATTATCGGAGAAAATAACCGATAAACTGTCGTTTAAACGTCACTAAAACCGACGAACTTAGGTTGATGGCAACAACAATAATAACGGGTTGCCAAGGCAAAAACCCGAGTGATCAGGAGATGGGCTGTGGAGAGAATCTGGCTTGAGAAAAGCTATCCAGCAGGGGTGCCGTTTGACATCGACGCGGATAAATACGCATCGTTAGCTGAGTTGTTTTTCAAATACACCGAACAATATGCTGACAATACCGCATTCATTAATATGGATGTGTCCATTACATATCGTGAATTACTGCAGCAAGCCAAGAGCTTTGCCAGTTATTTACAAAATCAATTGGGCATGAAAAAAGGCGATAAGCTGGCCATCATGGTACCCAATACATTGCAATACCCCATCGCGTTATTTGGTGGCTTGATTGCCGGCATCACGATCGTTAACGTTAACCCGTTGTACACCGCTCGTGAGCTTAAACACCAATTACAAGATGCTGGTGTAAAAACCATTGTCATCATTGATAACTTTGCAAAAACATTGCAAGAGGTTATTGATGATACTCCGGTTGAACATGTCATTTTAACCTCGCTTGGTGATCGTTTAGGTCTGGTGAAAGGCTTTGTCGTCAATATGGTGGTTCGTCATGTCAAAAAGATGGTACCAGCGTATAACCTTGCCAATACCATTGCCTTTAATGATGTGATCAAACAAGGCAATGCAAATCTGTTTAAAGAAACCGATGTTAACGGTGAAGACTTAGCGTTTTTACAGTACACCGGCGGTACAACGGGTGTCTCAAAAGGCGCGATGTTAACCCATCGCAATATGGTCGCAAACCTAGAACAAGCCAAAGGCGCATTAAAGCCGTTGTTGGTACCAGGTGAAGAAACCATTGTTACAGCCTTACCGCTTTATCATATCTTTGCGTTAACAGCGAACTGCTTAACCTTCTTTACCTTGGGCGGCTGTAATCTATTGATCACCAACCCAAGAGATATGCCGGGCTTTATTAAAGAGCTAAGCAAGTACAAATTCACCGTTGTGACTGGGGTAAATACCTTATTCAATGGCTTGTTGAACACACCTGGTTTTAAAGACTTAGACTTTAGCAAACTTAAGGTGTCACTCGGCGGCGGCATGGCGGTACAACGTCCTGTGGCTGAACGCTGGCAGCAAATCACCAAAACTCGCATGCTTGAAGGTTACGGCCTAACTGAGTGCGCACCTATGGTGACTACCAGCCCATACAACCTGCAAGCGTACGATGGCACCATTGGTATTCCTGCACCGTCAACCTATATTCGTATTGTTGATGATGAAGGTAATGAAGTTGCCATGGGCGAGTCGGGCGAAATGCAAGTCAAAGGCCCGCAAGTGATGAAAGGCTATTACAAACGCCCAGAAGAAACCGCGGAAATTTTACAAGACGGTTGGTTATCTACCGGCGACATTGCTTGTGTTGATGAGCGTGGTTACTTCAGAATTGTTGACCGTAAAAAAGATATGATCTTAGTCTCTGGCTTTAATGTGTTTCCAAACGAAATTGAAGAAGTGGTGGTTACTCACCCTGGCATTGATGAGTGTGCAGCGATTGGCGTGCCACATGAAGTCAGCGGCGAAATTGTGAAGATTTTTGTGACCAAAGCTGAAGATGATGTCTGTGAAAAAGATATTATTAAACACTGTAAAGCCAACCTAACTGGTTATAAAGTGCCTAAGTTAGTTGAGTTTCGTGACGAGTTACCAAAAACCAACGTCGGTAAAATACTGCGCCGCGAATTACGCTAATACAGCTTGCTGGTTATCATTAAAAATAAACAGAGTGGCCTAGGCCGCTCTTTTTATTTGCCTGTTGCTGGCAAAATTGCTCATTTTTTCGCAGTTGACAATTGCGCCCGTTCGTCCGACACTTGCCTGCAACCTATTTAATCTGAGTATATTGTGCAGTTTTCTTACATTAGCGACGAAAATGAACTCGTCCAATATTGCCAACAGGCATCCAGCAAAGACCTGGTATGTATTGATACCGAGTTTGTTCGCACCCGTACCTTATTTCCAAATCTTGGCTTATTGCAAATCTATGATGGTGAGCAACTTGCCCTGATTGATCCGGAAGCGATTGCTGATTTGTCGCCTTTTTGGCAGTTATTGCAAAACCCTGATGTATTGAAAGTGATTCATTCATGCTCTGAAGACTTAGAAGTTTTCTTAAGAGCGGGGCAGTGTCGCCCGGTCAATATGCTCGACTCGCAAATAGCGATGGCATTTCTTGGTCATGGTTTGTCGATGGGATATGCGGCGATGATCAAGCATTATCTTGGTTTGGAATTAGATAAAAGTGAATCGCGAACCGATTGGCTTAAACGCCCGTTAAGTCAGCGTCAGTTAGAATACGCCGCAGCCGACGTTTATCATCTCTACCAAATTTGTGATCGTGTGATAGACGAAATCAACGAAGCTGGTTTTTATCAAGCTTTAATGATGGAAAGCGAATGGCAAATCGAGAAGAAATTTAGCCCAATCGACCCGCTGAAACTGTATTTAGATAACAAATCCGCGTGGAAACTTCAGCCGCGTAACCTGGCGATTTTGCAGCATCTATTGGCTTGGCGTTATGAACAGGCGGTGCGTCGTAATTTGCCGCTCACCTTTGTTGCAAAAGACGCTACTTTGTTCACATTGGCATATAAAAACCCGAAAAGCGTTGGCGCGATGGCAAACTTTGAAGGAATTGATATTCTCGATATCCGCCACAAAGGCAAGGCCATGCTTAATGTGATGCGCAAAGTTAATGAGTTGCCAGATGACGAGCTGCCAAAGCAAATGTCTCGCTTAGACAGTTACCCTAATTACAAAAACACCTTTAAAGCGGTAAAGCAAAAACTCACAGAACTGGCGGCGCAGAATAACCTTGATATCGCCGTTGTTGCCGGTAAGCGTCAAATACATCAATTGCTTACTTGGCACTGGCAGCTGAACGAGCAAAGCGAACAAAGTGTTGAGCTGTTGCAAGGCTGGCGCGGCGAGTTGTTTGCTCAACCAGTACGTGACTTTTTACAATCTCTATAAGCCTTTTATAATCAGGTGTTACTGAATCTCATCAGTAACACGTTGAACCTTTGAAAAATACCTCAGTCAGAGCTATTAGCCCTTTAAGCATAAAGGGCTAGGTGATATATTGGCATTAAACCTTAAACACATTCTAAGAATTATGATTTGCGTTATATACCGCAGCTCGAAGAAAGCTGATACCTACCTTTATATCACCAAGCGAGATGATTTCTCGACCGTGCCTGAGCCATTGATGCAAATGTTTGGCACGCCAAATTTGGTTACCATGGTAAATTTGGCAAAGCGTGACAAGTTAGCATTGGCTGATATTAAAAAAGTTAAAAGTGAATTGACCGATAAAGGTTACTATTTGCAATTACCGCCACCTAAAGAAGATTTGTTAAAACAACACCGCAAAGACGTGGGCGTTGAAGACAAAGATATGGAGTAATAATGATAATGAAAAAGCATCTAGCCGCATCCATACTTGCTCTGAGCAGTGTACTGGCGTTACCGCTAAGCGCACAAACCGCTGCAGAGCCGCATTCCAGCAAGAAGATGACTTTCGAACAGTATATTGAAGGTTTAAAACAAGAAGCCCGTGAAAAAGGCTTTAGTGAGCAACTCATTGCCACAAGTTTTGCCGATGTTAGCTACCATAAACGCGCCGTTAAAGCGGATCGTAACCAGCCGGAAGTGGTGGAAACATTAGAAACCTATTTACCAAAACGGGTACCGGATTGGAAGGTCAACAAAGCCAAAGATATGATGAAAAAATATCATAAAGAACTGACGGCTGTTGGCAAGCAATACGGTGTGCAGCCACGTTTTATTGTCAGTCTTTGGGCGTTAGAGTCTAACTTCGGTAAAATCACTGGCAATTTTGATGTGATTTCAGCGTTATCAACCATGGCTTATGACGGTCGTCGTGAAGCGTTTTTCAAAGGCCAAGTATTTGATGCATTGACTATCTTACAACAAGGTCACATCAAAAAAGCTGATATGAAAGGTTCTTGGGCTGGCGCTATGGGTCACAACCAGTTTATGCCAAGCTCGTTTTTATCTTTTGCCGCCGATGGTGACGGCGATGGTAAAAAAGACATCTGGAATAATACCTCAGACGTGTTTGCATCAATTGCCAACTACTTGAGCCAAGTTGGTTGGAACAATGACATTACTTGGGCTCGTCAGGTTAAGTTACCGCAAGGTTTTGATAACTCACTTGCCATACCGCAACGTACCGGTGGTCGTAAACCGTGGTTGCAACATTGGAGCCGCACTGAGATGTCGTTAAGTGATTGGCAAAAAGTTGGTGTGCGTCGTTATGACGGCAGTGATTTACCTAACGTTGATATGAAAGCCGCCTTGGTTTTCCCTGATGGCGAGCAAGGCCGTGCCTACTTAGCCTATGATAACTACAAAAGTTTGATGCATTGGAATACGTCTTATTACTTTGTGACTTCGGTCGGTCATTTGGCTGATCGCATAAAATTCAGTCGCTAACACGCAAATCATCATTCATTCTGCGCCATAACCGTGTCTGCGACGTGGTTATGGCGTACACTTTATATAGCCCACCCATTGTATAAGAGTCCATACGCCAGTGAGTAAAAAGTCCAAAAAGCGCCCAATGCACAAAGCATCAAGCGGTAAAGCATCGAGTCGCAAAGCAACGTCAGAGACAGAGCAATTTTGGTTGCATAAATCACTAGAGCAAATGAGCGAACAAGAATGGGAGTCGCTATGTGATGGCTGCGGTAAATGCTGCTTACATAAGATCATTGAAGAAGAGCATGACGAGGATGCCGAGTTACCCGATGAGGGCTTACAGGCACCTACGGATTATATTCGTGAAGGCGAAGAAATGTTGTACACCAACGTGGTGTGTCACTTATTAAACGACAAAAGTTGTACCTGCACCCGTTACAGCGAGCGCACCAAGCTAGTTCCTGATTGCGTTAAGCTTACCCAAGAAAACTTAAGTGATATCTTTTTTATGCCGCAAAGCTGCGCTTATCGACGCTTACAAGAAGGTCGAGGGTTGCCATCGTGGCATCCATTACTTAACAAAGGCAAAAAATCGGCAATGCATCAAGCTGGCATGTCGGTACGCGGCAAAGTGATCAAAGACGACCAAGTCAATATGCAAAACTATGATCAGTATGTTGTCAGCTGGCCGGTTGACGATATCGACTAACGCTATGTCCCACGCCGTTAACCGTTTATATCGCTACCGCAAATCCATCAGCACCCGTGAGTTTCGCGCGAGAGGGGCAAAAGTACCTCGTTGCGAGACCTGCCGTCTACATCAAGATTATTGTATTTGTTCGTTACGTAAGCTGAGCAATAGTAATATCGCAACAGCTTTGCTGATGCATGACGATGAAGTACTGAAACCAAGTAACACCGGCCGCCTTATTGCCGATGTAATTGACAATACCCATGCCTTTTTGTGGCAACGACAAGACATTGATGCCGGTCTTGATGCCTTGCTTAAAGATAACCGCTATCAGCCGTTTGTGGTCTTTCCCAAAGCCTACGCGATGCCAGAGCAAACCGTATATGAACGCGCGGTTGAGCAAGAAGATGGCAAGATACCGCTATTGATTTTTATTGATGCTACTTGGCGCCAAGCCCGTAAAATGTATCGCAAAAGTTCATATTTACATAATTTACCCATGATAAGTTTGGATTTAACGGCGCAAGATGACATCGAAACAGGCTCACGTTACCAATTGCGCAAAGCGGTCATTGATGGTCAATTGGCTACCGCTGAAGTTGCAGCACATGTCCTGACGCTGTTTGGCGAAAGCGTCAACGCACAGCATTTGAATTTATGGTTTGATGTGTTTACCTACCGTTATCAAAAAGGGGTGAAACAACATAATAAGGGCGATCCTCTAGCGGTTGAGCGCTACCTCGATTTTATTGCTGAGCAGCAACTCAAACCGAACTGCCAATAAGGAAGTAGTCAGGGTGCTAATCAGAGCATTAATCAGAGCGTCAATCAGAGTATCAAACCGGGCTCTAAACTAGGACGGGTCAGACTAGAGCAGTCCAGATTAGGCAATCGACAATAACTAAATGCTTGACTTTATTGTTGTATTTGTTGAAAGTGAATTTATCTTCTCGTGCAAATAAATCGTGGACACATTATGAGTCATTCTCCTTTTCCTGCCGTTAATAAAATTCCTAATCATATTGCCCGTTTGGCGCTGTTGCCAATGGCGATATTTAGCGCTGCAACCGTAGCGGTAGAAGATGACGTATATTTGGCTGAGCTGACAAACAATACGGTTAACAGTGTCACCAATGTCACTAACCGACCAGGGTATGACAATCAACCGCATTTTTCTGAAGATGGAAAGGCATTACTGTTTACCTCCATGTATCCGGTGAGTGACAAGCTAACCGATAAAGACGCTGAAAAAGTGCAAACAGACAGCATGCGCTACCACATTGACAGCGCCGCGATCAGCAATTTAACCAACTCTTCAGCCAGTGAATATTCGCCTACGATTACCCCTGATGGTAAGCATTTTTCCGTAATACGAGTTGGCGATGATGGCCGTCAACTGTTGCACCGTTACCCGTATAAGAGCACCGCCAATAACGCTGAATTGCAAGGCGAAACCATTCTTAAAGATGTATTCGATGTCGGCTATCACGTGTGGCTAAATCAGGACGAATTATTGTTGTTTGTACTTGGTGAGCCGATGATGTTGCAACGTGCCTCAGTTGAAACTGGCAAGACGGCTATGGTTGATACCGATATCGGTCGTACCTTGCGTGCGCTGCCAGAGACTGTCGCGTCAACGCCACAGTTTAGTTACACCAAGGCCAAAGGCGACCGCTGGCAATTAAAAGTTTACCAAGCTGATACAAAAACAGTGACCGAACATAGCATGCTACCGGGTCACAACATGTATTATGCTTGGCACCCAGATGGTAGCTTGCTTTCAGCCAGCGAGGCCAAAGTGATGGTCAATCGTCAATGGCAGCACAAAGATGAATGGCAGTTGTTTGCTGATTTTAGCGAGCAGTGTCAGGGCAGCATTACTCGCATGGTGGTCAGTGATGATAGCTCAAAATTAGCGTTCGTTTGTTCTGTACCTGCAGCTAATCCTGAAAAATAAACACAATATTTAAAATAATAAAAAGGTTAATTATGAAAAACTTTAAACTACTCGTTACCGCGGCGGTTCTTGCTGTTGGTGTAAGTGATGTTGTTAATGCAAAAAATGATAAGCACAAAGACTTGCCTCCTGGCTTAAAGAAAAAGGCTGAACGAGGCCAAGCATTGCCACCAGGTTGGCAAAAGAAGCTCGAAGTAGGCCAAGTGGTCGATGAGGTTGTCTACAACCAAGGTAAGGTTGTGGCGCGAGAAGACAATGGTGTGATCACTATCAGCGTTGAAGGCGAAGTATTTAAAGTGATTGAGAATACTCGAGAGATCGTCGAAATACTGAGCTCATAACCCATCAATCCCTATGCAGCACACAGCAAGGTTGCTGCCACGCATTCCCTGCTTATATGGAAGAGCAGGGAATAATAAGAGAATCGAACTATGTCAGGCATTACCGAACTGCAACAGCTGTTAAGCGCCATGTCGCCCAAGCTACAAGATGATGAGTTTGTATTTTGTACGGTATCAGGCGATTTATGTGACTATGCTGCACTGCAACCTGTAGCCACATTTATCGAGTCCGAAGGATTAACCCTAGTCTTAACAAAAGCCAACGCGTTAAGCGCAGGATTAGCGTTTGAAGGCAGTTTTCGCCAGATCACCCTTACCGTGCATTCAAGTTTAGAAGCGGTAGGGCTTACCGCTGCGGTATCAAGTAAACTCGCCGAGAAGGGCATTAGTGCAAACGTCATCGCCGCTTATTATCATGATCACATTTTTGTGCAATCAACTAAGGCTGATGCCGCACTGTTGGCGTTACAAGAGTTTTCATAAATTGATGCCATATTAATGTCTGTTTGGAGCGACAAGCGGACGAAAATGAATTGTATATCTCGCTTATCTGAAAAGAATATAAAAGGAATTACTAATTGAAAAATCTACTAACAATTTTATACGGCATCTTGTATCTAGCACTTCTATTAGGAGGCTTTTTTCTAGGGCTTGAGAACCAAAGCACTATATCTATATCGTTAGTCGGTTTAACATTCGCATCGCTATTTTTCATGATTGGTTTATGCGGTTATGTATTGAATAAAGCGATTTTCAAACATAGCACTTGGAAAACATCATTTTACCTTCTCATTGGTATAACGTTGTTTAGTAGTTTTGTAAATTTAAACAATTTGTTTGCTGTGTTTTTTCTATGTTTAATTAATACTCCTATGGCTTTTATCCTTCACTCCTACAGTAAAGAAGACCAAGACATTTGGCTTAAGGATGAAGAAGTATTAGCAGGCAATAAATTAAGTGAGTTTATTGAACAAAATGAATCTGTATCGTATGAAAAATCTGGACAAGATTCTAAGCACTCACTTTCCGTTACTAACGAGGAAGGCTTTTATATCGTAAAAATAAATAGAGTTTCTGATGATAAAACGGAAGAATTTACAGAACGCTTTATAAACCCAGGTCTGGTGAAGAGATATATAGAACAATACTCGATGGTAAAATTTTCAGAATTGTTAGGCGAAACCTAAAGCCAGTTTAAGATTCAATTTTTCTCTCATTTACGTTACCTATTCAATGTCTCTGAATGGCACAAAGCGGAAATAATTAGTTTCAAGTGATCTGACCCCTTGAAGCAAGTGATCTGACCCCTTGAAGCAAAAGCTTTTGGGTAAACCTGTAACGGATAAAGATATTGCATTGTATCGTCTGAAAACAATTCGAACCTTATATTAATAGCAAACAGTAGTCTATGATTGCTGTTAGCTAGAAGCAGTAAAACGCAGTCTCTCAAAAATAACACCGTCATTGCGGCGAAGGCCGCAACCTCGTATCGTAAAGGTGTGCCTTTAACACCGCAATATTGAATCACTTCGAAACTGGAAAAGATCCCACCCAAAAACACGGTGGGATGACGCACAGGATGTGCTAAAGCAAATTGCTTCATGGATGAAGGTTGTATATTTGTGACGGTGTTTTTCTGATATTGTGCTAATGCAAATGGCTTGATGGGTGACGGTGGGTTCTCTAACAAAACAAAAGGGCGGTTCAGTAATCTGAGCCGCCCTTTATCGTATCTAATGTCGTGTCGAACTATGATGTGTGTTGGCTTAACACTCGATGATGTTTACCGCCAAGCCACCACGTGAGGTTTCTTTGTATTTCGTTTTCATATCTTGACCTGTGTCCCACATGGTCTTGATCACTTTATCCAAAGAGACTTTCTGTGTACCGGTGCCACGCATAGCTAGGCGAGACGCGTTAATCGCTTTTACCGCACCCATGGCATTACGCTCGATACATGGTACTTGAACCAAGCCACCAACAGGATCGCAGGTGAGGCCAAGGTTATGTTCCATACCGATTTCTGCGGCGTTTTCTACGTGTTTCGGGCAACCACCCATAATTTCTGTTAACGCACCGGCGGCCATTGAACAAGCAACACCAACTTCACCCTGACAGCCCACTTCAGCACCAGAGATAGAAGCATTGGTTTTATACAAAATGCCAATCGCAGCGGCGGTCAATAAGTAACGAATACAATCGTCATCGGAAACCGGTTTTACAAACTTGTTGTAGTAACACAGTACGGCAGGGATGATACCTGCGGCACCGTTTGTTGGTGCTGTGACCACTTGTGAACCGGCGGCGTTTTCTTCGTTAACCGCCAGAGCAAACAAGTTAACCCAATCCATCGCTTGTAAAGGATCGGCGTTCTTTTCAACGGTTAGTAAGCGATGTAAGTTTGGCGAACGACGTTTTACGTTTAAGCCACCCGGCAAGGTGCCTTCGGTAGTCATGCCGCGTTCAACACAGGCATACATGCATTGCCAAATTTTTAATAATTCATCACGAATGTAGCTTTCATCATTAAGGCACTTTTCATTGGCCATCATAATCGACGAAATGCTTAATCCGCTTTCATCACACAGTTTCAGTAATTCATCAGCGGTGGAAAAACGGTAAGGTCGTTCAATGTTGGCATGGAACGATAATGCTTTGTCTTTCTCTTTTTCAAACTCACTGTCTTCAACGATAAACCCGCCACCAATTGAGTAGTAGGTTTTTTCCAAAACTACGTTGTCAGCAGCGTAAGCAAAAATGGTCATTGCATTGGCATGCGCAGGCAATGTCTTGCGACGATGATAAATAATGGCGTCACTTTTTGGGAAGTCGATTTCACGCTCATGATTAAGCTGGATCTTTTCGCTTTTTACCGTTTTATCGAGGATCTTGTCGATATTCTCAACGGCAACGCTTTCAGGGGCTTCACCATGTAGACCGAGAATGCAGGCTTTGCCTGTACCGTGGCCAATACCGGTTTGCCCTAAAGAACCAAACAGTTCTACTTTGATGCGAGTGACGTCATCAAACACATTGTTTTGTTTTAGCGACTCGATAAAACGGTTTGCGGCACGCATTGGGCCGACGGTGTGAGAGCTCGATGGACCGATGCCAATCGAGAACATATCAAATACACTGATCATCTTGTTACCTGAAACTCTTGTTGCTGCCTAAATTTGGTTGTTAGGCTTTTTATTGAAATAATATTCGGATATTACCGTAAATTACCAAATAATCACAGCAACACTGTGGGTAAAATTGATTTTATTTGAGGTGTCGGACCAGATCTTTGATCATCGCTGCGGTCGCACCCCAAATGTTGTAGTGTAAATATGGCATAAAATGGACGTTATGCGTAGTGCCGCGCCGACTGATGTTAAAGGATAAGTGATTACCCTCATCAATAAAATGATCGAAAGGGACAATGAACAATTCGGCCACTTCACCATGGTCAATAACAAACGGGTAATCTTTGGGGACAAAACCAATATACGGGGTAATTTGATAACCGGTGATCACATGATGTGGTTTTAACTGGCCAACAATTTGCACATCACTTGGTTTGACGCCAATTTCCTCATCGGCTTCACGCAATGCGGCGTGTAATAAACTGGCATCGGCGTCTTCAACCTTGCCCCCTGGAAAACTGATTTGCCCTGGGTGATGCTTTAAGTGCGCGGCGCGTTTGGTTAATACCACTTCAATGCGATCGCCGTTTTCGACTAATGGAATAAGCACGCTGGCTTGACGCAAATCACCAACGTGTTGATACGCGTTTTCTATTTTACTCAGGTTTTGAAAATTGAATCGTTGCAAAAACTGCTGCTTGTTCATCAAAAGCCCTTAATTGAGATTGGCGTTTACCGCATGATAATTTCATCATAACAAGAAAGCCCGGATTCGTCATGAGACGATTCCGGGCTTTGAGGCAATCACTGTTACTATGTTTTGATCAGTTATTGTTGGTCAAAATAGGCAAGATTTTAGCGACCTTATCAAAGGTTTCTTGGTATTCACTATCAACCTTCGAGTCAGCAACCAGACCACCACCGGCCCAACAATGTATTTTGTCTTGTTCGCATACTAAGGTGCGAATGGTTATTGATGTATCCATTTTGCCACAGGCCGATAAGTAGCCAATCGAGCCGCAGTAAACACTGCGTCGATGGGGTTCGAGCTCTTCAATAATCTGCATGGCGCGGATTTTTGGGGCGCCGGTAATCGAGCCGCCAGGGAAGGCGCCGCGAAGTAAGTCGGTGGCAGATTTATTCGGGCTTAACATGCCCTCAACGGTACTGACTAAATGATGCACCGCGGGAAAACTTTCAATGGCAAATAATGACGGTACTTTAACGCTACCGGGCAAACATGCTTTGGAAATATCGTTACGCAGTAAATCGACAATCATTAAATTCTCGGCACGATCTTTACTGGCGTTTTGCAGTTCTTTGGCGTGGGCGTTGTCAAATTCGACAATGTCAGAGCGCGGACGCGTACCTTTAATTGGTTTTGTTTCAACCCGCTGATTATGTATTTGCAAAAAGCGCTCTGGCGATACACTGAGGATGGCACCGTCATCAAACCGCATAAACGCTGAAAACGGCGCATTGTTGTGCTTACGTAATGTTAGGTAGGCGTCAAATTCATCGCCTTCATACAAGGCGCTAAATCGCTGTGCTAGGTTGATTTGATAACAATCACCTGACCGTAAATATTGTTGCACTTGAGCAAACTTTTGCTGGTATTGCTGTTGGCTCATATTCGCTCGCCAATCACAAGCTAAGGTAAACGGCGTGAGCGATTTCGTCTTTGCGCTGCTTACTTTGTGTTTAATGTCTTGCGCCAAGGCGTCTATATCATCATGCCAGCTTATCAGCGTATAGGTTTGCTGTTTGCGATCAAAGATGATTGCTTTGCTGTATATGCCTACCGCCATATCGGGCAAACTGATATCCATCAGTGCTGTTGCCGGTAATGATTCAAAACGACGGCCTAAATCATAGGCGAAATAGCCTAATGCACCGCCACAAAACGGGATGCTGTCATGTTCTTTAATGGTGTTGGCAAACACGCTAGCGCTGGCTTGGTCGACTAAGGTCAGAGGATCGTCTTGACTTATGGTCAGCTCGTCATTGCGACGGTCATAGACTTTGGTCACATTAATCGATGTGGTTAGGGTGATAAGCGGATCAAACACCAGAATGTCAAAGCGACAATCTGGATGCGCGCTGTCACCTGAGTCTAGCCAAAAGCTCCAGGGTTCACTGGCAAAGGCGCGCGCAAGGTCAATAATGCTGATGTCGTTATCAAAACATAAAGTTCGTGTTTGATAGCGATTGCTTGTTTGGTGGTTCACGGTCGTGGCTAATCAACAAGGTTTGATATTTTCTGGCGGCTATTGTAACAGAGTTATAATGAATTTCATCAATGTGTTATTGAGATAAACGCCTTGCAGGAGTATTATACGTGCACTTTTATATACAAAACTGACCTGCGATACCAAGGATGTCATTTAGTTGGTATGTTCACTCACTGATACGCGGGTTGCACTACGGTTCGTGACGAAGGGTCACTGATAGCAAGATAAAAACGAGAACACTTAAACGAGAAGACTATGACGGTTATTAAGCAACAAGACTTTATCGACAGCATCGAAGATGCGTTGCAATACATTTCTTACTACCATCCATTGGATTACATCCAAGCGCTAGAAAAGGCTTATCATAAAGAGCAAAGTCAAGCAGCGAAAGATGCAATCGCGCAGATTTTGATCAACTCACGCATGTCAGCAACAGGTAAACGACCTATCTGTCAGGATACGGGTATTGTGACTTGTTTCGTTAAAATCGGCATGGACGTTAAATGGGATAAAACGGATTTAACGGTACAGCAAATGGTTGATGAAGGTACGCGTCGTGCTTATAACAATCCTGACAACCCCTTAAGAGCCTCTATTGTTGCTGATCCTGCCGGCAAGCGCACCAATACTAAAGATAACACACCATCTGTTGTGCATATCGATATGGTCGCCGGTGACAAAATTGAAATCATGATCGCGGCCAAAGGCGGCGGGTCTGAAAATAAAACCAAAATGGCGATGCTTAACCCAAGTGACTCGATTGCTGATTGGGTTGAAAAAACGTTGCCAACCATGGGCGCTGGCTGGTGTCCACCAGGCATGTTAGGTATAGGCATCGGTGGTACCGCTGAAAAAGCCGGTGTACTTGCTAAAGAAAGCCTAATGGATCCGGTTGATATTCAAGAATTGATTGACCGAGGCCCAGAAAATGCAGAAGAAGAATTGCGTTTAGAAATCTTTGACCGTGTCAACAAGCTAGGCATTGGTGCACAAGGCCTTGGTGGTTTAACTACCGTAGTTGATGTGAAAATCAAATCGGTACCTACTCATGCCGCGTCTAAGCCTGTGGTAATGATCCCTAACTGTGCGGCAACGCGTCACGTGCATTTTTATTTAGATGGTTCGGGCCCTGCTAACTTACAGCCACCAAAATTGGAAGAATGGCCTGAAGTGACATGGGAAGTTGGTGAAAACGTTCGTCGTGTTAATGTAAACAAGTTAACCAAAGCCGATATCGCCGACTGGAAAACCGGTGAAACGGTATTGTTGACGGGTAAAATCTTGACCGGTCGTGATGCGGCACATAAACGTATTCAACAACTGCTTGAATCAGGTGAAGGCTTGCCAGAAGGCGTCGACTTTACCAACAAGTTTATCTACTACGTTGGACCAGTTGATGCGGTCGGTGATGAGGTGGTTGGCCCTGCAGGTCCAACAACAGCAACTCGTATGGATAAGTTCACTGAAATGATGCTTGCCGATACAGGCCTATTGGGCACCATTGGTAAAGCTGAGCGTGGTCCTGGAACCGTAGAAACCATTAAAAACCACAAGTCGGTGTATTTGATGGCCGTTGGTGGTGCAGCTTACTTGGTATCAAAAGCGATTAAGAATTCTCGCGTGGTAGCCTTTGAAGAGCTGGGTATGGAAGCCATCTACGAATTTGATGTAGAAGACATGCCAGTGACTGTGGCGGTTGATAGCGAAGGCGAGTCAGCGCACGTCACAGGGCCGGCCATCTGGAAAGCGAAGATTGCCGAACTGGACGAAAAACTGAGCGTCTAGTCATCCAGAAAAAACATAAAAACGCACCGCTAAGAGTGCGTTTTGTTTATTTAACAATAGACATAATTCGACACAACAAACGACAAGAGTACTATGAAAACATTACTAAATAGCAGTCTAGCGCTTGCCTTGATGGCACTGATGCCACAAGCAATGGCGGACACTGAGGTTTTGACCGTTGATAAACTTAACAGTCTTAATCAAGTCCACAGTGTGTCCATCTCTCCCGATGGCAGCACCTTGGTTTACGGTATCCAAAAAGGCCAAGAACGTGGCAATAACCACCTTTACCTGCACGATGTGAAATCAGGCGAAGTACGCCAACTGACCTCTCACAAGGCATCTGAAAGCTCGGTTAATTGGAGCAAAGATGGCAAAGGCTTGTATTTTCTATCGTCTCGCAATGGCTCATCACAATTGTGGTATTTGCCACTAACCGGTGGTGAAGCGCGTCAAATAACCAACTTTCCGCTGAACGTCGAAGGCTACAAGTTAAACCAAGATGAAAGCAAAGCAGCGTTTGCGTTTACCGTTATGCCAGGTTGTGAAAGTTTTGCTTGTACGCAAGAAGCGATTGCCAAAGAACAAAGTAAAAAACACAATACCCGTGCCTATGACAAGCTGATGGTGCGTCATTGGGATGTGTGGCTTGATAACTTTAACTCGCACATTTTTGTCGCCGATATCAACAAAAACAAAGTTGCCACAGAAGCCAAAGATGTTATGGCTGATTGGGATACGGACTTTGCCGGTATGTCACAAGTATCGTTCAGCGCTGATGGTGCTAAATTGGCGTTTTCAGCCAAAGCACCTGGTGTTGATCACGCATGGCACACCAACTGGGATATCTTTGAGGTTGATTTAGCAAGCTACAAAATCAGTAACCTGACCGAAGCCAATAAAGCCTGGGATGCTATGCCAGTGTATTCATCTGACGGTAAGTACTTGGCATGGAAAGCAATGCAAACACCAGTATATGAGTCAGACAAGTACACGCTAAACGTCAAAGACTTACGCAGCGGTGATGTTAAACAAGTTGCTTCCTTGTGGGATCGTTCAATCTCTAGCTTCCAGTTTGACCAAGACAATCGCTCGGTTATCGCCATTGCCCAAGATTTAGGCCAACAATCAATATTTTCAATCGACATTAACTTTGGTGAAGTTACGACGGTATTTAACGACGGTTATGCCGGTAATGTATCGATTGCAGGCGATCAGTTGTATTTCACTCGCCACAACATTGCCAACCCAACCGATGTCTACAGCATTGCCAAAGATGGTTATGGTTTAAAACAGCTAACCAATGTCAATAAAGACAAGTTAGCGAACATCAGCATGGGCGAATTTGAACAATTCAAATTCAAAGGCTGGAACAACGAAGACGTACATGGTTACTGGGTAAAACCGGCAAACTTCAAAGAGGGTGAGAAATACCCAATAGCGTTTCTAGTTCACGGTGGCCCACAAGGCAGCTTTGGTAACATGTTCCACTATCGTTGGAATGCACAACTTTGGGCAGCGCAAGGTTACGGCGTGGTCATGGTCGACTTTCATGGCTCGACAGGCTACGGTCAGGCATTTACCGATTCAATTTCAGGTGACTGGGGTGGCAAACCATTAGAAGACCTGCAAAAAGGCATGGATTACATCGTTGACAAACAAAGCTGGTTAAACCGCGATAAAGCCTGTGCATTAGGCGCATCATACGGTGGTTACATGATGAACTGGATCATGGGTAATTGGTCAGACGGTTTTAACTGTGTTATCAACCACGCCGGCTTGTTCGACATGAAAAGCTTTTACAATGTGACCGAAGAATTGTGGTTCCCAGAGCATGACTTCTCAGGCCCATATTGGCAGTTTAAAGAAAACTACGACAAGTTTGACCCGTCACGTTTTGTTGATAACTGGAAGATGCCAATGTTAGTGATCCAAGGTGAATTGGATTATCGTGTGCCGTACGGGCAGTCTTTAGGCGCGTTTACCACTCTACAACGCAAAGGTATTGAGTCACGTTTGGTGATGTTCCCAGATGAAGATCATCATATTCGCAAACCAGATAACTTAAAAGAATGGTACCGTGAAGTATTTGCATGGATGGAAAAGTACCTGAAATAAGGTTATTTCATTAGCAAAACATAAAATCCCGTCATAGCTCAGTTATGGCGGGATTTTTTATTGGCTTTTCATAAACTTGGATTCGTGCTTTAATAACTGTAAATATAAACAGTATCTGTATGCAGATACTCGATAAGAAGAAAACCTCATGACGACAGACATGTTTTTGATGCTCATCAGCGCAGCCAGTGTGCTGCTACTAATCATGCTAACGCTTGTGCTGATGCAATTGAAGCAACTAAAAAGCCAAGCAGGGCAAAGCGATAAAGACAACGCGATATTAGCGGAAAAGTTAGAGCAAATTAATAAAGCGACAGGTCAACAAAGTCAGTTACAAAGCGCCTTTGTCACGGCGACGCAACAGGCATTAACTCAGCTGCGTTTGACCTTAACCGAGCAATTAGCCGGTCATAAAGAGCAGTTTAATAAAAATCAAATAGATGCCATCAATCAATTGGTCGAGCACTTGCAAAAGAGTACCGCACAAAACCGTGAAGAGCTCAGTAAATCAATGCAAGCCAATGCTGAGGTGCTGGCTAAGCGCATGAATGAGTTAACCCAAAGTACCGACAAGCGCTTGCAAGACATCTCTGCGGGCGTTGAAAAGCGTTTATCGGAAGGCTTTGATAAAACCACCAAAACCTTTAATGACATTGTTAAGCGACTGGCGCTAATTGATGATGCTCAGCGCAAAATCACTGAGCTATCGACCAATGTGGTGAGTCTGCAGGAAGTACTTGCCGATAAGCGCTCTCGTGGTGCGTTTGGTGAGGTGCAATTGAATGCGTTGATACGTAACGTACTGCCAGAAAAACACTTTGCTATTCAGCATACCTTGTCGAACAGTAAAATCGCCGATTGTATATTATTTTTGCCGCAACCGACCGGCAACATCGTCATTGATTCGAAGTTTCCATTGGAAAGCTATCGTAAGATGACCGAAGTGGGGATCAGCGAGGTCGAACGAAAGGGCTACCAGAACCAATTTAAACAGGATATCAAAAAACACATTAATGACATCAGCGACAAGTACATCATTAACAATGAAACCGCCGATGGCGCCATTATGTTTTTACCTGCAGAAGCGATTTTTGCTGAAATCCACGCCCATTTCCCTGAATTGGTTGAGTTGGCCTATCGCTCTCGCGTATGGCTTACCTCACCAACGACGTTAATGGCGGTATTAACCACGGTTCGCAGTGTGTTAAAAGATGAAGCAACCCGTCAGCAAGTTCATATCATTCAAGAGCATTTGCACAAACTTGGCGGAGACTTTAGCCGTTTTCGTGACCGATTTGATAATCTCGCTCGCCATATTGACCAGGCAGCGACTGACGTTAAACAGATACACACGTCAGCCAATAAAATCAGCAGTCGTTTTACTAAAATTGAACAGGTCGATTTGGCTGATAATGACAGCGATAAAAAAAGCGCCAGTATGCTGGAGAACACACTGGCGCCTTAATACGGCTTTCTATCGTTATTAGGTATGGTGTTTACACTAATGGATTACATCAGGTGATTACATATTAGAAATCACATTGATAAACACTGTGGTCAGTAACAGAGGGCAAACAAAACGTAAGTAGTTTGCCCATAGTTTTAACCAAGGCTTTTGTGCCAGTAGGGCTTTGTCAGCCAGTTGATTACCGCGTTTGTATATCCAACCCACCACAATAAAGTAAAACAAGCCCATAATCGGTAGCTGGAATGAATTTACCCAGTTGATCACCGCGCCAAATAAGCTATCAAAGTTAAACACCAAGGTCATACTTGCTGCCAATACAACAAGCGAGACAATAAACGTTGACTTAAAGCGTGAATATTTTTTGTCTTCAACCAAATAGGCGACAGGCACTTCTGTTGATGAAATGGTTGAGGTTAGCGCCGCCATCGACATCAATGTAAAGAACACCAAGGACACATAAATACCTATGTCGCCCATCGAATCAAATAGGGCAGGTAAGGTTGAGAATATCAGTTGTGGGCCACCAATTAATTGACCGTCAATAAACACTTGCTGGCCCATATGTTGCGCTACAAACAAGGTTGGGATGATCAACAAACCCGCTAGAAAAGCGATTAAGGTATCTAGCGCACCAATAGAAATCACTAGCTTGCCAATATCGGCGTCTTTTTTCATATAAGAGCCGTATACCATCATGCCACCGACACCAATCGATAACGAGAAGAACGCTTGCCCCATGGCCGAGATGATTAATTTAGGATCGCTAATTTGTGAAAAGTCAGGGGTCAGGTACATGGCGACACCTTCGCTTGCCCCCGGTTGCTGTAGGATGTATATGATCAGGCCGATCAATAACACAAACAGTACCGGCATCAAACGTGATGACCAACGTTCAATACCGCTATGAACACCACGATTAATGATTAGCGCACTAAGCACAATAAAAATAGGCGTAAACGCTAAGTTACGAGCGACACTCGAATCGGCTAGCCACGTAGCGGCGCTATCAAAACCCAGTAATGCCATTAACGGCGACAGTGCGTGCGACAACATCCAACCGGCAACAATGGAGTAAAAGCTGAGCATTAGGATGGCGCCAAGTAAGCCAAATAAACCGGCGTAACGACCCAGTCGTTTAGACACGTCCTGACAGGCATCTTCTAACGCACCAACCGGGTTTTTTTGCGCTTGGTTACCCAAATATATTTCCGCAAATAGAGCCGGAAACGCCAGTAGCACGGTTACGATCAGGTAAACAAAGACAAAGGCACCACCGCCATTGTTTGCTGCTTGCGTCGGAAAACCCCACACATTACCGAGACCAATAGCTGAGCCGGCTGCCGCAAGGACAAAACCTATTCTTGAATGAAATGAATCTCTAGTTACTGACATAATGAAAATTATTTTTGTTATTTTAATAAAGCAGTTGTCAATAACACACAATTTAGCAGCAATAGGCAAGCAAAACTTAATGCTTTGCAAATAAAGCGGCTGCAATTGTTGAAAATATGCGCAGTTAGCGAAATTTACCGTTGCGCAGTAAAAAGTGCTGGTCAGCGCGAAAGCGGCTTATTATCATGTTTGCCGTTAATGTGTCGTAATGCATGCGTTGTATATCGACCGCTAAAAGTAGTCCTGAAAGACAAACTGAAATTAATCCTTAAATTAAACCTGAAATATTAACCGCTAGAAATATAGATTATGCTGCAATATAAAATCGTTCCTGTTACGCCATTTATGCAAAATGCCACCATTATTTGGTGCGACAAAACCATGCAAGGCGCCATTATCGACCCAGGTGGAGAAACTGAGCGCCTGCTCGCAGAAGTGAGTGCTTTGGGAATAACACTGAGCAAACTATTGCTAACTCATTCTCATGTTGATCACGCTGGCGGCACGCAAGATATTGCCGATAAATTAAATCTTCCAATAGAAGGTCCACATCGCGACGATCAATTTTGGATTGATATTTTTGAGCAGCAAATTCAGCAATTTGGTTTTCCCGGTGCTCGTGTGTTTAGTACCAATCGCTGGCTAGAAGAAGGCGACACAGTGACGGTCGGCGAGGAAACGCTTGAAGTCTATTTTTGCCCAGGACATACCCCAGGGCACGTGATTTTCTTTCACCGTGACAGCAAACTTGCACAAGTAGGCGATGTTCTGTTTAAAGGCTCAATTGGTCGCACCGACTTTCCAAAAGGCGATCACGCCACGTTGATCAATGCCATTAAAACCAAACTATGGCCACTTGGTGATGATGTGCGCTTTATACCCGGACATGGGCCTATGGGCACGTTTGGCGAAGAGCGCCGCAGTAACCCATTTGTTGGTGATTCTGTAGGTTAAAATCAAAGCGTCAGCAGTGTCACCACACCTTCACTATAAGCCAAGAGGTGTTAATAGGGGGCGTGGTCATCTATTCCGTTGCTATGTTATACGTCGTCTGTATCCATTTGACCTGACATACGGCGGCGAATGTGCGACCACGACATACCTATGGCCAGAATCGCTGCCAGTATGATTAATATTACCCAGGTAAAGCCGCCGGCTTCTTGTAAGCTGATCCAGCCCCAAGAGATAAATAGCCATACTAGGGCGCCAAAAAATACCGCAGCTAAAATGAGACCAATGGTACCAAGCGAGCGCAGGGTCGCTCGAATATAAATGATCCAACCAATCAATAACGCCACACCGGCCAGTAAAACTAACGGCGCAAAACCCGCGTTTGCCGCCCAATGGACAAACGAAAAACCACTCGGATTATAGGTCAATAAAACCAATATTAAGGCAAATATGAAGCGTATACCGACACCTTGGGGGCTGATTTCTTTCATAGAATGTCTCTCATCTTTCTGTTGGCTATGGTGTTAAGCGTTAGCGGGTCTAAATAGCCTTGCAAATATACAAAGCGACTAAAATAGATAAAGTTGCTAAAAGCTACTAAGAGTTTAGTTCAGATTTTTAAAGTCGTTATTGGCAACTGACCATATACCTTGGTGTAGCGGTTAATCTAGCACGGCGAAAATATATGTTTTGCGACTCTCTTGTTGTGCTGAAAATGAATATTATCAAAGTGTTGTCGTTTCATTTTAGTTCCATTTTAGTTATGGGTTAGGCAAGCTTATCCAGTAACTGTAAGCGCTTTCTTAATGCTGGCGTTGATCCTCACTGCATTTCTACCATACTGAAAGATATCTGCGTGTAAAAAGGGACAAAGCAAATGACAGTTGTTGAAGTTGATCACCCATTGATCCGCCATAAACTTGGCTTGATGCGATGTGATGGCATCAGTACCAGGGACTTTCGTGAGCTAGCATCGGAAGTAGGCTGCTTACTTACATACGAGGCATGCAAAAATTTTGCATTAGAAAAAACCAAGATTGAGAGTTGGAATGGGCCGATAGAGGTCGACCAAATTCGAGGCAAGAAAGTCACCGTGGTGCCGATTCTTCGAGCGGGTCTAGGCATGATGGATGGCGTATTAAAACTTATTCCTAATGCTCGGATTTCCGTGGTAGGCATGTATCGTAACGAAGAAACGTTAGAGCCTGTGTTTTATTTCGAGAAGCTTGCCGGCGAGATTGATGAACGCGTTGCTTTGGTTATTGACCCTATGTTGGCGACAGGTGGCTCTATGGTGGCAACGATTGATCTTCTTAAGCAACGTGGGTGCCGCAAAATCATTGCCTTAGTGTTAGTTGCCGCGCCAGAAGGCATAGATGCTTTGCTGCAACATCACCCTGATGTCGAGCTTTATACCGCTGCAATTGATGAAAAACTCAATGAGGATGGCTATATCTTGCCAGGGCTCGGTGATGCGGGCGATAAGATCTTTGGTACCAAATAGTATTTTTGACATACGGCATATAATCACACCTAAACATCTCTTCGCACCAATCGTGCAATAAAATCCAGACAAAAAAAGAGCAGGGAATACCTGCTCTAAGTTAACTTAATTGCAACTAGCACGTTGCAGTGAACTTTGATGAAAGATGAAGTGGTCTATCCTTTAACCTCCTAGTCCAACAACCGAGGAAACAAACGCACTTTCCAGGGAATAACACGCCACGAAGGCACACACAACAGATACGGTAACTAAGATACGTTTGGTCATGTTTTTTCCTCTCCTTTTGAACACTTTTAATTGTAGGCATAGATTGCTAAAAACTGGACATGGATATTGCGAGGAATCTAAAAGCTTTTTATTGTCAGCTAAGTGTTTGTTTCTTCCATTTATATTAAATTTCTTGTAGAGGAAAATCAGGTTTTCATCAGGTTTTATTTGGCCTGCAGTGTAATTAATTGTGAACAGATAGATAAATGATCCATTTTATGAAAGTTTTCATTTGTCATTCCATTAGCCGTTAAAACAATGTTAGGATCGCCGTGTAGCCAATAAACGCCCGAGAAACTAAATAACGGGTGAATCTATAAATAGCGCTAGCAAATAATGCAACAATTGAATTATGTTTGGGGAAAACCATAATGGATAAAATGCGAGTCGAAATTGACCTGTCAGGTCACGATGTAAACTGTCAGAACACGGTAAGTGATGTGATTTGCCAACAACTTTTGTCTTTAAAAGACGACTTTGTTGAGCGTTTATCGCGTGTGTCTAACCAATTTTGTCCTAAGGCTGTCGTTGACATGGACAGTTTCAACGTTGATTTAGCTGATATCCAACAAGACAAAGGTATGGTGCGAGTAGGCTTTGGCTATCAGTCTTTTCATGACTTTGAAGACTTGCAAACACAACAACATATCAAAGAGAACTGGCGTTTTGAGCTAGCTCAACAAAAAGCCGTGTTTGAATTGGATCTTCCTGAATTGCACCCTGTCCACGAAATTTAAAGGACGGCCATCGAACTAGGTGGTTTATCGCTTGAAAACTTAACTGTTCACTTTCATTAGGGTCTTGTTTGCAAATAACGTATTTGTAAAAAAGCCTGAATGGCAAGACAAGCGAGACAAAATCAAAATGAAAAGCGCAGCATCAGCTGCGCTTTTTTATGGATGTAAACATGTATCTAATGCGCGATGCTAATGGCGACCGCGCATGTCGCCGGATAATTTAGTGCTGTCATCTAACTGGCTACCATCGAGTTCCGGACTATCTGGTTGTGGTACGGAATAACTGCTACCGCTAAAGCCACCTGCGATTATATGGCATTGATTTTCCGTCAACAGAGTCATTGTCTCGGCTACATGCTCTGATGTCGCCGCGATTTTTGCCTTAGCGTTTTTTGTTGCAGTCATTGTTGTCGCAGTATTTGTTGTCGCAGTACTTGCTGTCGCAGTACTTGCTGTTATGGTTGGTGTGATTTTTACGTCGCGAGTGTTGGTCATTTTGACCTCCTTGTCATGGTGCTTTATCGTCAAAGGTTCGTCATCCTGACAAACCCAAATGATGGGGTGTTGCCTATTGAGTGTGAAATAGACTGACGTGAAGTCAACAAATTAGGCTAACAAAAAAGGCGCCAAAGGGCGCCTTTTGATTAGATGAAAATAGACAAACGATTAGGTTCGCTTAGAAACCACATTGACGCCCTTGGTTTTGTTGGTCTAACCACGCTTTTAGTGGAGCAAAGTAGTCTAAAATGGCGCTGGCATCCATTTGCTCACTACCGGTTAAAATTTTATGCGCTTGTTGCCAAGGCTGGCTAGAGCCCATTTCCAACACTTGATTCAATTTCGCACCGGCTTCCTTGTTGTTGTAGATAGAACAACGGTTGATAGGGCCTTCATAACCGGCCACTTCACATAACGCTTTATGGAATTCAAATTGAAGAATATGGGCCAAGAAATAACGTGAATATGGCACATTGCCTGGTACATGGTACTTGGCACCTGGATCAAAATCGTCAGCAGCACGTGCAATTGGTGCACCAACACCTTGATACTGCTGACGTAATTGCCACCATGCAGTGTTGTAGTTTTCAGCGGTAATTTCACCGTTAAATACTTTCCAGCGCCACTGATCAACCAATAAACCAAATGGAATAAAGGCCACTTTCTCAAGCGCCATCTTCATTAATAAGCCGATGTCTTTTGAGGCATCCGGCACGGTATCAATTAATCCAATTTCTTTTAAATAGGCTGGGGTTACGGATAAAGCGATGGTATCACCAATAGCTTCATGAAATCCGTCATTGGCACTGTTTTGAAATAGCACGGATTGATCTTTGTAGGCGCGTTGATAGACGTTATGACCTAACTCATGATGAATAGTAGAAAACTCTTCGCCTGTTTTTTGGATACACATCTTGATTCGGATGTCGTCTTGCGAATCTAGATTCCAAGCCGAGGCGTGACATACTACGTCTCTATCTTGTGGTTTGGTAAACAGTGAACGCTGCCAAAATGTGTCTGGTAGTGGTGCAAAACCTAGCGACGTGAAAAAGTTCTCCGCGCCTTTGACCATATCCAATTCGCTGTAATTGTGCTTAAGCAATTGTTGAGTGACATCATAACCTGGATCGGCGTTTTCAGGTGCGACCAAATCGTAAACATTGCCCCAGCTTTGTGCCCACATATTACCCAATAAATGTGCTGGAATTGGTCCATCTTGAGGAACTTTGTCTTCACCATAATGTTCACCTAATTTGGCACGTACGTGACAATGCAGGGCATCATAAAGTGGTTTGACTTGGCCCCAAAGGCGATCAAGTTCTTGGCCGAACTCTTCAGCGGGCATATCGTAATTTGAACGCCACATCGCGCCTAAATCGCTATAACCTAAGCCTTGAGCACCTTCGTTGGCAAGTTCGACTTCACGTTCGAATAATGGTTTCATCTCTTGGCTAACGGTGCGCCAACCGCGCCATGCTTCAAGCAGGGCGTCATAGTCTCGGGACTCTGCTAACACTTTTGAAAGTTGGCCTAAATTGAATGTTTCACCCGCCTCGTTGGTATACGATCCTTTACCATACATGCCGCCTAAATCAGAGGCGATTTTCGCCAGCTCGGCACTTTTCTTGGAGTCTTGAGGTGCCGGTAAGACCAATGCTTGTTTTAAAATATCAAGTTTTCGACGTTGCTCAGCGCTTACTTGTTGACCATCATATTTAGCCGCTTGTAAGGCAAAACGCACGCCTGCTTCAGAGTACTCTTTACCTGCGCTCGCCGCTAATGCAGCGGTATCTTCAGTAATAAAATTTTGGTAAACCCATTCAATTTTCGACGATTCATTAATTAAACGCGTCATTTCTTGTTCGGTTTCGACAAGGAATTCTGCCACAGGTTGCAAGGTGTCTGCTTGGCTTGATTGGTCGGCTTTTGCAGCCATAGGTGCTTTGCTTACAGCTTTATTGGTGTCGTCAGAACATGCGGTAGTTGCAAGTGCTGAAGCGATGACTATCGCCAGAGAACTTTTGATTAATTTCATAGGTATCCTGATGTTTTCGTTATGCTTGGTCATCTCGGTGAGTTATTGCTGATAACCCATTGGTGGTCATCGCAGAAGCCGGACGCCAAGCTATTTTTATTAGACGCAATGAGTATAGGATAATGGAGATGGAGGTTAAAGCGTTAGGCACAAAAAAAGACCCATTGGCAATATTGACAGATCGAGCCATTGGGTCCAGGGAGAACGTGTTTGGTTATTTAAAACCAGATTTAACACTGATTTACTAAGTATGGTTGCTGTGTATATTTTTGCTTAATATTTGTACGATTTTTTTCAATTGAATTTTGCTTGCCTGATAGAAAAAAGCATATCGTGTTTTAAGCTCGGATAGGCGCACATAAAACTTGACAGAAATAGTGCTTCCTGTCATTTTAAACAGGTGTTTGAATTAGGCCGCTAATGGTCGTTTCACAAATTAAATAACAGAATAAGCGCACCCATGGATACGAAAACAAAAATATTAAATGCAGCTGAAATCCTGTTCGCTGATAAAGGCTTTACATCAACTTCGCTACGTGAGATCACCAGTGAAGCAGAGGTAAATCTGGCCGCGGTCAATTATCATTTTGGTTCTAAAAAAGAATTGATTAAAGCGTTAATGAAACGCTATCTCGATGAGCTGAATCCACCGTTAGTGGCGTCATTGAATGCGGTAAACCAACAAACCCCTAAGCCGTCATTGAATGACGTGTTTGAGGCATTTGTTGAACCGTTGTTATCATTGAATGAGTTTCGTGAGAACGGCACCAGTATCTTCTTACAGTTATTGGGGCGAAGCTATATCGATAGTCAGGGCTTTTTACGTTGGTTTATTACCACCAATTACCCGCACATCATCGATAATTTTGTTATTGCGGTTGAAAAAGCCTATCCAGAGTTGACCCGTGAAGAAATATTCTGGCGTCTGCATTTCACAATGGGCACCGTGGTTTTCACCATGTCATCGTCTGCTGCGTTGATCGATATCGCCGATAATGATTTTGGCAATAAAGTTGATGTGGCAGGTGTAATAAAACGCATTATTCCTTACGTCGCGTCAGGTGTTGGCGCTCCGATTACCCGAGATTAAACATGGCATTATTGATGGTTGATGTTGACGGCGTTGAGCTAAACGCTGAAGACAAAGACATTTTGGCGCACCCTAAAGTTGGTGGCCTTATTTTGTTTTCCCGAAATTTCACTGACATCGAGCAGTTATGTCAGTTAACCCGCGCCATAAAGCAGATTAACCCCAAGTTATTGATTGCCGTGGACCATGAGGGCGGCAGGGTGCAACGCTTTCGACAGGACTTTTCCGCTATCCCTGCGATGGGAAAAATTTATGCAAACTTTGCACAAACTTGTGATCAAGATGCAGCGCTGCAAAAATCTCAACAGTTTGCTCAAGCGATGGGGTATTTGATGGCCCGCGAGGTACAAGCAAGCGGTATCGATATCTCGTTTGCGCCGGTGCTAGATCTTGATGATGTGTCTGATGTTATCGGCGACCGCGGTTTTCATAAGGACCCGGCCATGGTTAGTGCGCTTGGCGATGCATTTATTGTTGGCATGCATCAAGCCGGTATGAAAGCCACTGGCAAACACTTTCCAGGCCACGGCAGTGTGAAAGAAGACTCGCATGTTGCCATGCCGATTGATAAGCGCAGTAAACAACAAATTTTTGCCAAGGATATACAATCCTTTGAGCAGCTCAATGACAAGGGTATGCTTGATGCGTTGATGCCAGCGCATGTGATTTACCCGAACGTTGATCAACATCCTGTTGGTTTTTCGCGTTTCTGGTTGCAGGATATTTTACGCCAACAAATGGGCTTTGATGGCGTGCTGTTTAGTGATGATTTATCAATGCAAGGCGCCACAGGTGTCGGTGGCTTTGTTGAACGCTGTGAAGCGGCAGCGACGGCGGGTTGTGATATGCTGTTGGTGTGTAATAATCGCCAAGGTGCGATTGAAGCAATTGAGCAGGCCAGTATCAATGCATCCGACCCTATGTGTGTGCAACGTATTCAGCGGATGTTAAATGCAACACCTCGTCCGTGGTCATCACTTGGTGATGATGCGGTATGGCAATCATGTCGACAGCAGTTACAGGCATTTAATGCAATGGTTTAACCGTTGGCGCCAATAAATATAAAAATAATTAAAAAAACAAACCAATGAAATCCAGACTCGTGTTACTTATTGCGCCTTTATTGGCGCTGCTCTGTTACTTTAGCTTACTCAGCACTGGCTTAACCCATGAAGCGTCTGTCACCGCGGCGATCACGTTATTGACCGTGGTATTTTGGGTTACGGAAGCACTGCCTATTCCTGCAACATCGCTTATTCCATTTGCATTGCTTCCTATCTTTGGCGTGCTAGATCACAAAGGCGCGGCATCGGCATTGGGCTCCCATGTGATCTTATTGCTTATGGGCGCATTTATGTTGTCCAAAGCATTAGAGAAAAGTGGTGCGCATGAGCGCTTGGCTGTGTACATGGTGACCTTAATTGGTGTCTCCAGCGCTCGACGTTTGGTGCTTGGCTTTATGTTAACCAGCGCCATATTAAGTATGTGGATTTCAAATACCGCGACTGTGCTTATTATGTTACCTATGGCAATGGCTTTGTTAGCGCATGTCGATAATGAGCGTTTAAAAATAGCGCTTATTTTAGGTGTTGCTTACGCCTCAAGTGTTGGTGGCGTGGGAACCTTAATCGGTACACCGCCTAACGTAATATTCGCGGGTATTTATGAAGAACATACCGGTATGGAGTTTGGTTTTCTAGAATGGATGAAAATCGGTGTACCTGTGGTTCTTCTGGCCGTGCCATTAATGGCGATGTGGCTAACCCGCGGGTTAACCTTAAATGAATCGATAACCATGCCTAAACCTGGGCCATGGCGGGTAGAAGAGCGACGCACATTGTGGGTGTTTGGATTAACGGCACTGGCTTGGATCTTTCGCAAGGAACCGTTTGGTGGCTGGAGCGGATTGATTGGTAGTAGCGGTATCGGCGATAGTACCGTGGCGCTAGCTGCGGTGGTATTGATGTTTGCCATCAGTAATGGCAAAGGTGGGCGTTTACTTGATTGGTCGTCGGCGAAGAAAATTCCTTGGGATATGCTGTTGTTGTTTGCTGGTGGTATTGTGATTGCCAAAGGCTTTGTTGCCTCTGGTTTATCGGACATGCTTGGTACTTGGTTGGCGAGTTTAGCGCATCTACCTTTATTGGTCATGCTGTTAGTTATTTGTTGGGTGGTTACTTATCTGACCGAAATCACCAGTAATACCGCTACTGCGACCTTGTTAATGCCAGTACTGGCGGTGGCGGCGCTGTCGGCGGGGTTTGATGCTAAGGTGTTTATGATCCCAGCTGCAATATGTGCTAGTTGTGCCTTTATGTTGCCGGTGGCAACGGCGCCAAATGCCATAGCCTATGGCACAGGCAAAATCAGCATAGGTCAAATGGTGCGAGAAGGGGCAATATTGAGCTTTGTCGTCGCTATGTTGGTTGCATTTCTGTGTTATTTATTGCTTTAGCACAAGGCGGGGAAAGCGAGTTCGTTATTTAGGAAACAGCAAATACAAATTTAAGTTCAATGACAATCCTTCGGGATCACCTGGCGCAGATTCAAGCCAATATTTAAAGCCGCCACCAAATAAGATGGGTTGGCCGCTGACTTCGAAATATTGTGAAGCGGTGATTGTTAAAGGGATTGACCATTGATCTTCATTCCAGTTGTAATTGGACTCTGAGGTCAATTCAATGGTCATCGCACCTTCGGTGGTGTAATCATAAAACGGTTGAATAAAAAAATTGCTGTAACTGTCTCCAATACTTCCTTCCGCTGAATAATACTGCGTGGCTAGAAAGCCATAAGTGCGTGGGCCATCGACGGTCAATGCGATAAAAGAACCACCAATACCGTGCTCGTCAAAACCTAAGTAGTCATCACTTGCGGTATCAAGCTGAACATAGGGCCCATAACCCATGATCCAACCATTGTCGGTTGGCTCTGTGGGCGAAAAGAATAAGCTTTCAGAAATATCACCAATGCCGCTTTGCGACCCTGCACCGGGGAAAATGTCGTCTTGCTGAATAATTGGCAAAATAGTACGAGTTATTAAATTCCAATCTTCATTAAGTTCAATAGGAATGATTGGTTGGACAAATATTGTGGTTCTGGTTCCATCGTCCTCAGGGCCGATATTGTCGTTATATTCGGTTTGAATAGGCACAATAACCATCGTCGTTAAGGGGTTGGCAATCTCTTGTGCGAGATCTTTAGAATTGGGTTTTTCTGCTGCACTGGCAACGCAAAAGCTCATTGATGCGAGTAAGCCAATACTGATTTTGCTGATAGTACTTTTCACAAGAATACTCTTCTGTCATACCATACAAACCTTTGGCTTAGTCATCACTTTAATTCAGGTGCAATGACACTCGGTTTTATAACGACTGGTGTTTTCTTATCTAAAAAAGGTTATAGAGATTATAGAGCTAACATGACCACTAATGCTTTTACATTTCGGTATTGCTACCTGCTAACTCGTTTAATTATTACGTTAATTAGTAATACAGTTAATTAATAATACACTTTTGCTAGAAGCGCAAAAATGTATAGCCAGGTTCGCCGAATTAGCCTTACCATCGGGGTTGCGGCCTTCGCCGCAATGACGGTGCTTTTCAAGTGATCTGACCCCTTGAATGACCCCTTGAAACAAGCGGGGGGCAATTTTGCTAGCTCATTTTATTTTAGTCGAGCCAGTTTTTCTGATTGGCGTGTTTAGCCAAATACAATAGGGCGACGGCAATAATGATCACCAATAAAGGCATGACCATCGCCGATTGTCCAAAGATAGCGATGCCATCATTGAGCATAAACGCATGTACGTTTTGCACGATCACGCCAAGTAAACTGAGCAACAATAAAACAATCGCAAGTCGTTTGCGCAGAGCGAGCATTAAACAGCCTAAGCTGCCGGCAAATACGGCGATGGCAAAGGCAGTCATAGCCCACGTTGGCATGGTTTGATAAAACGCTTGTTGCGCTTCAGAAAGACTGGACATAACGTCGGCATTATTGACTGGGCCCATTAAATAGGCCATGACGCCCATTAAATTCCAGATCAAGGCTACAACGGTAACAGGAGCGAACCATTTCGGCGCAGGGTGTAAGGTATCATTCATAAGCAATTCCAGCTGGTAAAGGATAATCTTAGCTTATCGTATTACCCGTGAAATGGCTAATGCAGTCAATGGCTTAGCGCCATAATTAGGCTTTAGGAAAGTACTTGTCTACCAAGGCCGTTAAATCATCGGCTTTCAGCGGTTTAGCCAAAGAGTCACAAATACCAGCGGACAAGCATTCAAGCTTGTCGGTCATTGAAAGATTCGCGCTAACGGCAATGATCGGTGTGCTGGAATTACGATTATCGGCCTTAATTTTCTTGGCGGTTTCCAGACCATTCATGCCCGGCATGCGCAGATCGGTAAGAATGATATCGAACTGATGTTGATGACAAAGCTCTATCGCTTGTTCACCGCTTTGTGCACTCATAACATCAAAATTAAGGTTGTTAAGAAAGTAACTAGGTACCACGATATTCATTTCTAAATCATCAACGACTAAGGCTTTCTTACCTTGAAAACGCTGACGTTCACAGATATTGTGCGCTGAGCTTGGCGCGTTTTTCTTGGCAAAACTTAGCTTGAAACTAAAGCGACTGCCCTGACCAATGTCGCTATCGACACTGAGCTTACCGCCCATTTTGTCGATAATACGACTGGCAACCGATAAGCCTATACCTGAGCCGAAGTGGCGTTCGTTTTGATCAGATTGATAAAATGCGTCGAAGATTTTATCTTGCTCTGCCTTGGCGATACCGACACCAGTATCGGTCACACACACATTAAGTTGAACGTTATCTTTTTCACCTTCGCAACTGAAGGTTATGTTGATTTCACCTTGTTCGGTAAATTTAATGGCGTTGTTGATCAGATTTATAATGACTTGGAATAGTTTACTTTCGTCACCCAATAAATAGTAATCGATAGGGGTTAATGAGGTAAATTTTACGTTTACGTCATTTTTTCGATTGATGGTTGCGACTACTTTTTGCAATTGTTCAAAGGTATAACCTAAATTAAATACCTTTTCATTTAAGGTTAGTGCGTTAATTTCAAAGTTAGTGGCATCAAGGATATCTTCAATGACCAATGATAAATGCTCTGTTGTTTCGGCAATGTCGTCAATGTAACGGAATACTCCGTGATATCCCTGACTGGCAAGTGTCGAGTTAGCATTGTCTGATGATTCAATCGACGCTTGCACTTGCTGAAATTCATTTTGGGTGATCTCGGCAAGCCCTGAAATGGCATTTAACGGTGTGCGTATTTCATGACTTAGCTGCGCTAAAAATTCGGTCTTTTCTCGGTTCGCTTTGAGAAGTTCTTGTTCTAATCGCTTTTGCTCGGAGATATTGGTCGCCGAGCCGGCTAGGGCGATAACCTTATTATCACGATCGGTAATCGCCGCCTTGGTGGTTAAGAACCAAGACAGGCTGCCATCTTTGACCCGTATCTCTTCTTCAATTTTGATGGTTTCCGCATTTTTAATTAGTTTTTTATCGGTATTGATAATATGATCACGAGTTTTCTCATCAAAACTGAAAATGTCCGCATCGGTTTTGCCTATAACTTGTTGGCGATTTATACCGGTCTCTACTTCGTAGGCACGATTAACAAACAAATGTTTGCCATCAACATCTTTTACAAAAATGATTGAGTCAATCGCATCAAGCACCGACATAAATAGGTGATCATGGCTGCCTTCAATGTGGTGCTGAAAACTAAACGCATCAATATGTTTACTGATGATATCAAAAATGTGGTGCGGGTCTGACATGAGGGCTTATATTATCACGGGTTTGTTTTTCATTAATATTGCCATAATATCGCCGTTGATGACATGACTTGTTATCATTTTGACTATTATTTTGGACGTTTGAGCAACGTTCAGGCAAGGATGTGAAACTAAGCTACGTTGTTGTACTTTTATGTTACGCACTACACACAAGTCCTTAGCCC
The DNA here is from genome assembly GCF_004752005.1 of Thalassotalea sp. HSM 43. NCBI lineage: Bacteria > Pseudomonadati > Pseudomonadota > Gammaproteobacteria > Alteromonadales > Colwelliaceae > Thalassotalea > Thalassotalea sp. HSM 43. The sequence goes on along the minus strand of NZ_CP038493.1, from coordinate 227,324 downwards.
TTAGTTAATAAAAATTAAATATTCGCGTCCAACATACTTTTCATTTCATCGGCCAATATTGGCTGCGCTTTTGAGTTTGGGTGAATGCCGTCGGCTTGCATCATACTCGGATCGGTCGCGACTTTTTCGATAAAAAACTCCAGTAAGGTGACGTCGGTTTGCTTGGCGACATCGACAAATACTTGTTCAAACATTTGGTTATAGCGAGGACCATAATTAGGTGGAATTTTTACTTTCGATAATAAAACCTGTACATTTTTAGCCTTAGCTTTTGATATTATTTGTAACAAGTTGTTTTTTATGAGCTTTGGTGGGAAGCCACGTAGGCCATCATTGCCGCCCAACTCAATTAACAATATATCAACTTTATTTTGCTCTAAAATAGCGTCAATCCTAGATAGACCGCCTTCTGTAGTCTCACCACTGATGCTGGCGTTTTTGATACGGTAAGTGGCTTTTTCGCTTTCGAGTTGTTGATTTAGAAGATAAACCCACCCCTGTTTTTCTTCCATGCCATAACTTGCACTTAGGCTATCACCTAGTAGTAAAATAGTATTGTGAGCCAAAACCTTTTGGCTTAACGTAACAGTTAGTAGTATGACAAGAAACAGGGACAATTTTTTAAGCATGAATAAAGATTCCGAAATTATTCTAGAATGCCGCGCAGTCAGTAAAAAAGTGACAACCGCCGCGACCAAGGGTCAAGATAATGTGCTGACCATCTTGCGAACAATTGACCTGCAAGTCAAGTCTGGTGAAACCTTAGCAATCATCGGCGCATCCGGCTCAGGTAAAACAACCTTGCTATCATTGATGGCCGGTCTTGATGTGCCAAGTGATGGTGAAATTTATTTAAAAGGCTTGCCGTTGCATCAATACGATGAAGAGCAACGCAGTCAAGTTCGTGCCCAACATGTGGGCTTTATTTTCCAATCGTTTTTATTGATCACCAGTTTAACCGCATTAGAAAATGTCATGCTGCCAGCAGAGCTGGCCGGCGACACACAAGCGCGAGAAAAAGCAGAAGCGATGCTTACTCGCGTAGGTCTTGGTGATCGTTTTGAACATTACCCAAGTCAACTATCCGGCGGTGAGCAGCAGCGCGTTGCCATTGCCCGTGCCTTTATCAGCAAACCTGATATTTTGTTTGCCGATGAGCCAACCGGTAACTTAGATGCTAATACTGGTGAAACCATTAATCAGTTATTGTTTGAACTAAACAAACAACAAGGCACAACGTTAGTGCTGGTTACCCATGACACCGATTTAGCGCAACGTTGCCAGCGAAAACTCACCATGCACGCCGGTGAATTTGTCAGTCAGCAACCGGCAATAGCTGAGGTGGTGTAATGACGATGCCTATGTGGATGCGGCATTCATTGCGCTTATTTAAGCACGAACTGAGACGTGGTGAACTGACCATAATCTGTTTTGCGATCATTTTGGCGGTTGCTACGGTATTTTCCCTGTCAGGATTTAGTGATCAAATTCGTTCAGCGTTGATCAGCAAGAGTAACAGCTTTATCGCCTCGGACAGGGTGTTGCAATCGAGTCGTCCTGTTGACCAGGCCATATTAAACGAAGCGCAGCAGCAAGGATTAGGGCAGGCCAGTGTGTTGTTGTTCTCATCTATGGTGTTCTCTGAAGATGAAATGTTACTGGCGTCAGTGAAAGCGGTGACCGAACAATACCCATTGCGTGGTGAGTTATTAATTGATAACAACAATCAACCTATAGCCGGTAACCAACCGCAATCAGGCAACGTATGGGTTGCGCCAAGCTTATTGGAAAAAATGGGCTTGAATGTGGGGGATTCTCTGGAGATAGGCGTCGCAACATTTACCATTAGCGCCACCATCTTTCAGGAGCCTGATACCTCATTTTCTGTCTTTACCCAAGGTCCAAGGGTATTGATGAACTTTGCCGACGTTGAACAAACACAAGTCGTGCAACCCGGCTCTCGCTTAACCTATCGTTATTTATTTGCCGGTGAAGACTCGGTCATTGAGTCATTTGAAGAATGGGTTAAACCGCAGGTATTAGAAACCCAGCGTTGGTATGACATTAAATCTCAACAATCTCCTCTTGCGAGAGCCTTGAACCGCGCCGAAAAATATTTGGCCTTAGGCAGCATGTTGGGCATTATCTTGGCGAGCGTTGCCGTCAGTGTTGCCGCGCGACGTTACGGCCAACGTCACCAACCTATGGTGGCAGTATTTAAAGCCATGGGCGCATCACTGTCTCATATTCGCAAATTGTATTTGTTGCATTGGAGCTCTTTAGCGCTGTTCTCTATTATCAGTGGCCTGTTACTCGGAGCATTGATACTTGGCGTTGGTTTGTTTTTTATCGGTGATTATTTGCCTTATGGCAGCAGTGAACTTGGCATATACCCATTTGCGGTTGCCGTATTTACCGGCGTTATCTGTGCGTTTGCGTTTGCTATAACACCAATGCAGTCGTTAATTTCGACACCTGTATTATCGGTTATTCGTGGCTTTACCAGTTTTGATAAGCGTCGCGGCTGGCTCGGTAATATTCCGCCATTGGTCGCGGTATTCCTGTTGTTGTGGCTGTTTAGTCGAGATGTGGTGCTTACCTTAGCCTTGATGGTTGGCGGCGCAATCGCCATTGCTATTGTGTTGTTACTCGGTCGCATGTTGGTTAGTGTTGGTCGAAAAATTGGCTCTCAAGCAGGTCAAGGCATGCACTTAGCCATGGCTAACTTAAAACGCAGAGGCAAACAAAATAATGTGCAACTGATCAGCTTTACCGTCGCCATCAAGTTATTGCTGTTGATGCTGGTTGTTCGCAACGATTTACTTGATGAGTGGCAAGGTCAATTGCCAGTCGATACACCAAATCAGTTTTTGGTGAATATCAATAAGCAACAAGTCGGCAATGTTGAGCAGTTTTTGGCTGAGCATAATATGAGTGCCAGTAACCTGTACCCAATCGTTAGAGGTCGACTCACGGCGATTAATGAAGAAACCGTCAGCAAAGAAGCGTCAAAAGAAGAGCAAGATGGTTCTGATCGTGGTCGCCAAGGCATTGGCCGTGAATTGAATTTGACCTGGCATAATCAATTACCCAAAGAAAATAAGATCATCGAAGGTGAATGGTTTGTCGACGCTGAAAACAAGGCACAGGTGTCGGTTGAATCCCGTGTTGCTGAGCGCTTAAAGCTTAACATTGGTGATACCATTAGCTTTCAAATTGGTGCGCAAAACGTCACCGTACCGGTCACCAGTATTCGTGAAGTGAATTGGCAAACCATGCAGCCAAACTTCTACATGATATTTTCGGACGCGGTATTGGATCAATTCCCAGCAACGTATATTGCTTCGATCCATGTTCCTCAAGATAAAAAACGCGAGATGCAGCGCTTTTTAAGTCAATACCCAACCATCAGTGTGATTGATGTTGAGGCGATGCTAACGCAATTACGCGATGTGATTGAACAAGTCTCTTTGGCGGTCGAGTTTATTTTGATCTTGGTGCTTGTCGCTGGGGCGTTGGTGTTGATTGCACAAGTACAAGCGAGCATGGAAGAGCGTGAACGTGAACTGGCTATATTGCGTACCTTAGGCGCGCGAGGAAGTTTATTAAAGGCGGCAACACTATTGGAGTTTGTCGTGTTAGGTGCTATTGCCGGATTACTGGCGAGCTGGGGCATGGAAGTTGCCGTGCATGTGGTGCAACAGCGAGTGTTTGATATGCAGCCTAATTGGCATTTCGAATACTGGTTGCTTGGTATTATCAGTGGCGCGGCGTTTGTTGGCTTGATGGGATTGATCAGTTGTTACCGGTTAATGAACTTATCGAGCGTGACGCTAATTCGTCGTACTTTATAATAGTGAGTTTTTTAGTCAGCTTTTATAGTGGCTAAGGTGCTAACAAATCGTTAAGCGCTTCTTCCAATTGCGGATGCTGGAACAGAAATTCAGCATCCGTTAATTTTTTGGGAATAACTTTTTGCCCAAATAAAAACAAATCTGCCATCTCTCCAAACAGTAAACGTAAAACAAAACCTGGCATTGTGGCCACATTAGGTCGATTCAATATTTTCGCGAGTGTGGCACTGAATTCGGCATTGGTTACTGGGTTTGGCGCAGTTAAGTTGTAGCTGCCTTGGCAATGGGGATGATTGAGTACAAACTCGATGGCACGCACCATATCATCAATATGGATCCAAGACATATATTGATGGCCGGTGGCGAAACGACCGCCTAAGCCCATCTTGTAGGGCAATAACATCTTTTTCAAAGCGCCATGGTTTTTATCCAAAACAATCCCAGTTCGTAATAAGCAAACCCGAGTTTTGGCATGGCTTAGGAGGGCTTTTTGTTCCCAAACTTTACAAACACGATGGGTGAATTCTTGATAGCATTCATCGAAGTTCTCATCAATCTCAATCGAATTCTGTCGACCATAATAACCAATAGCCGAGCCTGATATAAAGACCCTTGGGGGAGACGATGAATTGTTTAAGCGTTTTGATAAGCGATGGGTTAAATTCCAGCGACTATGACAGATATTACGCTTTTGTTGCAAGCTCCAGCGCTTGTCGGCAATGGGTTCACCAGCAAGATTAATAACTGCGTCGTAATCATTAAGGTCATCGAGATCTCGAATGCCATACAGTAGTTGAATGTTCTCTTCGTTGTTAAACAGACAGTTAACCGAGACACGCTGGCGGGTCAGCACATCAAATTGATATTTGTGCTGATATTTCTTGATAAATGCGGATCCGATCAAGCCGGTACCACCTGTTAGTAGTATGCGTTTCACTGAATCGTTGTTTTCACTCAAAGCAAGTCTGTATTGCCTTAAGTGTAGACGATAGGAACATTTTTAGCACCGCTCATATACCTTTTAAGCGAACTTTGTTAAGGTAAAAACATACTAAAAAATAACTAGTTAAGTTATCAACATGACCACTATAAAGCATACTGGTGCGGTGCGCGTACTGTTAATATTAACCTGCCTTGTTGTCATCATGGCAGGCATTAAAACCGCCAGTAATATCCTTATCCCGTTTTTACTCTCTGTATTTATTGCCATTATGTGCAACCCACTGGTCACCAAGGCTGAACAATATAAGGTGCCCAAGGCTTTGGCTATTGTGCTGATTATCGCCTTATTCGTTGGAATAGGTATGACTTTGGCCGGCTTGATTGGCAATTCATTAAATGAATTGTCGTTATTAATGCCGGAATACAAAGCTCAAATTACGCAAAAATTCGCTGGCTTAATAGACAAACTCGCAGATTACAATATCAATGTCTCATCAAAGTTGTTGGTACAGTATCTTGATCCCAGTGCGGCGATGGGCTTTGCTGCCGATATGCTATCTGGCTTTGGTGGCATCATGGCCAATGTGTTTTTGATCTTATTGACTGTGGTGTTTATGTTATTTGAAGCATCAAGTATCTCTGGGAAATTGCATTTGGCATTGAAAGATCCAGAGATGAAAATAGAGCGAATTGACCGTTTTCTTACGTCTGTAAATCAGTACGTGGCGATAAAAACCTGGGTCAGTTTACTAACCGGAACATTGGTTTCGGTGATGCTTTGGGTGATCGGATTAGATTTCTTTATTCTTTGGGGAGTCTTGGCATTCCTGTTTAACTATATTCCAAATATTGGTTCTATTATTGCTGCGGTACCGGCGGTGTTATTAGCATTTGTTCAGTTTGATCCAAGTGTGGCATTAGCCATAGGTGCAGGCTACATGGTGATCAATACGGTAATGGGCAACATGGTTGAACCTAGGTTTTTAGGCAAAGGCCTGGGTTTATCGACCCTTGTGGTGTTCTTGTCATTGATATTTTGGGGCTGGTTACTCGGCACCGTCGGTATGTTGTTGTCCGTGCCCTTAACCATGATCATTAAAATTGCCTTGGAAAGCTCAGAAGAGGGCAAGTGGTTAGCGGTGATGCTTGGTGATGAAGATGAAGTTGAAGATAAGTTAAAGCCTGAAAATGAGCTAAAAACAGACAATGAGCCGAGCTAAAATCTAGGTTACAGAGCAATAGGAAAAACTACACGTAAAGTAAACGCAAAGCGAGAAACTAGCTCGCTTTGGCCATTCTACAATCATATTTTGTTAGTTTGATAGCTGCGTTTGTAAGGTACTCATCCGTGCCTGAGTAAGCCGAATATAACAACGTTTATATTCAATGCCTGCACCACTGCCTGGTGCCATTAACTGATAATGCAATTGACATTGTTTTAGCCTATATCCGCTAAACGCCTGATTAGCTTGCTGCATGGCTATGACGGCATCGTCGCGACCGGTGATACTGGCAAGTTCCTTGACTTGTTTCTCTAAGGTGAAGAGTAAATCTTGATACTGGCTATCTAACGTTTTGATGTGCACATCGAGGCATTCAGACAAGGCAACTTGGCTGTCACTGTGAGCGTCACACTGGTGGTTATTTAATGCAGATTTGGCAATCGATTGAGGCGAGTAGGGCAACAAGCCCACGGCACATAATAGACAAGTAATGCAGGCGCCAGACAGTAACGTATATTGCATATCTGGCTCCTTACGAATTATCTGATGAGCTACACACCCAACACTTTTTTGAAGGGTTTTACGGTGACGTTTTTGTATACGCCGGCAGCAATGTACGGATCGGCATCAGCCCAAGCTTTAGCTGCGTCTAATGAATCAAAGTCGATGACCAAAAGCGAACCGGTAAAACCAGACTGACCTGGGTCGTCACTGTCTATGGCTGGCAACGGTCCAGCAATTAGCAGCCGACCTTGATCTTGCAATTGCTGCAAACGTGCGAGATGTTTATCACGCACGGATAAACGTTTTTGCAGTGAATTATCAACATCTTCACTGTAAATCATGTACCACATTATTCTTTGTCCTTTTGCGGGCTGCTTTCATCGTCTTCCGGTAAATACTTAAATACCGATACCACCGATACAATGGCAAAGATAAAGGTCATTGCGGTTAGGCCAAATACTTTGAAATTGACCCAGGTTTGTTGGTCATAGTTAAACGCGACGTACCAGTTTGAAACAGCGCAGACAATGAAAAAACCAACCCATGCAAGGTTGAATTTAGTCCATACGCTTTCAGGCAATTGAAATTGCTCACCAAGAAAACTTTGCAGTAAGTTCTTGTTAAAAACGTATTTACCAACCAGCAAGGCAACTGCGAATAGGCCATTAATAATCGATACTTTCCACTTAATGAAGGTATCATCATTAAAGATAATCGTTAGACTACCAAAGCCAACAATAAGCGCGAATATGACCCATTGTCGATTTGGGATCGGGTGCTTTTTAATCTTTAAAAATGCCATATGGATGACGGTAGCAACAATCAACGCACCGGTCGCGACGAAAATATCGTGAGTTTTATAAAAGATGAAAAATATAATTAAGGGAATGTATTCTAGTAATGCCATAGTATTGTCATTGTTGTAAAAAATAAAAATTCAGTCGATACATAGGTGGTGATTTTCTTGTCTTACAAGCGGCTTTAATATCGACAACTTACCCTAGTATATCAGTTAGCGGATTCGAGGCTAGATAGATGCAAAAATAAATCAGCATCGATTCGCCCTCGATGGCTCGAATCGACTTTATTCGGGTGCCTGATTTTATTCCAGGCGATGACTTTGCCTGCAACGTTTATCGGTTCAAAGCCAGGGTGTTCGGCAGGCGCATCAACACCAACAAACGCACATAAGCGACTAAAAGCATCTGCGTCACTCACCTTAATCGATAATAGATCCTGCTCTCGACCTTGAAAGTAATTGAATACCTGTTGTTGATGACGTCGATAACAATCGGCTAGCAACGAATCATGTTGCAGCATATCGGCGCTGTATGGACTAAACACCTGCAAAAAACTGTGTTTGATGTAGGGATTAAAGCCACCATGTTGACGAACTAGGTTATCGTGCATTCGTTGCAATAGGCGCCTAATGGATGCAATCCATGGCTGCATATCTCGTTCTAGATAAATAAAACGACTGCCAGGAAACGCTTTGTCTAAACCTTGGTAATCGCTAAACACTGGTGTGTCTGCAATCACATTAGCCTGTGCTAAGCAACGTTTGGTATAGCAAGTGTGGGCGACGTTAAAACCTAAATCGAGCATTGCCACGCAGACGCTGGTGGTTGCGGTGCGTGGTAAGCCGATAATGAAGATTTTACCCTTCATTTGTGGTGCAGCGTCATTCATGGGTTTAGCCAGCGTGATAACCAAACGGATCGTCGATGCTATGGGCAGGCTCGGTAAACCATTTAGGGCCGTTCTCGGTCATATAAAAATGATCTTCCAAACGCACACCAAATTCACCTGGAAGACAAAGCATTGGCTCATTTGAGAAACACATACCGTTTGCCAGTGGCGTTTGCTCACTTAGCACTAAATAAGGCCATTCATGGATGTCCAGCCCGATACCGTGTCCTGTACGATGCGGCAAACCGGGTAAATTGTAGTCAGGACCGTAGCCTTGTTCGCATAAGAAATCACGGGCCGCTTTGTCGGCGACACTGCAAGGTTGACCAATTTGCGCCGCTGCAAATGCTTTAAGCTGCGCGTCTTTTTCATCTTGCCAAACTTGGCGTTGGCGTTGATTGGCTTCACCAAACACATAAGTGCGAGTGATATCAGAATTATAACCGTGCAATTGGCAGCCTGTATCGATCAAGACAATGTCATTGTGCTCAAGCGCTTTAGGGTTAGCGACACCATGCGGGTAGGCGGAATCTTCGCCAAATAATACAATACAAAAATAAGAGCCTGCCGGTGCACCAAGGCGTTTATGTGCTTCGTTAATAAACGACTCGACTTCCTTTGTTGTTATACCTTGGCGTAGAATGCGCGCCGCTGCTTTGTGCACTTCTAAGGTCATATCTTTGGCACGCTGTAATAGGGCGATTTCGGCAGCAGATTTTTGCATACGGCAACCTGCGGTAACCACTTTAGCGTCAATTAACTTAAGCTGTTTTGCTGTTTGCTGAATGCCATTGGCAATAAAAAATGCGGTAGACTCATCAATGGCGATATCGCCATCTTTAATGCCCATATTGGCTAACGCATCAACGAATGTTTGATATGGACTGATATGTTCGTGCCAACTGTTGACCTTGCCCTTGATCACCATAAATTGTTCAAGGGTATCAATTTCAAAATGTGGAGCAATATATTCAATATCGCCATTGGCGGGAATAATCGCGCCAACCATGCGCTCGGAAGCGTACCAGCGAGTGCCGGTGAAATAGTATAAATTGGTACCTGCGTTTACGTAGGTTGCGGCAATATTATGCTCGCGCATTATCGCTTGCGCTTTATTGACCCGTTGACTGAATTCTTGCTCAGTAATCGCCTCAACATCGCTGGTCATGTCGGTTAATTTTGCTAACTCCAACTCTGCTGTAGAGCCGCCAATTCCGTTATTCGTCATCATCATATCCAAAATTAATTATATGCGTTGTAGAGTACGGATTTGAGCGCTTAAAGCAAGTGCTAAGGTATTAAAAATGCGGTCAATTGCGTTTATTTACAGGCAAAGAGCGTTATGTTTGGGGACCATCAAATTCTTCCCACGCTTGCATCGCTTCGGCAACCGTCATAACCGATGGGCCGCCGCCCATATACATAGCTACCTCACATACTTCTTTAAATTCTGCGTAGCTTGTGCCCATATTTATCAACGCTTTTACATGAAAACCAATACAGCCTTCACAACGGTTCGCGATAGCGACTGCGGTTGCTATGAATTCCTTGGTTTTCGCAGACAGGGCACCGTCTTGCGAGCAGCCTCGTGCCATTGCAGAAAAACCGCCAAAAACCGGGTTTTGCTCTTTACGGAATTTGTTTAATTGCTTAGAAATATTTTGTGTTGCTTCGGTATAATTCATCAATCATTCCACCTTTATCAGAACATGTGTTTTAGGTAAATAAAGTTGATTTTATTATATACCTAACATTAGATAATACTAATATTAGTTGTTGCTAATATACTGGGCTCTTATATAATACGGCAATATGACAGTATATGAGGTAGATAACATGTTAAAAACCATGCCCGAACTTATGACCGGTGTATATCCAAACATTCGTCGCATTAGTGCAGAGCAAGCTCAACTTGAATTGCAACAAAAACCTGGCTTGCTTGTTGATGTCAGAGAACCGGCAGAATGTGCCAAAGGAATGGCCAGTGACGCGGTGAATATTCCCCGAGGCATTCTTGAAGCAAAATTATTGGAGTTGGTTAAAGATGCAACACAGCCGATATATTTGCATTGTGCCGCTGGAGTACGAGCGTCGTTAGCAGCAGAGTCGATTATGCGCCTTGGTTATCAACACGTGACGGCGATCAGCTGTAAAAGTGATGCGGTTATTTCGGCATTTTCTTAACGTTAACTCGAACAGATGTCGCGCTAAAACGAAAAAGGGATCGACGTGAGGTCAATCCCTTTTTATTCTTCGTTAGCCCTTAGCCCTTAGCCCTTAGTTCTTAGTTCTTAGTTCTTAGTTCATAGCACTTAGTTGATAGAACTTAGCCTTTAGCTCTACGCTTTAGCCTTTTCGTTGACGTTGCTTACGAGCGAGGTATTTTTCCATCGACTTAGCAACGGCGAAGAAGGCAAAACTGGCGGTAACATGTGTCGCCGCACCAAAACCACCGCTGCAATCGAGTCGCATCGCACCCTCATTATTTTGTTTCGCATGACAAACGCTGCCATCTTGCGCCGGGTATTTTAGTTGTTCAGATGAAAATACCGCATCGATAGCGAATTTACGCTTGCCCTCACGCGGGTAGTTAAATTGGCGACGCAATTGATTTTTTACCTTGGCTAATAACGGATCTTGATAGGTTTTGCTTAAATCGCAAATCGCTATTTTGCTGGGATCGGTTTGCCCACCGGCACCACCTATGGTGATAATCGGAATCTTATTACGTTTGCAATGCTGAATAATGGCGGTTTTGACTTTTACCGAGTCAATGGCATCAATGACATAGTCAAAACCTTGCTGCAATAACTCGGCTAAATTGTCTTCGGTGACAAAGTCATCAACTTCATTGACCTGACAGTCGGGATTTATTTGACGCAGGCGTTGTGCCATGACATCAACTTTGCTTTCGCCAACGGTGTCAGCCAAGGCGTGGATTTGACGGTTGGTATTGGTGATGCAAATATCATCCAAATCAATTAAGGTGATGTTACCAACACCATTACGTGCCAATGCTTCTGCCGCCCAAGAGCCAACACCGCCAATGCCAATAACACAAAAATGTGCTTCTTTAATATCGCTCGCAGCTTGCACACCGTATAAGCGTTCAATACCACCGAAACGTAATGAGTAATCAGACATCAATAAATTCGACAAATTAGGGTAAATAAAAAGGCGGCTATTATAGCGATAAAATCACCAGCTTGCATCTGCTTGCTAGAGAAAGCGCCATTCGATGTTAATAGAGCTGACCTCTAGCGAGTTCGTGTCGAATCGGGCTAGAGGCGTAAATAAATGCAGGGAAGGGCAAAAGCACAAGCCACTGTCGAGATGATTGCACTTGTGCTGAGAAAGACTAAACGCTGAAACGCGGTTAGAAGCGATAGGTTATACCCATACCTGGACCGCTTATTTCCATGTTATAGATAAAACCTTGGTCTTTGTAATCGACTTCCATATAGCGATAAAAGTACTTTAATGACCAATTTTCGCTGAGCTTATGATCCAAAACCGCACTAACCAGATAAGATTCATCCGAGCCGACGCCAAATCCACCGGTTTCCAAACGGCCTTGCACAGCGAAGGTGTTATTGATTTTATGTATTACGTGGATACCCACTAAAGGGTCAACCCAGTCACTGCCCATTTGCGCTTGATTAGCGCCATTGGCGGTTTCAATTTGGATATTGGTGTCGACTTCCATGGCGCGAGCCCCGATGTAGCTATATAACTCGGTGTCACTCGATTCATAGACTTTATAGCCAACCCCCATATCAAATACGTAGCCTTCGATATCAATATGGACATTACCATCTTGACCGCCATAATTGGCAAGAGATTGCTTGTCATTGACATCTAAGTAAATCAGCTCGGAATACAATAACCAGTTGTCTTTACGGGCGTTAAAATTACCCATAAATGCGGCATCGGTATGATCGATTAAGGTTTGAAAATCTATGTCGACTTCTGATTGTTTGCCGCGCTCTTGACCTGCGGGGCCCTGACGATAAGCGCCTGATTCACCCTCATTTTTGGCACCCCAAACAAAGGGGGTAAACTCAAACTGCCATTCATCTTTTTCAGTTTTTGCACTACCGGTATCAGCAAAGGCGGAGGTCGTCGCAAAAGCAAGTGTCGCTGCAATAATTAGCTTCATGTTCATCAATCGGGCCTGTCATAACCTATCAAATATAATGGCGCTACTATAGTGATGTCTATTTATGATGGCTAATGATTTAAATGTGTAGGTGATATGCGATATGTGCATAATGCGTTAAAAACGCGCTGTGCACAGGCATTAGTCGGCTTCCTATGCTAACAGATTGAGTATTAATGGAAATTAATGAAGGTGCTGATTCGTTTTAATAGATGTTCACGAAACCACTGGTGATCTAGGCTATTCTCGCTGCGGCGATGTTCAATCAACATAAATTGAATTTTTACGTCTTTGGGTAAGTCAAATTGAAATATGGGGGTGCATATTTTGTTCACCAATGGATCTTGCAATAGGCCTTTGACACAAGGCATGATCGAATTTGAGTTTTGTAATACTTTGATCAGATTACTGGCTTGAGTCGAGCGAAATTGCACTCGACGTTTGACGTTAAACCGTTGCATTAATTCTTCACTGGGCCCTCTAAAATCACGAGTGTTTTCATTGCCGACCATAAGTTCGGCAAACGGGTATTTCGCACATTGTTCGAGAGTCACATGGCTTTGCTCTGCTAATGGGTGACCTTTGCGAGCAATAATGACCACATCTACGGTTCCTAATGGCGTACCGAGAAAGCTACTTGGCAGATCTCGCTTTATTGATAAAGCAAAGTCCAATTGACCAGATTCCAACATAGGTAATGGATTTTCTTGTGCCGGTAATTCTGAAAAACTGACGTTAGGTGCCTGCTCCATGATGGTTTGATATAGCGGCAAAATATTGGTGTAGCCCATGACGGCAGGTAAGGAAATACTAAAATGGGATTCACATAAAGCCGGGTTAAATTCATCCTTTTGCACAAATTGATTTAAGTGTTCAAGTAGATCCGGCAGCATGGCTTCGAGTTGTAGGGCTTTATCCGTTGGCAGGATGCCTGTGGCAGTGCGATGAAATAATGGGTCATCGAACAAATCTCGTAGTCTATTTAAGGTGCGACTCATTGCCGATTGTGAGAGAAACAAGGCATCCGCCGCGCGGGAAACGTTGCGGTACTTTAACAGTACCGATAGTGATACCAATAAATTCAAATCAACACGTGCCAGTTGTTGCTCAACCATTACCTTTTACCAAGTCAGCTTTTATTACACCGAAACATCTATACAGACGCGTTTGCACAGCGGCACTCGCATAGAAATACCTGCATAGCAGCATTGTTTGCTAAGCATAAACAAAGTGTAACAGTGGACCCTGATAAGGCAAATTCATTGCCGATTTGAGTAAACTAAAATGCTGATTTAACTAAGCAAATTTCACTTGTTCTAGAGAGTAGGGGGGGGATAATGGGCGGTAATTAAAAAACGCCATTAACGGCGTTTTCTATTTTTACTTTGTTTAATGTCTTGCTCACGTTTATCACCGGCTCGTGGCAAGGTTTCTTCAAGATCGTTCAGGCTTTTGCGGCGAATCGGACTATTACTTCGTCGCAGCAATGATAAGTTGCCAACTATGGCTGCTAGCGCCAGTAAACAAATTAGAATAATAAGCCAGTTAGGCATGGGGATTCTCCAAATCTGGATGTGTAGGCGAGCAGACATTGACGACAAATTGTTGGCATAGCAAGTCGAGGTTATCAAGCACCGTTTGTTTGTTGTGCAGCTCACTGGCGGCGATAAGTTGATGCCAATCACTAACTTCAAAGGCTTGCATATAGACCTTAGCTAATGGTGCATAAGATAAGTGCCAAGGCTCTTCGGCGACACCATTGCGATAGTCTTGATAGGGGCGATAAAAACCAAAGCGCTGCATGTTGGCATCAAGCCAACGGTTAAGTGGTGCTTGTGGTCCGTTATCTTGATATTCCCAAGGTTCTAACTGCAATGCTTGCTCGTTTTGCAAGTTGGGATCATAAACGTCGATATCGGTGCCCCAATGATGGCGACTGCCACCTGGCAAGGCTGAGAACAACATCGTGGCTTGCACCTGTTCAAGTTCGCTCAACACGCTGCAATCAATCACCTTATTCTCTCTGTTCTTGATTGCACGCTGGCCAGTCAACTTGGCATTGACCAAGTGTAATTGACGAGTAAAGTTGCGAAAGCCACTGGCAACCTGCAGGTTAAAACCTGCTGCTTTAGCGGCTTGTTGCATATGGTTAAACGCAGCTAGCATATTCTTATGAATACCGGCACCATTGTCTAGCCAATGAATGTGTTCATCGGTTAGGCCATATACTTGTTCTGTGGTAATCTTGTCTGCCGTTGCCATAGTGTTTATTCAATTCATTATTTTTAATCGTTATCAACTAACAATTTTTTCATAACCAGATAATACATTTCAACCAAGTCTTCGAGATCGTCACAGTTCACGCATTCATTTACTTTATGAATGGTCGCGTTAGTCGGTCCCAATTCAACCACTTGTGCACCTGTTGGCGCAATAAAGCGACCATCTGATGTGCCACCTGATGTTGATGGGGTGGCATCGACACCATTACTTTCTTTAACCGCCGAGATAACCGCATCAAGTAATGCCCCCGGTTCGGTTAAAAACGGTTTGCCGTTAAACGTCCAGTGAACATCATAGTCGAGCTCATGACTATCAAGAATATCGACAACTTTATCGACAATGATTTGATCGTTTATCTCGGTACTGTAGCGCAAGTTAAAAATGGTATGCAATTCACCTGGTACCACATTGGTCGCACCGGTACCTGAATTTAAATTTGATATTTGCAAACTGGTTGGCGGGAAATAGTCATTGCCTTCATCCCATTGATATTGCGCTAACTCAGCTAACGCTGGCGCGACCATATGGATTGGGTTTTTCACCAAATGAGGGTAGGCGACATGACCTTGTATGCCATGCACTTGCACATCCGCGGTAATAGAACCACGACGACCGTTTTTAACGATGTCACCACATTTATCGGTACTCGATGGTTCACCAACAATACACCAATCTATTTTTTCATTGCGTGCTTCTAGGGTATCTATGACACGTGTCGTACCGTTAATAAATGGTCCTTCTTCATCAGAGGTTATTAAAAACGCAATCGAACCATTATGGTATGGATAATCTTTGACAAAGCGTTCAGTAGCGACAATCATCGCCGCCAATGAACCTTTCATGTCGGCAGCACCTCGACCGTACAGCCAACCATCTTTAATAACTGGCGTAAATGGGTCGGTATGCCATTTATCTAGGTTACCAACAGGAACAACGTCGGTGTGTCCGGCAAAACAAAATACCGGGCCGCTATCACCGCGTCGCGACCATAAGTTGGTGGTATCTTCAAACACCATGGTTTCATTATTGAAGCCAAGTGCCGCCAAACGCTGTTTCATTAACTCTTGGCAACCTTCGTCTACTGGTGTTATCGATGGACGCGATACCAGTTCCTCGGTTAACTCTATAACTTCGGACTTATTACTCATGACCAAATAACTCTTGATACTGGGCCGCTTTAAAACCTAGGTGCAATTCACCGTTGTGCATTAACAGCGGACGTTTTAGCAAGGTTACCTGTTCTAATACTGTGTTGGCAGCAACATCGCCTTGCAAGTTGTCTTTGACGTCTTGCGCTAGGTTACGATAGGTGGTGCTGCGTTTATTGATCAGTGAAGACCAATCGCTTTTACCGCTAAAGTCGGCCAATAGGTCGGCATTTAGACCGTCTTTACGTAAATCGTGAAAAGTGTATTCGATGTTGGCGCTGTCTAGCCACTTTAATGCTTTTTTGACCGTATCGCAGTTGTGGATACCATATATAGTTGTCATAGAGTCTATCTTACGTTTGATTTTATTCTGTATCGTTATTAATGACTAGGTACTCGGCACGCCTTAAGGCTGAAATGGCATTTGCCAGGGTATGGTTCTTCACCAAAATATAGTCGGTATCAAATGTCGATATGGCAAAAATACTGATCTCTTGTTTTGCCAACACACCTGAAATATCGGATAAAATACCCGTCAATGAAAACCCTAGCGGCCCCAACACTTCCAGCGCTCGCCAGTCAGACTCTGCTTCTAAGCTTTCCAGCTCAAAACTGGTCGGCAAAACGATGGACAATTCATCATGGGTTTTACCGATAAAAAACACGTCTGCGGTGAGTACCTGTTCTGGAATTTTGGTTTCAGGGGTAAAGCTATGAATGGTAAACGTGTTTGCTAACACCTCTAACGTTTGTTTTGCCATACGGATCCCTTTTAGCTACCTAAATTACCTATTGCTCCATACTATAACGCAGGGGCAATTTTAATGGTATTGCTTTTTCTTTTGTTACACTGCGACTAAATCGCCGTATAAACCCGTACAAACTATATATAAGCGTGATATTAAACGACTTTTTCTATCTATTAAGACGTTTTTTTAAACATTGGATAAACCTGTCATTATCCACAAAAGGTGTGGATAATTGTGTATATAAGCTCTGACAACATCCGTAAGTGTATGTAAGTATTGGTTTATTCTGATAGGTTAAAAAACGTCCGGTTATAGTGGTTGTGTATAAAAATAACCTAAACTGATCTTTTAAAGTGTTTGTATGCAAAAGTGATCAAGTGCTTAAAAGTTGACAGTTAAACGATCCTTTTGCGAGCAAATAGTTGTAAAATAAGATCAATCCATGACCAATAGGGCAAAAGGGGATCGGCGTAAAGGATATGTTTTGTAACAATCACGCCATTAAAATTGTTACGCGTAGTTGCGATAAGTATGTTATCTTTTAACTGATAAGTTTATTTTTAAAGCCGCGCTTTATATAAGCTAGAACACTGCAACTCTTGTTGGACATCGGACAAATTTCTGACTATGCAACAGCACCTATACGATATATATAAAACTGGCGTCAAATACATTGATACTTGGCCTAAACGTCCAGAATTGATCAATTACTTTCCTCAATATCGAGCGGTATTAGCGAGCCGATTCGTGTTGCGTTACGCACCACCTTTGGCTGCACTGGCATTTATATTGCCGCTGATGTTTTTTGGCGTCGAACAGCTTAAGCAAGCGTTATTCTATGGTATTTTCATTGCATCAATGCCTTTTCAAGCTGTGGTTTACATGGCCAAGCAAGCGAAAGAGTTATTACCACCTTCGTTGGCTAACTGGTATCGACAGGGTGTTGAAAAATTAAAGCAAGAAATGGAAGACCTAGAACTCACCGCGAACAAGCCAACCTATCATGACTTGGCAACCTTGCTAAATTACTCGTATAACCAACGTATGTAATTATATCGCTGTACAAACAACACTATGAACACAAAAAAACGCATCGAAAGATGCGTTTTTATGTTTAGTTAATGGCTTTTTAATGTCACTGTTTTTGATACAAACGTATCAAGAAGTCCGCTTCGCAAACAAAATTTGTCGATAAGGATAATTGCTCGGTCAATTGCGCTGAGCTTTTAAAGGCAAATGGTGTCATAGCCAATAATTTAAGCGCCATTTGACCGTCATCAAAGGTCATGTCATAACGTAAACGTTGTTCATCCACTAGGGTAAAGCCCTCAAGCTGACTTTTGCTTTCATCATGGAGCTTGGCTTCTCGATAAATCAATTGCTTAAGTTGCCATAGGTGGCGAGCGGCTGGCGTAACCGTCAATAAGTAACCCTTGTCACTTAGTAAGCGTTTGAACTCATTCGCTTTTATTGGCGCATAGATGGAATACAACCAATCTACCGAGCCATCCTCAAAAGGTAACTGGGCGATAGATGCGACACTAAAATGACACTGCGGATATTTTTTAGAGGCAATACGTACAGCATTTTTAGCAATATCAATGCCGTACACTGTGGTGTCCGTTGCCGCATGAGCCGCGGTGTAATAGCCTTCACCGCAGCCGGCATCAACAACGCTTGCAATAGGCATATATTGTTGTTGCATGCTAACAATGGTGTCGCGCAATGGCTGATAATAACCCGCGTCTAAAAAGGCTCGACGAGCATTGACCATGTCTTTATTATCGCCTGGATTTTTAGAGTGCTTAAATTGCACTGGCAATAAATTAACGTAGCCTTCTTTGGCGATGTCAAAGCTGTGTTTTTGCGCGCATTGATAGCTGTTATTTACCCTTGCTAGCGGTTCGCAGCAAATAGGGCAGCTGTATTTTGCCTGCTGGATCATGATCTGTATCCGTATCTAAATGAACAACATTAACCGCTAAATACCGACCAAATAGGCGCATGGTCTGACGGCTTCTCTATGCCACGTAATTCATAATCAATATCTGACTCAACACATAATGACGCAAGTTCACGGGTTGCTAAAACAACGTCAATACGCAGCCCGCGGTTATCATCAAAGCCTCGCGAGCGATAATCAAACCAGCTGTATTTTTCGCCTAGGTCGGGGTGCAAAGCGCGAAATGTATCGATAAAACCCCAATCGAGTAGTGTTTGTAGCCATTGGCGTTCTTCAGGTTGGAAACTACATTTACCGGTCTTCAACCAACGCTTACGGTTAGGTTCACCTATGCCAATATCCAAATCAACCGGTGAGATATTAATATCGCCCATTACAATGACATGGTCAGTTGGTTGATGGTACTCGTTTAAATAGCCCATTAAATCTTTATAAAACTGACGCTTGTATGGAAACTTCGTTTCATGATTAATGTTGTCACCTTGTGGGAAGTAACCATTAAGGACGGTAACTTCACGACCTTGCTCGTCGGTGGTGGTAACCATGATCATACGTTTTTGCATGTCATCGTTATCACTAGGAAAGCCTTTTTGAACTTTCAACGGTTGTTTTTTACATAACATAGCGACACCGTAGTGTGCTTTTTGACCGTGAAAATAAACGTGATAACCCATACGTTCGACATCTTCTAGCGGAAATGCTTCGTCATGAACTTTGATTTCTTGTAAGCCAATAATATCTGGTTGGTGTTTGTCGATCACCGCTTGCAATTGATGAAGACGAGCCCTAAGGCCATTAATGTTGAAGGAAATAACTTTCATAATGATGTTTATTTAGTGATGCGTGCAGGCATTTTAACAGGTAATGTCAGGCCTCGTTAGAGTGTCACCAAAATTATTTGATATTTTTTTAGCAATAAATTTAGTCTTTATAAATCAATTAACTAAAATGTAACCAAGGGCGAATTTTTGAACAGGGTAGCGATATTTGCTGTTTTTACCTTAAGTTTGTAACCAAGGTGTAAACTGTGGTGTTGATTTGTTATCAAAAAATGTTGATTATTTGTTAAGAATTAGCTTTAAGTTACTGTTTATAGTGATTTTTTAATGTTACAAAAATGTAAAGTGGTTTGTTAATTAACATTATCAACTGGCAAATTTATTTGTTATAACTACGAACATATTGAAAAAATAATTACTTTTCTACCAAGTGTTTACAAAACATACGTAGATTCGTTTAACCTTTTGGAGCGATTTAAATGGCAGAAAATAAACCAAGCTTAAAAAAAATACTACTGGTTGAAGATGATCGTCAACTATCAGATTTGATCAAAGATTTTCTGGTTAGCGAAGGCTTTCACGTTAAACAAGAATTCCGTGGTGACACGGTAGCAAAGACCGTGGAAAACTTTTCACCAGATTTAATTGTCTTGGATGTTATGTTGCCAGGCAAAGATGGCTTCACGGTATGTCGCGATTTACGCCCGTCGTATAGCAATCCTATCTTAATGTTAACGGCGAAAAGCACTGATTTCGATCAGGTGTTGGGTCTTGAAATTGGCGCTGATGATTATGTCGCTAAGCCGGTAGAGCCTCGAGTATTACTTGCTCGTGTTAATGCGCTTTTACGTCGTGGTCAACTGCCTAAAGGTGGCAGTGAGAAAGCTGAAATTAGCTGCGGTAAGTTGCATGTTAATCGTAACTCTAGACAAGTTACTTTAGACACCGAAAACATTGAATTAACCAGCCAAGAGTTTGATTTGTTGTGGTTACTGGCGACACGAGCTGGTGAAGTGCAAAACCGTGATTATATCTATAAAGCGGTTGTTGGACGTGAATACGATGGTATGGACCGTAGCGTCGATGTACGTATTTCTCGTTTGCGCAAAAAGCTGCATGATTCAAATGAAACACCATTTAGAATCAAAACGATTTGGGGTCAAGGGTATCTTTTCGTACCGGATGCGTGGGAATAATTAGTACCCACCAGAGGTTAAAAAATGAAACTTGGTCGCTCATTTTTTAGCCTGTATTTCTTAATCATCGCCTGTTTTGGTGTGCTCAGCTATGCTCTAGATCATATCTGGAGCCGCAGTGTTGAGCAGGATGTTGAGTCGTATACAGGCTATAAAACGGTAATGCTTGCAATCAATGAACGATTGTTAGTATTAGATAAAACTCTATGGAATGATTTTATTGACAGTGCAAATGGGCGCTTTGAGATGCCAATTGTCATTGTCTCTGAAACGGAAGTTGAAACGCTCGTTCCTGACATGAGTTACGTACAAGGTGAAGATGTCACCGTCTATTATGACGATGATCATGTGACCTTATTCCTGCCTATGGCCGAATCGGATCAAGTCTTAGTGTTAGGGCCCGTTCGATCGCCAACCCGTCCAAAAACTGAAGCCATGGTGCGTGTCGCTATTATGGTCTTACTGGGGCTTGTGGTGTTTTTCTGGATTTGGCCGGTGTCTCGCGATCTCGATAGGTTAGCCGCAACCGTAACCGCATTTGGTGATGGTCAATTTGACGCAAAAGTTGAAAAAGCAGATTCTGCGCTGGTTCAACCTATGGTGAAAACCTTCAATATGATGGCTACGCGCATTAATAATCTGATTGAGGCTCACAAAGAGCTCACCAATGCCGTGTCTCACGAATTAAGAACACCCTTAGCACGCAGCAAATTTGCCTTGCAGGTTTTGCGTGGTGCAAAAGATGACGAAACCAGAGAACGTTATACAGATTCAATCAATACCGATATCTGCGAACTTGAGTCGTTAGTAAATGAGCTATTGGTTTACGCGTCGTTCGAAAGCGAACAACCGAACATGACCATGGAGCAAACTGATATCACTGCATTGGTAAATTATCAGGTGCATAGCTTTTCTCATTCCTGTGCAAACATAAATGTTGACGCGCAGCTGGATCAACAGTTGATTAAATGTGACCCTCACTTTATTAATCGTGCGCTGAGTAACTTACTCGCAAACGCCATAAAATATGGTAATGGTAAGGTGTTGGTCCGTATGTATGAACAACAAGGTCAGTGTTGTATCGATGTAGAAGATGACGGCGATGGAGTCGAAGATTCGTTTAAAAGTATTATCTTTGATGCCTTTTCACGGTTCGATGAAAGTCGTGGTAAAGACACCGGTGGTTTTGGCTTAGGCTTGGCTATCGTCAGTAAGATCATGCTTTGGCACAATGGCGAAGCCAGTGTCTCAGACAGTGAGCTGGGCGGGGCTAAATTCAGTATTAAGTGGCCAACGCAATAATAGTCTCTTGTAAAGATTGACGGCGAGCTAAGGCTCGCCGTTTTTATTTGCCTGTTTGTTTGCATTACATCAAGGGTAAAAGCGTTTTCTAGCGCTACATTTATTGCCCGAGCTAAAAGACTTAACTGGTTTTATTAGCCGTGACAGCGTTTAAATTTTTTGCCACTTAGGCATGGGCAAGGTTCATTGCGTCCAATGGTTTTGACGACATCATGGTTGATAATATCACCGTCTAAATATCGCCAACTGCCGTTTTCTTGCAAAAAACGTGAATTCTCGCGCATCTCACAGAGTTGTTCACCATGTAAATAACGCACAACAAATTGCACATAGTGGTAGGTGTTGTCCGTGTAATCGGTTTGTTCGACGTTTAATGATAACCATACTGTCTCATCCATCCATGCTTTGATATCCGCTTCGCTATTTTCTGCTTGTTTGGCTGCCGCATAGGTATTAGCGACGTATTTAGAATCGCCTAGGGCGTAGGCGGTGAAACGTGAGCGCATAAGCTGCTCAGCCGTATTGGCTTGCTTAGCACCGGTAATAATGGCTTGGCAACAATGGTCTAATTCTTGTTGTGAACCGCATGGGCATAAATGGTTTTGCATGATCAGTGACGCAGGACTTAGTTATATAGAATGGTCATCAAGCTACTATAACAAAATATAACAAAATTTGCCTTGTCGGCCTATTGGCATTGGCTAAAGCTAAAGGGAGTTGGGCGGCAAGGTATTAGCTAATGGAACTACTGAACTGGAGGGGCTAATACCTCGCCTAAAACGTGTTGTGTGCACTCAATACCGGTAATCAATATCTGCAAAGAAAAGACCTTCAAAGAAACGACTTACAAAGCAAAGACCTACAAAAAAATACGTGCAAAGAAAAACGAAGTTAGAAAATCAAACCCGCTAGTGCAATACGCTTTTTGCTGAATTTACGATAATACACTCGGTATTACCGTGTTTTGCGCAACTTTGCAGCATTTGCAACTGACTTTCGCTAAATGTCTGATCCCAGATGATCACTGTAGAACAGTTACCACGCAATAAGGTCGTCGCGATTTTCTCAAACGCGAGAGGTTGGTGTTGACCATTGACGCGCAATAATTTTGAACAATCAATTTTTTCAGCCAATGGCTGGATATCTAAATCATCACTATCGACACATAAAATCCAACGCTTTTGTTGTTGGTTATGTTGACATAACAACGCTAAGTCTTGCGTCATCGCCTGAGCATTTTCAGGTGATGTTATGGTCAACCAACGATTGTTATGGCCATTTAATATTGCGTCTTTGTTTATTAATTGTTGATTCATTTGCTCGTCTCCAGTCGTTCATATCTATACTGTATGAATAAACAGTATATGTTTTTCAAAACTGGGTCAAGAACTTTTACTGTTTATTTATACAGTATTTATTGGTTGACCTAGAATCTAAATAGACTATCTGGCTCTACAGCTTGTTGTGCTTGGTGTTCAGCAAACTTGATGGCTTGCAAAGGGCGTTAATAAATAAACAATTAGCATAAAAAAAGCGCAACCTTGTGGTTGCGCTTGCATAGATTTTACCCATTGAAGGTGTTAACTAATCGGTAATTTTTCGATAGATAGCCCGTCCTATCATGCGCATTTTAGTCGGCAACGGCATACGTTTTAAATTGGTTTTCACAATGCCTTCAGTAAATGCCGTTGCTTTTGAATAATCGATATTGATGTCTAAAATGACAGGTTGATTGTTAGCGGCAATTTGTCGGGCTTGACGGATACCGTCGCTGATCTCGCTGTCATTTTCGATGCGCACATAAGCTGCGCCTGTGGCACTGGCGATGCCTTGGATTTTTGTTTGTGGCAATACGGTACACGTTTTGCGGTTATAAGGGATTTGCTGAGCTTGCGAAATTTGCGACAACTCACCGTCATTAAATACGCCAATGATACAGCCAATTTGGTGTTCTACAGCGGTGGCGAGTTCCATACAGGTCATCATAAAGGCGCCATCACCAACCACACTTACGACTTCCTGTTGCGGATTCGCCAGTTTTGTCGCAATAGCAGCAGGCGTCGCGTAACCCATACAATTAAAATCTGTCGGAGAGATGAAACCAAACGGTTTATGCACTGGCATAAGTTCAGCGCTTAAAAACGTATGGTTGCCATCATCAACGACGATAAACGCGTCATCGTCTAATTGCGCCCGCAGTTCGTCGAAATAGCGGGCAGGGTTTACTCTCTCTTTACTGTCGTGCTGATACCAAGCTTGGCGATACGCTTGCTTGTTTGCAGCAATAGTCGCTTTTACTTTATCGCCATCAACAGATGATTTGTGATCGGCTAACTCGGCGACTAAGGCGGTCAATATTTGTTTGCTATCACCTTCAATAGCGACCTTAGTGGCAAAGTTACAATCGAATACCTCGGGGTTGATATCAATATGAATCAAATTTTCTGGCATGTTGCCACCAAAACTGCCAGTGGCAATTTCACCAAATCGAGTGCCAATGGCAATAACACAATCCGCATCATTGATGGCTTGCTGCGCCGCAGGTGCTGCTGCTGGGCCAAAACAAAAACCTGCATGCAGTGGATGGTTTGCGGCAAATGCGCTGATACCTTGTAACGTGGTCGCTACGGGCGTTTGCATGATATCGGCCAATTGGGTCATTTCTGCATTAGCATGCACGGCGCCCCAGCCAGCAAAGATTGCCGGTGATTTACTGCTCTTTAATAACGATGCCGCAGCGGATATTTGCGCTAAAGTTTGCTCTGATAGGGCAGGATTGGCTTTCGCTTTATACTCGGGCAACTCACTGACGTCACCTTTATCAAGTTGCAAATTGACCGGGATCTCAACAAATACCGGGCCAGGTTCGCCGGATGTGGCAACCTCGTATGCTTTGTATATGGTATCGATGACTTGGTCATGTGTGTCTACTTTAAAGGCTGCTTTGGTGAAACCTTCAACCAGTTTGATTTGATCAAGTTGGTGTAATTGATAGTTAAATTTAGAATCATTACGGATACCACCAGAGATAACCAACATTGGAATACCGTCAAGATATGCTTCTGCAATGCCACTGGCCGCGTGGGTGACGCCAGCAGCGGGAACAATGACCATGGCGCCAACACTATCGGTGGTGCGAGAAATAGCGTCTGCCATAAAGCCACCATGGCCTTCATGCATAACCAAATACGGGTGTATGCTGTCTGAGTTGTTTAACTCGTCATAAAGTTCGGTATTATGGACTCCCGGGATGCCAAACGTGTATTTTACGCCAATTTGCTCCAGTGCGTATCGAGCTAGCCATGCTGCTGTTTTCTTCATCTTAGTGATCTCGTCGTCTATGTTATTCTAGTTATTCGTTAATGTTCGATTGGCAGATATGTTTCGCCGCTTGTTTTGCGGTAAGAATACACCCGGATAAAAAGGTGCCTTCTAATGAGCGTTTGCCACTGGCACCGCCGCCGCCAAAGCCGGCCGCTTCGCCGATTGCATAAAGGTTAGTTAAAGGTTCACCGCCTTTGCTGATGACTTGTGAGTAGATATTGGTTTGAATGCCACCTAAGCTTTTGCGACTGATCAGACTTACTTTTATCGCAATCAATGGGCCATGTTTACTGTCCTGAATTGGATGAGGTTTACAGGTTCGTAATCGATCGGCTTTCCATTTTCTGGCGTGTTCAATACGGCGGATTTGATCATCGTTAAATTGCGCACTTGGCCGAGCCAAGTTGGCGTCATAATCCGTTAACGTTTGACTTAGTATCGTTTCATCCATGTCAATGGTATCGGCTAATTGATTCATTTTGCTGACCAGCTGAGAGACCGTATCGGCGACAATAAAATGATCGCTTTGCTGTTGCATTTGTTTAACCAAACGATGATTACCAAGCAGTGTTTCTTTTATAAAGGTAACAAACTTTTTATCGCGGATCATTTGGTTGTGCTCGGCGCCAGAAATGGCGAACTCTTTACTGGCTATTTTCCAATTTAACACTTGCCAGGCGTAACCATGTTGTTGTTTCGCCATTTGTTTGCATAATTCGCGGGTATCAAAGCCTGTGACTAATGGTTGCGGGCCAATACGCTCGCCATTGGCATCGAGCCATAAAGCGGATTTACATGGTATCAAACTCAAGCCATGGTGTTCAAAGAGTGGTTCAGGGTGGGGAATGCCTGCAGCATAATTCCACATTTTATCTAAATGAGTTAACCGTCCGTGATGACGGGCGACTTCATCGTGCATTTTACCATCACAACTCGGACTGGTGCCATTTAACAATCGCGTCGGTTTTTGCCAATGCACAGGCCAATGTGCTTTTACCATATCAAGATTGCCGGTAAATCCGCCGCTGGCTATGATTACGTTGGTCGCTTCAAAGCAAACACCAACACCATCATTTGTCGTGGCAACACAACCGTTAATATGGCCCAAATCGTTTGTGGTTAAACGGTCTACAGAATGCTCAAATTTAATCGTTAATTGTGGTGCTTTAAATGCTGATAACGCATCTAAGGTTTTATTAACCAGTTCCAATGATGTGCCCCACATCACATGATAGCGGGGTAATGAGTTACCATCGCCGTACATGCCACGTTCAACCCAATTAACGGCAGGTAAGAATTTAATACCTAATTGTTTTACGTGTTGGTAAACATCTTGATAACTGCGTTGACAATAGAGCTGCGCCCACTGTTTTGGGTAATCATCGTCATCATTAAAGTCGGCAAAATTGTACCAGTCTTGTAAGGCAATATCGGCGTTATCATCTATGCCGTTACGTTTTTGTTCTTCGGTACCAATCAATGCCATGCCGCCAAAAGCCCAACGTGCTAGGCCGCCGACCATTTCTTGGCCATGTCGCTCTAGTATGACAACACGTTTTCCTTGCTGACATAATTCCAACGCCGCGGTTAAGCCAGCAATGCCAGCACCGACGATCAGTACGTCGCAAGATTCAACCTGTTGGGATGTTTCATTGTTGCGCATAGAAAAATTAATCTTTACCAGAGTGTGTATGCTTAGCATAATGGAGAAAAAATAAAACGCTATGGTAAAAAATACCTAATGGTGATGTCGAACGCTCACGCAAACGCTGAACAACAGCAGATGGCTTTACAACGCTTTATCAGTGAAATTTATACCGATATTGGCAAGATAGACTTAGCAGAATACCGCCAATATGCGCTTGGCCGATTACAGCAAGTTATTGATTTTGATGGTGCTATATGGAGTAATGGGCATCAGAAAACGTTAACCTTCCATAATCAAACACGGTTTAATGTACCTCAGCAGTTATCTCATGATTTGCTGCAATACCTTGACATAAATCCGTTAGCGGACGTGCTGTTGCAGCAGTTAGGGCAACCAATTGATATGCGTGATTTGTGCCCCGACAGCGAGTTTTATCAGTCGCAGATATATCAAAAATGTTTTAGTCAGCACGGCATTGAGCGGATTTTATCGAGCATTCATTTAGATGAGCAATGTGGCTTATTTACCTTGTTAAGTTTGTATCGTTTTGATCGCCAACGACCGTTCTCTGAGCAAGATAAGAAAATACAGCAAATAGCCTTGTATCATTTACTTACCGCCGCCAATCACGCCTTGTTTATGGCATTACTCGATGAGAAAAATCAACCAGGATTTGCTGCAATCTGTGACGACAAGGGCTACTTACATCAAGTGCAGAGTGAGTTTTTGCCATTACTGGCACAGTATGCCGACAACTTGCCTGCTGGGCGCTTACCTTTTTTGCCGCAAAACCTTGCCGATAATCTTGTCGACATTGAAGGCTTGTCGATGTCGGTGGCGCCATTTGATGACCGTTATCTAGTGCAAATAAGGGCAACAGGACCCTTGGCCAGTTTGTCAGAAAGAGAGCAGCAAGTGGTGACCTGTATTGTCCAAGGGCAAACCTTTAAACAAGCGGCAAAGTCATTGCAATTGTCACCATCTACGGTGTCGAATCATCTATATCGAGTCTATAAAAAGCTCAATATAGGTAGCAAAAGCGAACTCATTGCTTTAGTCAAACAAAGCGATTTTTAACTGCACCATCCCAACCCTTTATTAATGGAACTGCCATGGACAATAGCGTAAAGACACTGACAGGCTTTGGCGATGACGACGCAACAATGCGGGTTTATTGTCAAAATAGACCGCCTCTGGCCCCATTTGATGCGACTGAGGGGATTGTGCCGCTGCAATCCGGTGATATCCACTATATCGGCAAACACACTTCAAATCATTGGCGTAAAATCTTTAATGTCTATGCCAAGCTAGGCTTTGATTTATCGACAGTAAACAACACCAGTAACGCAAGTAGTAACGCAAGTAATAAGGAACAACGCTGGCAAGATTATCGTGACCACAGGTTATTGCAACAAGGCAGTAATAGTGCCTTGTTGTTTGCGCAACAGGCCGAGCAACTCGACGATGGGCAACGATTGCATATTGTTATGGGCAAAACCTACGCGACAAATTTGCTAGGAGAACAGTTTTTACAGCGCTGTTTTTGGCCAACAGCGGATATCGCTATATGTGAGAGTCGATCTATTATTGTTTGCCCATATTTCGATTATAGGCAATTAACAAATGAGAAAATCAAAATTTTACAATCACTTATAAGAAATATGACGGTTGTTAAAAAGTTGTAAATTTGCCTGTTAAAATTATTCCAAATCAATAAAATCTCGATATTATTATCTATACTTCAAGCATCAACATAACACTTAGTAAGGTAATCTATGTCTGAGCAAACCGTTCTGGTAATAAATTGCGGCAGTTCCAGTCTGAAATTTTCACTAATCGATCCCGACAGCGGCGAAGAATTTGTTTCTGGCGTTGCTGAGCGATTAATGACGGAGCAGGCGTTTATCAAAATCTCTCATCAAGGCAAAAAACAGCAAACTGCGTTATCAGAACCTTTTGACCATCAAATCGCGGTTAACTTTATTGTCGGTGTGTTAGAGCAGGTCGGGTTAGCGGACAAGGTCAGTGCCGTAGGGCATCGCGTCGTGCACGGTGGTGAGTCATACTCGCAACCAACCATGATCACCGACGAAGTAAAAGCCTCTATTGCCGAACTCGGTAAATTAGCGCCTTTGCATAACCCGGTTAACTTAGTTGGCGTTGAAGCGGCAGAGCAAGCATTTGAAGACACGCCGCAAGTGGCGGTGTTTGATACCGCATTTCATCAAACCATGCCAGAAAAAGCCTTTATTTATGGCTTGCCATATCATTTATACAAACAACATGGCATCAGACGCTATGGCTTTCATGGTACCAGTCATTTCTTTGTCGCCAATCAAGCGGCAAAAGCATTGCAACAGCCTATAAATGAGACCAGTGTTATTACCGCTCATCTTGGCAACGGTTGTTCCATTAGTGCCATTGAAAACGGCAAAAGCGTTGACACCTCAATGGGCTTAACGCCATTAGAAGGCGTGGTTATGGGCACCCGATCCGGCGATATCGATCCCGGTATTGTGTTTCATTTAATTGAACAGCTCAATTACACCCCAGATAAAGTCAACAGTTTGTTGAACAAAGAAAGTGGTTTATTGGGTATTTCGCAAATGTCCAATGACTGTCGCACCATTGAAGAAGCAATCGTTAACGATAATGACCAACATGCGGATCTGACCATGGACATTTTTTGCTATCGCATTGCCAAGTCGATTGCCTCGTTTATGGCAGCATTAAGCCATTTTGATGCCTTGGTCTTTACCGGTGGTATCGGCGAAAATTCGAACTTGGTGCGTTCAAGAGTGGTGCGTTCATTAGCTTTATTAGGATTGACCATCGACCCGCAACGAAATAGCGACGTACGATTTGGCAAGCAAGGGCTTATTTCTACCGATGACAGTGTCAAATGTTTGGTCATACCAACCAATGAAGAGTTGGTGATCGCGATGCAAAGTGCGCAGGTTATCGCTGAACAAGCGCAGCAATAGGAGACAGTAATGCCTAGACGAATTATGCTAACACCCATTGGCTTTGGGGTCGGACTTACCAGCGCCGCCTTTGGTTTGTACCACAAATTACAACAACTTGGTGTGGATGTCGGTTATTTTAAACCCATTAGTCAGCCGTCACGAAACATCCTACAAAGTGCGATAAGCTCGCCGCCAGAATTTAACAGCATTATTGAAAACTCTATTCCAATCAGTACGGTGGAAGAAAAGGTCGGTAATGATCAACTCGATGTGGTGTTGGAAGAGATTGTTGGTAACTTTGAAAGCATCGACAAAGATATCGTGATAATAGAAGGCATGATCCAAACCACCAAGCATACCTATGCGGCTAAAATTAATGCCGAGGTTGCCAGTGCTTTGTCTGCTGATATTATCTTTGTCGCAACCCCGGATAACGACACGCCTGAACGATTTCAAGATCGTATCGAGGTCAGTGCAAAAACATTTGGTGGTCTGAAGAATTCTCGCATAAAAGGCATGATCATTAATAAAATTAATGCACCTGACAAAGATGTGATTGGTTTGCTGCCAAGAGAAGGTGAGTTCACTCAAAATAGTGACATCAGTGAATGGGAAAATTTAAAAATATTTGCTGATAAAGAGATCAAACTAATTGGTGCACTACCTTGGGATATGGACTTGGTTGCGCCACGAGTCGAAGAGGTTGGCAAGTATTTAGACGCAACAATATTAAATCGTGGTGATATGGAACATCGCCGTATTCGCAGCATCAGCTTTTGTGCGCGCAGTGTGGCAAATTTAATGAGTCACCTTGAACCCGGTCGGTTAATCGTCACCCCAGGCGATAGAACGGATATTATCATTGCTACCTGTTTATCGGCGCTCAATGGTACCAAGATGGGCGCCTTGCTGCTCACCAACGGCTATTTGCCAAATGATTCGGTGCTTGAATTATGCCAACAAGCGTTTAAAACCGGACTGCCGGTGTTGTCGGTAGAATCGGATACGTGGGAAACCTCACGCAACTTAATGGGCTTTAACCCTGAGATCCCAGAAGAAGACATTCAGCGCCAAGATAGGGTGAAACAGTTTATCGCCGATAGATTAAACCAGACCTGGTTGGAAAAATATATTGGCAGTAAAGTCACCGGACAATTGTTATCACCGCCCGCGTTTCGTCACAAGCTTACCTCATTAGCTCAATCGGCCAATAAACTTATCGTCTTGCCTGAAGGTAATGAAGTTCGCACCATAAAAGCCGCGGCTATTTGTGCCGAGCGCGGCATTGCTCGTTGTCAGTTATTAGGTAAAAAAGACGAGATCATTATGTTGGCAGAGCAACAAGGTATTACCTTGCCGCCAGGGGTGATCATTACCGAGCCGAAACTAATTCGAGAAAACTATGTCAATCCGTTGCTTGAATTACGTAAGCATAAAGGCATGACCGAAGTCGTTGCTAAAGAAGAGTTGAAAGACAATACCATGTTAGCGACTATGATGTTGCAACTTGGGCAAGTCGATGGTTTGGTATCTGGCGCAGTCAATACCACCGCCAATACCATCAGACCGGCGCTGCAATTGATCAAAACCGCACCGGGTAACTCGTTGGTCAGTTCGGTATTTTTTATGCTGTTACCGGATCAGGTGTTTGTTTATGGTGATTGTGCCATTAACCCAGATCCTAATGCCGAACAATTGGCTGATATCGCCATTCAGTCCGCTGAGTCGGCGCAACAATTTGGTATTGAACCTAGAGTCGCAATGATCAGTTACTCAACCGGCAGTTCCGGTTTTGGTGCTGATGTAGAAAAAGTGGCTGAAGCGACGCGTATAGCACAACAAAAACGACCAGATTTATTGGTTGATGGCCCTTTACAGTATGACGCGGCAGTAATGGAAAATGTGGCTCGTAAAAAAGCCCCGGACTCCAAAGTGGCAGGGCAGGCGACGGTGTTTATTTTCCCTGATTTAAACACCGGTAATACAACTTACAAAGCCGTACAACGTTCTGCTGACTTGATCAGTATTGGTCCAATGCTGCAAGGTTTGAATAAACCGGTAAACGATTTATCTCGTGGGGCGTTAGTTGACGATATAGTTTACACCATAGCGCTAACGGCGATTCAAGCGGCGCAAAAAAAGTAGCCCTAAATAAAACGTGATATAAAAAGGCTCTACAGTGATGACTGTTGGAGCCTTTTTAATATATTGTATATTGTGCGCAATTGTGGACAAAAAGCCGCGGTCTTACCAGTGCGATATATCAATAGTGTGGGTATCAACCTGCATTCAAACCGGTTAATCAATGATAAAATTGATCGCTAATATGAAAGCTTTCAATGCATCAGATTAACGCACCAAAATAAAGCACTAGAATAAAGCACCAGTATAAAACACCAAAGATAAACAATAACTTAACGCTACTTACAACTAGAACGATAATAAAACCTATGACAAACATAATAGATGGAAAACTTGCGGCCCAACAGCTACGCCAGCAATTAAGCGCTAAAGTCGATGCCTTCGTTGACGTCAATGGCATTACCCCAAACTTAACCGTTATATTGGTTGGCGAGGATCCTGCCAGTCAGGTGTATGTGCGAAATAAAATTCGCCAAACACAACAAGTCGGTATGATTTCAAATGAAATCAAACTCGCTGATGATGTAAGCCAACAAGAGATTCTTGCTCATATTGCTCGCTTAAACGCCGATCACAATGTACACGGTATTTTGGTGCAGTTGCCATTACCCAAGCATATTGATGAACATGCCATATTAGAAGCAATCGAGCCGCACAAGGACGTCGATGGTTTTCATGCGTTAAACTCAGGGAAATTGTTCAGTGGCCAGCCTGGAGGTCTTGTACCCTGTACGCCTCAGGGGTGTGTCATCCTTGCAAAAAAAGCCTTAGGGGATAATTTAAGCGGTAAACATGCGGTGATTTTAGGCCGTTCGAATATTGTCGGTAAACCCGTCGCTATGCTGCTATTACAACAAAACTGTACTGTGACTATCGCCCATTCTCGTACCGAAAACATCGAACAAGTGGTGCGTGGTGCAGATATTGTTATCGCCGCTGTTGGCATTGCTAACTTTGTTAAAGGTGATTGGATCAAGCCCGGTGCAACCGTTATCGACGTCGGTATTAATCGCATTTTTGATCAGCAACAGGATAAATATACGCTGGTTGGCGATGTTGATTTTGCTGAAGTAGCAAAAGTCGCTGGCGCTATTACTCCGGTTCCCGGTGGTGTGGGTCCAATGACCATTGCCTGCTTGTTAGAAAATACCTTTGTCGCCGCCACACATAGTCTGTAGCGCGATTTGTCCTGTTGTAAATAAAGGTGGTACGGTGAAGCGACCACCTTTTTGTTAACTTGTGTGAAAGTTTTCATTTACCCTTTTAACGTTTCAGCAATACCTATTCTTGAGTTGTAATTGATTGTTTTAAAGGGTTTTTTACTATTCTCTTGATTGCCATTGGTTGTTATAACGTCATTCCAAACATTAGTGAATGACAAAACAACTTAGATTTAGGCAATTAAGATGAAAACAAAACTTGCGACAACTTCGGTACTAACAGCATTGGCGACCGTGCCGTTATCCTCATCTGCAGTAGAGGTATACGATGATGGTAAAAACACCTTTAATATTGGTGGTTACTTTGAGCCAAATATGGTGTTTGCCGATGGCACAGACGAGGTTGTTGACGGTGGCTCTCGTATCAATCTTAATTTTACCCACCAGTTAAAACACGGTTGGACTGCTTTTGCTAGTGCAGAGTGGGCAGTACGCTTAGTAAGTAATGATTCTGATTTAACGCTTGGTGGTGATGCCAGATTGGCGCAAGGAGAATCTTCGGATACCTTGTCTAATCGCCTTGGTTTCGTTGGTGCTCGTCACGACAAATGGGGTAGTGTCAGCGTTGGTAAGCAATGGGGTTCTGTATACCAAGTTATCGGTGTGACCGATAATCTTAATGTCTTTGGTGGTGACGCGGCAGGTGCCTACGCCCTAGGTGATGGCGGATATGTTGGTACCGGACGAGCCGAACAAGCAATTCAATACAATAATCAATTTGGTAATTTAGGTCTTAGCGCACAGTTTCAAGGTACTGAGGATACTGCGGTGTTGAGTGAAGAGTTACCGCCGCCTTTTGACGTGTTAAACGATGCAGAAATTACCTATGACAATTCTTATGGTGTGGCTCTGACGTATCAATTGCCGTGGCAATTAAAAGTCGGTGCGGCGTACAACCAAGCATCGGTAGAGTTTAGTGCGATCGACGATACCTTAGTACGTGAATTAGATGACACTTTAACGGCGGTTAGTGTGACCTATGGCAGCTTAGGCAAAACCGGATTATACGCAGCAGCGGTCGCTGTTGAGACTGAAAATCATGAATTTGATAACCGTGGCGACTTACTTGAAGAAGCCAGTGGTATTGAATTGATGGCCTCTTATCGTTTTGATAATGATGTCGAGCTGTTGGCTGCATACAACAATATGAGCAGTGATGATGCGGATAATGACTACGAGCGAGCCTATTATGTCGCCGGTGCAGCGTATCATATGAGTAATCAGTTTGTGGTGTTCTCTGAGTACAAGCTTGATGAATCAAAGAATCACGATGGCAGTGAATTAGAAGATGCGGATACGTTAAGTTTAGGTGCCCGCTATAGCTTTTAATGTTGCGCTTGTACACCGTGCAAATAACGATGCTCTGCAACGTATGGCAAGGGGACGGTAGTAGTCCCCTTCGCCAATATAGGCAGTTGTTATCCGTTAATTCGCAGCACATAACGAGTAGCCATTTACTCGCTTTTATTGTTTTAGGAGATACCAAGCAAATTGATTTATGCGTTTAGTGCATAGTGTTGTTGCGATAAAGTCATTGGGGCGTTGCATTGCTGATCCGTATAGTAGCGGCATCTTCAATGGTTACCGGTTATTGGTAGCGAAACACGGCCAGCATGCTTATATGAACAAAACGCAACTTTCACAATCAATGACGTTATGGTCATTTTTTAAAAGCAAAGCTTATTCGATCACCGTGACGCTTATTTTGTTGTGCTTAATTGCCATGCTGATGTTTAAACCATTACTGGTTGCTTTTGTGCTGTCACCAGTGCACCTGAGTTTTGACGCTGTTTTATTGCACGAGTTAATATTTGCTTTTAGCGCGCCATTAATATTGGTGTTTTGCTTACAAAGATTGGTGGTGAAACAGGATGTCAAAAAGCAATTTTCGAGTGTGGTTACCTTGGTTTGGTTGTGGGCATTATCACGCCTACTACTGCTTAGTGATGTCTATTTAGGTTTATTTTTGTGCGTTGTAGCGCAAACTTGGTTTTGGCTGTTGGCGACAAAGTTAATGCGTCATTTGTGCCGATTACGCGGTCAAGACTTAGCCAAGCCAATCGTCAGTATTTTAATGACCTCGCTATTATTTAATGATGTGGTGATGGTGACCGGTGGGTTGTTTTTGCCATTAAATACGCTAGTTTATCTGTCTCTGGCATCGATGCTGTCGTTACTGTTATTAACCTTATTGACGTTTACGCTAACGTCACAAATACAGCAAAAACAACAGCAATTAGTCAACAAACCACTGTAGCTATTTATACTGGATAACGCTCTTGTGAGCCGTTATTTTTTAACACCCGGTTGTCATCTGGAATCCAGTCTGGGGACAACCTCCCTTCTTTATATACATTCCTTGAATCTTTAAGCTCATATTGTTGAATGTTTTTTGTAAATTATTTGTATCAATTGTGGTCAGATGAGCACTTTGTATACCCCTGTTTTTCAATGTAACTGTTTGTAATTAAATGTAATTGATATTTACTTGAGATTAAATTGACACTGATTTGAGGAACTATCTGTTGTGTCTTTTCCTTAGCTTATTTATTAATCGTGCAACCCCGATTTTTGTTGGTATTACATCGACAAGAAATCGGATTTATAAAAACGCTTAATAGCATAGTAGGGGAGTGGCATGATTTTTAAATCATCGACTTTGGCTATGTTGATAGGAGCGGCGCTAGCAAATACTGCACACGCCGAGCAAGCACAAGATACAAATAATAAGCTATCTACCTATCAGCACGGTTCAACACAAGCGCAAACTGATCAACAATCAAGTTTTGCACAGACACATGAAACAACAGGTGTCTATCTTTTCATTTTGTCAGAAAAAAGTGCACTTGATAGCACTTATCAAGTACATGGAAATGATCGCTCGAAGGTCGTCGCTGTAATCGAACAACAACAACAGGACATTATGGCGGCGATCCGTAACTTAGACGCCAATGCCGTTCTAACACGTAAATCGCGTTTAACAGAAAACGCTATCTATGTGCAAATGACGCACGAAGCAGCAAAAACTATTCGCGAAGACTCTCGTGTTGTTCTCGCTGAACTGTTAAACGAAGAGCCAAACTACACTGCTGAAGATGAGTTTACTCGTTTTCCTTTCTTAAATGTGAAAGATGCAGGCGATGCGGTAACGGTTGCTATTATTGCTAACGGTGTTGATTACACTCACGCAGCATTAGGCGGTGAAGGTACTGCTGAAGCCTATAACTTAGCCTGGGAAAACCGCCATAACGCATGGGATGGTTTCCCTACCGATACAGTTATTGGTGGTCTAGATTTCGCGCCTGAAGGTTATCATACAATCGATTATAACCCGCTAGAAAACGCTAATGATGTTAATGTTGCCAGCGGTAACTTGCCATCAGGTACCGTGATCGCGAGTCAAATCTTATCTCAAGCACCTGATGCGAAAATTTTATCGTACAAAACCTACGATTGGTCACATGTATATTTTTACCCAGTACTAGATGTGATTATCGATCCAAACCAAGATGGCGACATCAGCGATCGTCCAGACGTTATTGTCATGAACAGCTGGGGCAACAGTGCGTTTTATGTTGAAGGTGACACGCAAGGCTCACAAGCTACTCGTGATATTGGCCTAGTACGACGTCTAAGTGCGACTGGTTCTTTGTTAGTGGTTGGTGCAGGTCAAACGTACTATGACCAGTATTTTAACCTGGCATGGCGTGGCGCAGTTCCTGAAGCGTTAACTGTTGGTAGCGTTGCTATCGATGGCGAAACAGCACAACTAAGTGGTTTTACGCCGGCAGGTCCTGTTCGTGGCGGTCATTTATTGAAGCCAGAAGTGGTTGGCCCAGGTGAAAATGTTGAAGGTCCTATTGCAGGCTCTGGTACAGACAACCTAGTGGTGTCTCCACATTCAAGTTACGCAGCCGGTTACGCGGCAGGTACAGCGGCTAAAATTCTAGCGCAATACCCACAATTGAGCCCAATTGAAGCCAAAGCGCTTGTTGCAAACACGGCAAATGCCAGCAACATCGTCGGCAACCAAGCGTATATTGAAGAATTTGATATATACACCAATAAATTGGCAGAAGTGCCGTTTATGGGTACCGGTTTAGTTGATGGTGAAAATGCCGTTAACGCAAGCGCGGTTGTGTTTGAATCATCAAGTTACCAACCAGGATTGGCGTTTGGTTTTGTAGAAGCATCTACAACAACCAGTGAAACACGTTATATCACGGTTAAAAACTTGACCAAAAAAGTACAAACATACCGTATTAACCAAGTCGTTAATGGCGATAAAGCCAATAATGCTGCAGTAAGCTTTGTTTACCCTGAAACCGTTAGTATTCCGAGTAATCGTTCGGTTACGTTCCCTGTGACCATGACTGTAGACGCGACTAAATTAACCACAGACGCATTTTTGTCGACTGAAGATTTTAATATCGAAAATTGGTCAAAAGCCTCTGTGAATGGTTACTTCACGTTTACCGATGACAAATTCAAGTCAGCAGATTTATCTATGGCTTGGCAAGTATTTCCAAAAAGTAACGCAGAATTAACAAAAGCTAATTCTACCGTACAGTCACGTTTGCCATATGATGGCGGGAAATTGGAAGAGTTGAGTAATGCATCGTATGAGTGGCTTGAAAGCTCAATGATCGATGTCACCAACAATACCGCGCAAACCCGCGTATTGCATACAATGCCATCAATTACCTCTATCCCAGTTAAAGAGCCAAGCAAGGCTGGCGGTCAAGGTCACCTATACCAGCGTATGGGCGCGACAATCAGCGCAGATGATCGTTGTGAATCAAACGCGATGTTATCTATCGCCGTGCAAATGTTTGATAAGTTTGATGTACCAATGGCAGAGCATTTTGATAAAGCCGGTCACGTATTGTCTTACTTTACTATTTACTCGGAAGAGATAGCTGATCAATATGCCGATGATCCGTTTGCGCTTGACCAATCATCAACGGATGCAGACAAGCTAGGTTATTTTGAAATGATCACCGACAACCAAGGTGAGCCAAAGCTTAGATACCTTGATTTAGCTATGGAATGGCGTTGGTGGGATCCAATGTATCGTGTTAAACACAGCGATATCCCATTAGACGTGTCTATAGGTGATGATACCGTCGTTGGCCATATCTGTGTTGACAAATTATATCACGACGATTTCCAATCAGTAGATGCCTTTGATGGTAACTTGGGTTGGCAGTTTGCCTCTGACCGTGACGCTCAGTCGCCGGTAAGTGGTGATGTAATTCGTTACAACCCAGTAATTAATGGTCAATACCGTGAAGAGATCATCGATCATACAGGTGAAACCGGTTATCCAAACTGGTGGGATACTTGGACTCCATGTGAAGCGAAAAGCTGGAATCCGAATTACTGTATCGAACAAGCAAACACGCTATTAGCAACCACAGGTAAAATCGCCACTTTAGATGACGACGGTGAAGCGGTTAGCTGGTCTAATCGTCAAGAAATTGCCCCTGGTCAAACAGTACGTGTCTCTGCTGCAGCGAGCTTGCAGTGTAACCCGAACGTTGTTTCTACAGGTATTTGGGTAACGCATGAAGACTGTCCTGAAGGTGTGATGATTTTTGAAACCGGTAACGATCAATTCCATATGTCAGGTATGACATTTGGTTATGATGCCACGATTATTGAAGGTCAATCATTTGTAGTCTACGAGAATGCGGAAAACGGTACTGTTGTTGGTCAACTTGACATGGACAGCATGAACTTCTTCCAAGCTGATCGTTCAGACGGTGAAATTCACTTAGTTAATGCTATTCCAGGTACGCCGTTTACGGTAGCTACCGACGGTACCATTACGATTGCTAATCGTGATGCGATTAACTACGAAGACAACACCTCTTTTACTCTTAAATTGCAAGCAGATTACGAAAACCGTGATTCAAAATTGGTTGAAGTGACTGTGATTGTAAACAACGTCAACGATGTTGCGCCTATGCAAGTGAAATTGCTAGACACAATTTCAACAACCGTTGGTGAAGCGCTAAACGTTGATTTGAACGGTAGCTTTATCGATGTTGAAGGTGACGGTGTGTCATATTTCTCAACCAACCTTCCTCAAGGTTTAACTATCACTGCATCTGGTGTTATTTCAGGTACAGCGGAAGTTGCAGGTAACTACGATGTAAGCGTTGTCGCTACCGATGGCGTAAATGATACAGCAGCGCAAGTCACTGTTGAGGTTGCCCAAAGCAATCAAGGCTCTGAACAAAAACAAGAGCAAAATCAGGACGAGATTTCAGAAAAAGCTGATGACTCATCTGCAGGTAGCACAGGTATTGTGTTTGCCATGCTAACCCTGTTCGGCCTTATCTCACGTCGCGTGTACAAATAAGAAAAAGTGAGAGGCCTCGTGCCTCTCATACGAGGAAAAAATTGTGAAGTTTAAATTAAATAAAATAGCAATGGCATTGCCATTGGGTATGATGACGTTGGGCGCTATCGCGTCGCAACAATACCCAGATGATATCCCTACAGTGCAAGCTAACATTGCTGATAAAAACGCTGAGTCAAAAGTTCATGCTCAGAAACAAAAAGCGCGTTATTTCGTATTACTTGAAGATGAACCTGTTGCTTTATACCAAGGTGGCGTTAAAGGCTTTCGAGCAACCAATATCGCGGCATCAAACGGTGTCAATGCGAACGCAAGTGGTAAGCTTGACTTACAAAGCTCAGCATCATTAGTTTACCGTAACTACTTGTCTCTTAAGCAAAATGAAGTGTTTGCGAAAGTACAAAGTAAGCTTAACCGTAACGTTGAAATGTTAGATCGCTACCAAGTGGCGCTAAACGGTTTATTGGTTGAATTAGAGCCACATGAAGTGTTGTCTCTGCGTAAAATGCCTGGCGTTTTAGCGGTACAAAAGAACGAACTTAAACAACTGATGACCGATGTTGGTCCTCAACACGTTGGTGCGCCAACGATTTGGGACAATATGGAAGTTGCCGGTTCAAAAGGTGAAGGTCTGGTTATCGGTGTGATGGATACTGGTGTCGCCTCATACATGAAAGTAGGCTATACATCTCGCGGCGACGCTGCGTTTGACGGCGTACCACATCATCCAGCATTTGCCGATATCGGTGGTGACGGTTATGACCACACCAACCCATACGGTGAAGGCGTGTACTTTGGTGACTGTGTTGAGCAATCATTTTGGTGTAATGACAAGCTAGTTGGTATTATTGCCTACGAAAATATTAGCTTTTCACATGCTTGGCCAAGCTATGATATGCGTTATTTAACCGGTCAAGATGGTCACGGTCACGGTACTCACGTTGCTTCGACCATTGCTGGTAACGTTGTGCACGACGTGCAATACCCGACGGTTTATCCAGACATGGAACAAACCTACAAGCATAAGTACTATAACTCTGAAATGAAAGTCAGCCTTAGTGGTGTAGCACCACATGCTAACATCATGTCATACCAAACTTGTGGTATGTATGGTTGTTGGGACGATGCAGCCGTTGCTTCTATTGAGCATGCTATTGCCAATAATGTTGACGTATTGAACTACTCTGTAGGTGGTGGCGCGTCATCACCATGGTTCTCAGCAGATGCCTTAGCCTTTTTGTCTGCTCGTGAAGCGGGTATTCATACCGCTGTTGCGGCAGGTAACTCAGGTCGTTTAGGTGAAAAAACCGTTGGTTCTCCAGGTAACTCACCTTGGGTGACAACCGTTGCTGCACTATCTCATTCTCGTGATTTTACCGAAGAAAAGGTAGCAAGCTTTACCGGTGGTGAAACCGAATTAGGCGATCTAATGGGTAAAGGTGCAACTTCAGGTGTCGGTCATGACGCGCCACTTGAAGTGGTTTATGCCGCTACTGTAGAAGATCCAACACGCGCTGAAACATCTGGTGGTCTTGGCCATTGTGGTCCTAACTCGTTACCGAGCAAATGGGCTGCTGAGAATGTTAGCGGCAAGGTAGTTGTTTGTCGTCGTGGTGGTGTAGATGCCGATGGCGAGCCATTGTCACGTTTATCTAAAGGTGCTGAAGCGTTAAGAGCTGGTGCTGCGGGTATGGTTTTTATCAACTCTGAAGAAGAGTTCGATAATGTAGCCAATGATTTGCACGTATTACCAACCGTACATTTGAGCAAAGAAGATGGTGACGCGGTTCTAGCATGGTTAGAAAGCGGTGAAGGTCACGCAGTGAGCTTTACTGATTCTGAGCTAGAGATGAACCCTGAAGCGGGTGATATTACTGCAAGCTTTACTTCACGCGGTCCTGATTACTTCACAGGCGATTACTTAATCCCTGATGTTGGTGCACCTGGTGTAGATATTGTTGCCGGTGGTCTAGGTCGTCGTATGCATAGCCGTGCCAACCCAGTATACGCTCAAATTGATGG
The DNA here is from genome assembly GCF_004752005.1 of Thalassotalea sp. HSM 43. NCBI lineage: Bacteria > Pseudomonadati > Pseudomonadota > Gammaproteobacteria > Alteromonadales > Colwelliaceae > Thalassotalea > Thalassotalea sp. HSM 43. Next base: position 185,844 of record NZ_CP038493.1, on the reverse strand, counting down.
TGAGTGGAGATACATGAGTGGTACATCTATGGCGACACCTCATGTTGCTGGTATGTACTTGCTGATGAAAGCGGCACAGCCTGATTGGACACCTGCAGAAGCACAATCGGCGTTGATGATGACGGCGTTTACCGACGTTAAAGAAGACGATGATTTCGACGGTGAGAAAAACCGTGCTGATTTTCATCGCACAGGTGCCGGTAGTTCACGTGTTGATTTAGCGGTTAAAGCCGGTCTTGTGCTAAATGAGACTCGCGCTGGTTATGAAGCGGCTAACCCATACGCTGAAGAGTATGGTATGCAAGATGAAATACCTGGCTGGCACGGTCAACCACATCAAATGAACATGCCTAGTTTGTCAAAAGGCGAATGTTTGATTGATTGTGATTGGACTCGTACCTTTACAGCAACAGCCACAGCTGATTACAGCGTAAGTTTCGAGTACTACAACGAAGGGTTTGAATTGTCAGCGGATAAGATGACGTTCAGCGCCGTTGAAGGTGAAGAGACTGTTGTTAAGTTTATGGCGATGGCAGGTGAAGGCTTGCGTGATGAGTGGGTAAATGCACGTGTTGTATTAACACCATCTGATGCGTCTTTACCTACACTTACGTTGCCAGTAACCATTAACTTTATCGCCGGTGTTGTGCCTGAACAAATCGATATCGATGTTCATCGTACTAATGACTCCGTAAACGTTGAAGGCATCATCACCTCTGGAACAAGTGACTTACAATTAGAAAAATCTGGCATTGTTAAAGCCGATGTTCGTGAATTCGAACTAATGCGTGATGCAAGCAATGGAGTGATTTTTGATTGGCAGGATGAAGACAATCAGACCATCAAGACCATTCCTTTAAACGTTCAGGCTGGTACTAAGCGCTTATTGGTTAAAATTGATGAAACTACGTCGCCAGATATGGATATCTTCGTAGGTATCGATGCAAACCTTGATGGTAAGTTGTCGCATATCGAAATGGATCTAATCCGTTATATGAGTGCGGGTCCTGATTCAAACGAAGTGATTGATATTCTAGATCCTATTCAAGATACTTACTGGATTCTTGTGCATAACTGGGCTGAAGGTCCAGCGCCACTTGAAGAGCATCAAATGGTATGTGAAGAAGGTCAAGAAGCTGCTGAAGGTATGGAATGTGCTGACGCACCTATCATGGATAACGTAACACTTACCGTTAATAGCATCCTTTACGATGAAGACAACATGATGGTACACGTACCATCAGATGCCGCACCTCGTGAAGAAATCGACGCTCGTGTTGAGTGGGATCAAATGATGACTGAAGGCGATAAGTACCACGGTGTATTCTGGTTGGGTACTGATGCTGAAGTTCCTCGTAACATCGGTTCTGTGCGTGTCAACATGACCCGCGGTGCAGATGACGTTAAAGTGAAGAAAGCATCTGTGTCTGGTGATGTGATCACCTTTGCTGTACACCTAGCTGCTAACAATAGTGGTCAAGACCGTCAGTATGACTTCGCAGTTGATTTAGCGGACAACATTGGTGTTGACTTATTGCTTGTTGACCAAATCATCGAAGGTGTTGGTCAGTCGCAATCAGCGAATGAGTTAGCATACAAAGTTGAATCAAATCAATTGAGCTTTGACTATGTTCACCCAGTAGGCGCACCAACAACGGTATTCAATGTCGTGTTGAACGCCAGCGAAGTGATTGGTATGCAAGATGCAACACCAGTACTTCACTCTATGGTTGATAGTGCATCACAAGAGCAAGTTGACGTGGTTGAGTCAGAAGAAGGTCCAGTGTTTATTGCTGGTCGTCCAACGGCTGAAGTGGTTAACACGGTTGCATTGATTGAAGAGGGCGAAATGGTGTCTGTTCAAGCCAATATGGTTGATGCGGTTATTGAAAACCCACAAATCAGCTACCGATGGATGCAAATCTCAGGTCCTACAGCACAAATCACAACGGCTGATAACGTCATGAGCTTTGAAGCACCTAAAGTTGATGAGTTGACTACCCTTGAATTTGCTATGGTGGCATCAAACGGTGAGAAAGACAGTCAACCTGTTAACTTCTCTGTTGATGTTGAAGAAAAGCCTGGTGATGGTGGTAGTACATCAATGGTTATGTTGTTACTAGGTATGCTTGGTTTAGGCCGCAAACTAGCAAAACGCAAATAATCATAACGATAAATCGTTAAGCTAATTAAAAAGCACCTGTTGACTATGTCACAGGTGCTTTTTTTATGTCTTCCTATTCGCGCTGTTAAATAACAATCAGCAAAACTAAAAATGCAATGATGGGGATAGTGATAGTCGGTTGTTAAAACATATCTTGAGCTGTATTAGTTAAGAATAGAGCTGCCGCTAATTCCTTCTAAAAACTAATGGCTATTAATATTAACTAGCAGCCCATTAATCAAAATTAGCCATCGGCGGGAACAGATCTTGGTCTGCAATGAATACGCTGCAATAGGCGATAGAGCAAGGGATGTCTCGCGTTATATAGTCGAATTTGAGTAACTGTATTTCAGTTTCTATGTAACAAGTTGTAATCAATTTGTAATTTTTTCGACACAGAAGTGTCATCCATTTAAAACAGAAGTGTCATTTTTCATCCGTAGAATAGCCAGCGTTTAGTTCATATTTATACATCTGCGGAGCAGCTAAAATGCAAACACAAATAACAATTAAAAATATTTTTAAAGTAAGCGCTATTACTGCAAGCCTTATGCTTGCTGGTTGTGGAGGTGATATCAACCTTGAGTCTAATGTAGATAAATCGGTTGGTGATACGGTCACAAATAACCCATCAACGCCTAGCACACCAACTAACCCTGACGTAGAACTGCCAGGTGCACCAAACGCAACCTTATCGGCTGAACTGTCAGCTAAGTTAGGTATTCAAGTTCAAGTGCAACAACTTGGTTCTGAAATTAGTGAAGATACGACATTAATATCAAATGCCAATGGTGTACCAGTAATGTACGCTATCAATGGTCCATTAAAAGTTGGTTCAGGTGTTGCAGCAAGCTCATCTAACATCAACTCTGTTGCAGAAGGCAAAGTATCGCTAACCATTGAACCTGGTGCGGTTATCTTTGGCCAATCGGGTAATGATTATGTGTTAGTTAATCGTGATGCACAAATCATCGCTGAAGGTACCAAAGCACAGCCTATCGTATTCACGTCGTTGCAAGACGTTAAAGGTGAAGAAACTGCCGCTGGTCAATGGGGCGGTATCGTAATTCTTGGTAATGCACCGTCAAACAAATGTCCTTCAGACGGCACTGAGTGTGCGTTGCAAGTTGAAGGTGTTGAAGAAGGTGCCGTGTTTGGTGGTACAAACTGGGAAGATTCTTCAGGTATCCTTAAATACGTTGTTGTTAAATACGCTGGTTACGAAATCGCACCAGATAATGAATTAAACGGTATCACGTTTGGTGGTGTAGGCTCTGGTACAACCGTTGATTACATTCAAGTTCATGCTAACGCTGATGACGGTGTTGAGTTTTTCGGTGGCGCGGTAAACGTTAAGCATCTTGTGTTGACGGGTAACAAAGATGACTCGATTGACTGGGATAACGGTTATAAAGGTATGCTACAACACGTTTATGTTGCCCACGCTGAAAACAAAGGCGAAGCAAACCGTGCAATCGAAGCCGATAATGACGGTAAAAACCCAACCAAAGATCCGCAATCAAACCCTATGATTGCAAACATGACCATCATTGGTAATAACTTCGATACTGAAGATAAAGACTCAGAAGGTATTTACCTACGTGAAGGTACTGCTGCGACTATCGTCAATACGGTGGTTACCGGTCCTGATGGTATGGGTGAGTGTTTAGAGCTAGAAGCGGGTGTTACCGTTGATCAAGCCGTTGCTGGTAAAGTGGTATTTGAAAACACTTTCATGGCATGTAATAACGGCGAAAACTTCAAATCGCAAGCGGGCGACACCAACACCGATTTTGATTTACAAACATGGTTCCTAGCGAATCAAACCAATATGGTGAAAGAGTCAATTTCAGTATCATCAACGGGTGTTCCTTCAGCAAATTCTGCGTTAGTAGAAGATGGCGCAGGTCAAGATGCATCTGCCAAAGACACCTTCTTTGATGCAACCGAATATGTTGGTGCATTCGACGGTGTAAACGATTGGCGTGAAGGTTGGGCTTACGGTTTCGGTGGTGCAGAAGTATCACAAGCACCGATAGTCGGTTGTCCTGAAGGCACATCAGAAATCAGCCCAGTTGACGGCTTCACTCGTACCTGTGAAATCTCAGGAAGCATTCGTGAAGATATGAACCTAACTGCGAACAATATCTACTCTCTATCGGGTGCGGTATTTGTTGGTGGTGACAATGCAAACTCAGCAACCTTGTCGGTTGAAGCGGGTGCAACCATTTACGGTCAATCAGGTAATGATTACTTAGTGGTTAGCCGTGGTTCAAAAATCGAAGCAAATGGTACCTCATCTGCACCAATCACATTCACGTCTTCTCAAGATGTAACGGGTGCAACAACAGGCTCAGGTCAATGGGGCGGTATTGTACTACTAGGTAATGCACCATCTAACAAGTGTCCTTCTGACGGCAGTGCATGTGCACTTCAAGTTGAAGGTGTAGAAGAGGGCGCTGTATTCGGTGGTACGGATGCACAAGATAGTTCAGGTACACTGCGCTACGTTGTGGTTAAACACGCTGGTTACGAAATTGCCCCAGATAACGAGCTAAACGGTATTACCTTTGGTGGCGTTGGTTCAAACACGGTTGTTGAATATATCCAAGTTCACGAAAATGCTGATGACGGTATCGAGTTCTTTGGCGGTACTGTAAACGCTAAATATGTTGTTCTTACGGCAAATAAAGACGATTCAGTTGACTGGGATAACGGCTTTAAAGGTAAGCTTCAATACGTGCTTGTTAAGCACGCTGATGAAAACGGTGAAGCTAACCGCGCTATCGAAGCAGATAACGATGGTTCTAACCCAGGCAAGCAACCACAATCTAACCCTACCATTGCCAATATGACCATCATAGGTAACGGCTTTGACACATCAGATAAAGATTCTGAAGGTATCTACTTACGAGAAGGTACTCGAGCGCAACTTCATAACTTTGTGGTAACCGGTTATGACGGTATGGGCGAGTGTTTAGAGCTTGAATCGGGTCTAACGGTTGACCAAGCTGCGGCTGGCGATACGGTTATTACTAACTCTGTATTTGCATGTGGTGAAAACTTCAAGTCGCAAGCGGGTAACGAAGATGCCAATGCTAACTTCGACTTAGGTGCATGGGTTCTTGGTCTAAGCGACAACTCTACAGCTGCAAGCATGATGGACGTACTAGACGGTATTTACACCATCGATGCAACACAACCAAAAGACTTCTCTGGCGATTCGTTTTTCGACAATGCTGACCATATCGGTGCGGTATCTGCTGATAACGATTGGACAGCTGGTTGGACGGTAGGTCTTAAGTAATAAACGAATAGCCTGGCTAGGCATGAGATTTAGTTTAGCCAGGCTTTTTATTACGACCTGCTAATAGCATCGGCTTAAGGCTGATCCCAATCATATGAGGTTAACAATGAATAATAATACTAATGCAACTAAAGGCGCTTTTCGATTGTCTAGTTTGAGCCTAGCTTTGGTTGCGGCAATGACCGCAAATACTGCTCTAGCTCAAGAATCAGACATTGAAGATGAGGCCATTGAAGAAGTCGTTGTTAAGGCAAGTCGCCTTAAAGGTACGGCGACAGCGGTTTTACAAGAACGTAAAAACCAAGCCTTCGTTGCGGATATTTTAGGTGCTGAGCAAATTGCCCGCACCGGTGACAGCGATGCAGCTGCCGCCCTTAAACGTGTGACAGGTCTAACGCTTGTTGATGGTAAATTTATTTACGTACGCGGTCTTGGTGAACGTTATTCATCGACGTTATTAAATGGTGCACAAGTACCAAGCCCTGATCCAACACGTACCGTTATTCCACTGGATTTATTCCCATCGTCAATCGTTGAATCTTTGTCTGTACAAAAATCGTATTCGGCATCAATGCCAGCCCACTTTGGTGGTGGTAATGTCGATATTCGAATTAAGACCATCCCTTCAGATTTTACATTGCAAGTTGGTGCCAATATTGGTGGAAACACTGATAACTTTGGTGAAGGCTTTGAATACAACGGTGGTGATGACGACTGGTATGGGCGTGACGATGGCACTCGTGGTGCACCAAGTTCACTAAAATCAGTATGGAATAACTACGATCGTTTGCAAGATCTAACACAACAAGAAAATCGTCAAATTGCCGCTGATTTAAATCGTGATTACGATCCCGTGCAACAAAATGTCGATCCAGATTTCGGTGTGGATTTCACCATAGGTGATCGTTTTGATTCAGACAATGGTGATTGGCGTTATGGTTATTTAGCGGCGGTATCTTACGATAACGAATACCAATTCAAAGAAGAGTTTGAAGGTCAGGATTTCACCAACAATGGTGATGGTAGTTATAAGATGATCCGTGGCTTTGATGATATCCAAACCACAGAACACACCGTTAAGTGGTCGGGAATGTTTAACTTTGGTGTTGAATACAACCGTGATCATCGCATTGACTTATCTACCATGATCTTAAATGACACTATTGATGAAACGTCAATCAAGTTAGGTAATTCAAATAACGTATTGATATCAGATGGTCTGCGTATTCGTGATAATGAGACCATTTATGAAGAACGTGAACTTATTGCCAACCAAGTTCGTGGTACCCATAATTTTCCTGAGTTAATGTATTTAGGGCTAGATTGGTTCTATTCAGACTCCCGCTCTAATCGTTACGCACCAGGCAACGTTTCTACTCGTTTCATTTTATTTGATGCCAATAACGATGGTGAGTTTGATCTTGAAAACGAAAGTAATTTACGTCGTGGTACCACCGCGTCTCGTTATACCTTTCAGGATTTAAACGATGACGTAGAAAATTCAGGGTTTAATGTATCATTGCCATTAACATGGGATAAAAGCGAGATTGAACTGAAAGCTGGTGGTAATTTCGTTGAAAAAGCCCGTGATGCATTTGCACGTCGAGTAGACGTCAATACCCTAGCATTCGATGAACTAGATATGTCGGGTGATAAAATCAACGACATCTTAACCGATGATGTCATGCTTAACTGGCCATTGGTTGGTAATCAGCAAATTATACGTGATACCACGGTTGATGGTGATGATTACTACTCTGGTCAAAAAATTGATGCCTGGTATGGTGAGGTTGACTGGTTTTACGATAACACTTGGCGCGTGGCGGCAGGTATTCGTTGGGAAGACTATAGACAAGTTGTTGCGCCGTTAAAAACCGATGGTTCATTTGATTTGCCGGAAGAGCCTACCGCTGAAGACCTTGAAGAGCTTACTCGTAAAGAAGAAGATTATTTCCCTGCATTGGCACTAACCTATGTGATGGATGATTCAGTTCAGTTTAGGGTGTCTTATGGTGAAACGGTAGTTCGCCCGGATATTCGTGAAATTGCGCCAGCGACATACTTGGATCCATTAACGGGGCAACCTATTGGTGGTACACCAGGTGTTCGTTCAACGGAAATCAAAAACTATGATGCGCGTTGGGAGTGGTACTTAGATACCGGTGAAAACTTGTCTGTTGGTTTATTCTATAAAGACATGATCGACCCGATTGAATCGATACAATCACCAGCACAAGATGGTCCGGCTCTGATTCGTATTGCTAACGCCGAAGAAGGTGAAGTATACGGTATTGAAGCAGAGTTCTTGAAAGACTTCACTTTCTTAGGTGGTTACGGTCAAGACTTTTTCTTATCAGGAAACGTTACCATCAGTGATTCTGAAGTGACCATTGATACCCAAAAAGTTGTTGAGCAAACCGGTGTGTCAGCGGCAATCACCAATACCGAGCGTCGATTGACGGGACATTCTGAGTATGTTGTTAACTTAAACCTTGGCTGGGATGCGCCAAATGGTAACCATAGTGCAACACTTGCCTACAACGTATTTGGTGAGCGCATCATTTTCCCTGGAATCGAAGGTGAAGATGACAAATTCGAACAACCTTTCCATTCAGTGGATTTAGTTTACACCTACTACCCAACGTATTCATCTACGTTGAAGTTTAAAGTAAACAATGTGCTTGATGAGAAGAAAGAGATCGAATTTGATGATCAGCTGTACCGTTCAAGTACACAAGGTATCGGTTTTGACATCTCATTCAAATGGGATTTCGAGTAGCAGGGACGTACTCGTACCGAAACTGCAGGGATGCAAAGTTTCGGTCAGGTAGCAGGGACGTACTCGTACCGAAACTGCAGGGATGCAAAGTTTCGGTCAGGTAGCAGGGACGTACTCGTACCGAAACCGCATGGAGCAAAGTTTCGGTCAGGTAGCAGGACGTACTCGTACCGAAACTGCATGGAGCAAAGTTTCGGTCAGGTAACAAGGATGTACTCGTACCGAAACTGCATGGAGCAAAGTTTCGGTCAGGTAACAAGGATGTACTCGTATCGAAACTGCATGGAGCAAAGTTTCGGTCAGGTAGCAGGGATGCAAAGTTTCGGTCAGGTAGCAGGGACGCAAAGTTTCGGTCAGGTAGCAGGGACGCAATGCTTGTTAAATATCAGGTAGATACCTATAGATAAGGCGCTTCGGCGCCTTTTTACTGTCACCCGCATAGTGTTGGTTGATTATGACGAGTTTATGACAACTGTAAACATACCGTCATTTAAGCCACACAAACTTGTCACCTTATTGTCATCTTCAAAAAACTGACACATTGCTTTAACTAAAGTGTCACAAATGGTCATTACAATTTATAACAAATTTTAAAGAGCTGTTTACGTCAATTATGAGCTTTCCACTCATTGTTTATAAGAGGCGTAAACAGACTTTCAACCCATTATTGTCATCTTTCAATAGGGATGACAGCACAAGCCAAAGGATCGTTATGAAATTTTCCAAGTCTGTACTGGCCAGTGTCGTTTTAGGTGGTTCGCTTTTTGCAACTGCTGGTATTGCGGCTGATCAACAATTAAAACAGGTTGTAAAAGCAGGTGAAGAAATCAACCAATCTGCAGAACAATCACAACAACGCATTAATAAAGTTAACCAAGATATTCAATCTAAGCTGCAACAATTTAAAGCCATAAACAAAGAAGTAGCAGGTCTGGATATTTACAATGGGCAGATGCAACGTCAAATCAATAGCCAAGTTGAAGAGCTTGTTGAACTACAAGAATCGATGCAACAGGTGTCGGTTATTGAACGCCAAATCTCACCATTGATGAGTCGTATGATTGCCACACTGGAGCAATTTGTCGCATTGGATGTTCCGTTTTTAGTCGAAGAGCGTACGCAACGTGTCGCAAATTTGAAAGAGATGATGGACAGAGCTGATGTTGCGGTTTCAGAAAAATTCCGCCGCGTACTTGAAGCATATCAAGTTGAAACCGATTACGGTCGCACGATTGAAGCTTATACCGGCATGCTCGATATTGACGGTAATGAGAGCAACGTCGACTTTCTGCGTATAGGACGCGTCAGCCTTATTTACCAAACTCGTGACGGAAGCCAAATGGGCTTATGGAACCAAGAAACTCGTCGTTGGGACGAGCTACCGCAAAGTATGCGTACTGACATAAATAAAGGTCTGCGCATTGCCCGTAAACAATTGGCACCAGATTTGATTGTTGTGCCTATGCAATCTGCTAAGTAATAGGACATAAGAATAATGACTATTAAAAATACACGTAAATTCATTTCAATAGCAGGTGCTGCGCTAGTTTCTGCATTGTCGATAAACGTTACTGTTGCTCAAGAAGCGGCAAACCTTGATCAACTTTTGAGCCAATTGGAAAAAGGTAAAGTGGCTCAAAATGCGCAAAATCGTCAGCGTGAGGCTGAGTTTGCTGCGAAAAAGTCTGAGCAAGACGCGATGCTAAAAGCGGCAGATGATCGTCGTCAACAAGCCATTGGTTTATCGGAACGTCTAGAGCTTGGTTATCAAGAAAACGAAGTAAAACTAGCAAACCAAACCGATGCGTTAAATAAACGCATGGGTGAGCTAAAAGAATTGTTTGGTGTGCTGCAACAAGTGGCTGGTGATACTAAATCTAAATTCCAAACCTCTGTCGTATCAGCACAAATACCAGGTCGTGAACAATTTCTTGACGAATTTGCCCAATCTATGGGGGCGTCAAGCAAGCTTGCTTCAATTGAAGAAATTGAACGCGTTTGGTTTGAGTTACAACGTGAAATGACGGAAAGCGGTAAAGTCGTTAAGTTTGAGCGTGAGGTTGTACTAGCAAACGGTCAAAAACAAAACAGTGAAGTTACTCGTGTTGGTAACTTTAACTTAGTGGCTAATGGCCAATATCTAGAATATATCTTTGAAACAGGCTCGGTTGCCGAATTGCAACGCCAACCGGTTTCACGACATCTAGCGAGTGCTGCAACCTTGAGTGCAGCAAACGGTGAGCAAGTATCTTTTGCTCTTGACCCTACAGGTGGTTCGATCCTTGCGTTATTAGTGCAGGCGCCAAATCTGCAAGAGCGTACTGACCAAGGTGGTACCGTTGGTTACATCATTCTGGCTATCGGTGCGATTGGACTACTTATAGCGTTAGAACGTTTTATTGCCTTGTTTTTAATTGGCAACAAGGTCTCGCGTCAGTTGAAATCTGATGTCGCCAGCGACGACAACCCTTTAGGTCGTGTGATGCTGGTTAAAGACAATAACCCTAATGCAGATGTCGATACTCTCGAGTTAAGGTTATCCGAATCGGTATTAGGTGAATTACCTAAGCTTACCTCACGATTAACCATGATTAAGATCATCTCTGTGGTGGCACCACTTATCGGTTTACTTGGTACGGTAACCGGTATGATCAACACCTTCCAGGCAATTACATTATTTGGTACAGGTGACCCTAAACTTATGGCGGGGGGTATATCCCAAGCCCTAGTGACAACTGTGTTAGGTTTGGTTGTTGCAATTCCTATGGTGTTCTTATTCGCGTGGCTTAATACCCGTAGCCGCAACATCATCAGTATTTTACAACAACAAAGCGCAGGCATTATTGCCGAGCGCTCTGAGAAAGAGGCATAAACCATGTTGTTATTCATCGAAATGATGAACGACATCCGCGAGTTTATGGAAACTGGCGGTCAGGTTCTTACTGTTATCGCCTTTGTTGTCCTGTTTATGTGGCTACTGATAATTGAGCGCTTTATGTTTTTCTTTATCAAGTTTAAAGCGCTTAAAAAAGACATTTTAACTCGATGGAATGCACGTTCTGAAGCAAACGACAAAGTCAGTTGTTGGAACAGCGAACACATTCGCCAAGCGCAAATATCGAAAGGGAATTTAAGCCTGACGCAAAACCTAGCTTTGATACAAGCACTTGTTGTTTTATGTCCTCTGTTAGGTCTGATGGGCACCGTGACTGGAATGATCGAAGTGTTCGATGTCATGGCTATTTCCGGCAGCGGTAATGCCCGTTCTATGGCGTCAGGTGTATCGAAAGCAACGATTCCAACAATGGCGGGAATGGTGGGCAGTTTGTCCGGTGTTTTTGCGGCAACGTTTTTACAGCGCCGAGCCAAACGTGAAACAGAATTATTAGAAGATGCCATGCCATTAGTTCACTAATGGCAGCATCAAGGAACCATTATGAGAAATCAATTAACCAAAGTCTTAACCGAACAGGAAGATAACGAAGAAATCAACATGACTCCTATGCTAGATGTCGTGTTTATCTTACTTATTTTCTTTATTGTTACCGCGTCATTTGTAAAAGAGGCGGGCATTGAGGTGAATCGCCCTGAAGCGGCAACTGCTGTGAAAAAAGAGCGGGCTAACATTTTAGTCGCAATAAGTGATAAGGGCGAGATTTGGATAAATAAACGTCGCATTGATGTGCGCGCAGTACAGGCGAATATAGAACGTCTTAAAGCGGAAAATCCACAAGGTACTGTGGTTATTCAAGCGGATAAAAAAGCCACAACAGACGTCCTTATTAAAGTGATGGACTCAGCAAGGGCTGCGGGTGTATTTGATGTATCTATTGCTGCTCAAGATGCTTAATCGATAGATGCGAGAGGAAGGAACATGAGATACCTAATTTCATTTGCTATCGCTATTGCTGTAACGTTCCTGTTGTTTTGGGGCATGCAGACTCTAATATCAGGTGGTAACGATGCGTTAAGCGAACCGCCGAAAGGGCGAATGTTGGACTTTATTCGATTAAAGCCCGATGAGCAGGTGGTGAAAAAAAAACGCAAACCGCAAAAGCCACAAAAACCTAAGACACCGCCGCCGCAAAGTATGCAGCCTAACATTGCCAAAGCAAACCCAAATGCTGGTGCGTCGACCAATACGTTTAGTGCCGACATCGAAGCGGATGTGAGTATTGGCAGCGGCCTAAGCTTAGACAGTGGTGATGGAGAGTATTTGCCAATCGTTAAAGTTGCGCCAATTTACCCCCGTCGAGCACAGTCTCGCGGTATCGAAGGCTTTGTTATTGTTGAGTTTACGGTAACCACCAATGGTTCAGTAAGAGATCCGATTGTGGTGCAATCTGAGCCGCAAAATATTTTTGACCGTGCTGCTATGGACGCGGCGCTTAAATTTAAATACAAGCCACGTGTTGTCGATGGTATGCCTCAGGAAGTGGCCGGTGTTCAAAATAAGATCACCTTTGAAATTGACGGCTAAGTTGGAGATAAACTATGAAAACATTCAAACCATTTAAACAGCTCGGTATACCTGCTTTGATAGTCAGCTCATTGTTTGTTGTTGAAGCGTCGGTCGTTAACCAAGGTCATCTGTTTAGCACGGCTCATGCCGCACAAAGTGATCAGGCTAATAAAAAGACCAAACGCGTACCGGCGATGCGTGAGCGGGTATATAGCCAGTTGGCACGAGCACAAAATACAGCAGATGCTGGGGATGTGAAAGGGGGCTTTGCCATCCTTGATGAGGTTAAAGAGCGTCTGTCGAGCTTAAACAGTTATGAGCGTGCCATGCTGTTTAATTTCTATGGCTTTATGCATTATGGTGCCGATGAGGTTGAACTAGCGATAAATAACTTTGCAAAAGTTGTTGCCGAAAAAGACGGTATTTCTGATGCGTTGTATTTGTCGACTCAATTTTCATTAGCCCAGCTTTACATGCAACAACAGGATTACAGCAAATCCGAGCAGGCATTAATGGCATGGCAGCAAGCGAATACCAAACCGTTATCAGCTAATCAGCATATCTTGTTTGCTCAAATTTATTATCAACAAAAGAAATTTTCTAAGGCGTTAACGGCTATTGATAGTGCCATTGATGTGCAAACAGCAAAGGCAGAGCCGATAAAAGAGAACTGGTTGGTATTAAAGCGCGCCGCCCATTATGAACTTAAGCAACCTAAAATGGTTACCGAAGTTTTAGAAGATATGGTTCGCCTGTTTAACAAGCCACAATATTGGTTACAGCTTAGCGGTATGTACGGTGAAATAGGCGAAGAGAAAAAACAATTGGCGGTAATGGAAGCGGCATATCACGCAGGCTATATTGAAAAGCAAGATGATCTGATGACCCTTGCGCAATTGTACATTTATCATCAATTGCCATTTAAAGCTGCTGTACTGATGCAAAACAACATCGATGACGGCACATTGTTGGTCAATGTGCGTCGTTTAGAATTGCTATCACAAGCCTATATGTTGGCCAAAGAGGATGAAAAAGCATTACCTGTATTGGTAAAGGCCTCAGAAATATCAGACAACGGTCAATTTGATGCACAACTCGCGCAAGTATACGTTAACCTTGAAAAATGGCCTGAGGCTATAAAGGCAGCAGAAAAAGCACTAGAACGTGGCGGTTTTGATAATATCGGTGATATGCATTTAGCACTTGGTATAAGTTACTTTAACTTAAAACAGTTTGACTCATCATTACTTGCTTTTAAAAACGCACAACGTATTGAGTCATCAGCAAAAATGGCTAAACAATGGTCTAATTATGTTGAGCGAGAGAAAGGCTATCAAATGCAATTAGCAAAGATAGAAAACCATAAGGAAGTGATTAATTAGTTGGCGCTTTTTTGCTATTTAGCTGTTCTGCTCTAACCCTAGCTTGGGGCAGACAAATACCAAGTAGTCACACTATCGATTTAAGCACCGTTTGCAAAATTAATATTGCCGGCGGTGCTTATTTTTTGCGGTACAAATCAACACCAATTTAGCTTGTCGTCGTTTGTGTAGTGAACGCTATTATGTATTGTTTACTACTTATTATTTTCTTGTGATTTGGTCATAATACCTTGATAAGACTCCAAAACTTTTTTCGCTAACGAGCCGTATTCAGGGTGACGTTTGACCAACGCCATGACTTGATGGCTGTCGTGAAGAATTTGTTCTAAATATTCCAGATCACGCTCATCAAGCACACCACCGTCATCTACTTTCTTTTGCAGAGCCTGCATTTTAGGGTAGCGCTCGGTTTCAAAACGTTTTAGAAGTACCGCAATGACGCCATGATCTTTTTGATTTAGGTCCATATTTCACCCTATTAATTTTGATTTAATATTTTGAGTATAGAGTATGGACGGCAAAAAGGGCTATTTCCAATGAAGCAGCAAGGGTTATCGTCAAAATGTTACATTATGGGCGTTATCAACAGCTTATATATACTGACCGGAAATAACTGAGCGGCTATAGATTGTTAGCCGCTAAATTGGATCATATTAATATCCGCATCAGGAATATTACTTAAGGTTAATAAGTAACTGTGCTCATCTGCTGGCGATAAGCCAAAGTATTTGCGCACGCTGCCTCTTGGGAAGCGATTAATAATCGACTCCGTCGCATCTTGATTTTGTCTTATCACGTAGTCGTATTCGTTATCTCGCTTTAGATAATACAAATTGTCATCCAAGATGAAATAGCTGCCATAATCAGCTTGCGCCAAGGTATCATTTACTTGGCTTTCTGTTTGGCTTATTAGATCAATTTTCCAAACACCAACAGCAGTTTCTTTACTGACGTACAAGGATTGATTTTCAAAAAACAGGCTCTTAACTTGTTGGTCACTGACTTTGGTTAACGTGCCTGTACTAAGTTGCAAATGATAAATTCCAGGGCTATTGCCAGTAACATTGGCAAAGTAAACGTCATTATCTGTTTGTCCCCAGGTAAGGGCTGTTGGCTCCATACCAGGTAGCACAATAGGGTTGAGGGTCTTACCTTCAACATCGCCTATATATAGCGAATAGATACTTTCATGCTTTGGCTTTATCGTCGCGATAAATCGGTCACCAGATGGTGATATCTTAGGCTGTAATGTGGTGCCGAGACCTTTGGTCAAGTTCATCGACTTATTACCTGATCTTCGCCAAACGTCCCAGTTCTTATCGCGATTTGACATAAAAATGATGTCGGAACTGGCTACCGAGTATGAACCGTACATGTCTCGATAAGACGACGAAACACGGTTAATTTCTTGACCGTCGCTGATTGTACGCTGACTGATGTGTTCTTTAGTATTGTACTGGGCATAGAACAGACGGTTATTATTACTATCAAAGCTCAAATTAGCAGGCGACAGTATCTGCTTTAACACCGTATGTTCTAGACTATCGACGTTCAGTTTATATAAGTGATAACTGCCTTTCTCAAGAATGTTGGTATAAATACGTTCGCCTTTTGCGTCCCATGCTAGACCAATAATAGAATCTTTATTATCAACAACGATTCGCTCAGGCGTATTCATGGCAACATGAATAATTTGTGCCTGCTGGTAGCCTTGTCGGATAAATACAATTTCGTCACTATTTTTTGAGAAACGCGCAAGTACATCTTTTTCTGAGTTTTCTGGGAAACTCATTTGTTGCATGTGTTTGCTTTGCAGATCGAAACGAAACAGTGCTTGTGCTTCAGCCACCGCTTTGCCAAATAGCAGATAACGACCGTCTTTACTCCAGTCAAGGTTACTGCGATTGCCAGAATAAACACAGTCATCTGTGATGATGTCGCGGCGCACCGACGCTAAGTCTTGAATGACAATTTGACAGCCGTTAGTCGCGGTTTTCTCAATAAACGCGATACGCTCATTATCAGGTGACCATGCCGGTGCTATCTGATCGTTGTTTGAGTTCGACAGCAAGCGGATAGGGGTATCTCGATCGGCGAGATTTTTAATATAAATTTGGCCTGGGCGATTAAATTGGCGCCAGCTAAATGCCAGTTTTTCGCCTTTACTGTCTATCGCAGGGTGATTTTCGATACCTTGAAAGATGGTGATTTCTTTCGGTTTTTCTAATTGCGATAACTGCGTTTTTGAGTCACCTTTAGTGAGGTAGTGAATGATCAGTGTTATTGGCAGTAATAGTGCAATACAAATACCTATCAACATATACTTAGGAGTGTTAACTCCTTGATTATCATTGACTTCTTGAATAGGTTCGGCTTGTTCTCGAACCGGGTTTGCACAATCTGACTCTGGCTCTATCAGTAATACGTAACCTACTTTGCGTATGGTACGAAATACTTCTAATTTGCCATTATCTAGATCTGAAAAAGACTTTCTTAGGTGCCACATCGCATTGGTAAAGCCTCGCTTACCAACACCGATATTACCTTGCCATATGCGTTCAATCGCTTTATCGACATCAACTTGATGTGACGGCTCAGATATAAATAACTTCAGTAACTGAAATACCTTGACCGGTAGGACAACGGTTTCACCGTCGTAGGAGATCGCATTAGACTGGCAATCCACGGTAAAATGACCAAGTTTGTATTGCTTACTCTCAAGCTCAATCATGTTTGTAAACCCTTACGCAGAATAATTAGACCTATGTTCAAAAATTAAGGACATGTATAGTGCCCAATATGACAAATTTATTCAATTATTTTCGCCTAAGTTAACAACTTTATTCAAATTTTTCACAAATATATCTTATCAATTGAGCAACAATGTTCGATTAAGTCATTGTTGTTACAAACCTATGCCTTTTTTACATAATGCATATGTATGTAATTCATTAGCGAAAACTTAACAAAATCCTTACTATTCGCCGCATAATTTGAATTGAACGTCTTGTTGGCACCGCGGCATGTATTAAAAGCTGCTGATATGGATAGCAGTATTGATTGCGGGGTTGATCGAAAACGCCCTACATTGATAGAGCTGGGTTAGGTATGTCAGTTGACGGTTATAGATCGTAAATCACAGCATACGAACACTGAACACAGCGCGCTGCATTATCTAAACCAGTGTAAGCCTGTGCACAGCTCTATTAACTATATCGTTGCCACAAGCTGTAATTGCCATTTATCGGCAATTAGCAAAGAACTCTTAGGGGAGAGTAAACTCTGAGTGCCGGCCTTCGGGCTGGCCTTTTTTTTGTGTCCAATCTAATTAAGCCCGAGTTAAAACAGCATTAACCGTTCAATTAACCAAAAACTCGCCAGAGTACCAATGCCATACGCAGGTACTTGCTGACTCCATTTGGGCAATGACGACAACCACTTTTTAGCTGCCGTAATGACCACCAGCATCGCACATACGAAAGTCAATTGACCAAGCTCTACGCCAATATTAAAGGACAATAGCGCCAGTAAGACTTCATTTTGCGGTAATCCGATATCCCCCAGAGCACCCGCAAAGCCCATGCCGTGTAATAAACCAAAGGTGAATGCAACGATCCATGGATAGCGCGCGGTAATGCTGTCATTGCCGCGATAAACATAAATTAATTCTCTGGCAAGAAAGACGATAGACAGGGCGATGATCGCCTCAACTGGCGGACCAGGTAAAGTAAACCAATTAAGAGTCACCGCTGCGAGGGTAATACTGTGAGCTAGGGTGAAGAAGGTAATGGTCCAAATGAGTTTCTTCCAACCAACAACCAACAAAATCAGAGCCAATACAAACAGCAAATGATCCAAACCAATTAATATGTGTTCAAAGCCAAGTATGGTGTAACTGCTAAACACATCGAATTTGGCCATGGTCAAGGTTGTAGGCACGGCATACTGATCATTTTCGGTGTTCAATACCGTCGACAATAAGTTACCGTCAGGGGTGATGATGCGCAAGATAGCCTCGTAGTTAGAGCCTTTTAATCCTTCAATGGTTAGGGTTAATCCGCCAATGCCATGCGCTCTGCTGATTTTCCATGACTGGATATACGCAGAGCCGAGACTGCGAGTACGAATCGGTGACTGTTGTATTGTTTGATCATCGAAGATTATTGCAAACGCTGGCGCCTTGTTATTTTTAATAGGCACTTTCCAAAGCACTTCATATTGAGATTGGTCAATGGCTTGTATGGTCAACGATGCAGGGCGAAAATCATCAGCAACACTGACAAAGCTTGCCAATAAACACCAACTTGCTAGTAGATAACGCAGCATTATGAATCGCCCTGTGGTTTCTCAATATTGATTTGATATCGCTCGAGCAATTCACTTTCGTAGGCTTGTTTGAAGCTTTGTGCCATATCATATTGCCAATCGTACAAGACAGTTTCTTTCACTGCTTCATAGTCGCGCGGCGCCGCCGGTGTGTGTTCACGAACCATAACAAAGTGCTTACCGTAGCCAGAATCTATCGCCTCACTCCACGTGTTGAGTGGCAGCTGTTTTAGCTTATCGCTAAATTGTGCACCAAATTGGCGTTGTATTTGAGCACTAGAGCGTTGTTCAAATTTCTTGGTTAGCATACTTGCATCACCTTGCGGCAACAGTCCTTGGGCAATTCGTTGTTGCTGTTGTTTTAATGCGTTATTAAGCTCTTGCTCGCTGCGATCTATGGAGATATAGACTTGGCTAAAACTGTAGGTTTCTTCTGCAAGATATCGGTCACTATGCTCCTGATAATATGCTTTTAATTCTTGCTCTGATGGTGATTGCACTAACGCCATTTCTTCGAGCAAGTACTCCATCTTTTGTCTTAATCGACGGTCAATGACTCTATCGCCTTTATTCAAACCAAGTTCTCGCGCCTCTTTAAGGTATATTTCGTTCAGCGCATAGCTTTGAATGGCGATATCGAGTTCTTGTGCGACAGGTTGGCGTTGCTTGCGATCAACAATGTCATTTTTAAGTTGTTGTACACGGCCTTCGCTTACCACAATCATGTAATCATCGTTTTGTTGCTGATTACGCCACTGATAAGCCAGCAATATTGTTGCTGAAAGAAGGAGGAAATGGAGTAGGGGATCGCGAATTATTCTTTTTAACATATAGCTACCACGTATCACCATGACCAGAGTTTAAGCTGGTCATGGTGTTATTTTGTTATTATTTTGGTGAATACCAAATAGGTGATGTGTACGCACGCTCTTGGGTAAATACTTCTGACTCATCAGGGATTTCAGCGCCCAGTCGAACTTTGTCATATAGCACCCAACGCGGTGTTGGGATTTCCAGAACACGGACATAATAAAACGCCGATTCTGAGGCATCAAAATCAGGATCTGTCCACACTGTTGCCAATTGGGTATCACCAATGCTGTTGCTGTACGTCGCGGTGTCGGCATCAACGGTATTACCGACCGGCGTTTTACAACGACCATTGCTGTCAATCTTGCGACCATCTGATACGGCAACATCAAAGATGCGTTCATGTGCTTTACCGTCTTTGTCTACCCAACCTTTTATGACCTGTATACGGTCAAGGTTGCCGCTCATCGGATCTTTTAATGCGGAGATGATGAAGTTTGGTGCTTTACCATCTGCACCGAGTAAATCACCGCCCATAGGCACACCTTTGGCATAGCCTATTTCAGCAACATTGCTGGCATTGGCATCGTCTTGTGCATATTGCCAGCCACCGAAAAATCTTACTGTCATACGAGGACCGGTTGTGGCGTAGGTTTCTTTACGCTCAATGGCATCGTATATGGCTTCTCGGGTGTTATCTGAGGCCCATACTCCGGTATAACCGGACGCGGTAATCATGTAGCCTTCAATGGCACCTAATTTTGATTCAATAAATGGGTGGTTAATACGCTCTTTGCTTGGCTCTACGCTAACCGATTTGCTGAAAAAGTTATCTTCATCAGCGGTTGCTAATGATGTGTGGCTGTCTGTTGCACCACCAATACCAAACTTGTATGGATTAACACCAAATTTCTTCTCTAACAACAAGCCTTGTTTTAGGGCTTCTCGGCCATATTCGCCTTTTAACATTTCTGGTTTTTTCAACTCGGTAATATCTAAATTACCGACATCCCAGGTTTCATAATCTGCAAACTCGTCATCTGGTGACAAATAAGGGTGAGTCTCCCCATCACCTTTAATTTGGGTGATTTCATAATGCGGTTCCCATTTAGCTCGAGCGCTGACGTATTCCATGTCAACTTCGCCGCCATGATAGGTTTTCTCTGTAGGAAACATCCAACCATTTGATAGGTTACCGTTGTGGGCGAAAGCGAATGCTTTACCGCCTGTGGTGTTTTGGTAGTCTTCAAGCCACTTGTACAATGATTTTGGGTCGGTGCTACCTTTGGGTTTTTGCGTCACCGCAGGAACCACTTGCAATGCTTTGTCGGCATTGTCTCTAATAATGACATTGCGGTGCAAATTGAAACCTTTAGGCACTGATGTCCACTCAAAACCTATAAACGCTGTGAATAGACCCGGTTCGTTGTGTCTGTCGGCGGCTTCAACGATATCTTTCCATACACCGTCAAATACTTCAGAGCCAGGGC
The DNA here is from genome assembly GCF_004752005.1 of Thalassotalea sp. HSM 43. Lineage (NCBI taxonomy): Bacteria > Pseudomonadati > Pseudomonadota > Gammaproteobacteria > Alteromonadales > Colwelliaceae > Thalassotalea > Thalassotalea sp. HSM 43. The sequence continues at coordinate 165,124 of NZ_CP038493.1, read as the reverse complement.
TGTAATCTTCAAGGATTTGTTCAGGTAAGGTCATTTGCGCAAAGTTAGTGATCAAATCGAACGCCGCTTTACCTGCTTCGCGGCCGCCTTTTTTAAAGCCTTCGTGCCACTCTTTGCCTTTTGGATCCGCAAGGATGTTATCGGTACCGGATTTTATATCGGTGGCTATACCCATCAAATCGGTGTGGTCAGTAACAATCAACCAATCTAAAGGTCGCGCGAGTTTTACCGGTAAGCCCGTAGATGATGTAATTTCCTCGCCTTTGGCTAAGCGGTATGCTTCGTCCAATCCCACGGTATTACCGAATAAACCGGCATCGAGCGATAAACCCGTATGCAAATGGGAATCACCCCAGTACACATTGCGTGGCATATCTGAATTGGCAGGAGGAGAGAACGACTTGGCATTTTCATCTTTGTTAGCGGCCTGCACACTTTGCGATAGACATAAAACCAGCGACGCAGCCAATAACGAGTAGTTAAAGGTCATGTTTGACTCCCTTGTTATCGATTATTTTTGTTCGACAATTGAGTAGTTAAATTTGATGTAAACACGGCTTTAGATTACAACGCTTGTTGAATAAATTAATAATAGAACGAGTTTGCTAACTTTGCTAACTGCCAAATGCATTTAATTAGCTGATAATAGTAGATTTTTACAATATTCAGCGATGGCTAAAGATGAGGTGAGCCCTGGGCTTTCTATGCCAAATAAATTAACCAGTCCAGCAAAGCCATGCTCAGTCTCGGATTGGATCATAAAATCGGTGGTGCCGGTATCGGGGCCAACAATTTTCGGGCGAATACCAGCAAAGTCAGCGTGTAATTTACTGGGGTCAAGGGCTGGATAGTAGCGCTGAATCTGTTCGATAAACATCGCTTTCCTATCCTCACTGACGTCGTAGTTTATATGGTCTACCCATTCAACATCAGGGCCAAACCTTACTCGTCCTTGAAAGTCGACTAATGAGTGAGCGCCTAACCCGGCGCTATTTGGCAGTGGATAGATCAGGTGATTGAAAGGAGATTTACCTTCCAAGGCAAAATAGTTGCCTTTGGCTAAAAATTGATTGGGGATCAAGGATTGTGGGAAATCGGTTATTGTTCGAGCTAACGATTGCGCCCCTAAACCTGCTGCATTGACCAGTTGTTGGCATTCTAATGGGTAATCCTCATAGGTATCAGATAACTCATCTTTCACTGAAATGTGCATGAGAAAACCTTGCTTGGTTTTTTCTACGCTCTCGACGCGACTATGGTAGGCAATAATGCCATCGTGACGTTCAACATCAGACAACAAATTGACCAATAAATCATGCACGTCGATAATGCCGGTCGACGGAGAGTGCAAAGCGGCGATGGCGGTGATGTTAGGTTCGAGCTCTTTGATCTGCTCAGAGCGAATGATGTTTAGATCGGTCACGCCATTGACCATACCTTGACTGGTTAATCTATCGAGTTTAACCATGTCTTGTTGATTGGTAGCAACCACTAATTTGCCAATACGTTTATGCTGGATATGGCGTTGTTGGCAATAGTCATATAATAACTGCTTACCTCTAACGCACAGTTGTGCTTTTAGACTGTTGGTCGAATAATAAAGGCCGGCGTGAATTACACCTGAATTGCGACTGGATACTTGAGTGCCAAAACTTTCCGTTTGCTCTAAAATAATCACCTGTTTGCCTGCCATGGCCAACTCGCGGGCTATGGCAATGCCTATAACACCGGCACCAACTACAACAGTGGGAAGTTCATCACTCATACGGGCTTCTTTTTTTTGTTCCTCTACTTTCACTTTAGACGCTTTTTTGCGGTTTAAAAAGGTAATAGCAGACGAAAATAGAACAGTATTAACTAGTACGAATTAAAAATATGTTTGGATTGCTGAGATATAAAACGATGGCTTTATTAAGGGGAGTGTTGTTCGAGCGGTTGCTATACTTATGCTCTTAAAAATAGCTATAAAAATAACACTGTCATTGGCACCGCATCATTACCGCCCCAATGACAAATATCATATCCGTTTTTAGAGGTTATTTACCCCAATTCGCTTTATAGACGCGCATTAGGTTTTCGCCTAAAAAGCCGCGAATTTCATCTTCTTTCCAGTTATATTTGGTTTCAAGTATGCGCGCTACACCCCAGATATCGCCGCCACCGGCGTTTTGTGCGGGTGCTCCAAAACCTTTCTCTGGTGGGTACTTGTCGACCACACCAATAAAGGCTTTTAAGAAGTCGCCATACATATGAGAGTAATCTGATGCATAACACGTATGATCACGACCGACGAGCTGGCCAACATATTGCACGTGTGTAGCAATATCTTCCATAGACGCTGTTCCGCTGACATTCAGGAAAAGCCCCAAAGCGACGGTACAAACAGCGCCGTCGGTTGCTGCAATTGCCTTTATTGCCTCATCACTTAGATTGCGTCCATGTTCATAAAGTTTGTAGACACCTGAATGGCTTGCTATAACAGGAAGTTTTGAGTGCTTTGCCATATCAATACATGTTTGATCTGAAGAATGTGAGCAATCGATAATAACTCGCTCTTTATTCATTCGTTCAATAAACTTATAGCCTAGATCAGTAACACCGTTATTTTCTGGATTTTGACCGCCTCCCGCTAAGGCATTGTCGTTGTTATAAGTAAAATTCATAACCCCAATACCTTGCTCTTTTGCCCAAGCAACTTTATCTAAATCTTCAATGACAAAATCGGCACCTTGCGAATTATACATAGCCGCCATTTTGCCATCTTTTTTCGCTTGGCGAATTTCTTTAGTGGTTGATACTTTTACAACACCTAGTTCTTTATGCACTTGATCCGAACGCTTTAGAGTATCTTCAAAAGATACGTCATTTACGCCTTCAAAAGCCCATACTGATGTTGAAATTAAAGAGACCTGGTTATCTTGGTTTTTCTTTATTGCTTCGGCATACTTTTCGTTTGGCACTCCTTGAATACCTACTCCTGAAGGCATTAACGCATTAATGACGATAGCGTCTTTATAACGTGCTTTTATTTTGTCATCTTGTTTTCTGTCTTCATCAGTTCGTCCAGCATCAAAAAATGCTGCGACATATTCCGCTCGTTTATTTATTTCTGCTTCGGATTTCCCTCTAGGATCCCAAAGAGTCGCTTTGATGTCATTGTTCGATACAAACTTAGTACCTGCGATATGGCCACCCTCAACATGTTTATGCTCCAGTCCAATGTCATGTGCTGTCGCCGAATAAGCAAAGGTGGTCAATACTGCTAAAGAAATCGCTTTAAGTTGCATAAATACTTCCATCAAAGGTTGAGATTAAACGTTGTTGTTCGCAAACTGATTAAAACAATTCTAGTATTACTTCTATTAAAAAAGCATCATTAGGCGCCACAATTAGATTTTTTACACTTTAATTACATGGTAGTAATCTAGGTAAACCAATTTTAGTATGCAAAATATTCATCTAGTAAATACGCAAGCCGTTATGCCTGTTGTGCGATTTCTGCAAGGTATAAATGCACCGGTATACCAATTATTAGAAGAGGCTAATTTTCCGGTTGAAGTTCTAGAAGGAAAACATCGAATTATCGCCACCTATTCGTGGTGGAAATTGATGCAAGTTGCTTATGATTATAGTGAAGATCAAGCGCTTGGATTTCATATATCAGAAAGTTCGAATCTTGCAGGTTTAAGCGTCTTTATCGATGACGTGTTGCCCATTGCTCAAAGTGCCCATGATGGCATATGTTTATTACTTGATTATTTAGCAACAATATCGTCGCATGCTGCATTTATGTTGACTCACCAATGGCACGGTAGTTGGTTTATCGCTCAATCGCAGTCGCACTTTATCGACGGACTGGTTCCTATGCAACAAGCTGTATTCGCCGATATGCTAAAGTTTGTACAACTATTTGTTGGCTCTAATTGGCAGCCAGAATTAATCAATGTGCAGCACAAAGATAGCCATAACGTGTTTAACCGGTATTTTCCTGAAGCCTCGATAACAGACAATTCAAAAAACCTAGGTTTCTTTATTCCAAATGAAAAGCTAGGACGTATTAGCGACGAGGTTGAACGTTATATTGATGCAAGTAAACAACAAAAAATCATCCCCCCTACATTTAAGTCAAATCTGCGCTATGCACTAATGCCGTATGGCAAAGAAAAGCTACCTCAATTGGTAGATGTGCCCACTAAAGTTGGCTTACCGGTAAGGACAATTCAGCGCTACTTAGCGAATGAGAATACGAGCTTTAAAGAGGTTATACAGCAAATGCGCTTTGATTTGGCTATAGACTCACTGTTAAATAGTGATGATAAAATTATAGATATTGCAACCATGCTTGGCTACAAAAATCCAAGTAACTTTGCTCGTGCATTTAAAGAGTGGACAGGCTTAACGCCTAAGCAATATCGAAAACACAAGGCAGCTAATTTGCAGTCATAAATTAATTATAATGATGGTTACAGCGTTTTTCTTGTTGTTAGAGTCACTTCGAACCTGATAGAGGTTGCGGCCTCGGTTCTTGCATCCTCGACAATCGTTGCTGCATTGTTCTACCTACGCGCATCCTTGCACCAGTGCTGTGTTTACTTCCTCCATCCATGGAGTCGTTCGCCGCAATGACGGTGCTATCTTATTAGCATTGCGAGTGCCTGAACTGCACTTTTTCTTTGGCTTTCTATCTTAATCTAAACCTTGTTATCACAAAAAATAGGCACAAAAAAATCAGCTCAGGGCTGATTGATGTATTCTCATTTGAAGAGAATGGTGGGTGTGACTAGATTCGAACTAGCGACCTCTACCATGTCAAGGTAGCGCTCTAACCAACTGAGCTACACTCCCACATCTTGTGGTCCGTTGTCGATGACAACGGCGGCTATGTTAACCAGTTGCATTTATTGATGCAAGGTCTTTTCTTAAGTTTTTTTGCAAATTCGATGAGTTTGCTTATTTCTTATTCAGTCGAGCTTGTAATGTTGTTTTATACGCCGCTTGCCAGTATTTGTTGGTCCACTCGTTTTTGTACAATGTTAAGTCGCCAAGCCAATAGTATGGCGGCTGTAGTCAGGCCTGAAATAAAACCTATCCAAAAGCCTGCGGCACCTAATTTTGGCATAAGTATATCGGTCATGCCGAGTACCAGGCCAAGTGTCAGGCCGACTACCCAATATGAGATAAAGGTAATGTACAAAATTGATTTGGTATCTTTGTAGCCGCGCAGGGCGCCCGCCGATATTACTTGGATGAAATCGGAAAATTGAAACATTGCCGCGAGGAACATTAACTGCGCAGCCATGACAATGACATTGTCTTCTGTGGTGTATATTCGCGCTATCGGTTCACGAAATACCACGGTAATGGTAGCGGTAAATATAGCAATCAAAAAGCCAACTATCATTGAGCTTTTACACATGTCTTTGGCATTTTGCAGCTGTTTTTCACCGACCGCAAAACCGACTTTAATCGTCACTGCCATGGCAATAGATAAGGGCACCATAAATACCAGCGATGAAAAGTTGATGGCGATTTGATGACTGGCAACGATGTCTGCGCCGAGGGGCGCCAAAATAATTGCCACCACACTAAACAAGGACACCTCAAATAGCAGTGACAAAGCGATGGGCACGCCGAGTGTTAGGATGTAATAGATCTCTCGTTTATTCGGCTTGGCAAACGCTTGGCTAAAGTTAATGCGACTGAGCTTTTTAGAAAACTTAGCGTATAGAAACATACCGGCAAACATGGCCCAGTAGACGATTGCCGTTGCAATACCGCAACCGGCACCACCAAGTTCTGGCGCACCGAACGCACCGTAAATAAAGATATAGTTGGCCGGTATATTAACGATTAAGCCAATGACGGCAATGAGCATGGTCGGTTTAGTAATGCCCATACCTTCGACATAATTTCGCAGTACGAAGTACAAACAAAAGCCCGGACCACCCCAGACAATGTAGCTTAAATACTCTAGCATTAAGCGTTTTAGTTCAGGCTCTAAACTGGCATGCTCGGCAATAACAGGCTCTACTAAATAAAACAGGACAATAACCAAGCAGGAGAGAAACAGTGTTATCCAGCCGCATTGTACTGTTGAGGAGGCAATTTTTTCATCGTTCTTCTCGCCTCTGGCTTGCGACACGATGGCGCTCAAAGCCATAGTGATGCCTTGGATAGAGATGAATATAGGTAACCAGATACTGCTTGCAACCGCGACTGCGGCCATATCGGTAGAACTGACACGACCTGCCATCACCGTATCGGCGAAGCCCATTAGAGTCTGAATAAGTTGGGCAATCAGTATTGGATACGCCAACTTAAGTAAATCTTTTGTATCGGAGAAAAATTTCGCTAATGTCATATTGGCAATGATACGATAATGCAGATCATGAATTTGAACAGAGATAATATATGTTTACAGGAATAGTGCAATCTACAGCGCAGGTAAAATCGATAAAAGAAGGTAAAAACTTTCGTCATTTTGAAATGCAAATGCCTGTTGAATTGTTAGATAACCTACAGCTTGGTGCCAGTGTTGCCAACAACGGCGTGTGTTTGACCGCTGTCGCCTTTGACGCTTTAAACGAAAGCGATGGCGTTATCGCGTTTGATGTCATCGATGAAACATTGCGCTTAACCAACCTTGGCCAACTTGAGGTGGGTAGTGAGGTCAATATTGAACGGTCGATGAAAGCAGGTGATGAAGTTGGTGGTCATCTTGTCTCTGGTCATGTGCATTGCACCGCCACGCTGGTTGAGCGAATTGATAGTGAAGATAATTGCAAGATGACGTTTTCGCTGGCTGAACAATGGCAAAAATACCTGTTTGCGAAAGGTTTTATTGCCGTAAATGGTTGCAGCCTAACCTTAGGGGAAGTAACTCCGGGGCAGTTTTCTTTACATTTGATCCCAGAGACATTGCAACGTACAAATTTGACGGCACTGCAAGTCAATGATGCGGTTAATATAGAAATTGATCAACAAACCATGACCATAGTCGAATCCATTGAACGTATCATGGCCGAAAGATTGGCGTCGACGAACGGCTAATATGTGGTTTTAAAATACCTGTTCGTCGTCTGCGTCAATGGTTAACTGGATCACTTGGTTGTAATCATCGATGTGCATGTTGAGGTGCAATTCAGCACAACAATTAGGGCAGGTATCATAGTAATTCTGATCGCCCTGAGTGGTATCTAGCTCGATGTGCATGGTGTGGGCACAGTGAGGACAGTTGATGGTTTTTCTACTAATGTCCTGCGCCATAGCGACAGCCTCCTTCATCAAAATGTCATATATACAGTATGAACATTTATCGCGAATTTGCCTGATATTTCGACGACAAAACAGGGGGATTTTTTACGACAAAAAATCACCTCTAGGTAAGCTTTTGAATTTGCTTAATAAAGGTGTGAACCTGATCAACATAGATACCACCAAACATATTGGCGTGGTTGATTATATGATAAAAGTTGTAGATGAGTTTGCGCTGCTCATAGCCCGAATCAATGGCTGACGTTGCCTGATAGCCGTCATAGAAGCTTTGTTCAAAACGACCGAATAATTCGGTCATAGCCAAATCCACTTCCCGATCACCGTAATAACATGCGGGATCAAACAAGCAAGGGTAATGGTGGGTGAATGCGACATTGCCTTGCCATAAGTCGCCATGCAGTAAAGAGGGAATCGGTTGATGATCGCCTAACACATCTTTGCACATGCGAGTGACGCCATTGACGTCTATATTTTTCACCTTGGCATCTAACAGCTGCAATTGATGCCGTATTCGGTTTTCGCTAAAAAACGTTGCCCAATTATGTTGGTAATTATTCGGTTGAGGCGTATGACCAATATAGTTATCTTCTGGCCAGCCAAATTCGGCTTGTTGATTTTCGCTGTGCATTCGTGCCAACGCGACGCCTAATTGAAAGAAATCGGAATCACTGCTTGGTAATGGTGAGGTATGCATTTCAATGTATTCGAGCACCAAATAACTGTTGGCAACGGTGGTGCCTAAGGTGATCACTTTGGGCACAACAATATCGCTACGACAATTTAAAATGTCGAGATTAAGCGCTTCCGCTTCAAAGTTGGCAAAGTTCTGTTTGTCATTGACTTTAACAAAGTACATTTTGCCATCGCTGCGAATGCGAAAGGCGCGATTGATATCGCCACCACTAAGTTCCTCGGTCTGACTCATTTGAAAATCTGTCTTGGTGGTGTTAGCGATATCTTTGCTGATAGATTGCCACATGGGTTACCCGCAAAAAGACACATTATCGAATAATTGCTAATTATAGCTAAAACTTGGTTGTTGGTTGTTTTTTAGGCGTATTTTTCAGGGCTATTTTTTAGTCCTGTTTTTAGGCCGGTTTTTAGAGGGGGGAGGACTGTTTTTAGGTATTTAAGGCCTTAAATTTTTCAAATTAAGCAAGCTCTGTTTTATCGACCGTAAGGACTGGTGATTAGACAACCAAGCGGGTAAGTTTCCTGCAGGGTTCATGGTGCCGATGTATCGCACTCTAAGCTGCTGCTCGGTCAGTTGTTGCGCCTGCCATGTTACGTCGACATGTGTGACTTGTACGTGCTCTGAATTATCGATGGGGTAACTCGGTACGTCTTCAACATGCAGAACAAAGTGTTGCTTACTCTGCTCGGTAATTTTGGTTTGGGTAATCATGTGACGACTCGCTATCAACGTAAAACCGGCAAAACGTGTATAGACCATGGCTTGGCCTTGTTCATTTACCTGCAAAAAGCGGCACTGGTCGACAGAGTCTAACCAACGACTTACCGTGCTGGCGTCGGTCAGTTGAAAGTAAAATAAGTCGATGTCTCGGTTTATAATAATTTCAGCTCGAATGGTAATGAATGGCGCGTTTTTCTCTTCTTTATATTCGATTAACAGCTGGTCTTGCTGTTCATATAATTGCCAGTCATCATCGTTGCCATCATCAGGCGATTTAGCAATACAATTCATCGTCGTAAATAGCACGATACAGAGCATCAGTGGTGGCAGTAAATTAAACATCGTTGCTTATATGATCCATGATTGAAAATGACGCTGGCAATAACCTGGTGCTCGACTACATCGAATAACCTAAGGTTATATGTTAAATATTGTCGTTTTTGCCTGTGTTTATCCCTTAACTCAAAGTTGCAAATGCGCTTAAATTACCCTAAGATTGCACGCTTTACTGCCTTTGTTGGCGTTAATGCTTGATTTAAGTGTGTTGAATTTACACATAAAAATCAATGTTTGTTGGCGCGAATCGAAAGCAACAATTAGATGCAATAAACTAAAACATCCGCTTGACCCTGTATGGTCAGGCTCAACTAACATTAGATATAACATGTGGCATTTCGTATGTGTCACCACTGTTGAGGAAATATTATGCCTATCATTACTCTTCCTGACGGCAGTCAGCGCAGTTTCGAAAACGACGTAACTATCATGCAAGTGGCTCAAGATATTGGCCCAGGTTTGGCAAAAGCCACCATTGCTGGTCGTGTCAATGGCAAGCTAAAAGATGCTTGCGAACTTATCACCGATAACAGCGAACTGCAGCTTATCACCAATAAAGACGCCGAAGGTCTAGAGATTATTCGTCACTCTTGCGCTCATTTATTAGGTCATGCAATTAAACAATTGTGGCCTGATACCAAAATGGCCATAGGCCCAACTATCGACAATGGCTTTTATTATGATGTCGATCTTGAGCACAAATTAAATGATGAAGACTTAGCCAAGCTTGAAAAGCGTATGCAAGAGCTTGCTAAGAAAAACTACGACGTTGTTAAGAAAACCGTTTCATGGCAAGAAGCACGTGAAGCCTTTGCCGCGCGTGGTGAAACGTACAAAATTGAAATTCTAGATGAGAATATTTCTCGTGATGACACGCCTGGCTTATATCATCACGAAGAGTACCTAGACATGTGTCGTGGACCACACGTACCAAACATGCGCCATTGCCATCATTTCAAATTGATGAATGTTGCCGGTGCTTATTGGCGTGGTGATTCTGACAACAAAATGTTGCAGCGTATCTACGGTACAGCGTGGACAGATAAGAAACAGCTTAAAGCCTATATTCAACGTCTTGCGGAAGCGGAAAAACGCGATCATCGTAAGATAGGTAAGTCTCTTGATTTATTCCACTGGCAAGAAGAAGCGCCGGGCATGGTGTTTTGGCACAATGACGGTTGGACTATCTATACTGAACTTGAAAAGTTTGTTCGTGAAAAACTTCATGAATATGACTACGATGAAGTAAAAGGTCCAATGATGATGGATCGCACCTTGTGGGAAAAATCAGGTCATTGGGAAAAGTACGCCGATAATATGTTCACTACCGAGTCGGAAAAACGTGAATATGCGATTAAACCGATGAACTGTCCTGGTCATGTTCAAATCTTTAACCAAGGTTTGAAATCTTATCGCGATTTACCGTTACGTATGGCGGAATTTGGTTGTTGTCACCGTAATGAACCAAGTGGTGCATTACATGGATTGATGCGCGTACGTGGTTTTACCCAAGATGATGCTCACGTATTTTGTACCGATGAACAAGTACAAGATGAAGTTAGTAAGTGTATAAAGATGGTATACGATGTATACTCATCATTCGGCTTTAGCGACATCATGGTTAAATTGTCGACACGTCCTGAAAAACGAATCGGTAGCGATGATATTTGGGATAAAGCAGAGCTTGGTTTGGCAAACGCATTAAAAGCCAATGATATTGAGTTTGAATATCAACCAGGTGAGGGCGCGTTTTACGGCCCGAAGATTGAATTTACCTTACTTGACTGTTTAGGTCGCCATTGGCAATGTGGTACTGTACAGTTAGATTTCGCACTACCAGGGCGTTTAGGCGCAACTTACGTAGGCGAAGATGGCGAACGCCATGTACCCGTTATGATTCACCGTGCCATTTTGGGCTCTATTGAACGTTTCATCGGTATTTTGATTGAAGAGTTTGAAGGCAAATTCCCAACATGGTTAGCACCAACCCAAGCTATTATGATGAATATTACCGACAAACAAGCGGAATATTGTCAACAAGTTGTAAAAAAACTGAAAGAAAATGGGTTTAGAGCTAAAGCAGACTTGCGTAATGAAAAGATTGGCTTTAAAATTCGCGAGCATACCTTAAAGCGTGTTCCTTATTTACTGGTTGCCGGTGATAAAGAAATGGAAGCGGGTGAAATCGCAATCCGTACACGCAGTGGTGAAGATTTAGGAAAATTGTCTGTTGATGATTTTATTGCAAAAATGACGGAAGAAGTTAATTCCCGTTCATAAACAATGAATTATCAATGGATTTACGTTAGTTCTTTTGGAGGAACAGACTATTAAAGGTGGTCAAAGAGGCGGTCGTAAAGAGCCGCAACACAAGTTAAATGGCGAAATTACCGCTCAGGAAATTCGTTTAATTGGCGTAGATGGCGAGGCAGCAGGTGTTGTTTCCCTTCGTGAAGCCCTTGATGCAGCTGAAACTGCAGGTGTTGATTTAGTAGAAATCAGCCCTACGGCAAAACCGCCAGTCTGCCGTGTAATGGATTACGGTAAGTTCTTATACGAAAAGTCGAAAGAACAGAAAGAACAACGTAAAAAGCAAAAACAGATTCAGGTTAAGGAAATTAAATTCCGACCTGGAACTGATGAAGGCGACTATCAGGTAAAACTACGCAACCTGAAGCGCTTCTTAGAAGGTGGTGACAAGGCTAAGGTAACATTACGTTTCCGTGGTCGTGAAATGGCCCACCAGGAGTTAGGTATCGAACTGCTAAATCGTGTTAAAGCGGATCTGCAGGATATTGCCCAGTGTGAATCTTTCCCGTCAAGGGTTGAAGGTCGCCAAATGGTAATGGTACTGGCTCCAATTAAAAGATAACTTCTGGTCTGAAAGTAAAAAGGCCATTCTCTTATGAGTCTGGCCTTTTTCACCATTGTTATCTTTTCGTTATCTGTCGTAGTTTTGCGGATAACAATTAGTCGGTAACAGAGGCTCAACAAGTAACTCTTTGAGTTCGCCCCATGTTACTTAAGTTTTGGCATAATAAATGCGGAGTTTTCCATGCCTAAAATGAAAAGCAATAAAGGTGCTGCAAAGCGCTTTAAAAAGACTGCTTCTGGCGGTTTTAAATGCAAACAAGCCGGTCTACGTCACATCTTAACTAAGAGACGTACCAAAGTTAAGCGTCACTTACGTGCTAAATCAATGGTTGCTAAATCTGATATTAAATCAGTTGTAGCAATGTTGCCTTACGCTTAATAGAGGAGAGTAGATAATGGCTAGAGTAAAACGCGGTGTAGTTGCACGTCGTTCTCATAAAAAAGTTCTTAAGCAAGCGAAAGGTTACTACGGTGCTCGTAGTCGCGTATATCGTGTTGCTTTCCAAGCTGTAACCAAAGCGGGTCAATACGCATACCGTGACCGTCGTCAACGTAAGCGTCAGTTCCGTCAACTTTGGATTGCTCGTATCAACGCAGCATCTCGTCAAAATGGTCTATCTTACAGCCGTTTCATCAACGGTCTTAAGAAAGCATCAATCGAGATCGATCGTAAGATCCTTGCTGATATCGCTGTATACGATAAAGCAGCATTCACTGTACTTGTAGAAAAAGCGCAAGCGGCTCTATAATTCAGTGCGATGACTTTTGAAAAGGACGCTTCGGCGTCCTTTTCTTATTCTAAATCTGTATTTATTGCTGAGAAATTTTGCTAAAATTTTTGCGCAATAAATATAAAAGATACCATTTTTTGCTGGGAAAAATTATGAGCATTGCCAATAAAGTTCTTGCCGTAAATAACGATTTACCTATTCGTACTAACTTACCTGTCCATAGCGGTAAAGTGCGCTCTGTATACTGGTTAACTGAAGAAGATAGCCAACGCCTGATTAAAGAAAAAGGCTATAACGTAAGCGACGATACACCGCTTGCGATTATGGTTATTTCCGATCGTATCTCAGCCTTTGACTGCATCTGGCACGGTGAAAACGATATGCGTGGTGTACCGGGTAAAGGTGCAGCATTAAATGCCATATCAAACCACTGGTTTAGATTGTTTAAAGAAAACGGTTTAGCTGACAGTCATATTCTTGATATCCCACATCCATTCGTATGGATCGTACAAAAAGCGGTACCGGTGAAAATAGAAGCGATTTGTCGCAGTTACATCACAGGCTCTATGTGGCGCGCCTATGAAAAAGGCGAACGCGAGTTCTGTGGTATCGAGATTGAAGAAGGCTTACAACGTGATCAAAAACTTAATGATCTGTTGATTACGCCATCGACCAAAGGAATTCTCGAAGGTATCCCTGGCGTTCCTGCGCAAGATGACGTCAATATTACCCGTGACAATATCGTCGATAACTTCGAGGCGTTTAACTTTAAAGCGAAAGACGACATTGCGTTATATGAAAAGCTGCTTAAAGAAGGCTTCGATGTCATCTCGAACGAGCTTGCTAACATCGATCAAATCTTTGTCGATACCAAGTTTGAGTTTGGTTACGTTAAAGATGCCCAAGGTAATGACAAACTTATCTATATGGATGAAGTTGGCACCCCTGATTCATCTCGTATTTGGGATGGTGAGCAATATCGACAAGGTAAGGTTGTTGAGAATTCGAAAGAAGGCTTCCGTCAGTTACTGTTAAACCACTTCCCTGATCCAGACATTTTACTCAATAAAGATCGTATGGATGAACGTGAAGCATTGGCTCGTGACAACGCATTGCCTGAGTCGGTATTGATGGCAGTATCCGCTACTTACACGGGTATTGCTGAGAAAATCACTGGTGAGAAAATCGTCATCAGTGACGATCCAAAAGCGCAAATCATCAACATTTTGCGAGAGCAGTACGACTTAGTCGACTAACTTGCTTGTCACTTTTAGATTTCCACCGAAGAAAAAAGCCACACTCATTGTGGCTTTTTTATTGTCTATCGATTTGCACTATAGATAACCGTCTCAATTTATAGGTAAAATTTTACTTATAGATGATTTCTATTAAGGTTAATAGTAACCACAAAAATAGGAGTTACTATGCACAAAGCAATGACCTTGTTTACCGCGATTGGATTGACTGTTGCCATGGCAGCTCAGGCATCAGATGAACGCACGGCAGAATTAGAAGCATTACTGGCGGATGATGCCAGTAAATTGATCTATCTCAGCAGAGATTGTGATATGCCAATTGATGCTGAAAAATTTAAAGATTTGGCGGCCTTAAAAGCCATGATGGAAGGCTATGGCAATACCGACAACGTGGATTGGGAAAAGGTCACTAAAATGGCGCATGAAGGCTATGGCAAAATTAAAGTCGAAGCCCCTGTTGGTGAAAAATGCCCTGAATATAAAGAGCAGTTAGGTGAAAAATACGAATGGCTAAAAGACATAAATGCCGGTTAGGTTGACGATAACTCTCTGAAAAGGTTACTGTCTTTATTCAATTAACAATAGACCTCGTTCTGGCATAGACAAATATGCTGGAAACCTGACAGGGAAGTAGTATGAAACAGATTGTCGCTTTACTGGTTTTTGTATGTTCTACATACGCATCAGCTGTTGATATCACCGAGCTAAATCAAATCGAAACGATAGAAGTGGTTCATAAAGGATTTAAAGAGCCACTCACCTATCATGTAACCCTGCCACAAAGTTACTCTACCAAATCGGATAAAACCTATTTCGTTCTCTTCGATTTACACCCAAGAAGTCAAACCTTTATCAGCGGTATGCAAGATTGGTTAAGTCATAATGGTGAATGGCCCTGGTTAGAAACCATTATTGTTAACCCTGCCGATTATCACGCTGAATTTGCAACTGTTTTTAATGATTTAGTGCAACAACCGGATAATCAAACGATTTTGGATATCTTGCAAAATGGTGTGTTAACCCAAGTCGATAAACGTTATCGCACCAATGGTTTTCGCATTTATACCGGCTTTATGGGCAACGGGGCTTTAGGCATTTATACCCTGTTAAATCGACCCAGTATGTTTGATGCCTACATCATTTCAAGCCCAAGCCTAAATGATAACTTCGCCAATGTTATGTCAGATGCTCCTGATAAATTGGCTCAGCCTTACGATGGCATTAAAACCTTGTATATGAGTATTGGCGATCACGCTTATGAAAAATCGCATGCAGATGAATTTAAACAGTTTAAAGCTTTGCTTGATGAAAAAGCGACGACACAGTTGCATTGGACTGCCGATTTCGATGAAAAGCACTACTACATGTCGCGGCCAATCATTTCGCTTGTAAACGGTATAGAAGTGTTATTTGACGACATTCATAGCAACTTACCAGCAGATTCTGATATTTCTCAACGAGGCGCCGACGCTATTATTGAATATTACCAAACCTTGTCGAGGGAAAAGTATGGCTTTGATATCTCTGCAGAAGGTTCATTAAAAAATTTAGCTAAAACAAAAGAGCCAAAACAAGCATTAGCGATATACCAAAAAACTGCCGAATTATACCCTGATTCTGCGTATGCTCATGCGTCTCTGGCAAAAGCCTATGCCGACATGGGCAACATTAAAAAAGCCATAGAAGTTCAAACTGTGGCGTTGGAAAAGTCGCGCATTATGGTGCAATGGCATCAAAATCAGCACCAGAAATACTTAGATGAGTTTAAAGCTATGTTAGATGAGTGAGCCTTGTAAATTATGTAAAGCTACCTCTTACTGTCCATTCTTATCGTGCGCCTAACTTTCGTTATTGAAAATAATGTACTAGGCTGAAAAAAAACGAATTATTGAGTCTGGAATGCCAGAAATCCCATACGCTAACTATACGCGTGCACAACGCTCGGTAAAAAACGAGTACAGTGCAAATCGTCTTATATCAACGCCTAATTTTGATAGTGACGGCAATCTGATTGCTATTCCTGTGGTGCCCACTAAATTCACGCCGATGGAAGTGCTCAGCTTGATCCAGTCCTATATGTCTCCCCGGTTGATGGAACAAGTCAGGGCAGTGGTGCCGCTTGCACTCTATTTAGCACTGTTTCAATTATTGATTCTTAATCAGGTGGTTGAAGACTCGCTTGTTATTACAGGAGGTCTGATTGCTGTTATTGTCGGTCTGATGATCTTTATGGAAGGACTGGCTAAAGGCCTGATGCCGTTCGGTGAGATCATCGGCAGTACCTTGCCTCGTAAATCGCCATTACCGCTGGTTTTATTCATTACGCTGCTTCTAGGGATTGGCGTTACTTTTGCCGAGCCCGCAATTGGTGCTCTGCAGGCGGCAGGTCAAAACATCTCTGTTGAGCGTGCCCCGTATCTGTATGCGTTGCTCACTGAATGGGCCGATACATTGGTCTTGGTTGTGGGGGTAAGTGTTGGTATGGCTGCCGTACTTGGTACCGTTCGTTTTCTTTATGGTTGGAGCCTGAAACCGCTGATCTATTGTGCGCTCGTGCCCATGTTAGCGCTGACAGTCTATTGTTCTATGGACCTGGATCTGCGCAATACGCTTGGGCTTGCGTGGGATGCTGGCGCGGTGACGACAGGACCTGTAACGGTTCCGTTGGTGCTGTCTCTTGGCATTGGTATCGCTAGCGCTGCGGGTAAAAGCGAATCCGGGTTATCCGGCTTTGGCATTGTCACACTTGCCTCGCTGTTTCCGGTTCTTGGCGTAATGCTACTAGCCATTTATGTTTCAAGTACCGTAACAACGGCTGAGATCATTGAGGCAGCGACGCTAACAGCCAGCGCCGCTCAACAGGCGCCGTTGTCCTGGTTTGAGCAGAGCCCTGGCGTGGAGATCATTTCCGGCGTGCGTGCCATAGCGCCGTTGGTGGTTTTTCTTTTTTTGGTGCTTATCGTCGTCTTGCGTGAGCGGCTGGCTCATCCAGGCGAGATATTCTACGGCATTGCGCTCACCATTATCGGCATGTGCATTTTTAATATCGGTTTGACGTATGGATTATCGAAGCTGGGTGGCAATGCTGGTGGTCTGGTTCCAGGGGCATTCATGGAAATAAACAGTATTGCCAATTCACCAATCTACGTTTACGGGGTCGGGCTGGTCATTTCGTTGGCATTTGCATGGATGCTCGGTTTTGGCGCAACGGTTGCTGAGCCTGCTTTGAATGCGCTAGGCGTCACGGCAGAGACGCTGACAGAAGGCGTATTTAAAAAGAAAACCTTGATCACTGCCGTATCTGTGGGGGTTGCCTTTGGTATTGCCCTTGGCCTTGCTAAGTTGATATTTAATTGGCCGTTGGTATGGCTGATCGTTCCCGGGTATTTGCTCGCTATTGTACTGACCATGTTATCGAGCGAAACCTTCGTTAATGTCGCCTGGGACTCAGCGGGCGTGACAACTGGGCCTATAACAGTACCATTGGTTCTGGCAATGGGGATTGGATTTGGTAACGCCACCGATGCGGTGGAAGGTTTTGGTATTCTTTGCCTGGCGTCGATTGGCCCAATCATCACCGTGATGATTACAGGGCTTTGGGCGCGCTACAAGGTGAATGTTGAGATACGTGCAGCAAAAGAAGCGAAAATGGTTTCAAAAGAACAAGAGGCGCAAACAATCATATGAGTGAAATAATCTACCTAACCGATGTAGCCCTTATCACCTGCGTGTTAGATAAAAAACGTACAGAGTCTGTGTTACTCGCGGCTCGTAATGTAGGAGCCCGCGTTGCCAGTGTTCACGCGGTGCACGGCTGGGGCGTTCGAGAACGATTTGGAGCCTTAGGTGTTGCTGTAGAATCTGAGAAAGACGTGATTGTGTTTATGGTGTCTTCGGATCAGCAAGATTTAATGTTTGAGGCAATTTATAAAGCCGCTGAACTGAATGTGCCCGGTATTGGCTATATGTTCGTCAGCCCAGTGGAAAGAGTGGCGACCTATGTACCTGAGGCCGTTCGCAAAGAATTGGGCGTGAACCCAGAATGAGTCTCTCAGCCGATTTAGCTGCGCACATGGCGAACTTTCCGGTTTGTAAGGCCATTTACTGTTATTTGCCGGACGATGGCACGGACAAACGCCTGCTGGCAGAACTGCGTGAAAAGTTTGGTGTCACCAGCGCTGGCAGCTCGGCTTGCCGAGGCATCGGTGCTCTTGCTGAAGTTAAAACCAAGCAAGGGAAATTACCTGAGTCGGAACTGGTCAAAATTTTATTTATAACGTGCGCAGAAGAGCAGGCAAAGGATATCTTCGATTTTATATTCTGGTTCGCCGAAGTGGACAAGCCGGGTCGCGGGGTGGTTTGGCAACAGAGAATAACAAGCTGTACTCCCTACGAATTACCGACCGATGTTGCGGACGAGGAGACCGGTGCTTAAGAGTTTCTTTTTGTTGAGGTGATTGTTTTTACTGACAAGAGAGACAGTCTGATATTCGCACATGACTGACTTAACGTGTTATAGACAAAATAAAAGCCCAGTGGCGATAGCGACTGGGCTTTTATTTTACTGTGCGCTTGTTTTACTTAAGCTAGGGCGGTACTGCGTGACTGCTCAATACAAATCATTCGCAACAAACCAATAAGGCCGATAAAGAATAGGCTGGTTACCAGCAACGCCAAACTGCTTGAACCGGTAAAGCCAATAATGATAAAGCCAATCGCTGATATTGCCGCAATCGACAAAGAATACGGTAGTTGTGTAGCCACATGATCGATGTGATTACAGCGTGCACCGGTGGACGACAGTATGGTGGTATCTGAAATCGGTGAACAATGATCACCAAATACTGACCCCGCTAAGACTGCTGATAGCATAGGCAACATAAGCGCTATATCACTCGCTGCCGCCATATCACCAGCGATAGGTAACATGATACCAAATGTACCCCAAGATGTGCCTGTGGCGAACGCCATAAAGCCTGACAGTAAAAATAACAACACAGGAAACCAAGCAATGTCGATATTACCTGTGGCTAACGTCGATAGATAACTACCGGTTTTCATATCGCCAATCACCGTGCCTATGGTCCAAGCGAACAGCAATATTAAAATCGCGCCAAGCATTGATTTTGCACCATTGATTGCCGCTTTTGAGATGTCAGCAAAGCCTATGCCACGTTTAATTACAGTAAATAGCGTCATCGCCAAGCCGACTAAACCACCATAAACCAGCGACATACCTACATCGGTATTTTCAAATGCGGCAAAGATATTAAATGCTTTATTATCGGCACTAAGCGCTTGTCCACCGGTATAAACCATAAAGCTTATGGTGGCGATAATTAAAACGACAATGGGCGTGATAAGGTCGCGTGCTTTTGCTTGAACGCCTTCAATGGCCATCGGTAATTCATGGCTTTCTTGTTTGCTCTGATCGTCGCCGTCACTGGCTTGTTGTTCATGGCGAGTCATGGCACCGACATTTAGATCGAAGTAGATCACCGCAAACACCATTAGTAAGGCAAATAACGCGTAAAAGTTCATTGGGATCGACGCAACATAAGCTGCAAGCGGGGTGTATTCACTGATGCCATGGCTTGCTAATATACCTGCCATCAAGGCCATGATGTATGCGCCCCAACTAGATATTGGCATTAACACACACATAGGTGCTGCGGTAGAGTCTAAGATATAGGCCAATTTGGCACGAGATACTTTATATCGATCGGTTACCGGTCTTGAAACGGTACCAACGGCTAAGGAATTAAAGTAGTCATCGATAAAAATAAAGACCCCTAAAAATGCCGCTAACAGCTGTGAGCCTCGGCGATTTTTAACTTTACCCATAGCCCAATTAGCAAAGGCTAAGGTGGCACCGCTGACACTTAACAAAGCGGTGATCACGCCAAGTAAAATTAAAAATGCCACAATCGACATATTCCAGCTGTTTATGCCACCGTCTTCAATAAACACACCGCTCACCGAGGCGCCAACATAAGCAAGCGTACCGGTAATCGACATGTCATTAAGTAAGACGGCACCAAGCAAGATACCAACCCCAAGCGACAATAAAACGCGGCGAGTCAATATTGCCAGTGTCAAGGCGATGACAGCGGGTAATAAAGAAACAAAGGATGATGAAAAATCAATTAAATTCATGTGTAACTACTTCAGTTTTATAAAGCACTACTTAAAATGAATATGCTGTATCGAAGGGACAGAACTTCATGGTAGCGCTCCATAGTTATTTGTTACCAGCGTAACTGGTTTGACTATGGCAGTGTTATCTCTTTCGACAATAACACCAGCAAGATGAAGCGATCTTCAATCTTACTTCGGCAATTAATCCTTTCTCGTTTTGTCTTCGGCATCACCCTGATAAAACGATACTGATATTAATCGCACCTCTACTTTTGGCCTGTTTTAGACTGCTGGCGGCAGATAATGTCTTGCCAGCTTATGACAAGAATTGATTCAGTATGACCATTAAGGTTAGGGCAGAGCCAAGCATGACTAAAGAGCTAGCATATAACTCAGAAAAGCTGCGATGGTGTCGAATTACAAACATAAACGCCTTATTTTTAAGCAAAATAGATTGCTGAAGGTCAGCTGAATTTTAAAGGGCGTATTATAAGGATTCGGCAAAAGTATGCCGTTACTCAAGTGTAAAATATGAATAGAGATGTGTTACGGGCAACGGTAGGACCGTTGCCCGCATAAACACTAGATAGAGGTGATATTAACGGACAGTTTTAAAATTTGACCTGGTTGCAGGTATTTACTGCGATTTAGGTTGTTCCACTTTTCAATATCGGCAATTTTAACTTTAAACTTGCTGGCAATGCGTGCCAGTGAGTCGCCTGATTTCACTTTATATTGAATATTGCGCATAACGGTATTACCAGAGCCTGATGCGGCACTGTCGTTTGCGGTCCAAATCGTTAACTTTTGACCCAGTCTAAGCATGTCTTTCGGGGCAAAGCCATTCCATTTGGCAATGTCCTTACCACTCACTTTGTACGTTCTGCCGATATCCCACAGGTTATCGCCATTTTTGACAACATGAATGACTTTATTACCGGTACCTTTTTTGCTTAGCTTGCTTTGGCGCACTTGCTCATAGGTTGCGTAGCGATCAAGGCTTTGTGTGGCGGTAGGGATCAACAGGTAATTACCGGCAACAATAACACTGTTGTTTAGATCGTTGGTTTCTCTAATAACCGACACTGTGGTATTAAAGCGTTTGGCAATCACCGATAAGCTATCGCCGCTTTTAATTTTATAGCGTTGCCAACTTAAGCGATCTTTTTCATCTAATGACGAAAGACTTTTCTTAAATTGTTCTATTTTGCTATTTGGCAGCAACAGTTGGTGCGGTCCATTTGGCGGAGTTGCCCAACGATTGAAACCAGGGGTAAGTGCGTGCAATTCATCCACGGTTAAGCCGGATAATTTTGCTGCCAAAGATAAATCCAATTGTGAGCCAATATCAACATGGCTGATCACCGGCTCATTATTTATCGCATATAAGGTCACACCATATTTTTCAGGTTCTTTAACTAGTGCGGCCAAGCCCAGTAGTTTAGGCACGTAATCACGAGTTTCTTTTGGCAGTTTCAAGTTCCAAAAATCGGTAGGGCGACCTTTACGAGCATTGGCTTTCATTGCTCTGGCGACGCGACCTTCACCTGAGTTATAGGCGGCAAGTGCCAGTAACCAATCGCCATCAAAGCGCTTGTGTAAATATTTTAGGAATTTGATTGCTGCTTGAGTCGAGGCGGCAACATCGCGTCTGCCGTCGTACCACCAATCTTGTTTTAAACCAAATTGCTTTCCGGTGCCCGACAAAAATTGCCACATGCCTGAGGCACTGCCGTGCGAGTAGGCAAACGGATCGTAAGCACTTTCGACAACAGGCAACAGCACCAATTCCATTGGCATGTTGTGTTTTTCCAGTTCTTCGGTGATATGGAAAAGAAAAGGCTCGGAGCGTTTAGCAACACGATCTAAATAGCGTTGATGCTTGGCGTACCAATCACGATGGGCTCTAACTTTGCTGTTGTCTGGAATATCAAATTCAAGTTGCGATTGGATACGTACCCAGATGTTATCGATGACTTGAATGTCATCTTGCTCAGTTAACGGTATTTCCACATCTTCCTTAGGGTGGATAACAGCTACGGATTCGTCTGCATGTAGTGCTTCAAAAACATCGTTGTTTGACGCAGTAACTATGTTCGCACTTTGTTGTTCTTGCTCTGGCTGATTTAGGTTTTGGCATCCCACCAAAACGGTCAGCGACAGGGGAAATAAAATTTTCTTCATGAATAAACAGTTAGCAGTTTTAGGGTTATTATAATTCAAGATAAAACAGTTATATTTTATCCTGCTAAAAATTGTCTTTTAGTTCGCGAACAGCTGCAAACACATCGACAGTATTGTCTAATTCTAGACCACTTTGTTGTTGTGCGCCCACTCTTACTGAATCTAAGTGACTGCGTAGAAACGGGTTTATTTGCTTTTCCAAACCTATGGTACTGGGGATGGTCGCGATATTACTGGCGCGAAGCTCCGTTGCTTTATTTAAATAATCTTTTAATTGACCATTATTTGGTTCAATAGTTCGAGCAAATTTTAAGTTTGCCAGCGTATACTCGTGAGCACAAAATACTTTTGTTTGCTCATTAAGCGTGCTCAATTTTTGCAATGAGTTGAGCATTTGTTGCGCACTGCCTTCAAATAGGCGACCACAACCACCAGAAAACAGTGTATCACCACAAAACAACCATTGATCATTATGAAAAGCGATATGGCCTAAAGTATGGCCGGGTAACTCAATGACACTAAAATGAATCTGATTGGTCAATATTTGTACAGCCTCGCCTTCAACAACATGCACATCAGAAAATTGTTGTGCTTCTTGCGTTGGGCCATAAACCGTCACTGGCCAGTCTTGCTCGTGTGCAAATTGCTTTAACTTGTTAATACCACCGGTATGGTCTTTGTGGTGATGAGTGACTAAAATGTCACTAAGGATCAAGTTATTTTTCTTTATAAATTCAATACATACATCGCCATCGCCTGGGTCAACCAAAGCACACTTGGCACTTGCACTGTCGGTTATACACCATATATAGTTATCGTTAAATGCGGCAATCGCGTGCACTTGAAACATTCAAGTCTCCTTAGACTTTATCGGTAATCTTGCCGATTTAAGCGGCAAAATGCAGTATACCTTGTGTCAAAGGTGAACTAAAGATTGGCCGGCGATTAATTAACGAAAATCCGTTGTGGCGGTACATAAATAAGTACACGGGCAGGGCAATCACTTTGGTAAAAGCAAACACACTATGATGAAACCGGCATTAGCATTTGATAATCCGAAAAAGCCCATGCGTTGGCATGATATGGCTTGCGGTGAATTGATTGCTGAACAAATAAACCAACATTTGGCCAATTGGTGGCCGAGAATGTTTGGTTATCATTTATTAAAGCTAGGTGATTTAAGTGGTGAAATTGATTGCAGTGCGTCAAAAATCTCTCACCAAGTGAGCGTTAATGAAGATAAAAACAGTGCCAATGTGATTGCTGAGATAGACGATTTACCGTTTTTAGATAGCAGCGTTGATGCCTGCTTACTGACCCAACAGTTAGAATTTGCGGTCGATCCACATCATATCTTGCGTGAAGCCGATAGAGTATTGATCCCCAATGGCTATTTAATTATTTCCGGCTTTAACCCAATTTCATTGGCAGGCTTAAACCAAATCATTCCCTATCGTCGACAGGTACTGCCATGGCAAGGGCGCTTCTTTACACCAATGCGTGTTAAAGATTGGCTTAACTTGCTCGGTTATGAAGTGTTGGATGACAAACGTATGTTGTTTTCGTCATTACATCCGAAGATAAATGCGGATGGCTGGTGGTTTAAAATGTGCCAACGTTTTGCTGGAAAATATTTAAGCTCGATTGGCTCGGTTTACGTTATTGTCGCTAAAAAACGGGTTCACCCATTAACGCCTATTCGCCCTAAGTGGCAAATACGTCCCAAATTTCGACCCATTAAAGTTTCAACATTAGGGCAAAATCGTTCTTGAGCAATTCTGTATCAACCTCGTCTTTACCGCATTATTTAGTGTTAGATTTTGGTAGCCAGTCACTTCGCGCATTGATCATTAATAACCTCGGTCAGACTGTGAGCAAAGTGGTCGTCGATCAATTTCACTATAAGCGCACCGAGCAAGGCGTTGTCAGCCAACAACCCGAGTGGTTTTTTCAACAATGTATGCACGCATTGTCGCCGCTTATCGCCGATTACAGGCAGCAAGGGTTTCAAACCACTGATATTGCCTGTATGGGCATCACCAGCATGCGAAATACGCTTATTGCCCTTGATGACAAACACCAAGCTGTTGTTGACGCCATCGTCTGGCAAGATCGAAAAGACGCTGAGTGCGTGCCTGCATTGAATCTCTTTTACCGCTTGGCGTTTGCTATTGCCGATTGGTTTGTGCCACTAAAAAAAGACATCGCCGAATTACAGCAACAGGCAGCTATCAATAAAATTCGGCAAAGACATCAACAGCAATACCGCAACATCGCCCATGTATGTTATCTGACAGGCTATTTACATTACCGATTTACCGGCATCGATATCGATAGCCGTGCCAACCTTATTGGTCATCTGCCGTTTAATTTTAAACACGGAAAATGGCAGCCCAAATGGCATTGGTATCATCAAGCGTTTGCCACTAAACCACAGTGGCTGCCATCGATATGCGATGTCGGTGATGTCATTGCCAATGTGAAACCTGAACTTAGCCAGTCTATCGGTTTTAAACAAACAATGCCTTTAGTGGCGCTTGCCAGTGACAAGGTCAGCGAGCTTATAGGCAGTGGCTGTTATCGCGCGGGACATTTACATATAAGCCTTGGTACAGCCATCAGTGTATCCATGCTGACCCGGCGCTTTAAAGGTCCTAAACCATTTTATCCAGCATTTCCATTTGTTGAGTCTGGTCTGTACGTCTGTGAATTGATGCTTGCCATAGGTATGCAATTAATCAGCGACTTTATCGAACAATTCGCTGATTGTTTACCAGCGAATTTACGGCAAGATGATTCAAACTGTGATGTAAGCCGTGACGAGTTGCTGGCGAGATTGGACCAACAACTCATGTTGTTGGATGAATCTCAAGCACCTGAGACTCGGTTTGATATCGACGCCTATTGCCAACACTATCGCTGGCAAGACGGTTTTAATGTTGCTCTCGATGACTTTGCAGGTAAAGGTTTTGATGCGGCAGGTTTTGAAGGCGAAGGTTTTGATGCGGAAGGCTCTAATGACCTGGCTATTGGCATCGCCCATTATCGCGCACTACTGGATGCCATTGCCGATAGCATTGTCATGACGGTTTCGCGATTAACGACTCGATTAAATCGTGACGTGCAGCAAGTGTATGTGAGTGGTGGTGGCAGCAACAGCCGTTATTTGTGCCATCAAATAAAGCGGCGCTTGGCGAAACCGCTGTTTGTCAGTCAATCCAAACAAGCCGGTGCTTTAGGGGCGGCAATTTGTTTGGCGTACTTTCAAGGACATTACCCGAGTTTAGAATCTGCGGTCACCAATATGTGCCAATTACCCATTGAGGTAGATTCAGCAACAGACGACGCTGTTGAATAAAAGGTGTTTTCAATGCGTGGGCAAGGTAATATGCTACACATATTATAGCGGTAACTGATTGTCTCAGTCCGTTGGTTTTTCATTTAAATTAATAGAACTTCATTATGCAAAGACTTGAATTTTTACATCTCCTTAATGGTATTTTACAACCTGAGCGTATCAAAGATTACTGCCCTAATGGCTTACAAGTACAAGGTGCAGAAAAGGTTGAAAAAATCGTTACCGGTGTTACTGCCAGTCAAGCATTGATTGATGCCGCTATCGCTGCCGGTGCGGATACCATCATTGTCCATCACGGCTATTTTTGGAAAAATGAATCCTATGCCATTACTGGCATGAAATATAATCGAATCAAAGCGTTGCTCGATCACAACATTAATTTGTTTGCCTATCATTTACCGTTAGATATTCATGAAACCTTAGGCAACAATGCGCAATTAGCTAAGCTGTTGGATATCCACGAGGTAGAACCACTAGAGCTGGGCAATCCACTATCGGTAAGCATGAAAGGGCAGTTGAGTGCAGCGACACCGGCTGAAAAAGTTGCGAATAAAATCAGTGCTCGGCTAAATCGCCAATGCTTGCATATCGCTGCACCGTCAAACAAACCTATTAAAACAGTCGCTTGGTGCACTGGCGGAGGTCAGGGGTATGTTGAAATGGCTGCAGAGCAGGGCATTGATGCGTTTATAACCGGTGAGGTTTCTGAGCAAACGACGCATATAGCCAGAGAAATGGATATCCATTTTTTTGCAGCGGGTCATCATGCAACAGAGCGTTATGGTGCCAAAGCACTCGGCGAATACCTAGAGCAGCAGTATCAGCTCGATGTGCGCTTTATCGATATAGACAACCCAGTTTAAATTAAAGCCTGATATGAGCATTAGCCGATAAAACCATTAAAGGCGATAACGCATTATCGCCTTCGTTCTGTTTTTTAGAATGATATGTGTCGTTTTTCGTTATTTTAATTCTGTTTATATTCACTACAATAGCCTTTCCCTAACATTTATACGAACAACAGTTACTTTTAAAATGAACACAAAGCAATCACAACAAGCGTATCCAACAGTCGCGAAACTCATGCATTGGCTAACCGCAGTCGTGGTCTTCGCCTTGTTTGGTGTTGGCCTATGGATGGTTGAGCTCGATTACTATTCAAGTTGGTATCGTACGGCTCCGACTTATCATAAAAGTGTTGGCATATTATTGGCTTTGTTGATTGTACTGCGTATGGTCTATAAATATCTTAAGCCTGCAGTTCAACCGATTGAAAGTCACAGCAAAATTGTGAAAATATCAGCTAAAGCGACACATTTTATTTTGTATGTTTTATTGCTGACGTTATTTACTTCGGGCTATTTAATATCTACCGCTGACGGCCGTGGTATTGAAGTCTTTGATTGGTTTGTCATTCCATCTTTGGGTGAATTATTTAGCAATCAAGAAGATATTGCTGGGACTGTTCATGAGTATGTTGCGTATAGCTTGATAGGATTGGTGGTATTGCATGCTGCTGCAGCGATAAAACACCATGTTATTGATAAAGACGAAACGTTAAAACGCATGTTATAAACCGTAAACCTAATACTATTAGCGCTTAAACAGAGAGAGTTAAAATGAAAAAATTATTGCTATCGAGCTTGTTGCTGGCATCAACAGCGATGACATCAGCACACGCTGCGGATTATCAAATTGATTATCAAGGTGCACATGCCTCGATTAACTTTAAAGTTAAACACCTTGGTTATAGTTGGTTAACAGGCCGCTTTAATAAATTTGACGGTCAATTCAGCTATGATGAAAAAAACATCGAAGCATCACAAATTACGGTCAATATTGACACCGCCAGCGTTGATTCAAATCACGCTGAACGAGACAAACACTTACGCGACACCGACTTTTTGGATGTAAGCAAGTTTGCAAATGCCAAATTTGTCAGTAAAAAAGTGATGGATATGGGCGATGGTAAATTAAAAATCATCGGCGATATTACGTTGCAGGGCATCACCAAAGAATTAATCATTGATGCCGAAAAAATTGGTGAAGGTGACGATCCTTGGGGTGGTTATCGTGCCGGTTTCGCGGGTACAACATCTATAGCGATGAAAGACTTTGGCTATAAAATGGACTTTGGCGAGATCATATTTGACCTGCACATTGAAGGCATCCGTAAATAAGCAGGTTTTAAGCTAGACAATTTAGGTGACAGCTTAGGCAAAAACTTAGGCAAAAGCTTAGATAAAAGCTTAAGTTAAACGCTAAGTAAAAGCTTAAGTTAAACGCTAAGTAAACGCTTAGTCGAAGCGGA
Source organism: Thalassotalea sp. HSM 43 (assembly GCF_004752005.1). Taxonomy (NCBI): domain Bacteria; kingdom Pseudomonadati; phylum Pseudomonadota; class Gammaproteobacteria; order Alteromonadales; family Colwelliaceae; genus Thalassotalea; species Thalassotalea sp. HSM 43. Next base: position 137,247 of record NZ_CP038493.1, on the reverse strand, counting down.
AACAATCAATCTGGGTCAGAATGCATGAGTTAATTTCATGGTTCTGACCTTTGTTTATCTGCTGCGTTTAAAATCGCTTGTTGATTATTTCGAGGCTATCCAGTCATTTACATTTTGCTCGAGCATGTCTAATGGCAGAGCACCAGAGAGCAACACCACATCATGAAACTCAGCAATATCAAAATTCGGGCCTAGCAATTTCTGTGCTTGCTTGCGCAGCTCAACGATTTTCATCATACCTAATTTATAGCCAAGCGCTTGACCAGGCCACGCCATATAACGTTCAACTTCGGCAGTGGCTTCCGATTCGGCACTACCCGCATGTTCCATCATGTAGGTAATGGCTTTTTCTCTTGTCCAGCGTTTGGCATGAATACCGGTATCAACAACTAGCCGTACCGAGCGGAATAACTCTTGTTTTAAACGACCTAAATTTCCATATGCATCATCGTCATACATGCCCATCTCATAGGCCACCAATTCGCTATAAAGCGCCCAACCTTCAACGTAAGAGTTGTATGGTGCTAATGAACGCAGCGCTGGTATATTGGCTATATCCATATTTAGTGACGCTTGCCAGTGATGCCCTGGGTTGGTTTCATGATAGGTTAAACTTGGCAAATCAAATTTTGCAATAGAAGGGATGTCGCGTAAATTGACTAAAAATACTCCAGGTTTACTGCCATCAGGAAACGGCGGGTAATATTGCCCACCTGAGGCGGTGTCTTCTATTTCTTTGGCGAACGGTTTGACGATAACATCGTATTTTATCGGGGTTTTAAATTGCTCCGGCATACGCTTGTTAATTTTTTCAATGTAGCCTGTTAAATCGGCGATGATTTTCTCTCGACCTTTGTCGTTATTCTCATAACTAAAGCGCGATTCGTGAGCCAAGGCCGCCATACGCTCAGATATGGTGCCGTATTTGTAGCCAAGTTGCGATAAAATCGAATCCATATCGGCACTGATGCGTGCCACTTCATCCAAACCTATTTTATGAATTTCGTCAGCACTAAAGTCACTATCAGCCTGATCCTTTATAGCAAATGTATAAAAAGTCTTGCCACCAGGTTGCGCCCATATCCCATCGCCTGGTGCGGCTTGCGGTAAGTATTCGGTCATGGTGTCAATGACTTTTTGATAGGCAGGGAATACATGTTCGTTTAATGTGTCTGCGGTTTGCTGCAGGAGGCGCTTTTGTTCGGCCTTATCTATGTTTGATTGCGCCATTAACTGTTTTAATCGGCGATAAACGATATGGTCTTTAGGCTCGACTAGACTGAAGCCTTGGAGAAAATTAATCGACGACACCATCAGCGATTTTGGTGGTACCCAGCCGGATTTTGCGTCTCTAATGAATTTCGCTTTTATTTGTTGTACCTGCGCAGGCACCTCTTTTAATAAGCTTAAGTAGCTTTTAACGTCAGCGCTTGAGTTAATTTCAAATGCGTCGCTAAAGCGATAGATAATATCAACCAAAGGACCATTGATTTGATTAATAATATAAGGTTGATGACCAAAGTATCCCTCGATAAAGCCTTGTTTATGTTTTTCAGAGCCCGCCAAATGCAAGAAGATATTGGCCATGATCAGTCTTGAACTTTCGGCTTTTTTGTCAGCAAATGGCTCATGTTTTAATAATAATACCGCTTGTTCACGCATATATTGGCGATAATCATCGTTAACGTCTGGTGCGAAGTTGTCGAGTTTATCTTGTGTGACGACTAAGGTTTGGCTACTTTTTAAACCAGACAATGCCGCATACTGCGGGCGCATTTGGAAAAAGGCTTTGGTGCCGTTATTCATTAACGTCTCGACACTGGGGAGTTGCGGTTGTTGATTAACACCAAGGACATCTAACTTAGGCTTTTGTTTGGTCTCAACTTTAATGGTGACTGTTTCTTCGTCAGAACAAGCCCCTAGGTTGAGTAATGCTGTTACGGCCAGAGCAATAGGCAGTAATTTGCAGCCAAATGGCGACCTTGTTGTCATAAATAATCCTTAACCACACGCTAACTTATTGATATATTATCAGTATATATATCGAATTTTGAAAAGGAAGTCGTGATGAACAAACAACTTAAAACTATCGCGATTGCCACAACTGTCTTTGTGACGTTAGTGGCTTGTACAACATCACCTACAGGGCGCTCGCAGGTTTTGCTACGCTCAAGTGCCGAACTCGATAAAATGGGCGCGACTTCTTTTGAAGAAATGAAAAAAGAAGTGCCAATCTCGACAGATAAAGCGGTGAATGAATTTGTTCATTGCGTTGCCGATTTTATTACACCTAATGTTAGCAGCAAGACCTTCGAAGGTGAGTGGGAAGTCGTCGTATTCGATTCTGAACAGGTTAACGCTTTTGCCTTACCAGGCGGTAAAATTGGTGTCTATACGGGTATATTGAATGTCACCGATGATGCGGACCAACTGGCGGCTATTATTGGTCATGAGGTAGGGCATGTTATTGCTCAACATTCTAATGAGCGCTTGTCCAATAATACCATTAGCACCGGTGTCATTATTGCTGCGGGTGCTGCAGCGTCAAAAGATCAGCGTGTCGTAGCCGTTGCTGCCGCTGCCGCGGCCACACAATTGTTTTTCCAATTGCCCTATAGCCGTACTCATGAAAGTGAAGCGGATATCATCGGTCAGGAGCTGATGGCGCAATCTGGGTTTGACCCTCGGGCTAGTGTTAAACTGTGGCAAAATATGGCGAAGTTATCCGATGGCGCGCCGCCTGAGTTTTTGTCGACGCACCCATCACACACAACGCGAATTAATAAATTAAGCGAACATTTAACGGTGTCTGAGCCGATGTACGCGCAACGCAATGTTAACCCTAATTGCCCAAAGCCTGTGATCCCCGAACCGAAAAAACAGGAAAAGCCAAAGCAATCTGAGAAAGGTTAATGGTTACGGCAACGAAAGGGCGCTAACGGCGCCTTTTTTGTATAGCCTAGCTATAGCAAGTGATCGGGTTTCGTTTGAACACAATATGCTGCAAAGTCGAACATTATTTTTTTGAAATATCACTGGCTTTTCAGTATTAGGTCTTAAAGCCTGAGCCATTGTATGGTAAACTTTCGCGCGATTTTTATAAGGATAATTCAAAACATGTCTGAATTTACTTCAATTGAACAACGCGTCAGTTACGGCGTGGGTCGCCAATTAGGTGACCAATTACGTAACAACCCATTTAAAGAATTCGATGTAGCTGCTGTACAAGCAGGTATTGCTGATGCTCTAGCGGATGCTGCTAGCCAGGTTTCTCAAGAAGACCTACAAGAAGCATTCACTGTCGTTTCTCAAAAACTTCAAGAGCAAGAAGCCGCAGCAGCAAAAGAAGCTGCAGCTGAAGGTGAAGCATACTTGGCCGACAACGCTAAGCGTGACGAAGTTACAGTTACTGAATCTGGTCTTCAATTTGAAGTATTAGTCGAAGGTGACGGTGAGAAGCCAACTGCAGAAAGCAACGTTCGTACACACTACCACGGTACGTTCATTGACGGTAAAGTATTTGACTCGTCATACGATCGCGGTCAACCAGCTGAATTCCCAGTACAAGGCGTTATCGCTGGCTGGACTGAAGCGCTACAAATGATGTCAGTAGGCTCTAAATGGCGTTTACACGTGCCATACGGCTTGGCATACGGTGAGCGTGGTTCGCAAGGTGCTATTCCTCCTTACGCGACCTTAGTTTTCGACGTAGAGTTGTTAGCTATCATCTAGTATTAAGAAACGGGGTTTTTAACCCCGTTTTTTTTGATCTAAGTAAATAACCCATAGATTATTTTGGCGGATAATTTACAACCTTATTATCGACGTTAGATGATGTGCCAAAGTAAGTTTAAAAACGACAATATTGAGTAAGAGAATAACAATGACAAAAGTCGCTATTTTAGGATGTGGTGGCCGCATGGGCCGAAACTTGTTGCAAGCTGCGATTGAGCACCAATCAATTGAACTGATTGGTGGTACCGTTCGTGCTTCTTCAACCTTAAAAGGTATTGATGCTGGAGAGTTGTGCGGACTGGGCCTGCAACATGCGCCTATAACCGACAACATCGAGGATTTATTAGCGGCTGATGTGTTTATCGACTTTACTTCTATTGAAGCGACCAAACAGCACGTTGCTTGGTGTAACGCCAATAATAAAGCCATTGTTATCGGCACCACCGGTTTTAGTGATGATGAAGTCGCACAATTGCAGCAGATAGGTAAAGATACCGCCGTGGTATTGGCGCCAAACACCAGTGTTGGTGTTAACTTGCTGTTTAAGTTGTTGGAAATGACCGCACAAATTATTGGTAATGAAACCGATATTGAGATTTTTGAAGCACATCATCGCTTTAAAAAAGATGCGCCATCAGGCACCGCAGTAAAAATGGGCCAGGTCATCGCTGATACACTCGGACGCGATTTAAATAAAGTTGCGGTTTATGGCCGAGAAGGCATTACCGGTGAACGTGATAAAGACACGATAGGTTTTGCCACGGTTCGCGCCGGCGACATCATTGGTGAACATACGGCGTTTTTTGCGGATTTGGGTGAACGCCTTGAAATCACCCATAAAGCCACATCGCGTATGACCTTTGCGTTAGGTGCTATGCGCGCCGCGTCATGGCTAGTCAACGCTGAGCCTGGTTTTTATGATATGCAAGACGTGTTAGGGCTTAAATAGTTTTACTGTAATAGATTCGTGATATCGACGCTTTATAGCCATATGAAATGTGTGCTTTCTCGGGTTTAACACCGGAATGAAAATTAAAGCGTTAAAATGTATAAAATTGTTATAGACGCAAGGCCGTTAAATGCGTAAAATGCGCGGAATTTGCCAAAATTTCGTAAACGGCTTATTTTCGGATTAAAAATAGCCACTGTCTGCTCAGGTTTTAGACAGTTGCTTATTAATACTACATTTCTTCATTATGGAGGTTAAATTGACTAAATCTGCCATTTTGGTGCTCGAAGACGGCACCGTATTTAAAGGGACAGCCATCGGCGCTGAAGGTACTTCAGTGGGTGAGGTGGTTTTTAATACCGCTATGACCGGTTACCAGGAAATCCTAACTGACCCTTCTTATGCAGAACAGATAGTCACTTTGACATACCCGCATATTGGTAACGTCGGTGCTAACTCTGAAGACGAAGAGTCTGGTGACATCGTTGCAAAAGGGTTGGTTATTCGTGATCTACCATTGCTGACCAGCAACTTCCGTTCAGAGCAATCGCTCACGGAATACTTGGTTGCCAATAATATTTTGGGTATTGCAGACATCGATACACGCAAACTAACTCGCATCTTGCGTGAAAAGGGTGCTCAAAACGGTTGTATTATCGCCGGTGACGCCATCGATGAAAACAAAGCATTAGAACTTGCTAAAGACTTCCCAGGACTTAAGGGTATGGATTTAGCAAAAGTTGTAAGCACCAAAGAGGTCTATGAATGGACCGAAGGTAGCTGGCAGCTTGGTAAAGGCCATGTCACACCAGAGCAATTCAAGTATCACGTTGTCGCCTATGATTTTGGCGCCAAGCGTAACATCCTGCGCATGTTGGTTGACCGCGGCTGTAAACTTACCGTTGTTCCAGCACAAACGCCTGCAGAAGAGGTGTTAGCTATGAATCCAGATGGTATTTTCTTATCTAATGGCCCAGGTGACCCAGAGCCATGTGACTACGCAATCAGCGCCATTAAGTCATTCCTTGAAACCGACATTCCAGTATTTGGTATTTGTTTAGGCCACCAATTACTTGGTTTGGCAAGTGGTGCAAACACAGTGAAAATGAAGTTTGGTCATCACGGTGCGAACCATCCAGTTAAAGATATGGACAGAGATGTCGTTATGATTACCTCTCAAAACCATGGCTTTGCGGTAGACGAAGACACGTTACCAGCGACATTGAGAGCAACGCATAAATCATTGTTTGACGGTTCCTTACAAGGTATCCACCGTACAGACAAGCCGGCGTTTAGCTTCCAAGGACATCCTGAAGCAAGCCCTGGTCCGCACGATGCGGCACCACTGTTCGATCATTTCATCGAACTAATTGAACAACGCAAATAAGCTAAACCACTGAATAGATAGAGTAATAAAATGCCAAAACGTACTGACATAAAAAGTATTCTTATTTTAGGCGCCGGCCCGATCGTTATTGGTCAGGCTTGTGAATTTGACTATTCAGGCGCGCAAGCGTGTAAAGCGCTACGTGAAGAAGGTTATCGAGTTATCTTGGTTAACTCGAATCCTGCGACGATCATGACTGACCCTGAAATGGCAGATGCCACCTACATTGAACCAATTCATTGGGAAGTTGTGCGTAAGATCATCGAAAAAGAGCGTCCTGATGCGGTACTACCTACCATGGGTGGTCAAACCGCATTGAACTGTGCACTCGAGCTTGAAAGCAAAGGTGTGCTAGCGGAATTCGACGTTGAGATGATTGGTGCGACAGCTGATGCCATTGATAAAGCGGAAGATCGTTCGCGCTTTGATAAAGCGATGAAGAGTATTGGTCTTGAAACACCACGTGCTGAGATTGTTCACTCTATGGATGAAGCCATAGCAACCAGTGAACGCATCGGTTTCCCATGTATTATTCGTCCATCATTTACTATGGGTGGTACCGGTGGTGGTATCGCTTATAACCGTGAAGAATTTGAAACCATTTGTACACGTGGTTTAGACCTTTCACCAACTAACGAGTTGTTGATTGATGAGTCTTTGATTGGTTGGAAAGAATACGAAATGGAAGTTGTTCGTGACAAAAACGACAACTGTATCATTATCTGTTCAATTGAAAACTTTGACCCTATGGGTATCCATACCGGTGACTCGATTACCGTTGCGCCGGCACAAACCTTGACCGATAAAGAATACCAAATCATGCGTAACGCATCGCTTGCAGTTCTGCGTGAGATTGGTGTTGAAACCGGTGGTTCAAATGTGCAATTTGGTGTGTGTCCTGATACCGGTCGTATGGTTATCATCGAAATGAACCCGCGTGTATCTCGTTCTTCGGCGCTAGCGTCAAAAGCAACCGGCTTCCCGATTGCAAAAATCGCTGCCAAACTTGCCGTTGGTTACACCTTAGATGAGTTAAGCAACGACATCACTGGCGGCGCAACGCCAGCATCGTTCGAGCCAACCATTGATTACGTTGTGACTAAGATCCCTCGTTTTAACTTTGAGAAGTTTGCCGGTTCAGAAGATCGCTTAACCACACAGATGAAATCTGTTGGTGAAGTTATGGCCATCGGTCGTAACCAACAAGAATCAATGCAAAAAGCATTGCGTGGTCTTGAAGTCGGTATGAACGGTTTCGACCCTATGGTTGACGTTGCCAAGCCAGGCGCGAAAACCAAAATCATGCACGAGTTGCAAGAAGCAGGCTCTGATCGCATCTGGTACGTTGCCGACGGCTTCCGCCTAGGTCTAACGGTTGACGATATTTTCCGTCTAACCAAAATCGATCGTTGGTTCCTTGTACAGATTGAAGACATTGTACTAGAAGAGAAAAAAGTATTTGAAGGCGGTTTATCGTCTCTAACACCTGACGTATTGCGTCGTCTTAAGCGTAAAGGTTTCTCTGATAAGCGCTTAGCGGACATCATCGGTGTTGCTGAGACTGAAATTCGTCGTAAGCGTGTTGCTGGTGAAATCTTCCCAGTGTACAAGCGCGTTGATACGTGTGCTGCAGAATTCAGTTCAGATACTGCCTACATGTATTCAACTTACGATGAAGAATGTGAAGCAAACCCGTCTGATCGTGAAAAAATCATGATCATTGGTGGTGGTCCTAACCGCATCGGTCAAGGTATCGAGTTCGATTATTGTTGTGTACACGCGGCATTAGCGTTACGTGAAGACGGCTACGAGACCATCATGGTTAACTGTAACCCTGAAACGGTTTCTACCGATTACGATACATCTGATCGTTTGTACTTCGAACCGATTACACTTGAAGACGTATTGGAAATTGTTCGTGTTGAGAAGCCAAAAGGCGTTATCGTGCAATACGGTGGTCAAACACCACTGAAACTAGCCCGTGCATTAGAAGCTGCAGGTGTGCCAATTATTGGTACGTCTCCAGACGCTATCGACCGTGCAGAAGACCGTGAGCGATTCCAAGCAGCGGTTGACCGTTTAGGTTTACTACAACCAGAAAATGCCACGGTTACCTCGCAAGAAGAAGCGGTAGCCCGTTCGAAAGAAATTGGCTTCCCATTGGTTGTTCGTCCATCGTATGTATTGGGTGGTCGTGCGATGGAAATCGTTTATGATGAAGACGATTTACGTCGCTACATGAACGAAGCCGTAAGCGTATCAAATGAAGCACCAGTATTGCTTGACCGTTTCCTTGATGACGCGATTGAATTTGATATCGATGTTATTTGTGACGGTGAGCAAGTTGTGTTTGGTGGTGTTATGCAGCACATCGAACAAGCCGGTGTTCACTCTGGTGATTCAGCCTGTTCATTGCCGCCGTATAGCATCAGCGATGAAATTCAACAAGTAATGCGTGATCAAGTGGAAGCATTAGCGTTTGAACTTGGTGTTATCGGTTTGATGAATACGCAAATGGCGGTTAAAGGCGATAAGGTTTACTTAATCGAAGTTAACCCTCGCGCAGCTCGTACAGTACCATTTGTATCGAAAGCGACCAGTGTTCCGTTAGCAAAAGTTGCGGCTCGAGTAATGGCGGGTAAGTCATTGAAAGAGCAAGGCGTTGAACGTGAAATTATCCCGGATTACTTCTCTGTTAAAGAGGTTGTTATTCCGTTTAATAAGTTCCACGGTGCTGACCCGCTTATTGGTCCAGAAATGCGTTCAACGGGTGAAGTTATGGGTACCGGTGATACCTTTGAAGAAGCTTACGCAAAAGCAAACTTAGGTGCTGGTGAAATACTTCCTAAAACAGGCCGAGCGTTAATTTCAGTGCGTAATTCAGACAAAGAGCGTGTTGTTGACTTAGCTCGTCAATTAATTGATTTGGGCTTTAGTTTGGATGCGACTCACGGTACTGCAGTTATTTTAGGCGAAGCTGACATTCCAGTGCGTTTAGTTAACAAAGTACACGAAGGTCGACCGCATATTGTTGATAGAATTAAAAATGGCGAGTACAGTTATATTATTAACACCACAGAAGGTCGCAAGGCGATCGAAGACTCGAAAGAGATCCGTGGTAGCGCACTTCGCTATAAAGTAACCTATACAACAACACTTAATGCGGCATTTGCAGCTTGTATGGCTCATGCGGCAGATGATAGAAACTCTGTGAATTCTATCCAGGAATTACATAAAAGGTGTAAATAAGAATGAGTCACATACCAATGACCGTTCAGGGCGCGGAAGCTCTGAAAGAAGAATTAAATCATTTGAAAACCGTTAAGCGTCCAGCGATTGTGCAATCAATCGCGGAAGCTCGTGAACATGGCGATTTGAAAGAAAATGCTGAGTATCACGCCGCTCGCGAAGAGCAAGGGTTTTGTGAAGGTCGTATTCAAGAAATAGAGGGTAAACTGGGTAATGCGCAAGTAATTGACATTACTAAGATCCCAAATAATCACAAAGTGATTTTTGGTGTCACAGTGACTTTATTGAATGTCGATACGGATGACGAAGTGACTTATAAAATCGTTGGTGATGATGAAGCTGACATCAAAAACAATCGTATTAGCATCAACTCACCGATCGCTCGTGCCATTATTGGTAAAGAAGTGGACACCGAAGTGGAAGTTAACACCCCAGGTGGCCGAGTAGAGTATGAAGTCATCGCGGTTGAACACAAGTAATGTGTGATTGACGTCTGTTAAATGACTGTTGAATAAAAACGTGGCCTTGGCCACGTTTTTTTATAGCCAAAGCAAACCCGCGGCACGCTGCCATGCTTAGCCCTTAGCCCTTAGCCCTTAGCACTTAGCCCTTAGCACTTAGCCCTAGAGCTTTTTCAGCAAACAATAGGTCGTATGACCCATGGGGCAGTCGACTAGCTCTCCATATACCTGATATCCCAGCTTTTCATAAAACGGCTTGGCTTGAAAGTCCACTGTTTCGGTACGTACGTAGGCAAAGCCTTGTTGTTTAGCGAATTGGTGTGCTTGCTTCATAAGCTTACTGCCCACACCTTGGCCGCGCGCTTGGTCGCTGAGCCAAAGCAACTCAATAATGCAATAGTTCCAAAACGCATTGGCACGGATCCCGCCAATAATTTGGCCGTCGCTGTCTTTAGCAAAAACCGCAAACTTACTGTCTGGTTCATAAACAACGTCTTTGGCAAGATGCTGCTCGTTGAATGATTGAATGCCTAAGCTGATGGTTTTTAACTCTTCAGGTTTAGGACTGGTTGTTAAATAGATTTCCATGTGTCGTTACTATATTGCCTACCTACGACGTATATTAACGTTAAATTAGGCTATTTAACACGGCATATTTAAGCTGAGGAAACAGCGTATTAACACATGTTTGCACTTTGTAATCATCTCTATTTTTCTCGCTAATTGTAATTTAATGTAACCACACCATTTAATTGTTTTGTCAAATAGCTGTCTGGGGAGGATAACGATATGACGATTTTTATCGGACTATTGGCGTTAGTGATAGGCGTTGTTTGTTGCAATGAAATCAAATGGTTTAGGAAATAGAAAATTTCCGGACTCTGACGCTAATGTTTCGAGCACTTCGGTGCTCGTTTTTTTTGCGTTAAGCGTTGAGCGTTGAGAGATGAGAATTGCGCCACTAAGTCAGCCTTGGTTAGCGCGAAGTGAATAGTGGCAATTAGCAAAACAAACTGAACTAACTTGACCACTTATTCACTGAGCGAGTCAGCCCCGTTCTTTGAGGGAGATTACATGAAAGAAAAACAAGTCATAACGGCACCTAAAAATGCGCAGATGTTCGACCTTGTCAAACTGATACTGCTGGCATTGCCGATCACCCTTATTTGCTTGTTTGATATCATTCGCACTTTATTTACCGGACGCTCGAAAAGCTTTCCAAAAAGTAATATCTATCGACACCATAAAACACCGACTAACAAGACACACTCTAAACCGAAATAATATCGCTAAATCCTTCCGCTTTTGTCGGTGCTTGATAACGTCTTAACATATCATCGAGTACCGTGTCAGGAATAAACTTTTGTTCTGCCTGCTGCCTATTGTGATTAACCTCTCGCAGGTAAGCTGGATTGTCACTGTTTTTGAAACATATCGCGATATATTGGGCGCCGGGGTAATAGCCAATCGCGCGTTGTCGATCTGAGCGAGTTAAATTGGTTAAATCCCACACCACTAAATCATGGTGTTTTGACTGGGCAATACGTTTTTGAAACAAGTGCTGATGGCGAATGCGTATCGGGTGGTTCGTCGCAAGCTCAAAAAACTGGCGGTAGTTAATATGGTGCTGTCTGCAGAGCCTCTCGACAATGGTGTCTGAGGAGATGTGAAAGCCATGCAGCTTTTTCGCAAAGGTCGATTTACCACAACCAGGTGGACCAATAAGCAAGGTTATTTGTTGTTGATTGTGCTCACTACTCATTGTCTTTAGGCTGCCATACTTGCGTCATCAAACTTGTTATTCCTCATACTCCTTGTGCTGTTCAATTGTACACCATAGCTTTGATCATAAGCTGATGTTTAATTTTTTAGCTTCTTGTTTTAATCGCTTTTCAAGCGCCTTGTCGTCACTATTGCGCAATTTTGATTGACGCAGATGTGCTTGCGCGCGATGTGTTTGATCCGTTAACGCCAACACTTGTGCTAAGCGATAATGCGCCCAAGCAGCACTGGGTAACTCAATTGATAAATCGCTCGTCACTGGCGACTCAGGCTGTTTTAAATAGGATTGCAATGCTTGTTGTCCAGCACTCAAGTTTTGTCCTGATAACACCGCCGTTTTGCCTAATTGGTATAAAGCGGATAGGGCATAGCTGCTCTCTTGGCTTTGATTATATTGCGCACTTGCTTGGCTAAAATAGTCGAATGCTAAGCGATAGTCTTGGCGCTGTTGGTAAATAAAACCTGCTTTGGTTAGCACTCTGGCGTTGTTCGGGTGTTGTTGTAGCGTGTGCGCCAATGTTGTCGTAAGTGCTTGTTCATTGTCATCATGCTCATAGATGTTAAGCAATGCCATGCTGCCTTCTATTTGGTCAACATTTTGCAGTCGTCGCGCATATTGCTCCGCTTTATCGACAGAGCCGCCGGCTATCCCAGGGACATGCAGATAAAATCGAATAAGACCTTTTAAACTGCCTTGGTGTTTAGGGTTGATATGCAGTGATTCTTCAAAATGTTGTTTGGCAGTGCGCGCATACCCTGGTGCCGAAAATATTGATGCATTAGCGGCTTGGCTCAGTGACACTTTGGCAAGCCAATAGTGTTGTTCTGCATTGGCGTTGTCATTATCAACAACTTGTTGAAAATATTGCTCAGCTTTATCTAAATCTTTTTCAAAATAGGCTATCTGACCAAGATAAAATAGCTTATCGAGGCTATCAGGCTGCTGCAGCAACAATGTCTTGGCTTTGTCATATTGCTTTAAATGCAATGCATCAATGGCTTCGGTTGCAATCGCAGAGCTTGCTAAAATCAGGGTGAGTCCAATGGTTGTTCTTAACATCTTAAATCCTTAATTCGTTACTTTAATTGCTTATCAACGCTCATTTGACGTTATTAGTTTGACGTAATTAGTGTTACTTGCTTTTGTTAGGAGCTTTTCTGCGGTAGTGGTTGATTGGAAATGACCGCCGTGTCTTTTTTACTGACTCGTTGTTGTGCACTAGGTAGTGTTTGGTTTTGTGTTTGTGTTTGCGGTTTTGACTGCTGATAACGTTTCGTCAATCTACGAGTCACGGCGATACCGATAACCGCGGGTAATATCCATGGCACGAGCATCCATAGACCAGGCAATAGTTGGCTTAAAAACTGACGTGCACCGAAAGCGAAGAATGCGGTATAGATGCCGATACCGGTACCAATAAGATTGTTAAGATGACAAATCAGCCAATCTTTTGACTGGTGTTGGCGTTGCATGACAAACCTTATCATGCCAATACCATTGCCTAAGCCAACCACAGCAAATATTAAGAAAAGCGGTTGCATCGTCAATATGCCGATATACATTAGCGCGGCCGACACTAAAGGCAAACTGATGATGAGGGCGACATGAGTTGGCGTACGCAACTGGGTTAAATCAGATTTGTATTTCACGCTTAAGTAGCCTTGACGGGCGTTACTTAGCACCAAAATGGATAGGGTGAGCAAGAATAAAGCCACCATACGTTGCTGCTCTATAAAGGACAGAGCTTGTTCGCCACTCGATTGCGGCACCTGTTGACGAATCGCCATGGGATCAACGAGAACCATTAACGACATCACTACCCCAGAAATGGAAAGCAAATACATGATGGCAAGATATATACGACCGATTTTTTTATGTTGTTTGCTACCTTTGCGATTTAAGGCTGGTAGCCAAAACACGATCAAGGCAATACTGCCAGCAATAATATGGGTGTAAAGTAACACTTGATGTAAACCACTTAACATAGGATGTCTCCAATCCATCTTTATCATTGTGGTTATGTTAAAAAATTGTAAGTGATTTGCCTTGTGCCAAAAGTCATTAATTGAAACCATGACTTTTGGCCTATTTTTAAACGATGCGAATTAGGTCATACTATTTACATTACTTTGGCAGTGCTTTTACATTGTTTTTACATTGCGTGTCGATTGTTAAGTCAGTTTACGTATAGAAAATGTTAGCGAGGTTTACGTTTGAAAAAGCTAGTGACATGGTTAGGTGCACATCATGGCGTGATGGCTGGTGTAAGCACGGTGTTGGTTATCGCTGGTATTAGTTTGTATTGGCTCAATGATGCGCCAATTGAATATAAAGCCAGCAGCTACTGGGTGATGCTCGCCTTTACCGTATATTTAGCCTGTTTCATTGCTATTCATAAAAGTGCCGACGCAACGCAAAATGAACCCGCACAGATAGGCCTGTTATTGTTGATGCTCGCGGCAGCGTTTGCGGTGTTATTGCTGATCCCACTTAACTTCACATCGATTTTAACCATCATATGGGTGGCAAAGCTGTCCTATTTTCTTTCGTTAGCACGAACCATGTTAGTCACCACCGTGGTGATTGTCTGTTGGTTTGGCTTGTCGAGTTATTATTGGAACGAAAGCAATGTGGTGATCCAAGCCATGTTGTTTGGTTGCTTTCATTTGTTTTCAATTTTAATGAGTTACCAGACACAAAAAGCGGAGCGTAATTCTTTGCAATTGCAACGAGTTAACAATGAATTGCTGTCGACACAGCGCCTGTTAGCCAGTACCAGTCGTTTGAATGAACGCAGTCGTATTGCTCGTGACTTACACGACCTGTTAGGCCATCACTTAACGGCGCTAAGCATTAATTTGCAGGTAGCTGAGCTTACCTGTGAAGGCGATGCGAAACAGCGGGTTGCTCAGTGTCGACACTTAGCGAAATTATTATTGAGTGATGTCCGTGAAGCGGTAAGTTCGCTTAAAGAAAACCAGCAACTGGACTTTAATGAGATGCTCGACAGCATAGTTGCTGGCTTGCCTGGATTACAGGTTGAGAAATCCATCGAAACAGACTTTCATATTGAAGAAGTGGCGTTAGCTCGTGACGTGCTGCATTGCATCATTGAAGCGATGACCAATACCTTAAGGCACAGCGGAGCTTCACATTTCTATCTTAAGGTATGGCGTCAAGATGACGGCTTGCATGTCGATATGGCTGATAATGGCAAAGTACGTAAAAAATTGAACTTTGGTAATGGTCTGAACGGCATCAAAGAGCGTGTTGATAACGCCCATGGTCAAGTGCAGTTTAATATGGATAAAGGTCTAAAGATTGCAATGACGTTTCCCAGTTTATTTGTCAAAGCAGAGGCCTAAACATGTTGCTTGATACTACTCGTAAAGGAGTCCAACTTTGACTATCGGTGTCTTGCTTGTAGATGATCAAGCCTTGGTTCGCGCGGGTATTAAAAGTTTACTCGATTTGAGCGAGGAGGTGTCTGTTATTGCTGAAGCCAGTGACGGCAGTCAGATCATCGGCGCCCTAGAAAGTCACGAAATCGATGTAATTTTATTGGATATATCGATGCCAGTGATGAATGGTATAGAGGCGTTAGCGCTGTTAAAGCAACAGAACATAGCCACACCGGTCATTATTTTAACCACGTTTGATGATCACGACTTGATATTAAAAGGTATTGCTAACGGCGCAAAAGGGTATCTTTTAAAAGATGTGTCGTTAGATACCTTGATTGATGCGATTAAGTCTGTGCATGCGGGGCAACGATTAGTGCAACCCGCCATAACCGAACGTTTATTGTCTGGTATGCAACACATCCGCTCAGACTTTGAAAAGCCCGATATGATTGAGCCGTTGTCTATTCGCGAAAAAGAAGTACTATCTTTGATGGCCAGCGGTTGCTCGAATAAGGAAATTGCTGACATGTTGTGCAAATCACAAGGCACCATCAAAAATCATGTATCAAACGTCTTATCAAAACTCGGTGTGCGGGATCGTACCAGAGCAGTGTTATTGGCCATAGAGAAAGGCTTGATATAGCCTAGTACAGATTCCCTTATTATTATATTGCAGCGCCTAATTGCGGTAATCGTACTAGACTATTGGCTCAAAGCTTTTTTTAGCAAAGGATTGCTAAGGGCAAGGCGTGCCAAGCAAGTGATACCCGTCGGTAAACTGACAACCAAAATCGTTGGCCGCGACGTTAGCCTGGTCAAGTAAATCATCTCCTACTGGTTTATTACCGGTTTCGACCCATTCGACAAGATCTAAAAATGAGCGCACCATTTCTTGAGCGGTAAAGTCACAATGCAACACACCGCGATACGCTCGAGTGACCAATAAATCACTTTTGCCGTGAGACTGTACCCGTTTGGCATAATCAATTTGGCTTTTAAACGGTACGTATAGGTCGCCCAAATTATGCATGGTAAGTACCGGGATTTTAATGTCGCCGTTAACCACAGGAACTTGGGATAAACCGTTTTCAGTATGGGTTTGTGGCGCTAATGTGAGGCGATAGATGGCGTCATTAAAAGCTTGTTCTTCTGCCGTTAATGTTGGATCCGCGTCTAGTTGATAAATCACATCGTCGTTGGAGGCGACTATGCCGGGATTTCTTGGCAGAACACCATTGCTTAAGCCAAGATCAAAAACAAAGTTACCAGGTCCCGTGCCAATGTCGGGAAAGCTATTCCAAAAAATAAAGCCTTCAATAAAATTTGGACGAACGCCACCAGATTGCATCATCACCAAGTTACGGAACTTTTCACCTTGTTGATTTAACAATACCGGCCAACCACCAGGTTGTGATTGTAGGTTTTGCTTGATACTAGGTACGGTTTGAGTGACGTATGTTTCAGGCTGTACCGGAAAGATAGAACTACCTAATGCTAATTGCTGTGCACCAAGGTTGAAATCCAAAATAAAGTCAAAGTTTTCATAGTCATTTAATGCCCCGCAGACAGGCATAGCACCGGCAAACATCTGAGGAAATTGTTCAATCATGATGGCGCTCACATGGCCCCCCATAGACAGTCCCGTCATGTAGGCTTTACTGGGTTTTCCCACCAATCCATTAAACCGCTTCATCAATGCCAAAGTGTCTTGCACAGCGGTGCTGACATCGTAGTCGTTGCGGCTATATGATGAGGCCGCCCAGGCATAACCTTGAGAAATCAAAAAGGCACGCATTGGGTGGTTGTCGACCGTTAATTCCAGGGTTCCCATACGGCGAAACCCATGTGCCCACATTACCAGTTCGCCATTCCAATCATCAGGAACTTCGATGCGGTAACCAGCTTTATTAAAAACACCATAATAAGCTTTGGCATTGTCTAGTGCCGTGAAGGGCAGTTTTTCTTGGTTAACATAAAATTCTTGGTAGTTGGCCCAAGTGGTTAGTGATACCAGCACACTGAGCATAAAAGAGATTAAGCGTTTCATAGTATTAACTCCTGTTCAGATTAAAAGCAGTCAATTGTGGTCTGCTTCATGGCTCATTAAGCCACGTAATCACTAGAGCAAAGGCTGTTCCAAATCATTGGTTTTATGCGCAAGCTTTTGTTTTTATGCGTTTTATTTCCTCAAGTCGACAATGCCTGCAATGATCGCGCATAGGCGTTTAAATACAAAAATGTGCGAGCATGCCTACATTTATGTATGCATTTATCAATAGGATGTCGCTATTAATACCTGTTTTGAGTTTCTGTATCTTTGCAGTGTGTTTTTTGCGTATTTGCTTAAAAAATATTGGCGCTATAGGCATAACGGTAGCAACAGCAATGTACATATATGCTGGAAGTCATTGGCATATCTGTACATTTACATTGCTAAAACCCATCTAGCTTCTGAAAAATAACTATGTAAATCAATTGTTAATAGAAAGACCTTGTTTGGCATGAAAGATGCAACGTTATTTTACCAGGATAATGTGGAGATCCTTTTATGGACACAGCAAGGGTATTTGCAAAAATGGCACGTGATGGTCAGCAGGATATCGCGTTAGACTTTGCCGCTATATTGACCAACAAAGGACGTCGTTATTGTCACCAGATTGCGCTGACTAAACACAATCAAGGTGGTCAGCAGGACATGGATGAAACATTGACATATCGTCAGCTTGTCGAGCAAACAAAAAAGTTCGCCAATTTGTTGCAGTACAACGGCATCAAAGCGGGAGACAAAGTTGCTATTTTAACTGAAGCAAGGCCGTATTGGGCGTTGTGTTTTTTTGCTGTTTTGGCGGTAGGCGCGATTGTCGTACCGGTTGATCCTAAGTTAACGGAAGTTGAATTGTTACTGGTTATCAATGATGCTAACCCAGCCTTGTTATTGGCCTCAGAGCAAACAATTTCAGTTGCCGATAAAGTGGCTAAGCAAAGTGCCAATAGTCTAACTGTTTTTAATATAGATGCGCATTTGCCCTTGCAACTGCAAGCAATTTCTAGTCAGTTTGCTAGTAACTCGATGACCTTAAATTCGACCGCACTAATCTGTTATACCTCAGGTACTACGGGTAAGTTTAAAGGGGTAGAAATCAGCTATAAAAACCTTTTTGGACAAGTTGAAAACCTAAATAAACTGATGCAAACCGATGGCCATGAAGTCTGTGTATCGATTTTACCATTGCATCATTTATTCGAATTGTCGGCCGGCTTACTGGGGGTGTTATGGGGCGGGGGACAGGTCTGTTATTTAGGCAGCCTTATTCCTGACGATTTATTAGCGACAATGCGCAACCAAAAGGCGACGTTTTTATTGGTCGTCCCTCTTTTTCTGAGTTTGTTAAAAAAATCCATTGTTGCCAAAGTTGCTGCCAAAGGGTATCGAGCAAGGGGCCTGTTTAACCTTATGTACGGCTGCGCAAAATGGTTGCCCTTATCAATGCGTAAGCGTTTGTTTGCGCCACTGCACCGCCAATTCGGTGCTAACTTCAAACATTTTTCCTGCGGTGGAGCACCGTTGGATATTCGCACCTTAAAGTTTTTTAGTCGACTTGGTTTTACGATTTATCAGGGCTATGGATTAACCGAGACTAGCCCTGTCATTGCTACCAATACACCAAACAGCAATCGTTTTGGTTCGGTTGGTAAACCGATCCCTGGCTGTGAGGTTAAAATCATTCCACAAGACCCTATTGCCGGCGACAAGGTTGGTGAAATCGCTACCCGAGGTCATCATGTTATGCGCGGATATCATCAGGATGAGCGATTGACGGAGCAAACAATCGATACCGACAATTGGTTGCACACCGGCGATTTAGGTTATATCGACCGGGACGGGTTTTTATACATTACTGGTCGTAAGAAAAATACCATTGTGCTTGGCGATGGGCAAAATATTCAACCTGAGCAAATAGAGCCAGTGTTACTGCATCATAAATATATTCAAGAGGGGTGTGTGGTTGCCATCATCGGCGGCCAAGGCATGCAAAAAGGGAAACCGTTAGTCTGTGCAGTCGCCGTCGCAAAAGAAGATATTCAAAACTTATCTGACATTGAATATCAAGCCAAAAAGAATCAAATCATTGAAGCGATCAGCCAAAACGCTCAGCAATTATCAGCATTTAAACGACCACACAAAATAGTGGTGCTCAAACAGCCTTTGCCGCGCTCGACAACACGAAAAATTAAACGCCCAAAAGTCGCGCAATTGTTAAATCAGATGGAAATCTACAATGCCTAAGCTTATTAACATTGGCAAGGTATCCAAAACCTCTATTGGTGATAGGACGAGCCAATGATGTATCTCATCACACACAGCAAAAATAAACGCAGGAGTAGCATATGACGGAACTGCACAAAGACAAGCATAAGCGTCCACAGGGTGGCGTGTTAATAACCGGCGCTGACGGTTACTTAGGTCAGGCCATTGTCGAACAGCTGATAGCCCATTCAAATAGTCCCCTATATTTGTGGATGCGGGCAACAAGCCAGATTGAAATAGCGACTAAGAAACGCAAGATGGCGAAGTTTTTGAATAACAATCGATGTAAGTTTTACTTTGGTGACCTTAATGAGGAACAACCATTTAAAGACATAAACAAACTTGGTATTTTCGCGATCATACATACCGCAGCGGTGACTAACTTTGCGGTTGATGCCAATACAGCGCATCAGGTTAATGTGATAGGGACAAAAAAATTACTACAGTTTGCGGAGCAATGCACTGAACTGCAGAAAATTAGCGTATTAAGTACTATTTATGTCAGCGGCACACAGACAACCTTGCTTAAAGAACAACCTTTGCGTCCAGCGAACACCTTCGCTAATCAATACGATCGTTCAAAATACATGATGGAGTCGATGATCACCGCAGAGTTTAATCACTTGCCGTGGCAAATATTGCGAGTCGCGACCATTGCCGCGGATGACGCCAGTGGTCGCGTAAGTCAGCATAACGTTTTTCATCACACCTTAAGACTATTCTATTACGGTTTGCTGGCGGTTATGCCTGGCGATGCGGACACGCCGATTTATCTGACAACTAGGCAGCAAACAGCGCATTTGGTTTTCACGGCGTTTCGTCATGGCAGCGATGGTTTTTATAATTTGAGTGCGGATCAACGTCATACCTTCACGCTTGCGCAATTAATCAAAGGTCTTTATAGCGAATTTTCGAAAATGCTGCCATTTAGGGAACGCCAAATATTGCAACCTAGATTGGTTGATTTTCAGGCATTTCAAAAATTGCGACATGGCACTAAGGAACTGGGTTCCGTATTATCTCAGGCTATCGATATCATGGCACCGTTTGCGGCACAGCTCTATGTGGTTAAGCAGGTTGAAAATAGGCGTACATTGCAATTGATAGGCCAGCATGATGATCTTGATATTCGAGGTGTCCTACCGAATATTTGCAAGCAATTGGTGCAATCCAATTGGCGTAGCCGACTTAGCAAAGATAAAAGCGTAAAAGGAGGCTAATATGCAAGGGGAATACTCAACAGCCTGTAATCTCGCCGAGATTGTCAGCGAAACAAGGCCGGTATTAGTTTCCGATTTATACCCTGGTGAAATAGCACAATTACAACAAAAATCGACCGCTGCAGCGCGGCATCAATGGTGTGTGTCACGACGCGCTCTCAAACAAGTTATGACCAAGATGAGCGGTATACACAACCCTGACACATCCAGTTTAGTGTTCCCCAATAGCATCTTTTCATTAAGCCACAGTAGCAAAATGTCAGTGGCCTGTTGTGCTTTAGACGCAAAGGGCGTGGGTATTGATTTCGAGCCTTGGCACTCGGTCTCGCAGAATTCTTGGCGCTGGTTCTTAACGGCAAACGAAGTCAAGCAAATGCAATCTCTTTGCATACCCAAACAATGGCGTCAAAGCATCAGATTGTGGAGCATTAAGGAAGCGCTATACAAAGCAACCCCAAGTCGATATCAGACAGCCTTTATTGATTATTTGCTGCGCCCTGCATGTAACCATACGGGTGTCGCAATTCACAAAAAGTGGCAAACATTACAATTTCAGTATCGCCATTATGATTTGCAAGATGGAGCACTCGCCTTGGCTGTGTGTCATTGCAAACAATAATACAAGGCTATTCGGCAGCGTCTTGTCGTTTGTATCGAGGCGTAAACGAGATAAGCATTAAACTCATGGTAAACGGATCAAATTTATTAGGAGAGAGAACATGATCAGTCATCACGTATTTTTAAACGATATGGCAAGTATTTTAAGTTGTGAAACTCAGGATATTGCGTTGGATGCGAAGTTAACTGAACTTGTCGATAACTCATTTACATTGGTGGAGTTAATAATAGAGCTACAAGAAGTTTACGGTATTCGCTTTGGCCAAGCAGATATGAAAGGCATACAAACAGTCGATGAGTTGCTAAATGTATTTAATGTGCAGTAGCAAAATGGTTCGTTGATAGCTATCGGGCTATTAGAATAACCGACTAACGATAGCGGATAGTCATTAACTTAATGGTTTAACATGGTAAGGAAGATTTGCTGACAGCGTTGCGCTGTCAGCGAGTCGTATTAGATACGTGGGATCTCAATCTTTTTCTCGTCACTTTGACGATAGATAATTAAGGTTTTACCTATGGTTTGGATCTTTACTGCGTTAGTTTCGCGCACGATAGCGTCAATTATCAATTGCTTTACTTCACGGTCGTCTGTCGGGATTTTCACCTTAATTAACTCATGGTGATTTAATGCGCCGTCAATCTCGGCAACCACACCTTCGGTTAAACCGTTAGTGCCTAATAAAACAACAGGTTTAAGGCTGTGCGCCAAACCTTTTAAATAATTAACTTGTTTTTTTGAAAGATTCATTAAAATATTCGTTTAACTGACTTGAATTACAGACATTTTAACGCCATCTTGAGATTAATACTAATTTTAATGGTGACAAATCGTTAATTTATGAGCAAACCGAAAAAAGGCCGCAGTGTCAGTTCAAATCGTTGGATGCAAGAGCATTTTGATGATGAATACGTAAAGAAAGCGCAAAAGCTTGGTTTACGTTCACGCGCGGTATTTAAAATTGAAGAGATCAATAATAAAGATAAGTTGATCAAAAAAGGTATGAAAGTCGTAGACCTAGGTGCAGCACCTGGCGGCTGGTCTGAGTATGCGGTAAAAGTTGTTGGTGATAATGGTGACGTGATTGCCTGTGATATTTTACCAATGGAACCATTACCTGGCGTTGCGTTTTTGCAAGGCGATTTTCGTGAAGATGAGGTACTTGATACCTTATTGGCACGTATCGATGGCAAGAACGTTGATGTGGTGATGTCAGATATGGCACATAACTTCAGTGGTAACGAAGCCACCGATCAGGCTCGAAACATGTATTTGGTCGAGCTGGCATTGGATATGTGTCATCAAGTTTTGAAGAAAAATGGCAGTTTTGTTGTCAAAGTATTTCAGGGAGAGGGATTCGATCAGTACATGAAAGACGTACGAAATTGCTTTACCGTGGTGAAAACCCGTAAACCTGAATCATCGCGTCCACGTTCTCGCGAAGTATATATAGTGGCTACAGGTTACAAACTGTAGTAGAGTTACATTAGCAATACTTTATAATAAGAGCTTGAAATTACGAATTAAAGCCCTTATTTAAACAAGTAAACAAGTCTAAGAATCATCGCAAAGTAAGCTATACAAGAGGTCCTCACATTGAGCGATATGGTTAAAAATCTTATTTTATGGCTAGTGATAGCTATAGTATTAATGTCGGTTTTTCAAAGCTTTACGCCTAGCAACACGGCTGACGCAAAGCTTGATTATACCCAATTTATTTCTGATACCCGTTCGGGACAGGTCGGTGAAGTGAACATTGAAGCCAATGGTGTTATCAATGGCAAAATGCGCAATGGTCAAACATTCACGACAATGATCCCTACCCAATATGACAAAGATTTGCTCAATGATTTGATTCAAAATAACGTCAAAGTACAGGGTGTTCCACCGGAAGAGCCAAGTCTTCTTGCCAGTATTTTTATCAACTGGTTCCCAATGTTGTTATTGATTGGTATTTGGATATTCTTCATGCGCCAAATGCAAGGTGGTGGCGGTAAAGGCGCCATGAGCTTTGGTAAGTCTAAAGCGCGCCTGTTATCTGACGATCAAATCAAAACAACGTTTGCCGACGTTGCAGGTTGTGACGAAGCAAAAGAAGAAGTTGCGGAGTTGGTTGATTACTTGCGTGATCCATCGAAATTCCAAAAATTAGGTGGTCGCATTCCTTCAGGTATTTTAATGGTTGGTCAACCTGGTACGGGTAAAACCCTATTGGCCAAAGCGATTGCCGGTGAAGCGAAAGTGCCATTCTTCTCTATCTCAGGTTCTGACTTTGTCGAGATGTTTGTTGGTGTTGGTGCATCGCGTGTACGTGATATGTTTGACCAAGCGAAAAAATCTGCACCGTGCATTATCTTCATTGATGAAATCGATGCGGTAGGTCGCCAACGTGGCGCCGGTCTTGGTGGTGGTCACGATGAACGTGAGCAAACATTGAACCAAATGTTGGTAGAAATGGATGGTTTTGAAGGTACTGAAGGGGTCATCGTGATTGCCGCGACTAACCGTCCTGATGTATTGGATCCGGCCTTATTACGTCCTGGCCGTTTTGACCGTCAAGTTACTGTTGGTCTACCTGATATTCGTGGTCGTGAACAAATTCTTAAAGTACACATGCGTAAAGTGCCAATTGCTGATGACGTCGATGCCGCGGTTATTGCCCGTGGTACACCAGGCTTTAGTGGTGCCGATCTTGCTAACTTGGTAAACGAAGCTGCATTATTTGCCGCCCGTACCAGTCGTCGCATGGTGTCTATGGTTGAGTTTGATAAAGCCAAAGACAAAATCATGATGGGCGCAGAACGTCGCTCTATGGTGATGAGCGAGTCAGAAAAAGAAATGACTGCGTATCATGAAGCTGGTCACGCAATCGTTGGTCGTATGGTACCTGAGCATGATCCGGTGTACAAAGTAAGTATCATTCCTCGTGGTCGCGCCTTAGGTGTAACCATGTACTTGCCAGAAAAAGATAGAGTAAGTCACAGCAAGATGCATCTAGAAAGCATGGTGTCATCGCTTTACGGTGGTCGAATTGCTGAAGATGTCATCTATGGTTCTGACAAGGTGTCAACAGGCGCATCTAACGATATTGAGCGTGCCACTGAAATCGCTCGTAAGATGGTTACCCAGTGGGGTCTATCTGACAAGATGGGGCCAATGTTGTATGCAGAAGAAGAGGGCGAAGTGTTCCTTGGTCGTAGCGCTGCACAACACAAGCATATGTCTGACGAGACTGCCAAAGATATTGATGATGAAGTTCGTACCATCATTGAACGCAACTACAAACGAGCAGAAGATATTCTTAAAAACAACATGGATATCTTGCACTCAATGAAAGATGCGCTTATGAAATACGAAACCATCGATGCTGATCAAATTGATGATTTGATGGCTCGTGTCGATGTCCGTGCACCGAAAGGTTATGGTGATGAAAATCGTAACGACAGCACACCACCAGCAAGCTCGGTTAAGCCAAGCAACCCGGATGTTAATAATCCAGCTGACGAACCAGCGAACTAAAAGCTAAATTTAGCTTCTAGGTCAATCTACAAAAACCCGCTATATGGCGGGTTTTTATTTGCCCGAAAATTAGTTTGTTCGTATCGCAAAAAAAGCCGCATTTTGAACTTTGGCCAATGAAAGTTATTGGTGGATGGGTATTACATTGAGAATGTTTGCGAGAATTCGTTGTCATTGAATAACAGCCTCTTCTATAATATACGGCAAAACCAATAACAATCTCGATAAGACACCGCCTTAAACCATGCTATTTGCTGAAAAACAACTCGATATAACCTCACCACAAGTGATGGGGATTCTTAATGTAACGCCAGATTCCTTTTCCGACGGCGGTCAGTTCAACTCGATTGAAAATGCCTTAAAGCAAGTTGAGCAAATGCTAGCCGATGGCGCGACGATTATTGATGTTGGTGGTGAGTCTACTCGACCTGGTGCGGCTGACGTTGATTTACAACAAGAGCTACAACGCGTCATTCCGGTTATCGAGGCGATTACTCGCCGTTTTGATACCATAGTCTCAGTTGATACCAGCAAAGCTGAAGTTATGCGCCAAGCCATTGCTGCGGGGGCGGGCTTAATTAATGATGTGCGAGCACTGCAAAACCCTGGTTGCCTAGCGGTGGTTGCTGAGTGTGAATTACCGGTCTGTTTAATGCATATGCAAGGCATGCCACGCACCATGCAACATGATCCGCAATACAGTGATGTGATTGGCGATTTACTCGATTTTTTTAATGACCGAATAGCACAGTGTGTTGCGGCAGGCATTGAGCGAGAGCGAATCATTATCGATCCGGGCTATGGCTTTGGTAAAACCCTGGAACAAAACTATGAATTACTGGCTCGACAACAGGAGCTAGCTTGCATGGGGTTACCAATACTATCTGGCATGTCACGTAAATCGATGATTGGCAATTTGCTGAATTGCGAGGTAGAACAACGTCTTGCCGGTAGTTTATCGGCAGCAGTCATTGCTGCATTGCATGGCGCGAATATCATTCGAGTGCATGATGTCAAAGAAACCGTCGATGCGTTAGCTGTTTTGAACAAAACGCTGCAATTTAGACGATAATAATTTTATAAGTTACAAAGATTTATTCTACAATTTTAAAAACAATTAGGAGACAGTAATTTGTCTGAAAGAAAATATTTTGGTACCGATGGTGTACGCGGACTGGTCGGCAAAGCGCCAATTTCTCCAGAGTTTGTTATGAAGCTTGGTTGGGCTGCTGGTAAAGTTTTGGCAACACAAGGCACGCAAAAAGTACTGATAGGCAAAGATACTCGTATTTCAGGTTATATGCTTGAGTCTGCACTAGAAGCTGGCTTTTCAGCTGCAGGCATCGACATCGGTTTGATGGGACCAATGCCAACACCGGCCATTGCCTATCTCACCAAAACATTCCGCGCAGAAGCGGGGATTGTCATCAGTGCCTCACACAATCCTTTTTATGATAACGGTATTAAGTTTTTCTCAACGTCTGGTGAAAAGCTACCTGACGAGGTCGAGTTACAAATCGAACGTATGCTCGATGAAGACATGGATTGCGTCCATTCCGCCAAACTTGGTAAGGCAGTGCGCATCGATGATGCCGCTGGTCGATACATTGAATTTTGTAAGAGTAACTTCCCATCAGAATACTCTCTAAATGGTTTGAAAATCGTCGTTGATTGCGCCAATGGTGCCACTTACCACATCGCCCCTGCGGTATTTCGTGAGCTGGGCGCTGAAGTGATTGAATACGGCTGCGAGCCAAATGGCATCAACATTAACGACGATTGCGGTGCAACATCTACCTCTAATATTGCCAAGTTAGTGCTTGAGCAACAAGCGGATCTAGGTATCGCCCTTGATGGCGACGGTGACCGCTTGATGATGGTTGATCACAATGGTGATATTGTGGATGGTGATGAACTTATCTATATCATGGCTAAGAACGCACAAGATCGCGAAACATTAGTCGGCGGTGTGGTTGGTACTCTGATGAGTAATATGGGCCTAGAACTGGCACTGCAATCACTTGATATTGAATTTAGCCGCGCCAAAGTTGGTGACCGTTATGTCATGGAACAACTGAAACAAAAAGGTTGGAAGCTTGGCGCTGAAAATTCTGGCCATATCATTAACCTAGATTGCACCTCTACCGGTGATGGTATCGTTGCCGCCCTTAATGTGCTTGAAGCCATTTGCCAGTCAGGTAAGACACTGGCTCAGTTAAAATCTGGTATGACTAAGTTACCGCAGATATTGGTTAATGTTAGGTTCAATGAATACACTGACCCGCTTAATGATGACAGAGTTAAGCAAAGTGTTGATGAAGTAGAAACAGAATTAGTTGGGCGAGGTCGAGTACTGTTACGTAAATCCGGTACTGAACCGTTAATCCGCGTTATGGTGGAAGGACCTGAAGTGGCCGAAGTGTCGCGCTTAGCGAATGTTATCGCTGACGCTGTTAAAGCCGCAGGTGCTGAACACTAAGTGATATTATGTTCGGCATAGGTATTGGTGAAACGTAAATCAAGCCAAAGCTAATGTGTTGAATTTGTAATAAATGTGTTGCTAATTTAAGCAAACAAACTGGTAGGCGAGATATTTCCTTGTATCTTTAATTGACAGTTGTTAATATCTCGCCGTTTTCTAATAGGGAATTGCTATGACAAGACAGACCATTGTGGCCGCGAATTGGAAGATGAACGGCGATTCGAAGTTAATACTCGAAATGAGCGAAGCGCTTAACGCGTTGACTTTAAAAAACAAACAGGTCATTGTTTGTCCTTCAGCACCTTATTTAGCCAATGCTGTAAGTGCATTTTCAAACCAAGACATTGCGATTGGTGCACAAAATGCGAACGAACATGACAAGGGCGCTTATACCGGTGAAGTTTCAGCTTTAATGCTGAAAGATTTACAGGTACAATACGTGATCTTGGGGCATTCAGAAAGACGTGCGATTTATGGTGAAAGCTCTGAGCTCGTCGCCGATAAAGTAGCGCATGTTTTAGGCCATGGCCTTACCGCCATCTTATGTATTGGTGAAACTGAATCGGAACGCGAGAATGGCGAAACCGAAACAGTGTTAAAGTCGCAGTTAGATCCGGTTATCAATAAAATTGGTATCCAGGCATTTGAAAATGTCGTTGTTGCTTATGAGCCTGTATGGGCAATCGGAACAGGCAAAACTGCCTCATCTGAAATCGCGCAACAAACCCACGAGTTTATTCGTGGTTATCTAGCATCGTTTGACACAGATATTGCCAACACAACGGCAATTTTGTACGGTGGTAGTGTTAACGCAGGTAACTGCCAAGAATTGTTCTCCCAAGCTGATATAGACGGTGGTCTAATTGGCGGGGCGAGTTTAAAAATTGAAGAATTTAGTAATATCTGCTCAGCAGAATAGGATTTAAAGATAATGTTGTATCAAGTATTGTTAGTTGTTTATCTAATCATTGCCTTGATTCTTGTTGGTTTTATTTTAATTCAACAAGGTAAGGGTGCAGACATGGGCGCATCATTCGGTGCAGGCTCGTCAGCCACCATTTTTGGTTCATCAGGTTCTGGTAACTTTATGACCAAAACCACGGCAATTTTGGCAACGGTTTTTTTCGTTACTAGCTTGATTCTTGGTAACCTGACTGCACAGCGTACCAAAGCAACCGATGAATGGAATAACTTAGGCGGCGCAGAACAAGTAGAAAGCGCTACACCAGCGTCTGATGTACCTGCAAGCGACGACAAAAAAGAGAGCGACGTACCAAACTAATTCGCCTCATACGTTTTTGCGGATGTGGTGGAATTGGTAGACACGCAGCCTTGAGGGGGCTGTGGCTTCGGCCGTGAGAGTTCGAGTCTCTCCATCCGCACCAAAACAAGGTTCTAGCAGAACCAAAGAAGACCCGAAAAGCTAATAAAATCAAGCTTTTCGGGTTTTTTTATGTCCAAAGTTATTTCATAACGTCTTTTGCAATCCACGTTTTTTAGTAGTACTGTAAGTAGTACCGGTTCAATAATTAACCAGGTGGTACTACTAAAATGGCTAGGATCGTAACTCCACTTACCAATACTCAAGTTAAGCAAGCAAAACCCAAAGATAAATTATATAAGCTCGCAGATGGTGGTGGCTTGCAATTAAGAGTGAAGCCGACAGGCGCTAAATCTTGGTTGTTTGATTACTTTAAACCCATCACTAAAAAGCGCAGTTCAATGGGCTTTGGCACCTACCCTGAAGTGTCACTTGCTGATGCCCGAAAAAAACGTACCCATGCCCGTGAATTATTAGCGCAAGACATCGACCCCAAAGAGCACAAAGAAGATGAACTTCGTGAAAAGCAATTAGCAGCTAGTAATACTTTTAAAAGCGTAGCTACTGCCTGGTTCACTATTAAAAAAACAAAAATAGCTGAAACAACAGCTAGAAGTTTATGGCGCAATTTCGAAAACCATATTTTTCCAAACCTAGGGCATAGACCAATTGATAAAATCTTGGCACCGGAAGCCATTAATGTTTTAAAGCCCTTAGCGGCAAAAGGTAGCCTCGAAACAACCAGTAAGTTAGTAGGGTATTTAAATGAAGTAATGCGCCATGCGGTTAATACAGGACTATTACACCACAATTCTTTAGCAGGTATCCGCAGTGCATTTGAAACACCCAAAGTTACGCATATGCCAACGCTTAAACCTGAAGAGTTACCTGAGTTAATGAAAGCAATTAACTACGCGAGTATTAAATTGGTTACTCGCTGTCTAATTGAGTGGCAGTTACATACCATGGTGCGCCCAAGAGAAGCCGCAGAAGCGAAATGGTGTGAAATAGACTTTGAGCAAAAGCTATGGAATATTCCAAGCGAACGTATGAAAATGAAAAAACCTCATAGCGTACCGTTAACGCCGCAAACATTATCGATATTGCAAATGATCAAGCCCATCAGTGGTCATCGAGAGCACATATTCCCATCCGATAGACACCCTAATAACCCAAGCAACCCAGAAACAGCAAACAAAGCACTGCAACGTATGGGATTTAAAGGGCGGTTAACAGCACATGGGATGCGCTCGATTGCTAGTACCACTTTAAATGAACAAGGCTTTGATGGCGACATTATCGAAAGCGCTTTAGCTCACCAAGAACAAAACGAAGTTAGACGTGCATATAACCGTGCTCAATATTTAGAAAGAAGAAAAGTATTGATGTCCTGGTGGTCAAATTATGTTGAAGAAGCCTCAACGGGCAAACTAATCAATGAAAAATCGGTTAAACACTTATCCGTAATGGTTTGATGCAGAACGTAGGGTTAATGAGATACAGCCTTAAATTTTAAACATAGAAAATAATAAAAAGAATATGAAAAAGTTATTAAAACTAAAAGAATGGCTAACGCCAGAAGAAGCGGTTGCTTACATATCAACTGAAATTGGCGAAAAAGTATTTGTAAGTGATTTATATCGTTTCGCTATTGATGAACACTTAACCCTTTCCGTTAATTTTGTTAATCAAGCTAAGGTTAAGGTGGGGCAGGTTGTTAAAATTCACCATTCAGAATTACGCACCATTGAAGGCAATAATTTCACGGATGAAGAGTTATCTGAACCATCAACATTACCTTTAGATCACCATATACACTTATCTGGTGATGATTGGCTTGCATTAACAACCGAAGTCACTTCAATTAGCGGCATCTGGGATTTGACTATGCTGGGTTCTGAAATTCTGGATATTGAAAATTATTACCAGCAACTAACTTCTGGACTTAAAGTGACTTTGACTTGCCTAGAAGGGGTGTTGGTAAAGCAAGGAGACGTTTATTGCCAGCTTCAAACAAATTTTTACGACATCTGTAATGATCAAGTTCCAAACAAAATTATCGAAGATGAACAGGATAAACGGAATGTACCATTTTATTCACCATCAGGTAGTTTAGATGATTATGACTATGTTTTTGTGATTAGAACAGCTGAAGTAAATAGAATTGCAAAATTATTAGAAGGCAGCTCTCACATTGATAAACCATTAACAACTAATGAAAGAAACTCTCTTCTCATTGTAATTGGTGCGTTATGTAAAGAATTAAACATCGACCCGAATCAAAGAGGTATAAGCACATCTGTCATTGCTATGACCGAATTGATTGGCGCACCATTAAATGTCGACACTGTTCGCAAAATATTAAATCAGATAGAACCCGCCATATCCTCTAGAAGCAAATGATCTTATCAGGATCAAAAAACGAATTCGTAATGTCATAAAACGAATTCGGTTTTTAACACGAGTTTTTAAAATAACCTCTTAGTCGTTCCTAAAAACAATTAAGAGGTATCAACATGTCTAATAAAATCATTCGCCTACCAGCGGTAAAAGATAAGACTGGTTTATCACGAAGCAGTATTTACTTACGTATGAGCAAAGGTGAATTTCCACAAAATATTTCACTTGGCGGTCGAGCAGTCGGTTGGGTTGAAGAAGATATCAACGAATGGCTAGAACAATGTATAGCTAAAGGTAAATAGCAGGGGGATTTATGAAACGAAATCATAACCCTAATAAATGCAAAATCAACCGCTTTTATACAGTCGAAGAAGTATCTATGCTTCTCGACGTTCATAAACATACGGTTCGAAATTGGATTTTAAAAGGCTTAGCTGTCTGTGATGATAAAAGACCAGTAATTATTCTAGGTAAAGATTTAAAAGCATTTTTACAAAAGCAACGTCAGCAAGGTAAGCGCAAGTGTAAACCATCAGAGCTTTATTGTATGAAATGTCGAGAGCCGAGAATACCGGATCAAAAATCTATTGAGTTTATCAAAGAAACCAACACTAAAGGTCGAGTAATAGCTGCTTGTTCACACTGTAATTCGTCTATGAACAAATACTTCAAATTAGATGAGTTAGCGACAATTCAGCGAGATTTAGCCGTGATATTACCGCTACAACAAAAACACATAGGTTAGATGCTTAACCCCTTCCTGAATTGTACTTTAAATAGGTGAGATGAAACGATGAAAACGCACAACCCAAATAATGTAAGAATCATTCATAAGTATTGTATGTTTTTAAAAGAAGCTAAGCGACAGAATGAAGCATCAATTGATGGATTTGCAAAAGCAATAAATCGCTTTGAGCAATACACTAAATATAAAGACTTTAAAAAGTTTCATTATCAACAAGCAGTGGGATTTAAAAAGCACTTGGCTAATCAAAAAAATGCAACAACTAAGCAACCGTTAAGTAAAGCTACTTTGCACACAACACTTCGACACTTGAAAAGTTTCTTTCAATGGTTAGCTATGCAAACCGGCTATAAGTCGCGAATAAACTATTGTGATACTGAATATTTTAATTTATCTGAAAAAGAAACCCGAATAGCAAATGCTAAACGTAAAAAGCCGGTGCCAAGCCTAGAACAAATACTGCATGTATTGGAATACATGCCTGAACGTACGGATATTGAAAAACGCAATAAGGCGTTAATTGCATTTACTTTGTTAACGGGAGCCAGAGATAGCGCCATTGCGTCGCTCAAAATTAAGCACGTTAACTTATTGGATAACAGCCTGTTCCAAGATGCTCGTGACGTAAATACTAAATTCAGCAAAACGTTTACTACCTACTTTTTTCCTGTTGGTAACTTACCAAAGGCAATCGTATCTGCGTGGATAGAGCACCTAACTAAAGAATTGTTATTTAGCCCAGATGACCCCTTATTTCCTAAAACTAAAATGGTCGTAGGCAGTAATCGAAAATTTCAAGCGCGTAGTTTATTGCGTGAGCATTGGCTAACCGCTGATCCCATACGGAAAGTATTTAAACAAGCTTTTCAAAGCGTAGAGTTGCCATATTTTAACCCGCACAGTTTTCGTAATACGTTAGTCAGACTAGGTGAAAAATTATGCCAAACACCTGAAGCGTTTAAAGCATGGAGCCAAAACTTAGGGCATGAAGGGGTTTTAACGACGCTATACAGTTATGGTGAAGTTGCCGACTACCGACAAGCTGAATTAATTAAAAAGCTCAATGAGCCACGAGTTGAGGGCAGCCCTGATATTGACATTATTGTTGCTGCAACGATTAAACAGATGAAGAGTAATAAACAGTAATGGTTATAGGTTAAATTGCATCAATTTTAGATGCAATTTGAATATAGGGGCTTTTTATCAAATAACTTTATGAAAGACAGTCTACATTATGACTCAAATGTAGACAGTGGAGGTACGCAGATGTCAAATATAGTGGCTTTCAAGCAAGCAGAAATAACACCGCCAACTAACGAAAAGTCGACAGTTTTAAATCGACGTGATTATATAACGATGAAAGAACTCAAAAAGCTAATTGAATTGACCAAAAATTTAAGAAACGGTGACCAAACAGCTTTAATGCTTACTATGGCTTTTAGGCATGGATTAAGAGTAAGCGAGTTAGTTAATATGACCTGGGCACAAATCTTTTTTGATGAAAGCCAGTTGCACGTAATACGCTGTAAAAAGTCACGTGATAGTATGCAGCCAATACAAGGCGATGAACTAAGAATGCTTAGAAAGCAACGGCGAGATAACCCCAATCAACGATATGTATTTTTAAGTGAGCGTGGTGCACCGTACACCTCTGACGGATTTCGCAAAAGAATTGCTAGATTAATAGCCAAGGCCAAAGAAAAAGATCCTACTTCGTTTGATTTCAACATGACACCACATTCTTTAAGGCATGGTTGCGGTCATTATTTAGCCAATAGTAAGCGATGGGAAACCAGGCGCATACAGGAGTACCTAGGGCATGTGAATATTCAGCATACGGTAAGATATACAGAGTTATCTGGGCACAAATTTAATGACCTAGTATTTAGTTAATGAAAACACTCGTTGTTTAGTATGTTATCTCAAATGGTAAGATAGAAGTGACTTACAGGCTATAACAAGTCTAACTGGCATTACAGACCGTTTTTGCCACTTTGCCGACTAAAGCCGAAATATTGCTAAGGACAGGTATACGATCCGAAAGCGGACGCAGGGTTGGTACAGATTTAGTTTCTACGCTTGAAGTCAATTATCGGTTCCTTTATAGACACTGACAGACTATGGCTATATTAGCTATAATTTAGTGGTAACCACCACAGCCAAAAAGCCATTCGCATAAGTGCCTTATAGTTAGATGCAAATATATCTATATTGATGTTTGATAATTTAATGTCAACCATTAGTAACTAAGTAATGTCGCTGTCGGAAGAAAAATACTCACTTGGCAAAGAGCGAATCCCGAAGTTCATATTAGTAGGTTATTTTTAAAAAATCGGTTAAGCAGAAGTTAACTATCTCTTGCAGTAGGACGCACTGATTTTTTTATCAAAATTTGAATTATTCTGAAAAATTGTTCCTATTATTTTGAAGGTTGATTTTTAATCATTAGCTACATACACTGGTTTTGTGCTTAATTAATAAGCACTTATAATATTAAAGGATTAAAAATGATAAAAAAATACTTCGTAAAACTATTGTCTATAAACCTACTTCTCATTTCTTTTACTTCATTAGCGGATGTTCAAGATGATACCAACACAGCCATGCTTCTTAAATGCAATGGAGGATTTGGAAATATCTCTTTGAATGGCAGTAAACCAAAATATGGTCATGTGGGGAAAAACCTAAAAATTACAGCCGAAGAAACTAGTAGTTGGGATACCGCCTATGCTTGGTTTATAACGTCTCCGAGCTACTTTAACTCGCCTCTCAATAAGTCAGATGTAGAAGGCGTGGGAGATTATTTAGCTCAATCAGGGTTATTTGATCAAATCGAAGAGCTAACGGGAGATGCTGATGAGGATGAATTTACTTATAGCAATTTCACTCGTGGTGGCCCTTGGGCAGTTACAATCGCTACCATAGATGTTGATTTTGATTGGTCTTGGCCACCATTCGGTATAAGGAGGTTTTAATAGTTGTGTTCAACAAAATCACGGTTGCCAAGAACCATTATAAATAAGGAGCTTCAAATGAAACTGATTCTAATTGTAATATTAATAGCCTTACCATTTACAGTCATGGCTCAACACTCGATCGGATTACAAGTAAATTACACTAAATTTAAAGATACTGATTTTTTTGATGTTTCCACAAAAAATTTTGTTGATGATACAGATGTTGGTTACGGTATCTATTACATCTACCAATCTACTGACTTGTTGAGGGTTAAAACTGGGTACATCGATCATGGAGAATTTGCTTTCAATGTTGATGGCAATAATTTTCACGGGGAAAGTTCAAGTATATATGTAGCTTGGGCACCAAATTATGAAATCAATAGCAATTTAGACCTTACTTTTGGGTTGGGATACTCCAAAAATGAGTTAAAGTTTAAAAGTAACAAAGATGATGAATCAGGTCTCTTTACAACTATTGGCTTTAATTATCAATACCAAGACAAATACATATTTGGAATGGAAGCTGGATCGATCAGTGGTGTTGTAGGAGATATTGATCCTATTTGGTTAGCCTTAAACGTCGAGTATATGTTTTAATTCAAAAGTTAACTTATTTAACCCTGTTAGTATAATAGGGTTAAATTTTTCCTCTTATACATTTGAAATCATTAACCTTCCAAAATTGAAATGCCGAAATCTTCAACCTAGCAAAACATGGAATAACTATAAATTAGGCTAAACATGCGTAATTGAATTTCATTGTGATAAAATTTTTTTTGTGGCAGCTTACGGGAAAATGCGTCTAGCCATATTTAATCTTCCATGATGGTCTGCGGTCCATGGCGTTGGGTTGTTCATCATTTTTCTGCAAAAAAGTAGCAAGATATTTTTGAACAAAATCTGTAACAATCCATAGTCCCCTTTCGGATCATATACCTGTCCTTAGCAATATTTCGGCTTTAGTCGGCAAAGTGGCAGGTAAAGACGTTTGCAGAGATAGATTTGTATCGACATGGTGTCAATGACATGTGAACAGGAAAAGAAATTATGACAATAAAGTTAATATAAGTGAAAACTTGATTTCATTTAGATTTAATCAGCTAGTTCTCTATGTGACTTTTGCTTTTAGTAGTACCGTAAGTAGTACTGCTTAACTTCTAACTTTATTATTCCATTTTTATTCAAAAGCTTATTTACTTAAGGCGAGTCTCTCCATCGCACCAAAACATATTAAAACCGGTCTTATGACCGGTTTTTTTGTGCTTGAACAATGGAGAATTTTTACAGATAAATTGTTTGATTTTAGTGTACTCACAAAGATGTATTACGCCGAATATAACCGTGAGTTGGACTTTTAAGATTTTGTGGGACACGTCATTTATCAACTAAGTGCCCGTATAGTTATTCACTTAATCCTTTTCTAAGGCTTATGATACGGTGCGA
The DNA here is from genome assembly GCF_004752005.1 of Thalassotalea sp. HSM 43. Lineage (NCBI taxonomy): Bacteria > Pseudomonadati > Pseudomonadota > Gammaproteobacteria > Alteromonadales > Colwelliaceae > Thalassotalea > Thalassotalea sp. HSM 43. The sequence goes on along the minus strand of NZ_CP038493.1, from coordinate 101,261 downwards.
TCAGCTATCTTCTCTGTGGCTTATTCTTCGGCACGTAATTCAAAATAGATACAGGTACCACTTTTTTGACCGCAAACCCCTCAATTTCTTTGCGCTCAATAATATGGCCAAGACGACTTTCAATGGCACATAGATTTCTAAAGTTATCTTTAGATACAAACGATATCGCTTCGCCCATTAAGCCTGCACGTCCAGTGCGGCCAATACGGTGAATATAATCATCGGCTTTGTCGGGTAAATCATAATTAACCACGCGGGTAAGCTCACCAATATCGATGCCGCGGGCAGCAATACCGGTCGCCACTAAAAATTTGATTGCGCCGGATTTAAATTCACTGAGAATCTGTTCACGTATTGCTTGGGTTCTGCCGCTATGAATGGATTCTGCTTTAATTCCGCGCTTCTCTAGCTGACTGACCAGCTTGGCTGCGCCGTGTTTTGTTTCGATGAAAATAAGGGCTTGTTGCCACTCTTGCTCTTTAATTAAATGACTGAGTAAGGCTGATTTATTACCCTTGTCTACCGTGATCAGCCATTGAGTAATTTTCGGCGCGGAGCGACTATCCGGTGTTGTCGATATTTCTACCGCATCGTGCAGCGTTCGTTTTGCCAATGTGCGAACATCATCGCTTATGGTGGCAGAGAATAATAGATTTTGTCGCTCAGTGGGCAGGCGATCAATAATTTTATTGATGTCATCGATAAAGCCCATATCCAGCATTCTGTCCGCTTCATCGAGAACAAGCACTTCAAGTTCATCAAAATGTAATGCCCGTTGGTGCGCCAGATCTAACAATCTACCAGGCGTGGCAACTAGAATATCTACGCCCCAGATCAATTGTTGTATTTGTGGCGCAGAATCAACACCACCATACATTGCCATAGAGCTCAGGTTTAGATATTTACCGTATTGGCGAATGCTCGCTTCAACCTGAACAGCAAGCTCACGTGTGGGCGTGAGAATAAGTGCTCGAATTCGTTTGCCACGCAGCTTGCGTGGTTTGTTTAACGATTGCAGTAACGGCAATACAAAACTGGCGGTTTTACCTGTGCCTGTTTGGGCACCGGCAATGACGTCTTTTCCGGATAAGATCACCGGTACCGCCTTAACTTGTATCGCTGTAGGAGATTTATAATCAAGCTCGGTTACGGCTTTTACAATAGAATCGCATAATCCAAGTTTTGAAAATGGCATATAGAGTCTCGGTTAATTGAGTGAGCAACGGGCTGCATGAGCAGAAAATCGTGAAGTGAAACAAAGGAGTGGAGTATAGCAGCAAATGCCATGGTGTAGAAGTTGGCAGCTAGGGCGTTACGCCATTATTATCTAGTACTGTTGGCTCAGAACGACTCTAAACACAGTTAGCATTTGATAGTTGAATTGTTCAGTTCTTGCTCGCCCAATTTGAAATCCCCTCTATACTTTAACTATTAAAACTTAATATAAAATAATGGCTTATTGTCTCTTTGAGCACGTTGGGGCATTCGGGCCTATTTTACTAAGGAGGGCAATTGAACAAATTAATCTATGCAATGATGATGCAATGCGTTGCACTGGTATTGTCTGTAAATGTTATGGCATCTGAACAGCATAAAATTAGCTATGGCAACGTAAAATCGGTATTAATTACCACCGCCGATTCGGATATTTTGCAAAACACCATTATTGGCGGGGCGCTAGGAATGGCAATTGGCGATAATACCTTGGCGACGATAGATGGTGCCGCTGCAGGTTTTGCTATCACGTCGATAATTGAAGGCGATCGGCGGGTATTTTTATACAGCATCGATGTCGATGGTGAAATTAAGAAAATTGCTATGGAAGAGGGGGGGATTGGCGAAGGCCGCTGTGTCGCTATCGAAACCGATGATAACCATACTAATGTAAGAGCGGTATCTTCTACTTTTTGTCTACAATCCGGTCATAAGGCGCTTTCCTCTGAAGAAGTAGTCGAGTTGCAACAATCACAGGCCGAGCAATGCAAAGCAGCTAGACAAGCAGCACTGAAAGCCACAACCGATGCTGACATTGATGATGCTATGGTTAAAGTTCGTGCCCTTTGTGAATAAACGGCTCGTTTTATAGTTCGATGAACCACGCTAAAAATACAGAGAATATTATGAATTACTTATTTAAATGGATTAGCTTGTTGTTGTTATCTCTAACTCTAATAGCCTGCTCTGGTACGGTCAGTTCAGTGGATACTAAAGGAGAGGGGGCTGGACACGTTTACATCATTTCGGAGGCTATTGCCAAACGATTAATGATGGCGGCAATGAAGTCTGAATTTAACCCGAAAGACATTAAAGAATTATCTAAGCCTAACATAGGTTACAGCTCGACAGTGCAATGGGGTGTAGATGAAGACACTATTGAACTCACTGCATTGCCGGCAGAGGGAAAGGATAGCAGCGGTGAAACGGTACGAGGTTATGTGTTTTCAGCAAAACACGCCGGAACGGCACCAGCGGCAGGAAGCCCGACCATCGATAGATTGTTAGCGCATATAGTCAAAGACGCGGAAACATTAGCTAGCACGGCGAAGTTCAGCAAGTTAATAGAATAATTTGAAACAATTTTTAGGCGCAATAAGTACGCCATTAGCCTCGATTTTTGGCAGTGGTTTTTTAGTTATCGTACCCATATTAGCTGGTGCGGTAGCGTTTTACTCTGTTTATGCAATGCTCGCGGTATGTGTGCTAGCTTTCCTAGTTGGCGAAGTGATTCGCTATAACATTCAATATGTCGAACCATGCTTAGCCAATAAAGTGGCTGCTAAATCGACATTGCTGTTGCAACGGGTATCCGATCTCGCCTTAATCTTGGCATACGTAATTTCTGTGTGCTTGTATCTACACATTTTGTCGGCCTTTGTGCTGACTGCCATTGATTATGATACCCCCATAAATGAAGATATCTTAACCACCGTTATCATCATCACTATTACTCTAATTGGTTTGATTAAAGGGTTGAAACCATTAGAAAACATAGAAACCTGGGCCTTATTGATAACCTTGTTGGTTATTATTATATTGTCTGTGGCGCTGGCTAACTACGACTATGCCATTTGGCAGCGACAATCTAGCTTTACCATGCCGGTTTGGGTCGAACAGTCTAGCTGGCAAATATTAACTATTCTAGCCGGAACTCTAATTGTGGTGCAGGGCTTTGAAACCAGTCGCTATTTAGGACGAGAATATGCTGCCAAACTAAGAATTAAAACCTCCCGCTGGTCGCAAATCATATCAACGCTTGTTTATCTAAGCTTTGTGACTCTAGCTTTACCTGTGGTGCACACCTTAGATGGCCAGTATAACGATCATAGTTTAATCGACTTAATTGCCACCGTATCGGTATTATTGGTGACACCTTTAGTGCTGGCGGCTGCATTGAGCCAGTTTTCAGCCGCAGTTGCCGATACACTTGCCGCCTCTGGCAGTATGGTTGAAATGAGCAAGGGCGTGTTAACATACGCACAGGGATATTTACTCGTTGGAGTTGGCGCCATTGTGTTAACGTGGTCGGTTAATACCTTTGAAGTGATTGCACTGGCATCTCGTTCCTTCGCTTTGTACTATTTTATTCAGTGCCTTGTTGCCATTTCTGTGGCGAAAAACCGTTATTGGCAGTTTGTGTTAGCAATATTGTCGGTCATTTTACTGTGGATTACGTTATTTGCTAAACCGGTAGGTTAACGTTTTAGTAGAATGTAATAAAAAAGCCACATAGATAAACTATGTGGCTTTGAACGTTAGCGATTACTAAATCGTCTGAAATGTTAAATGTTTAGACTATTTATTCGCTGTTAGTTTTTGTCTTGCCAGTAAGCTTGCGCTTAGGGCAATTAACATCCACCAAACGGCACCGCCCGAGTCAGAGCTTTCCTCTTTTGCTGCTAATTCCGCTGGGAATTCACAACTGCCATCATCGGTGTTAGCGTCTGCATCAAAATTTGTTGCTGAAGAGTCCATACAACCAAGCTCAATACCATCCGAGACCACGGTCAACATAAAAGTAGTGACGGCTTTGTCAGCAGAGTTAACTGCATCTTGAACCGTTACTGTAACTTCGGTTTCACCATGGAAGTTCATCTCAGGGGTGATGATAAACGTCGACCCAGCAGCATTGCCGTTGATCTCGGTAGTGAAATTATCACCACTAACGATGATCTCATTGGCACTGGTTTGCGCATCAGCATAAATAACTGCAATGTCATCAGAGGTGGAGTTTTCGTCGATTGTCACATCGTTCATCGGTGCAAGAGTGAGATTGCCATTAACTTTAATTTCAGCAGATTTTTTCATGCTTTCAATACCTTCAACGGCACTATTGATGTTTAACATCAAATTTTTACCTGAAGCATTGTCGTCAACCCGAACCTGGAATTGCAACATGATTTCACTGATCTCTGGACCAGAATAGTCGTAACAGATAACTAAGTCGTTAGATAATTTTTCATCGATGTTATCAAACGCGTATTGGCTGCCTTTATATCCTTCTATTGGTCCAAACGGAGTTCGTACACCTGAGAAGCTATGCACACCGACGGTACCTGCAGTTTCACCAGCGAAGTCAAGGTTGTCATAGGCCATGATAATCTCGTATTGATTTTCACCATGGTTATAGCCGCCTAGATTTATAATGGTTTGGAAATCATAGCGATCAACATTGTTAATCACCGTAGTCTCTTGAGTGAACCAGTTAAAATCTATGCTTTGTGAACGAACATTATCCCATTCAACGATCAGCGTTTTATCTTCGGTGTACGCGAAGGTCATACCGGCATTATCGTCTGGTGAATAAAAATTCGGCTCATATGGTGTACCAAAGCTTTGACCAAAAAATACGCCTTTCCATAGTGGTGCTATCATCGCATCAGGGAATGATGCCATTGGGAATGGCATATTGAATGGGAAGAACAATGGCAGCTCATCAAATTGCAGATAGCCTTGCGGGCTCATTGTTATCGTCGGATACGAATGATACTCGCTATTGTTATACATAGAATAAGTAAGTTCTTCGCCCCAAAGTGCCGAAAATTCAAGCGTCAGGTTTTCATTCCAAATACCACCCCAGTCAGGACCAAAGCCAACTTTGGAAAGTAAATCAAAATAACCACCGTCATGATCGGCTAAACCAAAACTTGGCGTTTTACACATCGCATCATCAAGATTGGTGGTAATGATATATTCAATTGGCGTAGTTGATGTATCTCGTTGCACACCAGTAATAGTCAGCGTGTTATTCTCAATAATCAGTTGTTCTACACCACTATGTGCCAATGACGCAGAATTTGGCACAAACGATAAACCTTCTGGCAACTCGCTCGCTAAATCAATGACGCGATCTACCCCAGACGCATTGTGACGAACACTTAACGACACATCAATTATATCGCCGGCTTTCGCGGTGGTCTGGCTAAGGTTAAGTTGTACATCATCCGCTTTACGGTTTAAACGATATGGCACTAAGCCAATGTTGTTGGTGTTGATGTTGTCAGTGCCAAGTTCAAAGGCACCATAGAACACGTCACCTTCAACCATATCTTTGTTCCATTCGATATCTAAATCGAAGGTGTCAACGCCATTATTGCTTTCAGGACCAGAAACGATAACGTCCATTGCTACTTGATCGGTAACGATAGCGGTTGCTACGGTATAACTATCAATTGGACGTGGATATGATTCCCAATATTTTTTCCAATTATGTAAAACAACCCAGTATTTGCCTTGCTCCGGATTATTGATATTACAAAAGTCTTTGTCATATTCACTAAATGATACGCAAATCGCTTCGTCCATTTGCACCATGCCATCATTATTGACATCATAGCCAACAATCACGTCAAGATCGCCGCGAATCCAATCCTCTTCGGCGGTAGATTCATCTAATGACAACACTTCTGTTATCAAACGCTTACTGTTTGCCGGCACATCAAGCCAAAGAGTTTGAGTGGCGTCATCAAGGTTACTATCCGCAAAAGGCGAATTAAAGTCGGTATCTTGTGGCAGAGTTACGCTGTGTAATGTGGCCGCTACTGGCGCATAAGAGCTAACGTTTAAGTTAGTAAACGTGCCTGCAGTTAAGCCCTTAACAGTGTGCACATCATTATTACGATATGCTGAAATGTTGATGTTTTCCGGTAATTCGCCACCATTATATTTTAATGCCAACGGCAAGTAATTATTAGGACTTAGTTGATTTGCTTCTTTAATAAATACTTTTCCGTGCACTTCGACTTCTGAATTGCCTATCGCAGTTTGCGAGTCAATAATGGAAGCTTCAAATAATATTGATACTTTTTCACCAGCTTTTAGATCAAAATTCGCTGGCGTAGCTTTCACTGCTACCGAATATTCCCCTGTTTCAGTTTCCACAGACCAAGAGCCATCATGTGTTGCTTCAAATGTGCGCACCCAGCTACAGACACCTTTACAATTAAAGTTCACCAACTCAGGCATGTTTAACGCTTTAACATCGCCACCGTTGGTTGGGTTAGCAAGCATAAAGTTTTCAGCCGTTTCGTTCATGATTAAGCCAGAACTTATCGCCGCTGCCGCATCTATCCGACCAGAGCCAGCACGATATATTCCCGCAGGTACTACACCATCAGGCCAGCCAGCATCGAACGTCACGCTTTGATTCGCGGTCATCATGATTGCCGATTGAATTTCTGAGGCGGTCCACTCTGGACGGGCTTGCTTAATCAACGCAGCCACACCAGTAACGTGAGGTGCTGCCATTGAGGTGCCACTCATTGAAATATATTTACTCGAAACATTAACCGCTGAGAATGGATGTTCATCGGCATTAGCGGCATAAATATCAACACCTGGTGCCGATATTGATGGAATTAAATGCTCAGGGTTAGTTTTACTCGGACCTCTTGATGAAAAAGCGGCGAGCATATCTTGGTTACTTTCATCAATGTTTTTCGCGACATTACTGGCGGTAATGGTCGCCATGTGGCCGGTGCCAGATTGTAACCATGGAATTAAAGACCATTGGGCATTGTAATCAATATGCACGCCAGGAATCGCATAAACGTCGTCGTTTAAACTATCATCCCAATTGATGTTGTAGAGGACAAAACCACCAGCACCACCTGCGGCGACATTTGAGGCTTTCTCAACTCGAGCAATTACACCACGTTTACAAACTACAATTTGATCAGAGGTAAAGGTGTCTATTGGGAAAGGTTGTAAACACAACTCATCACCATAATCTGCTGCTAAAACAATATTGCCGGTAAATGCTTCAGAAATACCTGCGGCTTGCCAAGAAGGGGTAATGCTGGTGTCGCCACCAGAGAGATTTTCTAATTGCTTACCAGTAACGTCGATTGTTCGACCGGTGGTAGTTGCACCAACGGTTAACAGCCAAGGTGATGCATGATCAGAAGAGGCCATTATTTCATTGTAACCGTCGGAGCCACTGTTGCCTGCAGATGCAGCAACCACTATACCGGCTTCTCGTGCTGACAAAAACGCCAGTTCAAACGGGTCATTCCACGGTAAAGCTTCGCTACCACCGATAGAGAAATTAATCACGTCAACGCCATCTTCAATCGCATCTTCAATACCAGCAACCAAGGCTTCACCAGGACAACCTGCGTAGGCGTCGCCGGCACCACCCGGGTAACAAACTTGATAAGAAATTATGTTGGCATGCGGAGCAACACCTGAAATGGTCCCCATATCAAGGCCGGTCAACACGCCATCACCATCGCCAATTTGTGGAAACATGTGCGGCACATTTAAAAGTACATTACCCGCTGTGGTACTTGCGGTATGCGAACCATGACCATTGTAATCTTCACCATTTTTCGGGCGGATTTGCATCGCAGGCATCCAGTCCTGCCAAAACTCATCTTGAAATTCTGGTGCAGAATAGGCATCGGTGATCACATCATAACTGCGTACGCCAATAAGTTTGTCATTACACATGTAAGCAAATTCTTGTTTGGCACAATCGCCAATGTAATTATCTGCACCTAACGGATTGGTATGCGCATAACCGTCACCACCAACGGCAGCAAAAGACGGGTGATCGGTGTTAATACCGGTATCTAAAATACCAACAACAATGCCTTCACCTCTAAATTGAGTATTGTTTTCGGTAACGTTACCGTTCCAAATTTTGTCGGCACCGATTAGCTGCGGTCCAACATCAGTGTTTAGCTGGTATAAACGAGAGCGCTTAATATTTAGCACTTGTGGGTTTTGAGCGATTACTTTTGCCTGCTGCTGAGTGATATTTACGCTAAAACCATTCAACGCTGTGGTGAATTGCTTGCGAACATCCAGCTTTAAACCCTGAACGGCTAGGCTATTAATCAAGTCGTTTTGTTTAGACTTTAGAAACCCTTTATAGGCATTGATGTCAGTTTTATTGACGTTTTTATTGAACAGTTTTGCATTGGCTTGTCTTAGTTCGCCATTAACCGCTGTCGCCTTCAATCCGTCAATGCCGCCCTTGTAGGTGGTTACCGGCTGCTCTATCATTTGAATAATGTAGGTATGAACACCTGAAATATCAGGTTCTTCGATAAATTTCTCTACCGAAGATTTTGGGTTTAAGTGCATGTTTACGCTGCCGGCACGTTTTAATACATTATTATTGGCAAGGGCAGTCTTACGCACTGTCTGGTTGAGTTGTTTTAATTGTGTATTGTTTAGATCAAGCTTCTTCAGTGTTGAAGTCCCTTGATTAATGATGGCGCTATTATCGGTCATTGTTGCACCTACGCTAGCGGCATAAAGTGCGGTGACCACCGATAATGCGATCGATTTAACTTTCATCGTTATCTCCGAATCTATTATTAATATTATTTCGCTCTTGGGTATGCTCCCAAGTAGTCGTATTGATACTAAAGTAAAAGGATTAATAACTAGGCATGAATAACTGTGCAAAATTGTATATGGCAGCGCGCGCAATTTTGTAAATGTGACAAATTGTACACAGGCTGTGTTTTGACCTAAAAGATCGATAAACTACGCTTTTTTTTACGGATGAGTTACGTTTCGTTAACCTTATGAGCAAATGATTTTGAGACTTGTAGTTTGTTTCCTATTTGCAGTGTTTAGCATCACCGTTAATGCGAATGACAATGATTGTAGTGGTGATTGTATTGCGACCAATAGTTGGTCTGCAGGGATTGCGCTTGGGTTAGGTGAGCTTTCAAATCCTTTACATCAAGGGCGCGACCGAAATGTATCTGTGTTGCCGGCAGTGTACTTTTATGGAGAACGATTCTACCTTGAAAATACCACGCTCGGTTACACGCTTTTTGAAAATGATCACTGGTCGATTGACATAAAAGGTGAACTTAATAAAGACGGTATTTACTTTCGAGACAGCAAATCGGATCAATTTTTTGCCACGGGCACTGTAGTAAACCCTTTCCCTCTACCGATACCTATTGACTCAGATGACTTTATTCCTGAACAAGACGTAGAACGAGACTTATCTTATATGGGCGGCGTAGGAATAAGTTATTTTTTTGCTGACGAATGGCTTATCAATCTTGATTTACTTAGTGATGTAAGTGGTGTCCATCATGGCCAACAAGTTGACCTAAGTGTTTTTTATACTAAAGAATTTGGTAAGTTAAGTTTTAACCTATCTGTCGGCGCATTATATCAATCATCTAAACTCAACAATTACTATTACGGATTTGATAACAATGAGTTTGCTGAATATGATGTTCAGTATAAAGCTGGTGGTGGGGTTAATCCCTATGCTTCGGTAGGCCTAGCATTTCCTGTTAGCAAATATTTTTCTCTAGTCGCAAATTATAAATATGAACAGCTTAGTAGTGAAATTAGTCATAGCTCTCTAGTCAACGATGATAGCGGCCATTTCTATTTCTTTGGCATTTCAGGTCATATTGGTAATCATTAATGACTCGTGCCTTAGCTATTAGCTTAATTATCGTATTGGTAAGCTGCGTTGAAAAAGCGCAGGCTTCTACTAAGGCACTACAAATAAAGCCTGAAAATTGTCTTAATCAAAGCGAACATTGTGATATAGAAGTTGAATTTTCCTGGAGCCTGAATGAACCTCGGTCTTTCTGTATTTTCCAATTAGGCTTAAACCTACCTGAATTTTGTATAGTAAACAGTCGTTCGGGTTCGAGAATAATACAGCTCGATGTTTCCGAGACCGTTGAATTTGTCTTGGTCGACAGTACTACCGATGTCCACGTCGATACCAGTTTGTTTAGAGTATTTACCAGCACTGTGCAAAAACGTAAAAGAAAACGCCATGCGTGGAGTATTTTATGAAACTTGGCGCAGAAACAATTGAGCTAAATGGGGCGGAAAAGATCAAGCTGCTGATTATCGAAGATGATATTAAACTGGCGCAACATATGAAAGGTTTTTTCATTGCCCATAACTTCAAAGTCGACGTGTATCATCATCCTGATGAGTTTTTTAAAAATGCTTACCCAATTAACGCCGACATCATCGTTTGCGATATTAATTTGCCTGGGGGCAGTGGATTCAAGCTGTGCCATGAAATTCGAAAAACTTACTTTGGTCCCTTTATCTTTTTAACAGCAAGATCTGAAGAGAATGACCAAATTAAGGGCTTAGAACTTGGGGCTGACTATTACGAATTAAAGCCGATACGTCCAAAGTTGTTATTAACTAAGATTAATGCATTGTTGCGCAGTCGACACAGGCATTACCGTGACATGGCAGAAAACAAACGTATCACGCTCGATGGTTTGGCTATCGATTATGACCGTAGGTCGATAAAAATTTGTGAGCAGAGCTTAGACTTCACCACTGAAGAGTTTGATTTGTTATGGTTAATGATAAACAAACAGGATCAGGTGTTAACCCGAGAGTTTTTATTCGAAAAAGCGGTTGGCCGTCCCTATGATGGTGTCGATAGAATTATTGATGGCCGGGTAAGCCGGATTCGCAAGAAGTTTAATCCTGTAGAAGGTAATCCGTACGAAATAAAAACGGTATGGAGAAAGGGCTATCTATTCGCTAAAAAGGATGCGGTGAATTAGTGAAGACGCAATTTATAAAACTGTTTTTATTGATTTTTTCTACGCTTTTAATTTTGGCTGTGGTTAGCGAAAAGTTGTTTAGTGAAAGTGATGACGAATATTACTCAGACATCAATGCTGTACATATGTTTAATAGTTTAGAAATCATTGATACACAAAGCGCAATAGTCAAAAATGTACGGGTGATCTCTGTGGCGCAATTGTCCTGGCCGGCTGAATTGCTAGTAGCCCTTGAAAATGGTGAAATTGTGCCGCTGCATGAAAAAAATAATAATATTTACTTTTATAAATTAAACCCTAACGAGCCGACTTCTGTTATTCAACTGGGGCCTTTCAATATAGAACAGCCAGAGTCTTCATTTTCCGCTCTGCCGGTCATTTTTTATAGCAGTTTTGCGTTATTATTATTTGCTTGGATTTGGCCTATGTTCAGAGACTTAGAGCGATTGAACAAAGCAACGGAAAGCTTTTCAAAATATAGAAAACTAATCAAGGTTGATATTAAAACGTCTTCTCGTGTTCATCCCGTTGCTCAGAGTTTGAGTGAAATGTCAGCAAAAGTCTTGCACTATATGTCATTACAGCAATTTTTGGCTAGTACCGTTTCTCACGATATTAGAACACCAGTTTCCCGAATCAATTTTTGCGTAGACATGTTAGACACAAACAACCTAGAGCAATCGAAACAGTCAATATTTGAAGACCTTGATGAAATCGAATTGCTTACTCATAACTTTATTGAGTTTTCCAAACTTGAAGGACAAATAGCCAATCTTGATATTAAACAGCAAAATCTTGTAATCGTGATCAAAAGGTTGGTTGAAAAATTATTGGCGAATTCAAAAATAGCCATAGAATTGCATGCACCTGAAACTATTTTGGTAAAATTTGATCAAGAATTCCTTCGCCGAGCATTACAAAATATTATTGTTAATGCGTTGAAATATGCAAAATCTACCGTCAGAGTTTCTTTAAAGTGTTATCAATCATCGGTGCAAATTATCATAGAAGATGATGGTGTTGGCATTAAAGAAGAAGAACGAGAACGCGTTATCTATGCCTATCAACGTGGTACCGATGAAACGGATATAAGCAAAGGATATGGCTTAGGGCTAGCCTTAACCAGTGTGATTAGCCAATGGCATAATGGCGAGTTACGTATTAGTCGCTCAGAAACTTTAACAGGCACAAAAGTCGTTTTTCTCTTACCTCGGTAAGCCCCCAAGTTTTTAACTAAATCCAGCTTAGTATTTTTTTGTTGTCTAGGTACTGTCTAGGTACTGTCTGGGCGCCTGCGATGAGCGGCGGGGCGTCGATAATAATGCAGGCGTTAACGTTAGAAAAATAAACTCAGCAGTTTTCTTCGGCGATGCCATGTCAGCTATTGTAGGTTTATTAATGACATCATTGATGTTTTGCTAACGTAACTTGCCCTGCATTTTCTTCGCTAGCGAAGCGTTCTGGATGTTGAGTCATATCCTACCAATCAGTGTTCTCATCTATCTGCTGTTAAGTAATCGGTCTAATAAAGCTCATATCATAAAAGCGATGCGAGATAGCTTATCGCTGTCACTTCAAGCATTCAATGCAATGCTAAAGCAGCACGAATTCTACCTAGGCTGCTATGATTTGAAGGACGTTGTTATTATTAGGAGGTAAATATGAAAAAGTTTTTGATCGCAATAATGCTCTTCTCATTTCTTAGTGCATGTGATGACGCGAAAAAAGCCGCTGACCAAGTACAAGAAGCGGTGCAGTCATTTGATATGGAAAGTCTCAATTTAGACCAATTTGGCGGGGCGGCGGAGCAAGCTAAAGCGTTAGCATTATCGGTACAGGATGCAATCAATGTAGACTTGAGTAACCCTGATGCAGTCAATAAGGTAAAAGACAGTATTGCCAATGCGTATAGTTGCATGGCGGACAAGTCGTCTGATGAACAAGCGACGGATTTGGTCAATACACTGATCGAAAAAGTGAAAAATGAAGATGTCATGAGCCTGATCAAACAAGCGGTTGAACAAGGTGCAAGTGTAACTCAATGCATGACCAATTAACGGTCTAATTTAACTTAGTTTAACTTACCTTAATTTAGATGAATTAGCCGGTATGTAACGTCTTCGAAACCGCATCATTGATGTAACATGCGATGTAAAGCCTGTGATAAACGCCATCTCACAACGATGGCGTTTTTTTAATCCCAAACAAACTGTTCAGCGTAACTTTTAGTCAGCAATGTGTTGAGTTAGCAAAACGACAAACCGCCGCGCATTATGTGCCCATATTCATCCCTCAACCCCAAAAATATGTCTATACTTTTATATACTTAGCTATGGACCACTATGAAACACGTAAGAACCAAAAGTATTTTAGTTGTTTTGTCTTTATGTTTTGTAACACCGATTGTTGTTGCTAATCAGGATAAACCTAAAGTAACTGCCGGGTTTGGTGTATTTGGGGCGGTTGATAAAGGTCAGATTTCGACAATCAAATTAGGTTACGAATTTATGCCCTGGGAGGAGTTTTGGGGTATACGGCCGCTCACGCAAATTATGGTTAATGACTACGGCGCTTATTATGCCTCCATTGGACTGAGCAAAGAATTTAAAATTGATGCTCGATGGCCTAAATGGCGTTGGGGCATGATGACTTCGATTGGCTATTATCATGAAGACTCAAATGACAATACCGATGAACTTGGCCATGAGGTTGAGTTTTATACTGCCATTATGGCGTCCTATAAGCTAAACACGCAGTCGAGTATTCGTATTGAACTAGGTCATATTTCAAACGGCGGGCTAGGCGATCAAAACCCAGGCTCTGAAGCGGTATTGGTTACATACCTAGCGTCTTTTTAACGCAGGGTTTGCTTATGGCGTATGAAACAAGATGCATGCGGCATATGCGTGTCGGGTTATTTCTATAAAGCTGCTTACATTAGTTTTTTAAGCAAAGTTATGTTGGTGTCATCATTTATGTCGGTCGCCAGCTATATTTTTTATTTGTGAATTCACACCAATTGAGAGAGGCAATATGCAACACTCATGTCGATATGTTGAAATGAAAGGCCGATTACTCTGTGCTTGTTTACTTAGCTGCACATTTAGCGTAAATGCATTGGCAAACGTTGAGGAGCAACAAGAAAAACTAACTCAACTACCGCAGAACCCTCAACAACCTCAACAGCAAGAATCCGCGCAACAAACTCAGCCAGAGCAAAACAAGGTTGCAGAGATATCTGAACAACCATTATCAGAAGAAACAACTGCAGACCCTAGTGCACAAGATCAATCACTTCAACAACCTGCAGAACTTTCAGATGCCATGGTAGAGCGTTTAATGAAGGATATGATTTGGGTCGAAGGCGGCGAGTTTACCATGGGCTCAGACCATGTCGACGCTAACAGTCGCGAAAAACCGCCACATCAAGTGACAGTCGACGGATTTTATATGGGCCGCACCGAAGTCACTCAAGAGTTATTCTTAGCGGTGATGGGTTGGAATTTCAGTTATTTTCCCTGCGAATTGTGCCCAGTGAACAATATCAGTTGGATTAATATGCAGCAGTTTATCAACCGCCTTAATGAGGCGACCGGTAAAGTATTTCGTTTGCCCAGTGAGGCTGAATGGGCGTTCGCGGCTAAAGGTGGCAATCAATCACAGGGGTTCTTGTTTAGTGGCTCTGATACCATTGATGACGTCGCATGGTATGCCGGTAACGCGAATCGTAAACTGCAACCTGTCGGATTAAAGCGCAGTAATGAACTGGGTTTACATGATATGACCGGAAATGTGTGGGAATTTTGCCAAGACGACATGAGTCGTACGGTATACTCAGACAAACCGCGCGACAACCCGATGTATATTGTTACCACCGATATCAAGCAAGTGTCACTAAAAGTGCTACGTGGCGGCGGTTACGAGTTTTCCGATAAAGAGTCTTATGTATATCGTCGTGACGGTGCGACCAGCAATGTGCGCATGCCCGATATTGGTTTTCGTTTAGCGCTCGATAAACAATAATGTTGCTCAATGGTTATCGCATAAATAGTGATACAAAACCTTGAGCAATGGTATGGCAATCCATCAAACTTTCACTTAGTACATTAATGTTTCCGCAAATTAGTGTGAAATTGTAAAGTTAGCCTAGGTTTATATTGCTCTTTTATGCGCACCCATATATAATTTGCACAGCTTTGACGTGAAATGATTTTTTACTTACAACTCTAGGGTACTAAATCGCTAATTTTCACGGCCTGTATTAGATAAATTGCACCTCATGGTCTTAGTCTTTTACTGTTCACAAAGGGTTGTTTTTGAGGGCCCCGTGTGAATTGGGGCTTTTTCGTATCTGTAGATCGCTTGTTAGCAGATTACGGAACGACACCAATACTACTGATTGTTGTCCGAGCCTCCCGGTGATAGATGACGATGCCAGGTAGCTACACTATTGGGCCAAGAGGCCCTTTTTTCGTTTTTGGAGAATATTCTTGAGTAAGTTTGAGCAAAAATTAACTGAGTTGCTGCGTCCGTCTGTTGAAATGACTGGCAAAGAATTATTGGGTATTGAATACATCAGTGCCGGAAATAACTCGGTTTTACGCTTATTTATTGATCATGAGAATGGCATAGACGTTGACGATTGTGCCGAAGTGTCACGACAAGTCAGCGCAGTATTGGATGTGGAAGACCCAATCAGTACTGAATATAACTTAGAAGTATCATCACCTGGGGTAGACAGACCGTTGTTTGAAAAGCCTCATTATGAAGGTGTTGTTGGTGAAACAATAGAGGTAAAACTGTCGATGCCTATTAATGGCCGTCGCAAGTTCAAAGGTGAACTTGAAGCAATCGAAGGTGACACTTTGATTGTCATCGTTGATGGCCAGGACTATGAGTTACCGATTGGCAATATCGATAAGGCGAACTTAATCGCCAAGTTTTAAACTGATTTTTCATTTCGCTGTGCTGTAATGTAGCGAAATGAGTGGAAATTGAAATAAGAAGTGAGGCTTTAAAAGCATGAGCAAGGAAATACTACTGGTCGTTGATGCGGTTTCTAATGAAAAAGCATTACCACGCGAAGATATATTCAAGGCGATGGAAACTGCACTTGAGACAGCCACAAAAAAGAAATATGAAGGCGATATCGCAGTACGAGTGGAAATTGACCGTGAAACCGGTGAGTTTGATACATTCCGTCGTTGGGAAGTTGTTGAAGATGGCAGCGAACCAATGGAAAACCCTTACGCACAAATCGGCTTAGCGGCTGCACAATATGATGAACCTGAACTTGGTTTAGGTGATTTTGTTGAAGAGCAAATTGAGTCGGTTAAGTTTGACCGTATTACTACACAAACGGCGAAGCAAGTTATCGTACAAAAAGTACGTGAAGCAGAACGCGCTAAAGTCGTTGGTGAGTACCGTGATCAACTAGGTGAAATCATCACCGGTGTGGTTAAAAAAGCAAGCCGAGATTCAGTTATCCTAGATTTAGGTAATAATGCTGAAGCGGTTATTTTCCGCGATGAAATGCTACCGCGCGAAGTATTCCGCCCTGGTGACCGAATTCGTGGTTTGTTGTTTGATATTCGCCCAGAAGCTCGTGGCGCACAATTATTTGTGTCTCGTGCTAAACCTGAAATGTTAATCGAATTGTTCCGCGTTGAAGTGCCAGAAATTGGTGAAGAAATGTTGGAAATAAAAGGCGCTGCTCGTGATCCTGGTAGCCGCGCTAAGATTGCCGTTAAGTCTAACGACAAACGTATTGACCCAGTTGGTGCGTGTGTTGGTATGCGTGGTTCACGTGTACAAGCGGTATCTGGTGAGCTTGGTGGTGAGCGTGTTGATATCGTTTTATTTGACGACAACCCAGCTCAATTCGTTATCAATGCGATGGCGCCGGCAGAAGTTGCCTCAATTATCGTAGATGAAGATACCAACACCATGGATATCGCCGTAGAAGAAAGCAATTTAGCTATGGCGATTGGTAAAAGTGGTCAAAACATTCGATTGGCAAGCCAACTTACCGGTTGGGAACTGAATGTCATGACTATTGAAGACATGAAGTCAAAACATGAAGCAGAAAACGACAAGGTTATTAACTTGTTTACTGAAAAACTGGATATCGATGACGACTTCGCCACCATGTTGGTTGAAGAGGGCTTTTCTTCACTTGAAGAAATTGCTTATGTTCCAGTTAATGAATTGCTAGACGTCGATGGCCTTAATGAAGACATCGTTGAAGAGTTACGTGAACGCGCTAAAGGAGCATTAACAACTGCTGCTCTGGCTAGCGAAGAATCACTAGAAGATGCAGAGCCAGCAGAAGATTTATTAAATCTTGAAGGTATGGACAAACACCTTGCATTCGTACTTGCAAGCCGCAGCGTAATCACGCTGGAAGATTTGGCTGAGCAAGGTGTTGATGAAATTTCAGATATTGAAGAGCTAACTGAAGAAAAAGCAGCAGAACTTATTATGGCGGCCCGTAATATTTGTTGGTTTAACGAAGAATAAGCTTAGCAAGGAGAAAATATTTAATGACCGATGTAACCGTAAAACAACTTGCTATCGAAATAGGTACAGATACCGATCGTTTGCTTAAACAGCTAGACGATGCTGGTATCAAAAAGAACGCTGAAGAAAGCGTTTCTGAGCAAGAGAAAGAAAGCTTGCTTGAACACCTTAAAAAGCAGCACGGTGATACGTCAGATTCGCAACCTACGCGTATGACGTTAAACCGTAAGAAGAAATCAACTTTATCTGTTGGTTCTGGTTCTAAAGCCAAACAGGTACAGGTAGAAGTGCGTAAAAAGCGTACCTACGTGAAAGCCAGTGATGTTGAGCTTAAAGCCCAAGCCGAAGCAGAAGAGCAGGCACGCATAGAAGCCGAAGCTCAAGCGAAAGCTGAAGCTGAAGCGCAAGCCAAAGCCGATGCCGAAGCACGCGCCAAAGCAGAAGCCGCAGCGAAAGCTAAAGCAGAAGCAGATGCGAAAGCTCGTGCAGAAGCGCAAGCCAAAGCTAAAGCAGCAGCACAAGAAAAAGCGCAAGAAGTAGAGAAAGCTGAGCCGAAAGAAGAAAACGAAGAAGAGAAAAAGATTCGTTTAGCGCAAGAAGCTGAAGCTGCCGCAAAAGCTGAAGAAGAAGCTCGTCAATCGGCTGCCGCTGCGGCCAAACTTGCTGAAGAAAACGAAGCACGTTGGAAAGAGCAAGAAGCTGAGCGTAAGAAGAAAGAGCAAGAAGTTGTTCACGTAACATCTTCTGTTTATGCTCAAGAAGCTGAAGACCAAGCTGATATGCGCGACGAAACTAAAAACCGTCGTAAGAAAAAGAAAAAGCCAGGTAAAGACGATCGTGGTGCCAGAG
The DNA here is from genome assembly GCF_004752005.1 of Thalassotalea sp. HSM 43. Lineage (NCBI taxonomy): Bacteria > Pseudomonadati > Pseudomonadota > Gammaproteobacteria > Alteromonadales > Colwelliaceae > Thalassotalea > Thalassotalea sp. HSM 43. Next base: position 82,866 of record NZ_CP038493.1, on the reverse strand, counting down.
GTCGTGGTGCTCGCGGTCGTAAGAAAGGTACACTTAGTGCACCTACGTCTTTACAGCACGGCTTCCAAAAGCCAGCTAAAGACATTACCCGTGCCGTACGTTTAGGTGAAACCATTTCTGTTGCTGAACTAGCCGATAAAATGGCGGTTAAAGGTGCTGAAGTCGTTAAAGTGATGTTCAAAATGGGTGCTATGGCAACCATTAACCAAGTTATTGACCAAGAAACTGCGGCACTTGTTGTTGAAGAAATGGGTCATAACGTTGTTCTAGTAAATGAAAATGCACTAGAAGATGCGGTTCTTGAAGATCGCGGTCATGTTGGTGAGTCAATCACCCGTGCACCGGTTGTTACCATTATGGGTCACGTTGACCACGGTAAAACGTCATTACTTGATTACATTCGTAAAGCGAAAGTTGCTGACGGCGAAGCCGGTGGTATTACCCAGCACATTGGTGCTTATCACGTAGAAACTGGTCACGGTATGATCACCTTCTTAGATACTCCGGGTCACGCCGCGTTTACTGCAATGCGTTCACGTGGTGCGAAAGCGACAGATATCGTTATCATTGTTGTCGCTGCCGATGATGGTGTTATGCCACAAACAGTTGAAGCGATTCAGCATGCTAAAGCATCTGAAGTGCCAATTATTATCGCAATCAACAAAATGGATAAAGAAACCACGGATGTTGAGCGTGTACGTAGTGAACTTTCACAACACGACGTTCTTTCTGAAGAGTGGGGCGGTGACGTTCAATTCTGTCCTGTATCAGCTAAGACTGGTTTAGGTATTGATGAATTGCTTGATGCTGTACTACTGCAAGCTGAAGTTCTAGAACTTGAAGCGGTTGTTGATAAGATGGCGAACGGTGTTGTTGTTGAGTCTAAACTTGATAAAGGCCGTGGTCCTGTAGCAACTGTATTGGTACAAGAAGGTACGTTGAAGCAAGGTGATATCGTACTTTGTGGTTTAGAGTACGGTCGTGTTCGAGCCATGCGTGATGAAAATGGTAAAGCCATTACAACGGCGGGTCCGTCAATTCCAGTAGAGATTTTAGGTCTTTCTGGTGTACCTCAGTCAGGTGATGAAGCGACAGTTGTTAAAGATGAGAAGAAAGCTCGTGAAGTTGCGTTGTTCCGTCAAGGTAAATTCCGTGATGTGAAACTTGCTCGTCAACAAAAAGCGAAGCTTGAAAACATGTTTGCTAACATGGAAGAAGGTGACGTTTCAGAAGTTAACGTGGTACTTAAGTCTGATGTACAAGGTTCATTGGAAGCCATTTCAGACTCACTAACCAAACTATCTACTGACGAAGTTAAAGTTAAAATCGTTGGTTCAGGTGTTGGTGGTATTACCGAGACTGATGCTTCACTTGCTGCCGCATCTAACGCAATTGTTGTTGGTTTCAACGTACGTGCTGATGCGTCTGCGCGTAAGGTTATTGAAGCTGAAAACCTAGACCTACGTTACTACAGCGTTATTTACGCACTGATCGACGAAGTGAAGTCAGCGATGAGCGGTATGCTTGCCCCTGAATTCAAACAAGAGATCATTGGTCTTGCTGAAGTTCGTGATGTATTTAAGTCACCGAAAATTGGTGCTATCGCTGGTTGTATGGTTACCGAAGGTATCATTAAACGTAGCGCGCCAATCCGTGTACTTCGTGAAAACGTTGTAATCTACGAAGGTGAGCTTGAGTCATTACGTCGCTTTAAAGACGATGTACAAGAAGTTCGTAACGGTACTGAGTGTGGTATCGGTGTTAAGAACTACAACGATGTACGCGTTGGTGACCAAATTGAGGTATTCGAGACAGTTGAAGTGGCACGTACACTGTAACTCTTGAATAACAGCCTAGTGAATAAAATAGGGGCTTAGCCCCTATTTTTGCCTGTTAACCGCCAAATATACGCGCGTTAATGGCATATTTATATATTGGAGCAATGAATGGCCAGAGAATTTTCCCGTACTGATCGGGTGGCACAACAAATCCAAAAAGAAATTGCGGTAATCTTACAACGTGAAGTAAAAGATCCGCGTTTGGGCATGGTAACCGTATCAGCAGTAGAGGTTAGCCGCGACTTGGCGTACGCCAAAGTATTCGTTACCTTTTTCCACGATGATGACAGCAAAATTAAAGACGCGTTAGCCATTTTAAACGATGCTGCCGGTTATATTCGTTCGTTATTAGCGAAAGTGTTACGTGCTCGCATTATGCCGCAACTTAGATTTGAATATGACAAATCTTTGGTGGAAGGTGTTCGCATGACCAACCTAGTGAATAAAGTCATTGCTGAAGACGAAAGAAAGTCAGGCAAAACGAACGACGAGCAGGAAGACTAATTCATGGCAAGACGCAGAAAAGGCCGTCAAGTCGATGGCGTTTTATTGTTGGATAAACCCTATGAAATGTCATCTAACCATGCATTACAGGCGGCAAAACGCATTTATTTTGCCAATAAAGCAGGGCATACCGGTGCATTAGATCCACTAGCAACCGGTATGTTGCCTATTTGTTTTGGTGAAGCGACAAAGTTTTCGCAGTTTTTACTCGATACGGATAAGACCTATATCGTTACCGCTAAGTTGGGTATTCGTACCACAACCAGTGATGCGGACGGTGAGGTCGTGAGCGAAAAGCCGGTGAACATCAGCGATGCTGAGTTATTGCCAGCGCTGGAATCATTTCGTGGTAAATCAAAACAAGTACCGTCGATGTATTCAGCGCTAAAACACAAAGGTCAGCCTTTGTACAAGTATGCGCGAGAAGGTATCACCATTGAGCGAGAAGCGCGTGATATCGACGTTTACCGTTTAGATTTATTGCGTTTTGAAGGCGATGAAGTGGACATGGAAATTCACGTGTCTAAAGGTACGTACATTCGTACCATCGTTGATGACCTAGGTGAGTTACTCGGTTGTGGCGCGCATGTAAGCATGTTACGTCGTACGACTGTTGGTAGCTACCCGGTGGAAAACATGGTCACCTTGGAGCAATTAGAGCAGTTATTGGAGCAGGCTCGAGAGCAAGACATAGCACCGTCTGAGTTACTCGATCCATTATTGTTACCAATGGATACTGCTGTGGTTGGCTTAAGCGAAGTTAATGTTGACGACGAAGCGGCACATTACCTTAAACATGGTAATCCGGTGATGATGCCAGGTGTCAGCGAAGATGGTTTGCTTAAAATCACCGTCGGTGATAACAAACAGTTTATCGGTGTTGGCCATATCAATAGCGACGGCATGTTAGCGCCGAAACGCTTGGTTGTACAACACGAACAATAAGCATTTGTAGCAATACGTAAAATTGCTTGCATAGCAGGCGGATTTTGCTATTATACGCGCTCTTTTCCGCTATGCTGAATTAGTGTTTGGCTTAGCGGGTTTGATTAAACACTATTAACACTAAGGTATATATTATGTCTTTATCAGCTGAACAAAAAGCAGCAATCGTTGCAGAATACGCGACTAAAGAAGGTGACACTGGTTCTCCAGAGGTTCAAGTAGCTCTTTTGACTACTCAAATCAATCACCTACAAGGTCACTTCAAGAAGCACCTTCACGATCACCACTCACGTCGTGGTCTACTACGTATGGTTAGCCAACGTCGTAAACTTCTTGATTATGTTAAGCGTAAGAACGTTACTCGCTATCAAGATCTAATCCAACGTTTAGGTATCCGTCGCTAAGACACTACCCAAAACGCAAAAAAGGCCAGTTTATACTGGCCTTTTTTAATTCTAAAATGCAATAAATTATCACACCTATTCGCTACGCTAACGGCCATAATGAGGCGTGACGTACGCTGAACTATTTAACCGTTAACGAGCCGTCAATTACCGCCTTAAGCTCGTCAATTAAAATTCGTTTCAGCCATTTATGCGCAGCACTGTTGTGAGTGATGATGTGATCATTTAAATACATTGGCACAGCATAACTCTTGTCATGTATTAACATCACTTGTTTAAAGTCCTGTTGCAAAACCGCCTGTTCCATCAAATGATGTGCACCAATAAGTAAGTAATCATTTTTCTTCATAACCGCTGCTAACATGCCCAACTGACCGCTTTGAAAAGCAACCTGACGATGTAAGTTATGATCGTCAATATATCGTAAGGCCGGATTAGAGATAAGCGACTCTGATTGCACTTCAACATTAAAATCAACGAATTTGTAATGCAAACAATCATCGATGCTAGGGTTACTTGTCGCAAAAATAGGGTGGTCTTTGCGAGCAAAAATTGCCGGGTAGGAATAGCCTAATAATGTTGATTGAAAAGGCTCTTCGTTAATTGGTGCAACAAAAATCGCAAAGTCTAAGCTGCCGGTCGACAGATGTTTTTGTTGTGTTAATGAGGATGGTTGTTGGGAAATGATCACATCCGGTGCCAGTGCGCTGACGGTGTCAATAACTGGCAGCAACAAGGAATGACTCATCAAGCCTGGAATGGCAATGGTAAAGCTTTGCTCGCATGTTTTCGGATCAAAATCGCTGTTATCAATCAAACCATAGACATCATTAAGCAGCACCGTTAAAGGTTGCTTTAGCTCGGCAGCTCTACTGGTTGGCCGCAAACCGCTGGACTCGCGGGCAAACAGTGGGTCATCAAATATCTCTCTTAGTTTTTGCAATGCTCGGCTCACCGCCGGTTGCGATACGAACAGCTTTTCCGCTGCTCGGCTGACATTATTTTCCTGTAATAACACCAGTAAGGTGACTAACAAGTTCAGGTCAATTCGGGCCAGTCTTTGAGCTATTGAACGCATGTCTTTTGTCTCGCTGGTAGCTGCTATACTCCTTAAGTATATCACTTATAAATAGGTATCATTGGATAGTATATGTTGGCATCGGTAATATAGCGCCAAATGCTACGTCGTCCATCATTTAAGGAACATCAATGAATCAAACGAGACAGTCCATATCACAATTAACATCTCAGGTTGAAAGTTCGGTCATTGGCCAAAAACACATGGTTGAAACGCTGATCATAGCTTTGCTTACTAACGGCAATGTGCTGTTAGAAGGGTTACCTGGGACGGCGAAAACGCGTTCGATTAAAGCACTCGCCGAGGCGTTAACTGTTGACTTGGGGCGTGTGCAGTTTACCCCAGATTTGTTGCCATCTGATGTTACTGGTACCGAGGTGTATCAAGAAATTGATGGCAAGCCCTGTTTAACGTTTCAACAAGGCCCTGTATTTAACAATTTGTTGTTGGCCGATGAAATTAACCGCTCCCCGGCCAAGGTCCAGGCAGCGTTGTTAGAAGCGATGGAAGAGCGACAAATTACCGTTGCTGGTAAAACCTATAAATTACCTGAGTTATTTATGGTTTTGGCAACTCAAAACCCCGTTGAACAAGAAGGTACGTACCCTTTGCCTGAAGCGCAAATGGACCGCTTTTTAATGAAAATTAACCTTGATTACCCTGATGCAGAGTCAGAAGCTCAAATCATTAAGTTAGTTCGTGGTGAAGAAATGGCGAGTAATGGTGAGCAAATCAAAGTCGACCCGCAAGTGATTTTTGCGGCTCGCGATGAAGTTCGTCAAGTCCATTGCTCTGATGCCGTACTTGATTACATGGTGTCGATCATTATCGCCACGCGTCAGCCACAACAGTATGTTGATTCTCCTCTAGCCAACTGGTTGGCGGTAGGTTCAAGCCCGCGAGCCAGTATCGCGTTGGATAAGAGTGCGCGAGCGATGGCTTGGCTGAACGGTAAAGATTTTGTTGATCCTGATGATGTGCGTCAGATTGTCCATGCGGTATTAAGGCATCGTCTGGTGTTGTCCTACGATGCGCTGGCAGATGGAATCACCGCTGACATGGTTATAGATGAAATCCTTAAACAGGTTGCTGTAGTTTAAAGGGGAGTGAGGCTCGCATGAACTCAATGAATCATGATCAAGACATATACACCAGTATTGATGCGTTGCGTCGCTTACAGTTTAAAGCGCGAGGATTCAGCTTAGTGGCGCAGCAACCCATCAATAGCATATTGTCGGGTAAAAATGCCTCCAAACTTCGTGGCCGAGGGCTTAATTTCGAAGAAATGCGTCAATATCAGGTTGGTGACGATATTCGCACTATGGATTGGAAAGTCACTATGCGCACCAAGAAACCCCACGTTAAAGTATACAGCGAAGAACGTGAACGCAATGTCATACTGTTGGTCGACCAACGACAGAGCATGTTCTTTGGCAGTAAAGGTAAAACCAAGTCCGTGATCGCAGCGGAAATAGCGGCATTAATGGCATGGCAAGTGGTGGCGAGCACAGATCGAATCGGCGCTGTGGTATTTAACGATAATCAAGTGACTCATATAGCGCCCAAACGCAGTCAAAACCAGGTCATTACCGTCATCGGTGACATTTGTCGCTATAACCACAAATTGACCTCAGGTGCTAGTCAACCAGAGCACCATGTATCATTAGAAAGCATGTTTGCGCAAGTGATGCGTATTATCGGCCATGATGCTTTATTGATAATGATCAGTGATGGTTATGGCTGGAGTGACAAGTGTGGAGAGTACGTTAAACGCATCAGCCAGCATAACGATATCATGCTGTGTCATGTGACCGACCCATTAGAGCGTCAACTTATTGCCATGTCACAAATGGTGGTCAGTGATGGCGACATGCAGATCGAACTCACAACCAAAAAAGAAGCATTGCAACAGCGATTCAGTCACGATGTTGAAAACGCCATTGCTAAGTTTTTATCGGTTGCGCACAAATATCGCATGCCAATGATCGCCTTTGATACCTTGCTGCCTACGGATAAACAGGTTCGTAAAGCGTTTGGTGTGGTTAGAGCGTAAGGTATTGAATATGTTTCTTTTATTATCAGCATCGACGTCAGGTCAAGCACAACCGATGCTTGACGGTCTTAACGATATTCCTGTTCCTGCAGACATTAGTTGGTTTCCGCAAACCCTAGGCTGGAAATTGTTACTGTTTATGGCCATCGCAGCGATTGTTTATCGTTGCTATTTGCACCTACGACGTTATGTTCAAAATGCTTATCGACGGGCAGCCTTAGCTAAATTACAGCAGCTCGGTAATAACCCAGAGCAATTGGCTCTATTGCCTTTGTTGTTGCGTAAAACCGCCTTATACGGTTTTCCTCGCACCGACGTGACGGCTCATGTCGGTAAAGAATGGGCACTATGGTTAGATAACCAGTGCCAAGGCAGTCAATTTGCTCAGCACTACACAGCGCAATTAGCACAGTTATCGTACGCCGAGAGCAAGACCATGGCGGATAACGAATTTCGCGCATTAAAAGCACACATCGCACATTGGATAAAACACCATAGGGGGCAATATGATTGAGTTCGCGCATCCATTAGCCTGGTTGTTATTGCCTATTCCCGTGTTGGTTTATTGGTTATTGCCAGAATATAAAGAACAAAGAGCCTCGGTTCATGTGCCGTACTTCGCTCGCTTGGTAAAAGTATCCGGAGAAACCCCTAAAAAAGGTGCCGTTAAGCTGCTTCGACGTCGATTACAGCAGTTTCTATTGTTGTTAGGCTGGGTTGCATTGATTAGCGCCATTGCGCAACCTGAGTGGGTTGGTGAGCCGATAGAGCAAAAAAAGTCAGCGCGAGAAATTATGGTGGCGTTGGACTTATCTGGTTCAATGCAAGAGCAAGATTTTGTAGATCAACAAGGGCAAAAAATTGATCGTCTTAGCGCCGCGAAACAGGTGTTAAATGATTTTGCGCAGCAACGTAAGCATGACCGCTTAGGGCTTATTTTGTTTGCTGACGCTGCCTACCTGCAAGCACCATTTACCGATGATATTGCAACTTGGCAGGACTTATTGAATCAATCACAACTCGGTTACGCAGGCTATCAAACCGCCTTTGGTGATGCCATAGGCTTAACGATTGCGGTATTCGAACAACAAAAAAGCAAACAACGAGTATTGATTTTGCTCACCGATGGCGCGGATACAGGCTCAAAAATGCCGCCTATTAAGGCCGCCCAAATTGCTGCTAAGCATGATATTAAAATATACACCATAGCTGTTGGCGATCCGAGTAATGAAGGTGAATATGAAATGGATCTACAAACACTTGAAAAGGTTGCCAAAGCCAGTGGTGGACAAAGTTTTACCGCGATTAATCGCCAAGAGTTGCAGCAGGCTTATCAACAGATTAATGATTTGGAAAAGCAGCAATATGAGACTCTGTCTTATCGACCAAGGCACAGTTTGCATCATCTCGCTTTTGCGATTTATTTTGTCGCCAATTTGCTGGTTATCGTTATGTTATTTGCCGTTAAATTAATCGGCAGGAAAGCATTGCCACTGATTAATGAGTCAGACAATGAGCCAAAGACTGAACCAAGCACTGTTGTAAAAGGAGGCCAGTAATGAACCCTATAGCTGTTATGCAAGAATTAGGTTTGGGTTATTTGAGTGACTTCCATTTTATTCGCCCATTATGGTTACTGTCATTAATCCCTTTGTTTTTGTTTTATCGTTTTGTTGTCGCAAAAGATGATTCTTTGACTAAATGGCGTGGTGTTATGTCTGACAAGATGATCCGCCACTTAAGCATCGATGAAACGCAACAACGTATGTTTACGCCAAAACGTTTGTTTGCGGTGTTCGCAGTGGTGTCTACGTTAGTTATGGCAGGACCTGCGTGGAAAAAGCAAGCTACAGAGTTTTTTGTCGATGAGTCGGTACTGATCATTGCATTGGATGTTTCCAGTTCGATGCAATCGACCGATTTGCAACCGAGCCGCCTATTGCGCGCGAAACAAAAAATTAATGCCTTGCTCGACCAACGTGGTGACGCGAAAACTGCGCTGGTGGTGTACTCAGGAACCGCGCATATTGCCATGCCAATTACTAAAGATAGGCAAATGATCCGACATTTTCTGGATGTGCTTGATACCGACTTGTTGCCGGATAAAGCGCCACAGCAAAGCTCGACACTGAAACCTTTGGCGAGTTTGCTCAAGCAAACAACAACGGCATCTACGGTATTACTGTTAACCGATAAGACCGATTCAGACGCGGTAAATCAATTTAAATCGTTTTTCAGTGAGCAACAACATCAATTATTGGTTTGGGCTATTGCCGAGAATCCCGACAGTGGCTTGCCTGCGGCTAATGGTTTATCAAGTCAACAGCTGCAACAGCTGCAACAATTGGCGGACACCGGTCACGGACGTATGGTGCCATTTACTCACAATGGTGACGATGTCGACACGGTTATTAATAATATCGAAAACAATCTATTTGCCAGTGATGATTCGGCGCAACCATGGCACGACGAAGGGTATTGGTTGTTGTTTGTGTTATTGCCGTTACAGGCGCTTTGGTTTCGACGTGGGTGGACAATGCAATGGTAAATACAAAAACATTGGCTGCAACACCACGATGGTTTAATACCATAAAGCGTGTCAGCGTAAACTTATATTCGGCTTACCAGAAACATAAAACCGCCATAATTGCGGGTCTGGTGTTAATGCTTGGTCTCGCCATTTACCTAAGCCCGCAAGGTTTTATGAATTTATGGCTTAGCCGAGATCAGCAAGCGGCACTTTATCTACAGCAAGGTAAAGCAGAGCAAGCTGCAACGGTATTTGCCGATAAACGGTGGGCGGCATACAGTTATTTCGTTGCCGGTGAGTATGACCTAGCACAAACTATGTTCGCTCAACTGGATGGCGTTGATGCCAGATTTAGCGAAGCCAGTGCTCATGCATATATGGGTAATATCGTCAAAGCCATCTCACTGTATAAGCAGGTGTTACAAACGCAAGCTGATTATCCTGGCGCAGAAGAGAACCTGCAGATATTAGAAAAAATCTTAGCTAATGCGAAACCTGGTAAACCTAAAGCGATAGATACCGATGAGATAGATACCGAGAAAAAGGGCAGCAATAAAAAGATGCAAAGCCAAGGGGCGGGGCAGCGAGTGATGTCGGACAGTTTGTGGCTTAAGCAAGTGCAAACCAATCCGGAAAAGTTTTTACGTAAAAAGTTTCAACAGGAATACATCAATGCCAGTAAGTAGTTTATTTCAGCGCCGTGTTAATGGCTTCGCTAACGTATTTGCTAAAGCGTTTGTTATGTCGTTATTCGCGGTGATTTGTTTGTTTTTGATGACGCTGTCTAATCAAGTACAGGCATTCGAAAGTCAAGACGAGGTAACCGTCGCGGTTAGCCAAAAGACTGAGCAACCTTTAGTTGCCACGCAACAAGTGGTATTTGAGATTGAGTTGCGCAGTCAAATGCCGTTTGCCCAAGACTTTTCAGTATCATACATAGATATCGAAGGCAGTGTTGTTATCCAACCTAGTGGCGCTGCGCAGTCTACGATTGCACAGGTTGATGGTGAAACTTGGAATGTACAACGTCGCAATGTCATTGTTTATCCGCTTGAATCTGGTGACTTTCGCTTACCAAGTATCACTGTAAATGCCGAGCTACGAGATGAGCAAGGTCAATTGCAAACCCGTGTGTTAAAGACACCATCACCGTCATTTCAGGTTACCGATAAAAACCTTGAAAGTAAGGGACAAACCGTAATGGCCAGCCCAAAAGTGAGTTTTACGGTTAGTAGCAATATAGATAAACAAAAGTCGCTCAGCCCAGGCTCTGCAGTTACCTTTACGTATACGTTGTCGGCAGAGAAGCAACATGTTTTGATGCTGCCTAAAATTGTCATTGAAGAGCTGCCAGCAACAGAAAAATACGTCAAACCAGTGGTTGATGAGGACGAATTCCAGCGCTTTAAAAAGTTTAATATTGCCACAAGAAGCCAACAAGTAACCTACATTTTGCAACAACAGGGCAGCTATGTGTTTCCAGAGCAACGTATTAGTTGGTGGGACTTAAAAACCGATAGCTTGCAAACAGAGGTCATTGCTGAGCAAACCGTTGTGGTTGGTGATTCTGAGCGCGTGTTTACTGTCAAAAGTGCAGCAAACGATGCCAACGTAAACGGTGAACAGGCTGACCTCATTGCCGATTTTAACGTTGCGTGGCTATATGGACTTCTGGTTGTTGCTTTTACTATCGCCTGCATTAGACAACTGATAGTGCATCGCCATGCGTTGCTTGAATCCGATAAACATTCCTATTACGTGACTCGAAAACAGGCGGCTAAAGACTTTACTATGCACTGCAACCGCAGCGACTATCAACGTGCCGTTGATGTATTGTATCGCCTTAATCAAGCGCAGGGTAATGCCAGCGACTTATCATCTTGTTTATCAGGTCAAGCCTTAACTGTTTTACAAAAGCTGCAAGCAAAAGCTTATGCTAAAAATGGTGCACAAAGCGGGGTTAAAACCAGCGCTGAGGCAGCGCAAGGTGATATAAGCCAAGAGGATATCGATTTGCTGTTACAGGCGGTACTTAGTGCCAATCAAACCAATGATAGGGCTGGTAATAAAGGTTTTAAATTTTCAATGAAATTAAACCCTCATAAATAGTCGCAGCCTACGGCGGCATAATTTCAATTTATCTAAAACGCTCAAATCGGACTATTCGGTTTGAGCGTTTTCTCGTTCCGGCATTTGTTCGTTTAAGCATTTCATCATTTAGGCACTTCTCGTTTTGTGGTTATTGGCCTGTGCCTGTGCCAGTGCCAGTGCCTTTGCCTATGGCATGGCCAACCTATGCATTATCTGATGCAGAAAGCTAAGGCTAGCTAGCTAATATCATCACTGTTTTTTCTAAACGCTTGGGGTTAAATAACGCTGTTAACCACGCAGAATAATAAACACGGGCAATCTTTTTTATGCTCTACATTATGTGAAAACAAACCAACTAGGGAACAGGCTAATAACGTGGTAATCAAACATAAATTCAAATGGTTGGCTTTATTGTTTATCGCTGTGTTTGTTTATTTGGGCAAACCCCTTTATGACTTTTACAGTCATCGGCGGGGTGGTGCCCGTGCTGACGTGGCAATGGCTGAACGTACCGACTGATGCGCCTGTTTCGCAATCATTGTAAGACCCTCGCTATAAAGATGCCGCAAATCAAACTTTAAAAGCGATGCAGAGTCGACGCGCATTAATTGACGCAACCTCTTATTCGATTGCGATTGGTGTCAATGACAAATTAGTGTGGGCAGGAGCAATACGCTGGGCTAATCTGCAACGTGACATTCAAGCCACCCCAGACACCATTTACCGAATTGGCATTACTTCAAAAGCGATTACCGCAACCGCATTGGCGGTTCTTGTCGATAATCAACGATCAGGTTTTGTCGCCCAATAATATGCACTCAACGATTGTTGCGCCAAACAGCAGTGATGGCTCCGATAATATTACCACCTCGTATTTAAATCGTGTTGTGAATGGTCAACATCAAATCACCCCTTGGCGAGCGGTCGACTTATCGCATCGCTTACCCGGTGGTGGATTTTCCGCAACGTCTTCGGATCTGGTACGAATGGGACTTGTGCATTTGAATAATGACTATTTGTCAGAACAGGTTCGCCGCGAGTTTTCTAAACCGCAAAGATTGGACAGTGGTGAGGTGTATGAGCAAAACTATGCGCTTGGTTGGCGTTATCGTGAGTGGCAAGTCGACGGTGTTGGTTTGGCTCGCAATATAAATCATTGGGGTGTGTCTTGCGGAGCACAACGCTTTGTTGCCGTTTTTCCTGAGCTTGATATGGTGATCGCCATCAATGCAAATATTAAAACGGCGTCTTATGCTGACTTTGCGATGCTATATCAAGATATTCTGCAAGCATTTACCGAACAACAATAAAGCGCAGCAGTGCACAAAAAACATCATTACACGAAAAAGGCTTTGAACCTGAGATTCAAAGCCTTTTTTACTGTGTGTCTAATGGACAGTGTGTGTCAGTATTACTTTACTTCTTTAAAGAAGGGTAATAAACGGTAGCCTTCATCGCGTACCTTCTTGCTTGGAATATAGTGACGCGCAGCCATATTGAACTTGCCCGTTGGGTTGTCAATTTCCAAGTTGTTTGGTGCGTCTGCACCGCAACCAAAGCTTACCGTATACGTACCGTCTTCGTTAGCTGTCGCAGTATTTGAGCTGATGTTCGCTAGATCTTTGAACATAAAACCTTTTTGGTCGTAAACCGTGATAGACCAAAATGCATCGTTTTGAGGATCCTCAAAGGTCATTTGATAGCATTTATCATCGGCAAAATTTGGCGATAGCTCATAAATGTTATCGCGTAATTGAGCACCACCCCAACCAACAGCTGCACCAACAGCGTATTTTTGCTTGGTAAACATCTCTTTTGAATCATCACGTGGGTCGGTAAACATGCCGAACGTCGCATCCAATGGGTTTTCTTTAAGCATTAATGGCGCTTGTGCTTTCAATGCATCTTCAGTTTTATCGAATGATGCCTTATCTACAGCAACGGCATCAAACTTGTTGTTTGAGTTAGCACTGATGCTGATTTGATCTTGATACTTGCGTACTTCGTCTTTAGTGAATGTGGCATCTAAGCGCACGATAAGATAGACGTGTTCGCCGCTATGAGTTGTTAGGTTGTAGGTACCCGCGCCATATTTCATCGCTTGAACACGGTGATCTTCGGTAACCACTTCTAATGACATGTATTTACCGTCTGGGATTTCAGGTAGGGTAATGGTCGCCCCTTTAGATACATCAACCAATGCCATTGAGTAATAGGTATCGCGATTCATTCGCACAACAGGTTGCTTGTCTGTTGGGGTTAATTCGCGCTTATGCAATAGGTTATTAACGCCTACTAAGTCTTGATTCTTCAACATTTGACGCGATGTTTCCATCACAGGGTAGTTATTTTCATCAACGACGACACCATCTTTGGTAAAGAAATTATCTAAGCTGGTGGCTGTTGTTGCTGCCATTGCTGGTACGGTTAGAAAGCTAAGGCTGATTGCTGTTGCCAATACTAATTTTTTCATAACAGAGTCCGATTATCTTAATTTAAAAACTGGTTCAAAGGGTGCTTTATAGTCAAAACTACATCGTTCGATTTTTGACCGTTTGCTGATTGGTTGTCATTTTAATAGAGCTGGTTTTTATTACCAATTACCAATTCTTATAGGTGATATACGTATTTCGTATATCACCTTAGACATGCTATTTAGATTATAGGAAGGAATTTAGATTTAGGCTAAACGGGCGATCTCGGCAAGGGCTGCTTCGATCTCATTTTCGTTATTGATTAATGACGGCGCAAATCTCGAATAACTATTACGATAGGGGGTTGCGCTCATTATAATGCCTTTATCATGGAGTTTTTTAACCACTTGCTCCGCTGGTAAGCCGTCAACATCAAATACCACCAGACCAGATGATAAGCTGCTGGACATTGGTGTGTAGAGCTTGACATGTTTCATTTTTGCCAGCCCTTGTTTGGTTTGTGTATTGAGTTGATGTATCCGTTTTTGCACATTGGCTTTACCCAATTGCATATGCAGTTCAAACGCTTTAGGTAGAGCCCATCGATGTTCAAAAGAATGAAAGCCACCTGGCGTCATATGTTGGCCTTTCCACACTTTGTCCTGTTCGGTTAATCCTAACCAGACATCATAAGACTCACTAAAGCTTGGGATCACCGGCGCGGTCATTTGCCAGGCTTTATCGTTACCCCAGATAACACCTGTACCCCGTGGACCAAAAATCCATTTATGGGTACCAGCAACAAAAAAGTCACAGCCTAGCTCGTCGATGTTTTCATCTTCGATACCAAAACCGTGTACGCCATCTACACAAAATAGAATTTGTTTATCACTGCGTCGTTGTTTGTTCGCTTGGGCAATGGTGTTTGCCATTGCTCTGATGGGCAGTTTTACGCCGGTACAAGAATGTACCCAAGTTACGGCGATAACTTTTGTCTCTGAGCCTATGCCATCTCGTAATCGCTGCAACACATCTTTGGTGCTGGTTTTGGCAGGATCGTCATATAAATCAATGCGTTTAATGCTCGCACCTGCACGTTTTGCCGCAAATGCTAACGACATATCCGTTGAATAATGATCATGGGTTGTCTGCAGTATTTCGTCGCCCGAGTCGAGCGCAAGGGCGTTATACATGGTACCAAGGCCCATGGTTGTGCTATCGGTAAGGGCGATATTTTCTGCTTTGCCACCCATATAATTTGCAGCGCTTTTGGCGATGTCTTGATCTACGGTGAGAAACCTGTCGTGCCAATAATCGGACGGATTTTCATCTAGCCCTTTGCGATGTTCGGCGATCGCGTCAGCGACAGGTTTGGGGTGCGACGCTAATAGAAATGTCGACAGTTGTACGTAGTCATGGGTTAACGGGAAGAGTTTTCTTAACGCTTGCCAATCCCCTGGGCTGATCGATGTTGCTGCGGCGGCTAAGGCATTGCTGGTAGACGCTGAGGTACTCGATAGAGCGGCCTTTGATAGTGCTTGAGTTGATAGCACGCTGCCGCCAAAAATGGCAGCCATTCGGCTAATAAATTGACGACGTAACATAATGATCCCTATTGTAGCTGAGTTAATCGGTTGTGGCTGTGATAAGCCTAACCGACTTATGCGATGAGAAAAATGGCACCTGGAAGGCGCAAATGATGGCATAAGTGTAGGAGACAAACATCGGTTCTACCAATTTGCGCAAAAGGCAGTGCCTTGAAATTGTTAGCTTTAATAACATGCAGTGGCTGTAAATTATGAGACCACAGTTTTATCGCCGAGCTATGTCAGCAAACTTGCAGCTGCTTTGCTTTTGATGTTAGAAAAGAATGAACAGAAAAATAACAATCGGAGCGAAAAATGAAAAGAGTATCTACGGTTATTGCCATCTTGTCCGTTATCTTATCGTTTGTAGCGAATGCAACGGATCTCAAAAAAGCAAAAAGAAATACTGTTAGACAACGAAAAAGTAGAAGTCATTCGATTAACTTATCCACCTCATAGTGAATCAGGGATGCATAGTCACCAACACCCAAACTGAACCGTATATGTGTTGGCCGGTGGTGAGCTTACGTTGATTAACCACGACGGTAAAACACAGGTGTTGCAGGTTGCAACCGGCAGTGTACTTTACTTACCAGCAATGCAACATAATGTAAAAAATAGCGGTGCAACCACAGTGATCTTATTAGAGACAGAATTGAAAGCACGGTAAGTAACTAATTTATTAACTTTTTTTGTTAAGTTTAGGCGAATCAAAATGTCACTAAAGGATCACAAAATTCATACGCTATATAGTAGCAATAGAGAATTAATTGGGTATAATAGTGCGCGAAATTAAATATGAAATAGAACTTAGAGCAAGGGCTCTATAATACTAAGGAAAATCAATGACTCCGATCACGAAAACATTTGAATTCGGACAGCATAAAGTAACACTGGAAACAGGTGTTATTGCTCGTCAAGCAACGGCTGCTGTAATGGCATCAATGGACGACACGAGCGTACTAGTCTCTGTAGTAGGTAAAAAAGAAGCAGTACCTGGTCAAGACTTCTTCCCACTAACAGTAAACTATCAAGAAAAAACATACGCAGCAGGTAAAATTCCTGGTGGTTTCTTCAAACGTGAAGGTCGTCCTTCTGAAGAAGAAACATTAACTGCACGTCTTATTGACCGTCCAATTCGTCCTCTATTCCCTGACGGCTACACCAACGAAGTACAAGTGGTTATCACTGTTGTTTCTGCTAACCCAGAAATTGCCCCTGATATCATTTCACTTCTAGGTACGTCTGCGGCGCTAGCTATTTCAGGTATGCCTTTTAATGGCCCTGTAGGTGCCGCTCGAGTTGGTTACGTTAACGATCAATACGTATTGAACCCACTTCAATCAGAACTTGAAGAAAGCAAATTAGACTTGGTTGTTGCCGGTACTGAATCTGCAGTACTAATGGTTGAATCAGAAGCCGACGTGCTTTCTGAAGAAGTCATGCTAGGCGCTGTTGTATACGGTCATGAGCAATCACAAACTGCTATCAATGCAATTAAAGAGTTTGCTGCTGAAGTAAACAACCCTGCATGGGACTGGCAAGCACCTGCGAAAAATGAAGCACTTGTTGCTCAAATCGCAGAATTAGCGACAGCTGATATTACTGACGCTTACCAAATTACTGAAAAAGCCAAACGTTACGATGCGATTGGTGAAATCAAAAACCGCGTTATTGAACAACTTTCAGCCAATGTTGCTGAAGGCGAAGAGTTTGATGCCGGTGATGCCAAAGACTTAATTCACGATCTAGAGAAGAAAATCGTACGTGAGCGCATTACACAAGGTGCTCCTCGTATTGATGGCCGTGATCCAGAAATGGTTCGTGCGCTTGACGTAATGACTGGTGTTCTTCCTCGTACGCACGGTTCTGCGGTATTTACCCGTGGTGAAACTCAGGCACTAGTAACAGCGACCTTGGGTACACAACGTGACGCTCAACGTGTAGAAACCATTTTGGGTGAGAAGACTGACAACTTTATGTTGCACTACAACTTCCCTCCATACTGTGTTGGTGAAACTGGTTTTATCGGTTCACCTAAGCGTCGTGAGATTGGTCACGGTCGTTTAGCAAAGCGCGGTATCTTGGCTGTTATGCCTGATGCAGAAGATTTCCCATACTCAGTTCGTGTGGTTTCTGAAATCACCGAATCAAATGGTTCATCATCAATGGCATCAGTATGTGGTACGTCATTAGCACTTATGGATGCTGGTGTACCTATTAAAGATTCTGTCGCTGGTATCGCAATGGGTCTTGTTAAAGAAGGTGAGAACTTTGTTGTTCTTTCTGACATCCTAGGTGACGAAGATCACTTGGGTGACATGGACTTTAAAGTTGCTGGTACTCAAGGTGGTATCACTGCATTGCAAATGGATATTAAGATCGAAGGTATTACGCAAGAGATCATGCAAATTGCCCTTAATCAGGCAAAAGGCGCGCGTATTCATATCCTAAGTGTTATGGATGAAGCGATCAGCGAAGCTCGTGATGATATCTCTGATTTCGCTCCGCGTATCCACACCATGAAAATTGATTCAGATAAGATCCGTGATGTTATCGGTAAAGGTGGTGCAACCATCCGTCAATTGACAGAAGAGACTGGCACAACCATCGAAATTGAAGATGATGGTACGGTTCGCATTGCAGCAACATCTGGTGAACAAGCGAAAGACGCTATCTCTCGTATCGAAGCGATTACCGCTGAAATCGAAGTAGGCAAGTTGTACACGGGTAAAGTTGTACGCATCGTTGACTTTGGTGCATTCGTAAATGTATTACCTGGTAAAGATGGTCTTGTACATATCTCACAAATTGCTGAAGAGCGTGTGAACAATGTGTCAGATCACTTGTCTGAAGGTCAAGAAGTTACGGTTAAAGTACTTGAAGTTGACCGTCAAGGCCGTGTTCGTTTAAGCATGAAAGAAGTTGACGTTAAAGGCGATTCAGCTGAGTAATGGTTAACAATCATTAGCAAAAATGCCGGTCAATGACCGGCATTTTTTTTGCCTGATGTATTTTTATCCAGTTGGCTTAATTTAATTGTTTAAAAGCTATCGTGCTTTTGTGTTTGTCAGCCATTGCGATATACTTAACCCTAATTGATTATATTAATTTCAATATCTTAGGACTCTCTGTGAAATTTTCCCTCGCTATTTTCACCAGTTTGGCTGTATTAGGGCTAAGCGCATGTTCGACCACAACAGACCAATCCGCTGCGTCTTATTCACAAGCAAAAGTACTGATTGCAAAACCGCTACCTGTTAATCCACAAAGTGAGTTGGCATTGGCTAGGTTAACGGAAATTTTAACCAAAATGGAGATTACCCAAGAACAACGTGCCAAGTTGTTTTACGATCGCGGTGTGATTTACGATAGCGTCGGTCTGCGCGGCTTAGCCAGTTTTGATTTTCAACGCGCGCTGCGTTTGCAGCCTGATTTAGTTGACGCGTACAATTTTATGGGAATTCACCATACGCAGCGGCAAAATTTCGTTGAGGCTTACGATGCCTTTGATTCGGCCATTGAACTGGATATGAATCATGAATACGCGTATTTGAATCGTGGCATCGCCTTGTATTATGGTAAGCGACCACAACAAGCGTTGGCTGATCTGCAACGTTTTCAATTGCAACAACAAAATGATCCTTATCGAATCGCTTGGTTGTATTTGGTTGAATATGAAATTGATCCAGAATTGGCAAAAGCCAACCTGAGACAACACCTAGATGGCCTAGATCATAACAGTTGGGCAAATAATATTTTGCGCTTGTTTTTAGGCGACATCAATGAACAGGAGCTGATTCAAACAGTCTCTGTTGGGGTGTCTGATCATAAACAATTAATTGATCGCTTGTGTGAAGCGTATTTTTATTTAGGTAAATACAATCAATTAGTTGATCGTCCAAATACCTCTGCTGATTATTTTAAATTGGCGTTAAGCACCAATGTTTACGAGTTTATTGAACATAGGTATGCGGAATTAGAGCTCGACCTTATTGAGGCGCAACTTAGCGCACCTTAATTTATGTCTCGGTGGTATTATCTGATTTGTTTAGTATTGAGCTTGTCGTTAACGACAAGCTCTTTTTCTGTGCATGATTATTTGCAACAGCGCCTGCAATATAACAACTATAATCAAGCGCAACTGCAACAGGCATTAACGTTAAGGGTTGTCGAAGCGCAACGCATTGCCATTACTCGGGTAGCTGAGTATTCAAGTCATTGGCTGACATTAGCACGCAATTTGGCCCGTAGCGATGGGCATTATGCATTGCAATTAAGTCGTTATTACCAGTCGATTGGCAAAACAAGAGAGCAAGATTACTATTTTGATTTGGCCTTAAAGCAAGGCAATAAACAGGCAATCATAGTACAGGCGGAACAATTAGCAGACCGCGGTCAATACCAAAAAGCACTTGCCAAGTTACGATTAGTCGCATTTGTCAATAAAACTGCCAGCCCAGAAGCGCATAAACAGGCGCAACAAATCGCCGTGCTGATGCTAGAGTGGGCGGTCGCAGCGGGTGATTTTTCGACGATAGCCTCGTTATTAGAAAAACGTCACGCAATGATCCCTGCTTCCCTTATTGCTGAACTTATTCGCTTTAAGGTGATAGACGCTAACCACGCGGTGTTATTGAAACCCGAAGCAGGTCAGCAATATACGCATTTAGCGCAAAGTACCCAGCCCATAGACACATTGACTGATGCGACAAGTGTTACTCAGCAATGCCGTTATCCAATACAGTTTTTTGCCGACTCTTTAACTAAATTACGAACGCTTAAGCAGATGATGGCGCAACTAGAGCCTTTTTATCAACAGCAGTTTTGTTTACTAGAACCACAGTACACCGCGCCTCAGTGGCTAAACTGCACCAATAATGCAACCCTTAGAATTCAATGTCAGTTTGATGAGGCGTTGTTACAGGCACAGCCTAAGGCGATTCGCTATATCGGTGTCATGACGGATAAGGGCATTGCCAATGTTAATCACGGCATGGTGTTTGTTGATGCTGGCGATAGTAGCCAAGTATTAGCCCATGAACTCAGTCATTTTCTCGGCTTTATTGACGAATATCCTTTGCCTATTAACCATGCTGCCTGTGATGAGGAGGGGGCGATCGCCCATAATGTTGTCAATTTAACCCGCCGCGTATTTGCCAGCGATCAAGACGCTCGAGCTTTTTTGGCAAAGCAACTACCTTGGTATTCACTGATTCAAGCATCGACACCTGTTACACATCCCGTTAATGGCCAACATCACCTGGGGACGCCGGCAGAGTTTAAAAACCAAATAGGTTTGTTTCCCAGCCGTACATGTCAATACCACTCTGCCAGCAGTTTTAAACCCATTTATGGATTATCGAGTCTGGAGTATTTTGAAAAACCGTTACCAGAATCATATATGCAGGTATTTGAGCAGGCATCAGATAAAAAATTGATGCCATCATTTCACGTTAATATGGGGCGTTATCTGATGTCGCAAGGGCAATCATCTAAAGCGAAAACTTGGTTTGATGCGGCTCATGACTAGCCAAGGATAGGTCTTTTTTTGGCCAAAAAAATAGTCGCCTAAGCGACTATTTTGCTATTTTACCGATTTTATACTCGGTTCTGAGTCAATCAGTTCACCTTCTGACAGACTGTGAGCCTGATACTTCGAGTGTACGTAGTTTACCCTAGCTACAGGCCACATCGACTTATTGTTTATTGCCAACTTTCGTTGGCGCTCGCTACTGGTGAATGTCGTATGCACTTCATTTCGGTTCGAAGTGAACCAAGAGAATAATGACATACTGTTCCTTAATATTTCATTTCATAAAACGTTATTTAATCGCTCGTCTACAGCGTTTGAACGGTGCGACTAACCAGAGTTGTATTTTGGCTTTATATTTAATTTCGCATTCGAAAACAGCATATTAACGCCAGAATAAATATCTCCATCTGGACTGTATAGCATAGTCAAGGATCCTTTGCTTTGCGTATAAATGAATTAAAAAACTTATTGCAAAGATTCTGTTAACGATAAGAAGTTCTGCGTTATAATCCTGTAATCTTGTTTCATAGCGTATTGTCAGCCAAGTTAATGACGTCATTTAATGTTGCCGAATTTAGAAAAAAGTTTCCTCTTATAGAAATGCTAGAGCGCAAACATCAAAGTATCTACTTTGATAACGCTGCGACTACGCAAAAATTCGACGCCGTCATTGATGCCGCAAAAACATATTACGCGACGCAAAATGCCAATGTGCATCGTGGCTCTCATATGTTAAGTGCACAAGCCACTGTCGCGTATGAACTTGCTCGAGAAAATGTCAGACAATTTATTCATGGCAAAGACGTGGCGGAGATCATTTGGAGCAAAGGCACAACCGAAGCCATTAATATGGTGGCAAGTAGCCTCGGCGAACAGATTGTCGAGCGTGGTGATGATATTGTTGTTTCTGCCGCTGAACATCACGCTAATATTGTTTGTTGGCAACAACTGGCGCTAAAAAAAGGTGCTAATTTAGTGGTGCTGCCGGTTAATAAACAAGGCATCATTGATATTGCACAAGCAAGGTGTTTGATCACCTATAAATGTAAAATCCTTGCCGTCCATCACATTTCAAATGTTGTCGGAAAGATAAACGATATTAAGACGTTAATTGACATTGGCCATCAACATGGTGCCAAGGTATTGATCGATGGTGCTCAGGCTATCGCCCATGTTAACGTTGATGTACAACAGCTAAACTGTGACTTCTATGTGTTCTCTGGACATAAATTGTTTGCGCCAACCGGCATTGGTGTCTTGTATGGTAAACGCGAGCTACTCGAGAGCATGCCGCCGTATCAATTTGGCGGCGAGATGATCAAACAGGTGTCATTCAAACAGACTACATTTAATGAACTGCCACACAAATTTGAAGCGGGCACGCCTAATATTGCCGGTGTACTGGGCTTATCAAGCGCGATAACAGAGCTTGGTCATAGCCAAAATTTCACTGATTATGAATCTCAACTTGCTGTTTATCTGCATCAACAATTGACCAGCTTGGCAAAGCTCACGCCATTATTTACAGACGCACCTGATATTCCGTTATTAAGCTTTGTTATCGAGGGTATACATCATCAGGATGTCGCCAGCTTTCTCGACAGCAAAGGCATTGCGGTGAGAGCGGGGCATCATTGTGCTATGCCATTGTTGGCGGGAATGGGCTTGCAAGGCTCCGTTCGCGTGTCGCTTGCACCGTATAATAGTAAGTCTGAAATAGATCGTTTACTGGCCGCGTTAAAGGCGTGTATTGAAGCCGATGGCAACTTACAACAAGCAGACAGTAGCGATGTGGATTGGACTAAAACAGACTCTAGGTCGCAGGTGGTGCATGATAAACCGTTTGATTATGTCAGCGAAGCAGATGTGTTGGCTGAGTTTAGCGACGCAAATTCTTGGGATAAAAAGCATCGAGTGATTATGCTATTGTCTAAGCGACTGCATCGTTTAGATAAACAGCGTCGTAGTGATGAGATATTAATTTCTGGTTGTGAAAGCAATGCTTGGTTAGACGTCGTTAAGTATAACGATCGCTTTTATTTTATTGGTGATAGTGATGCTCGGCTAATACGTGGTCTTATGGTGGTGATTTTAAGCCAATTTCAAGGCAAGACCGCCGTACAAATTCAAAAAACTAAGGTGCCAGAGTTTTTTCAAAGCTTAGGGTTGATGCAACACTTAAGTCCATCTCGGGGTAATGGTGTGCGAGCAATTGTCGACAGCGTCTATACCTTAATAGGTTAAGTTATTGATTGGCAAAACGACAGATTGGTTAAAACCAAGCTCTGTTAAAAGCTAGCTCCGTTAAAGCTAGCTCCATTAAAACAAAAAACGTGAAAAGGAAAACAGATGAGTTTACATATTAACGCCATCGGCCAGATTGCGATTTGTTGTACTGATATAAACGCGGCAAGAGCGTTTTACCAGGATATCATGGGACTACCGCTGTTGTTTGATGCCGGTGAAAACTTATCGTTTTACCAATTAAACGATATTCGATTGATGCTCACCACATTACAAGGTGAAGAACGCGACCATCATACCTCAGTGATTTACTACAAAGTCGATGATATAGAGCAAGCATTTGCGCATTTGCAACAGCACAATGTCGCTATAGAGCGAGCCCCAGCCTTAGCCGCCACCATGTCAGATCATCAACTGTGGATCGGCTTTATTCGCGATCCAAGCGACAATCTAGTGGGCATTATGAGCGAAAAACCTCTTAGTGATTAATCTGCAGCTATAAACGGGCGGGCCGTACCGTCAGTATGTTATGACTTAAGCCATTGCCATAGCTGACCGAAAAACTCGTAAAAAAACGTCTCGGTTTTATGCAATTGATTGGCGTCAGGAAAGTAGTCCTGCCAACTTAGCGCACCCTGTTTAACAAAGTAACCGGTAGGAGCGGCGGTAGGCGTCAAACCTTGTTGCTCAAAATAGGTCATTGCTCTCGGCATATGATTGGCGTTGGTGACAAGGGCAAAGTGGGTGTTGGTTAACCGCGGCATTAATAACATCGCTTCGTCTTCGGTATCTTTAGCTTTGTCATTAGTGATTATGTCACCACTAAACCCTAATTCAATCAGTGCTTGTTTCACCTTTTGTGCATTGCTGGTGCTATCATAAAGTGCCGCACCGGAGGTAATAATGGTTGCTTCAGGGTGCATGTTGGCGACACGCATGCCTTCAACCATACGTTGCAATGAGCAGATTTGTAATTGTTGCGAGGCGCCAAGGTTGTCGTCACTGGTATGCGCGCAACCTAAGATGACAATATAGTCTAAACGTTGTTGCTGCTGGCTAAAGGTTGGATAGCGTTGCTCGTAAGGGGCTATGAGTGAGTTGCTGACACCAATAAAGGAAAAACCGAACAAAAACAACGTGGCAAGAAATAAGCTTACGCGAGCAACATGTCGTCGACTATGAAACAACAGCAACGCTAACAGCATCAAAAATAAAATTAAGATCATTGGTTGCAGTAATTGACCAACAAGTTTTTTTAATAAAAACCAATCCATGAAAAGCCCATCAAAAGTTTATTTTTAGCATAACCGAAATTTTGATAAAGCACCTAAGTAAATCTCGCTAATTGCCTAACAACTCGACGAAAAATTGCAAAAATATGTTAATTTTGCAGATTTTTAGTCGATACCATATTGCTTTTGTATCGCCCTTGAGGTTTAATAGCTTGCGTTGCTGTAGAGTTATTACTCAAATTGTCTACACAACACCAGAAGAGGTAGCATTAGCCAGGTAAATGATTTGAAGCACCATCAGCTTGTGACAATCATTGAGGGGGACTAATGCCGAGGGTGTTACTTTAGGTGGTTAAAGTACATTCGGTCATTACGGTTGAATCCTGATGACTGTCACCAATAGATGGTGGAGAGCTTCTGGCTGAAAACGTCAAGATTCCTATTCCTTGCTTATCAGTCATGCTCTTCCTTATGTAGTTTATAAACAGCGCCAATTGCTTTAGAAGTCTGTTATTGTATTAAAAAACTGACGTTGCAATAGGGTGTTCTGTTAATTAGGGAGAATTTCAAATGTTAAATGTTGCCAAGTTTGGCGGTACAAGTGTTGCCGATTACGATGCTATGTTGCGCTGCGCCAACATCATCAAAGATAACCAAAGCACCAAAGTGGTTGTGGTATCAGCCAGTGCTGGGGTTACCAATCATTTAGTGACTTTGTCGCAACAATTGCTATCGCACCAAGAGCAGCAAGAAATCATTAATCAAATTCGCGGTATTCAATACAATATCACGCAACAATTAGCAGCAGAGTTGCATTTAAATCGTCAAATTGACGAGGTGTTAGATCATTTAACGGCACTTGTTGAGCAACAAAACACACTGCAAACAGCAAAAACCACGGATTCTATTTTGGCCTGTGGTGAGCGCATGAGCTCGATTTTATTTGCCGAAGTTCTGCGCAGTATTGGCGTTAATGGTTTGACCTTTGATGTTCGTCAAGTGATGCGAACTAACAGTCTATACGGTAAAGCTGTGGTTGATATTGAGGCATTGGCGTTAAATTGTGAGCAGCAATTGTTGCCGTTATTGCAACAGCATGTAATTGTTACACAAGGATTTATCGGTCAAGACGGATTAGGCAATACGACAACGTTAGGGCGCGGTGGTTCAGATTATTCGGCAGCGCTATTAGCAGAAGCATGTCAGGCTGATGACTTATTGATATGGACCGATGTGGTAGGGATTTTCACCACCGATCCACGCATAGCGAGCTCGGCTCGCGCCATACCTGAAATCAGTTTTGGTGAAGCGGCGGAAATGGCAACCTTTGGCGCCAAAATTCTCCATCCGGCAACCTTGATCCCTGCGATGCGATCGGACATCCCTGTGTTTGTTGGTTCATCTCGTGAACCGCAAGCCGGTGGCACACAAATCCGTCAACATGTTGAATCAAAACCAACCTATCGTGCGATTGCACTGCGCAAAGAACAAACACTGGTTACTGTAAAGAGTCCAGCGATGTTACATGCCAGTGGTTTTTTGGCGCAAGTATTTGCGATATTGGCTAAGCATGAGTTAAGTGTCGACTTGATCACCACCTCAGAAATATCCGTGGCGTTAACATTTGATAACCCAACCGGCTCTACCCAAGCTTTGATTAATCAGCAAGTGTTGGAAGAACTTGAGCAGTTGTGTGAGGTAACGGTAGAACATGGGCTGTCGCTCGTTGCCATTGTTGGCAATAATTTGCAATCGACGACACAACTAGGCAGTAACGTGTTTAACCACATTGAAGATGTCAGCGTGCGCATGATTTGTCACGGCGCAAGCGCCAATAACCTGTGTTTCTTGGTTGCAGAAAACGATGCAAATCAAGTGGTTGAAACCCTACACGACAAATTGTTTATTTAAGACAAAGCGTTTCTACAACTGAGCTAATCTTATGTAGAGCAGAGCTTATACTAAATACTGAGCTTTAATTTATATAAAAAAACGCCTCACAAAGTGAGGCGTTTTTGTTTTTTTGGTTTTACTGTGGGTTTTGCTTGGCTTTCTTTTGTCTAAGCTGCCGTCAATTGTTAACGAGCCACAGAGCAGTGCTCAGAAAAATGCTCTAAATATTGAGTAGGGCATCTATAGTAGCTGCTCAATATCTTTGGCAATTTTTTCAGGCTTAACAATCGAACCATAACGTTTGATCACCTCGCCTTGGCGATTGACCAGGAACTTAGTGAAATTCCATTTAATCTTTTTGCTGCCTAAAATACCTTTCGCCTGTTGTGTCAAATAATCAAACAACGGATCTGCTTTGTCACCATTGACATCGACTTTGGCAAATAAATCAAAGTTAATATGAAAATTTAAATCACAAAAATTGCGAATGTCATCGTCTGAGCCTTTTTCCTGTTCACCAAATTGATTACAAGGAAATGCCAATACCGCTAAACCTTTGTCTTTATAAGCCTGATAAAGATTCTCCAGACCGTCATATTGCGGGGTAAAACCACATGCGCTCGCGGTGTTGACAATTAAAAGCACTTTGTTTTGATAATTTAATAACGGGACGGTTTCGCCTTTATTATTGGTAACACTAAAATCGTATAATTGACTCATATTTTTATTGTTGTCTGATCACTGTTTCAATTACACTAGCACACTCGTGCGTATTTATCATTGACATATAAACAACTGATAAAGCTTAACGCGCTTTGTTCAAACCTGAATATCATGTAAGAGAAAAACTATGAAAAACGTTGCCTTTATTGGTCTTGGCGTTATGGGCTATCCAATGGCAGGTCACCTGCAAAACAACGGTTATAACGTGACTGTATATAACCGCACCACAGCCAAAGCACAGCAGTGGACAGAACAATACGGTGGTAATTTTGCAAGTACACCAAAGTCTGCCAGTGAGCAGGCCGATATTGTCTTTGTTTGTGTCGGCAATGATGATGATGTGCGTCAAGTGGTATTGGGCAACGACGGCGTTCTAGCTGGTCTGCAACAAGGCGCTATCTTAGTCGATCACACGACGGCATCGGCAGAACTGGCGCGAGAGTTGTCTGCTGCGGCAAAACAGCAAGGTATCGAATTTATAGATGCGCCGGTTTCGGGCGGTCAGGCTGGTGCAGAAAATGGCCAGTTAACGGTAATGTGTGGCGGTGAGAAACAGGTGTTTGAACAAGCACAGCCGGTTATGGCGTCATTCGCCAAATTTAGCCAGTTAATGGGGCCGGTAGGTAACGGTCAAATTGCTAAGATGGCCAATCAAATTTGCATTGCAGGTGTGGTACAAGGCTTAAGTGAAGCGCTAAATTTTGCCCAACGAGCAGGTTTGGATGCAGAAACCTTGGTTGAAACCATTTCTAAAGGCGCTGCTGGTAGCTGGCAAATGGAAAATCGTTATAAAACCATGTATGCCGGCGAATATGAATTTGGCTTTGCCGTTGACTGGATGCGTAAAGATTTGTCTATCGCATTTGCAGAAGCGCAGAAACACAATGCTCAGTTACCGATGACAAAAATGGTTGATGGCTTTTATCAACAAGTGCAAGACATGGGTGGCAATCGTTGGGATACATCAAGCTTGATAGCATTACTTAAAGATAAATAATATCAGCAATAAAAAAGGCAGCTTAGAGCTGCCTTTTTTATTTAAACACGCCACGAGCTTGATTCATCTAAATAATAAGGCTGGTAGCTTGAGGTATCAATTTGCCAGATTAACCTTGCACATACTGATAGAGCGCTTTTAATATCTCAATTTTGCCACTATCGCTTTCATGCTCATGCACTAGGTTCTCAATTTCAATCATATATTCGTCAAGGCTTAAGCCATTTTCACCCAACTGCAGTTTGTTCTGACAGTATAACTGCCATTTTTGTTGTTCTTCTGCGGACAAAGTCCAAGGGTAATTACGAGCGCGATAACGGAACAGCAGGGTGTCGAGTCGTTCATCGGCAAAATTGAAAGGGTAACTGGCCAATTGCTCCGCTGGCATATGCAGAATTTCATTCATCTTTTCACGATCACCGGCAGAGAAAAAACTGCCAGAATATAAGGCGTATTCCGGATCATCTTTTACGCCGTCAAAATCTCGAACAAAGACCTGTTGTAACTTATCTTTGATCTCTTCTGCGTGCTGTTTAATGCGCTTATAATTTTCTAAACAGGCTTCTCTGTCGATACCGATTAACGCCGCTCGCTCCGGTGTTAATACTTTGGCTGGTGCTACAGCAGGGCATTTATTAATGTGCACTTGTTTTAGCCCAACAGGCAATTTTCCTTCAGCCTTTAAGTCATCATGACGAGTGTATAAACGTTCTTTGATCTGTTCAGCATCAAGTTCTAATAATGGCGAGATATCCTTAGATAAATCAATACAACTGATGGCGTTTTTATTTACCGGGTCAACATCGATAGGCATAAACCAACTGGTGTTACGCTGAACTCGAGCGATTTTGCCTGAGGTGTGCAGAAAAGGTGCCATCTCATAGACATTGATATGCTCGGCACATTTTTGCTTGGTTCTGATAGAAAAAATGAAATTATACAGCTTAGGCTGCTTTTCTTTTATGAGTTTGGCAAAAGCAATCGTCGCATAGACATCGCTCATCGCATCATGGGCTGCTTCGTGGCTAATGCCGTTTGCAGCGGTCAATAACTCGAGTCGAAAACTGACTTTTCCGTCATCACCAACGGGCCATTCTATGCCTTCTGGTGCAAGTGCGTAACACATGCGTGCCATGTCAATAATGTCCCAACGACTGTTATTGTTTTTCCATTCGCGGGCATACGGGTCATAGAAATTACGATAAAACAGATAGCGAGATACTTCGTCATCAAAACGAATCGAGTTATAACCAACCACACAGGTATTGGCTACGCTAAAGAGTTGATGAATACGTTTCGCAAACTCCGCCTCGCTTACACCGTCACGTTGCGCTTTCTGCGGTGTGATCCCAGTGACCAAACAGGCGACTGGGTTAGGCAAGTAATCTGCCGGTGGTTGACAGTAAAATACTTCAGGCTCACCAATAATGTTCAAATCAAGATCGGTACGAATGGCGGCAAATTGCGATGGCTTATCGAGTTTAGGCGATACGCCCCATGTTTCATAGTCATGGAATAGCAGGGTTGGCTGAGATTGCTCGGGTACTGTTTGCATCGGCTGTTATAACTTGTTGGTTTATCGTTATTGTTTTTGTCCGTTGGATGGTAACCAACGTAAATGCTGAGCTGTAACTCTATCATACTGTCTATTTAAAATCGCTAATTAAGGCTGGCTTTTTAACGAGTCAAAGTTGATTTGCGACAGGTTAATTCACCATCCATTTTACAATGTCTAACCGATTGAATAATAACAGATTTAAATAATAGTCTGCTCTGTACTTTGTGTTATACGCGGCTTTGACCAATACTTGAATAACAAGAAGGCTCAAATAATTGAGCTTTTTTAATGCAAGTTGTATCCATTTTCTCGTGTTATTTTGCTTGTAGAACTCTATGTCATTTAAAAAAAATAATTGTGCCATTGTGTTTGTTGTATTCTTTTCAATAAATGTATTCGCAGCCAGCGACACTGGACCCGTTTGGGTTGAACAAACATCGGCGAAAGTAGAACTCGCTGAAGCAACCGATAGTCGTGTTTATCAGCTGTCTCTAAATCAATCAAGCCCGTCAATCCATGCTGACGCAGTGTTTAGTGTGCCGTTAATAAACGGCACTATTGTCGATGTGCGTTTGAAATCAAATAGGCTGATACCGGCAAATTTACAACAAAAATATCCTGATATTCGCAGTTTCGATGCGGTCAATATCAAAACCGGTGTCAAACTCGGTTCAATAACCCAGAGCCCCAATGGTTTGTACGCAACCCTTCGTCATCAAGGCCAGACAACCTATATCGATCCGATGCAACAGGCGGGTTACTATCGTGTCAGCGAAAAACGTAACGGTGCCAATACATCGAGTTTGATCAAAGATGAAATGCTACGCAATAAAGTAGGCGGTGATACCGCTCTTGCTGCTAAAGACAATCTAGAACCGGTCAATAAAACCTATCGAATTGCCTTTGCCACAACATCTGAATACAGCGCTTATTTTGGTAACAGTAAGCAACAAGTGTTGGTCGCTATTGTCAATTTAGTGAGTCGTATAAATGAAATCTACAGCCGTGAATTAGCGGTCGATTTTGTCTTGTCTGAGCGTATCGATAACGGATTCTATATTGCGCCAGAAGATCAAGCGGGAAACTACGATCATAGCCAAGATCCTTTTGAAAATGACGATGGCGATGTTTATGAAAACCCAAAAGTATTAGCGACAATGGTTGGTAATCAATATTTTGATATTGGTCATGTTCTGACCACCAGCGCTGGTGGTTTAGCCGGGGTAGGAGTGGTTTGTGATAATGACTTGTTTAGTTTGTCTGATCACGATGTAGGCGCTTGGAAAGCGGTTGGGGTGAGCGGCTACAATAACCCGAGCTTAGACAGTTTTTATATCGATTTTGTGGCCCACGAGTTGGCGCATCAGTTAGGCGCTGAACATAGCTTTAATAGTTTAAGTGGTTCGTGCTCTGGTAATCGTTATTCACAATCAGCTTATGAGCCTGGCAGCGGCTCTACCATCATGTCTTATGCGGGTATTTGTGATGATACCAACTTACAGCAAAATTCAGATGATTACTTTCACGTCAATTCGATTTTGGAAATACGCCAATATTTGACCGATGATCCATATGATATTGGCAACAGTTGCGGCGTTGATTGGCAACAAAGCAATAACCAACCTGAATTACAAGTCGCATCAAGTTTTGTGATCCCCAAACAAACCCCGTTTGTAATAGAGGCGCAAGCGAGCGACGCTGATGGCGATGTAATCACCTATGGCTTCGATCAATTTGATTTAGGCAATGGGTCATTTGACCGAGACGGTATGAAAGATGACGGTTCTCGACCTATTTTTCGTTCGATTGAGCCGTCGGCGCTGTCGTATCGTTATTTTCCATCGCTGTTAAGCATTACCAGCAATACATTAATGGTTGGCGAAAATTACCCAACTACTCGCCGCGCGTTAAATTTTAAAGTGACAGCACGTGATCAACGTGGTGGTGTTGCCATCGAGGATATCCAGGTACGAGTCGATAATAATGCCGGTCCGTTTACCATTGATATGCCAAACGCATCAACCGTGTTGAGTGATGAAGGACAGACACCTGTACAATGGCAAGTCGCAAACACCGATCAAGGTGAGGTGCAATGCAAGCAAGTGAATATTCTATTTTCTGCCAATGGTGGTAATAGTTTTGACTACCTTCTCGCACGTGATACAGCCAATGATGGTAGTGAAATGGTGACCGTGCCAAACATAAATACTGACCAAGCACACATTAAAGTCGCTTGTTCAACGCCGTCATTCTTTGCCTTGTCAAAAGCGTTTACCTTATCAAATTCTTCAGCGCGCAATGCCGTGCCAGAAATTATTGGTCAAAAGCAAATTACCATTATTGAAGATCAATTCATTGAAATCGATCTCAATGATTTATACGTACAAGATGCGGACAATTCATACCCACAACAATTTACCTTAATTATCTTAGCGGGCGATGGTTATAGCGTGGACAACAATAACATCACGTTTGACGAACATGTTAATGGCTATGTAACCATTACTGTAAAAGTAAACGATGGTCAGGAAGATAGCCCTACGTATCCGATCAGTGTGTATATCCAACCGGTTAATGATATCCCTGTTGCCAATCAAGACAGCTACAGTATTGATAAAGACGTCAACAATATAAGTCTTAATGTGTTGGCGAATGATACCGATGCCGATATCGAAGCCGGTGAAAATGACGCGCTGCGAATCGTCTCATTTGATTATCAAGGACAAGGCGTTTTAGCGCCCGATAATGGCGAATTTTTGTATTCACCTCCGTCAGGTTTTAGTGGCACTGAAACGTTTACTTATACCATAGAAGACAATGCGGGCAGTCAGGCGACCGCGACGGTGTCCGTTAAGGTCGATGATGATGATTCTGGTGGCCGTTTTAGCTGGCAATTTATGCTGTGGCTATTCATGATATTACTGGCTCATAATTGGTTAGAGACTAAGGACTAAGGACTAAGGACTAAGGACTAAGGACTAAGAGCTAAGGGTTAAGAGCTAAGCGTTAACATTGTTGTATTTTAATCCCTCAATCATTTATGGTTGGGGGATTTTTACGTTTGTCGGCAAGGTTTTTGGTTTTCACATCGCCATCTGTCGCCATGTTTGCATTTACTTTGGCATCATAATTGCCGTTTATAACCAGTTTCTTTAATGAAAATAACCCTATGATGAATTTTTAATTGTGCGTAACCAATAAAAATAAATATTAAAAACGAATAATAAAAACGCGCACAGCCTTAGGTTACAAACCTCAGGCAAATAAAATTGTTATATGGGAGAGGTTATGACAACACAAGCGAGTGCTCTTGATATTATCAAGCAAGAGCCAATGAAACTAAGACAATGGTATATAGTCGCCATTTGCGTCGGTATATTGGCGCTTGATGGCTATGATGTATTGGCGATTGCTTTTGCCGCGCCTGGTATGACAGCAGAATGGGGCTTATCGAAAGCGGTTCTCGGCATTATTTTGCCACTGGAATTAGTCGGTATGGCCTTAGGCTCAATCATTCTTGGCGCGGTAGCGGATTCTCATGGGCGAAGACCGACCATGCTTATTGGTTTAGCTATCGTCACACTAGGTATGGCCATAGCAGGGTTAGCACCAAATGTTTGGGTATTGGGCGCGGCAAGAGTCTTTACCGGTATCGGCATTGGTGGTTTGCTGGCAACGGCAACCGCGTCGTCATCGGATTATTGTAATAATAAGAACCGTTCTTTGGCGGTCACTCTGGTGGCTGGTGGATTTGCTTTTGGTGTTTATCTAGGGGCTACCTTTTTAGCACCGCTACTTAAAACATACGATTGGCGCATTACCTTTTACCTAGGCGCGGCAATGAGTCTATTATTTATTCCGTTAGTCTACGCGCTTGTCCCTGAAAGCATCAGTTTTTTAGAACGTAAACGCCCGGATGGGGCACTATTACGTATTCAAAACATTATGGCTAAGCTAAGACATTCCGTGCCATTAGCGTTACAAACCAGAGACTCACAATATTCGGAACCTGTAGGCGCGGCAAGCTTGTTTAAAGGTTCATTGATTTTCATTACCTGTATTTTAATTTTTGCCTATTTCGCCAATGTTGGTACCTATTACTACTTTGTAAAATGGTTACCTACCATAGTCTCAGACCTCGGCCATTCAGCATCTAGCGCAACTCAAGTGCTCGGTGTTATCAGTTTAGGTGGCGTGCTTGGTTCCGTCGGTATGGGGGTAATAGCAAGGTTTGTGGCGATAAAGCCACTGATGATTTTATGTTTAATCGCTGCAGCAATCGGCGTAGCCAGTTTCCCATACTTTACTGAGACCTTGTCGAGTATGAAACAAATCGGCTTTTTTACGGGTGCGTTTATCTTTGCAGCGATATCAGGGTTTTTCGGCTTGTTTGCGTCATCGTTTCCATCGTCAGTGTTGGGATCTGGCTCTGGCTTAGTGTTAGGTATTGGTCGTGGAGGCGCGGTGTTAGGGCCCATGATCCCAGGCTTTCTATTCAATGCAGGATTTGAGCTGACAACCGTGGCGTTGATTATGGCATCGGGGTCATTTCTCGCGGGAATTACGGTTATGTTTTTACGAAGACAAAAACCATAAAGCCAATCATGTTGAGCTGCTAAAGTTAAAAAAGACTAATAAAGCCAATAGAGTTGGAACCCTATTGGCTTTTTTGTTATTTGACCCTTTTATATGGTCCGTATCGGTTACGCGTTACTGTTTTTTTGTAGGTTTTGGCTCGGCTTTTTCTTTGTAAGCTTCTGATTTTACTGCTTATCTAGTTCATCCTGATAATCTTTAGGTGGTGGTGTCCAACCACGTTCGGTAACATCATGATTTTCCATGCGATCATGCTTCATCGCTTTAATAATGTTCTCTTCAAACTCGATAAACAGTTGAATAAAGTCATTGCCGTATTGTTCGCCTTCGCTGCGCTTTAACCAGTTTTCATATAAATGCCGAGATGCGTGCTCGTCAATATGAATGTATGCATTGCGTTTTTGTTCGACATCAAATGGATGATGACCCATTTCTCTAAGGGCTTGTGCGCCCATTTCCACCGCAGAATAGAATACCTCAGGTACGATGATATCGGCACCGGCTTGACTTAACTCGTAGCTGTGACCTTTATCAAAGGCGCGGACTAATATTTTAACGTGTGGGTAGGTATGTTTAACGTATTTGGTTAATTCAACGGCTTCTTCTTTGCGATCTATGGCAATAACAAATAATCGCGCGGTTTCTAAGCCTGCGGTGTGCAAAAGGTCTGGACGAGTGGCGTCACCAAAATAGCTTTTGACATTTATTTTGCGGATATTTTCGACTTGTGCGACCTCATAATCCATAACAACGGTGGTGATATCATTGGAGATCATTAAGCGATTAACGATTTGACCAAAACGGCCAGCTCCGGCAATCACCACACAACCGCTGGTATCGATATCATCAAAATCTTCTGACTGATTTGATTGCTGATAGCGCGGTAAAATAACTTTATCGTAAAAAATAAACAGTGACGGTGTAAGAAACATCGATAGGGCGACAACCAACTGTAAGGTACTGGCAATATCGGCTGGTAGCACGTGGTTTTGTATTGAAAAGCTTAATAGTACGAAACCAAATTCACCGGCTTGAGCAAGGCTCAATGCGACAAGCCAGGTATCCGATTTCTGGATTTTAAAGGTTTTTGCAAGACCGGCTAAAATCGCCATTTTCAACAACATCAAGGTCAATGTGATAGCAACAATGGTAAAAATGTTATTGAATAACAGACCGAAATCGATACCGGCGCCAACGGTAATAAAGAATAAGCCGAGTAACAGCCCTTTAAAAGGCTCAATGTTACTTTCTAATTCGTGGCGAAACTCACTGTTGGCGAGAACAACACCTGCCAAAAATGTACCAAGTGCCGGTGATAATCCGACTAAGCTCATTAATGCGGCGATGCCTACCACCAATAACAAAGCTGTAGCGACAAAAATTTCACGTAATCCAGATTTGGCGACGTAGTGAAATAGTGGCCGACTTAGATAGTAACCTCCGACACAGACGCCGGTGATGCTGGCGAGTATGGTCAATGCATAAGCCCATCCGGGAAGGTGTGCCACCAGGCTGATCTCTTCATGATGCTCTGCGGCTTGCTGTAATGATTGACTCGCTTGGACTAACTCAGGTAGCGCAAGTAAAGGAATGAATGCCAACATCGGGATCACGGCGATATCTTGCATTAATAACACCGAAAACGCATTTTGACCGCCGATGGTTTTGGTTAAGCCTTTTTCACTGAAGGTTTGCAAGACAATCGCAGTCGATGATAACGAAAACAATAAGCCAATGGCGAGCGCTGTTTGCGCTTGTAAGGAAAAGATAAAGTAGGCAATGGCTGCTACAGCAAGGGTGGTTAAAACAACTTGCATACCGCCTAGGCCAATCAGTTTATTGCGCATCTGCCAAAGATTTTTAGGCTCGAGCTCTAAGCCAACCAAAAATAGCATCATCACCACACCAAATTCAGCAAAGTGTTGTATGGTAATGGTTTCTTGACCAACAATGCCTGTTAATGGACCGATAATGACACCGGCTATCAAATAACCGAGTACAGAGCCTAACCCCAAGCGTTTTGCTAATGGTACAAAAATGACCGCTGCAACAAGATATATAAAACCTTGAATAAAGTAACCTGTCATGACTTACCCTCGCTATTTGGCGTTGCCATGGCGTCGATTAACGAGTTGATAATATTTACGCCGTTAAAGCGGTTAACGTCAAATGCTCCTTGGTGGAGATTCAATAATAGGTTTTGCCATTGCTGTAAGTGTGGCGCTAATCGGTGTTCATCTTTGGCTTTTAAGCTGGAGAACAACATAAAGGGCGGTAGGTAATGCATTTGTGTGAGTCGCGCCGTTTGCCTAAGAGGCTGCAATAATTCACGTATGGTGTAATGATTTAAGCCATCATGATTATATGCATCCTCCTTAGCACCGGTTGTTATCGCACACATAAAGGTTTTATCGCGCAAGGCGTTGCCGGTTGCACCATAAGCCCAACCCCATTCTAATACCAGATCTTGCCATTCCTTCAATATCGACGGGGTCGAATACCAATAAAATGGAAACTGGAAGATGATGATTTGATGCTCTTCAACACGTTGTTGCTCTTTGGAAATGTCGATGTTAAATCTGGGGTACTCTGCGTATAAGTCGACGGCAGTAACGAAATCTAACTCTTTTGCTTTTTTAAATATGGGGACATTGACGCTGGATTTTCGCTGCGAAGGGTGGGCGAACAGTAATAATATCTTGTTGGATTTGTCCATGGCGTAAATTGAGCAACTCAACGGTAAAAAATTACACCTAATTATTGTTGTAAATCCTAATGTCTGCCACTGGTGGCGCATTTGCCTGCCAGTTAGCGGCTAATAGAACGTTAATGTATGAGCAAACTGGAACGTCTGAAAGTAGGAAAGTAGGAAAGTAGGAAAGTCGTAAAGTAGAAAAGTCGTAAAGTAGAAAAGTCGTAAAGTAGGAAAGTCGTAAAGTAGGAAAGTAGGAAAAGAAAAAGTAAGTAGAAGATAAAGGCGTGTTTAACCCTATAAAACAACAAAGCGCCGATAATCGGCGCTTTGTTGTCATGTTATTACATCGGGTTATTGACAAAAATTGATACTAATTTCGTCATTAAACGCAGCACACTAGCAACGCAGCTTGCGTTCACGAGGTGACTAAAACATTAGAACAAACGATTCAATCCATTTAACGCGGCGACTCGAAATGCTTCGGCCATAGTCGGATAGTTAAACGTGGTTTCAACAAAGTATTCGATATTGTTGCCGCCATTTTCCTGCTGCATGATTGCCTGACCAATGTGAATGATCTCAGCGGCATTTTCACCGAAACAATGGATACCGAGTATTTCTTTGGTTTCTCTGTGGAATAATATTTTCAATGAGCCAACTAAAGAATTAGATATTTGGGCGCGTGCCAAGTGTTTAAATTGAGCGCGTCCGACTTCATAAGGGATCTTCGCTTCGGTTAATTCCGACTCAGTTTTACCCACCGAGCTTATTTCTGGAATGGTATAAATACCGGTCGGGATATCGGCGATCAAACGGCTGGTCTTGCCTTTGTTGATAATCGCACCGGCGGCTAGACGACCTTGATCGTAGGCGGCACTTGCTAGGCTAGGGTAGCCAATGACATCACCGACAGCGTATATGCTATCTACCTTAGTTTGGTATACCTCATTGACGCTGACCTGGCCACGACCATCGGCGGTTAAGCCTGCAGCGTCTAAGTTTAGTTCAGCTGTATTACCGGTTCGGCCATTGGCAAACAGTAAACAATCGGCTTTCATTTTTTTACCCGATTGCAAATGAACGATAACCGAACTATCGGTTGTTTCGACTTTTTCAATTTGCTCGCCATGACGAATCACGACACCGTTATTCCACAAGTGATAGCTCAGAGACTCTGACATCTCATCGTCCAAAAATGCTAACAATCGATCACGGGTGTTGATTAAATCGACCTTAACGTCGAGACCTCGAAATATACTGGCGTACTCACTGCCAATAACACCTGCACCATAAATAATGATATGACGAGGATCATGGGTAAGCGACAATATGCTGTCAGAGTCGTAAACTCGAGGATGCGAAAAGTCGACTTCTGGTGGATGATAAGGGCGAGAACCTGTAGCCACAATGATATTTTCCGCTGAAATGACTTCACAAGAGCCGTCTTCAAAACACACTTTTACGCTGTGTTCATCAACAAATTCTGCTTGACCATGAAATGTGGTGACGCGGTTGCGATTGTAAAAACCGGAGCGCAAGCGCACTTGTTTATCGATAACCGATTGCGCATGGGACAATATTTCCGGAAAGGTCAAATGTTTCGGTTGTTCAGCATCGGTAAATAAAGGATTTGAATTATATTGTATAAGTTGGCTAACAGATTGACGCAAGGCTTTTGATGGAATTGTTCCCCAATGCGTACAGCCACCACCAACACGATTATAGCGTTCGATAACGGCAACGGTTTTGTTGTGCTTTGCCAATTTCATCGCAGCACCTTCGCCACCAGGGCCTGTGCCTATAACAATGGCGTCATAATCATAACGTGTTATCTTATTTGCATCTGTTTGTGGCATGTTTAATGTATTTCCTGATATGTCGGCCTGAAACGGTTAATGGCGTTATTGTAAATTGCTGATAGTAAAAGTCTAATCATAAACAAAAAATCTGCGTAATTTTCGCTATTCATGACATCTATAGGTTTTTTATTAACCATAATACCCATGTTAGTCGTTATCTTGTTGCCAACTAGGCTATAGGTTTGCTGTTGATGTGTCATCGGCGAGTGTTTAGTTTGGCTGATTTTGCTTGATATTGGTTAACGATAAACGCTGCGATTTCACCATAAAGTCAGCTTGTTTAATCGTACGAACCATGTTTATTCTACTAAGCTAGATAGGGTGAAATACATCATTATGGGGATAGTATATGAAAACCAGAGCTGCCGTAGCATTTGCTGCCGGAAAACCATTGCAAGTTGTCGAAGTCGATTTACAAGGCCCGCAAGCCGGTGAAGTGCTTATCGAATTAAAAGCGACAGGCATATGCCACACCGACGCATTCACCCTGTCTGGAGATGATCCCGAGGGTGCCTTTCCTGCTATTTTAGGCCATGAGGGCGCGGGTGTTGTGGTTGATGTCGGTCCTGGTGTGACATCGTTAAAGCCCGGTGATCATGTTATTCCGCTCTATACACCCGAATGTCGAGAATGTGATTTTTGCCTTCACCCTAAAACCAATTTGTGCCAGAAAATCCGCTCTACTCAAGGGCAAGGCTTGATGCCAGATGGCACCTCGCGCTTTTCGTTAGATGGTCAACCGATTTTACATTATATGGGCTGCTCGACTTTTTCTAATTACACCGTGTTACCAGAGATAGCGGTTGCAAAAATCCGTAAAGATGCGCCGTTTGATAAGGTCTGTTATATCGGCTGCGGGGTGACAACCGGCGTTGGTGCTGTGGCGTTTGATGCCAAAGTTGAACCCGGTAGCAATGTTGTCGTATTTGGTCTCGGCGGTATTGGCCTTAATGTCATTCAAGGCGCTAAAATGGTCGGCGCGAATAAAATAATTGGTGTCGACTTAAATGAAAACAAGGCCTCGTTAGCCAAGCAGTTTGGCATGACTCATTTTATTAACCCAAGTAAAGTCGACAATGTCGTTGATGCCATTATTGAGCTAACCGGCGGGGGAGCAGACTACTCATTTGAGTGCATTGGCAATGTGAATGTCATGCGCCAAGCGTTGGAGTGTTGTCACAAAGGTTGGGGTGAGTCTTGGATTATCGGCGTTGCCGGTGCAGGGCAAGAGATTGCAACCCGTCCGTTTCAATTAGTGACGGGCCGAAGTTGGCGTGGTAGTGCATTTGGTGGCGCTCGCGGTCGTACCGATGTACCAAAAATTGTTGATTGGTATATGGACAATAAAATCAATATTGATGATCTGATTACTCACACAATGCCATTAGATGATATTAATAAAGCGTTCGATTTAATGCATCAAGGCAAATCGATACGATCCGTTGTTTTGTATGATGAGAAATAAGTTATGGAAAAACTAAGTGACATTAAATGCTTTTCGGGTCAGCAATTACGCTATAAACACGACGCCGCAACACTAAATTGCGAGATGACGTTCTCGATCTTTTTACCTTCGCAAGCGACTCAAAAGTCTGTGCCGGTATTATATTGGCTGTCTGGGCTTACCTGCACCGATGAAAATTTTGTTACTAAAGCAGGCGCGCAACAGTTTGCTGAAAAATATCAAGTCGCTATTGTCGCTGCTGATACCAGTCCAAGAGGCGACAATGTTAAGGATGACGCGCAGGGCGCTTATGATTTTGGTTTAGGTGCCGGCTTTTATGTTACCGCGACCGAGCCAGGCTACGCGCAACACTACAATATGTACGACTACATTGTTGATGAATTGCCAGCTTTGATTAATGCACATTTTCCCGTCGACGGCAAACGGGCTGCTATTTTTGGCCATTCTATGGGAGGCCATGGGGCGATAACGATCGCCTTGAAAAACAGCGATAAATACAAGAGTGTCTCGGCGTTTGCACCAATATGCAGTCCAATGCGTTGCCCTTGGGGACAAAAAGCATTGACGGGCTATTTAGGTGACAAGCAAGATACTTGGCAGCAATATGACAGTTGCTATCTTATTGAGCACAGTAATAAGGTATTGCCATTACTTATCGATCAGGGCAGCGCGGATAATTTTTTAGTTGAACAATTAAAGCCTGAGTTATTACAACAAGCGTGTGCACAGGCAAATTACCCGCTGCAACTGAGAATGCAACAAGGCTATGATCACAGCTATTTCTTTATTAGCAGCTTTATAGAGCAACATATTGCCTTCCATGCTGAACATTTAAGCTCATTGGATTAAACCTTAAGCCATTAAACCATTGAGCCTAGGCAATACTCAATCAACGTGCGATTACGCCTTTGTTGATGAATAACGCTGGCACTGCTGTAGCAACGCAATAAATGATGGTAATTCTCGATCGAAACTGTCTTGGGGTAAATACAAATGAAATCCATACGCAGATTGTAATACGGTACATTGATGTAAAAATGCCGCAATCGGGCCAGTTATTCGTTGCCCGTTAATTCTAAAAGGCTCAAAGCATATAATCGCTTGTTGCTGAGTTATTAGTTCGGCTTTTACTGCGGTGATAAGTAGATTTTTTTGTTCATGAATAAGCTTGTTCGCTAAACGAGGCGATATTGAATTAGCTAAATGGCTAACATCAGATAAGGCAATGCCAACAAAAGGCAGATGCAGCGCTTGCATATGAAGCTGTACATTAATCTCGCCGACACGACGTATCGAATGCCATGGTAAACGCCACTGGCCCCATGAATGATGATAACTAAGCCACTCAGGTGTGATGGTATAACTGACTTTAGGTTGTAAATGTTTCAAATAACCGACTAAAAACACAATCAATGCCGCCATATTAAGTATGATCAATTGCAGTTTGTAGGCTTGCCAAAAGAGCAGATCTAACAACAAACAAAAACCCAGTAACAAACTGCCGACTGTCATCAAAAACAGGCGGTTTCGTCGCGCTAGCGGATGGATATAGATTGTTTTGTCTTCAGTCATTTACGAATTCTTATTTATTTCATCATATTGTCACTTGCAATCTTGGCACTTTTTTCCATAGTTATAGTACCTTGTTTTGATTATGACGATACAAGGTATTGAAATGCAACCTCGGGAGTTATTATGCCACACGCAACATCAGGCAATGATATGTTCAAGCTAGAAGGGCGAACCATTGCCATTATTAGCTATTTAACCATTGTTGGTTGGGTGATCGCGTTGATTTTTCATGGGCAAAACCCGTCTCGTTTTTCGGCATTTCATTTACGCCAATCTCTGGGTATGTTTCTTACTTGGGTTATTTTAAGCTTTATACCGGTTATAGGCTGGGCACTTGCCATTCCATTATGGATCTTATGGGGTTTTGGCTTGTATTACGCCTGTTCCAATCAACTTACCTTTATACCATTACTTGGCAAGCTGTTTGATGACAGTCTAAATAGCCTGATTCGACGTCGAGCCGTTTAATAGATCCGATCATCTATATCTATTGTTTTGCTGACCAGCTTGTCTCTAAAAGTGTGTTTGTCTTAGTAAAATTGCTGAGTTCTTCACCAATGACCGACACATTTGTGCAGTTAATGCCATAAGCTCAAGGTTTAGCCTAGTGCATTGCTGTGCTTTATGATTAAATCAATATCATAAGCTGTTGTTTAGTTCAGGATAAATCTTGTTTTATATATATCCGGCAAATCGCATGGAAGA
Organism: Thalassotalea sp. HSM 43; assembly: GCF_004752005.1. Lineage (NCBI taxonomy): Bacteria > Pseudomonadati > Pseudomonadota > Gammaproteobacteria > Alteromonadales > Colwelliaceae > Thalassotalea > Thalassotalea sp. HSM 43. The sequence continues at coordinate 40,348 of NZ_CP038493.1, read as the reverse complement.
TTTGCTGACTCTGTTTATAAAGATTCGACATCTCAAGCCATTACCTATATTGGCTAAAGAAGTGGTCATGGTGCAAAGTCAGGGCTTACAGCATTGGCTTAATATGGAAGTTGCAAACGCCAATAAAATCAGTATGAACAGCGATTTTGTGTTGCCTGCACAGTATTTGTGGAAATTATTGCGCAACTTGTGCGAGGACAAATTTCCTGAGCAAACGCCGTATTCCAGAGAAGTTCTCAGCTGGCGAATAGACAACTTATTGCAATCTGAGCGGGTATTGGCTGACGAACGCTGTCGTGACGCCAATATTTATTGGCAGGATGATTTAGCTTGCCAACCTTTAAAGCGCTATCAATTGGCGTGCCAGCTGGCGGATCTATATGAGCAGTATTTAATTTATCGACCAGAATGGCTGAGCAGTTGGCGTGATGGAAAAGCCATTGCCGATAGCGATCACTTGTTCGCTAAGACCGAACAATGGCAGATGGCAATATGGCAGCATTTGCAACAAGAGATCAGCTACGATCCGCAAGATTTATTGACCATTGCTGAACAACAAATTGATGACTTAAAACACCTGTTACCTAGGCGAGTTTCCTTGTTTGGCATTAATGCGTTGGCGCCGATGTGGTTGCAATTCTTAGACTTGTTATCTGAACATATCGATGTGCACGTGTTTCATTTAAACCCGTGTTTTGAATTCTGGGGTGATATACAAACCGACAAGGCGTTGGCGAAACAGCAGTACTTGCAGCATATAGGCAAATGGCCAGAAACCATAGAAAGCAGCGAAGGCATTAATCCATTGTTGGCTAATTTAGGCCAACAGGGGCGCGAATTCCTTTCTTTGTTGCACAACATTAATAACATCGAAATCCCGCTTTATGATGAACTTTACGAGACCAGTGAAGAGTCACCCGAGGGGGATGTGTCGCTATTATTGCGACTGCAAAAAGACATCTTAACGCTGCATGATAAACGCCAATCACCACAAGCAATCGTTGATGATTCGGTTGTCATAACCAGCGCACACAGTGCTTTGCGAGAAGTGCAGGGGTTACATGATTATCTGTTGCAGTTGTTTAATGATGATCCGCAATTAACGCCAAAAGATGTGATTGTGATGTGCCCACAAGTCGAGTCTTATGCGGCCTATATTGATTCGGTGTTTGTGCGTGGCTGGGAAGATGTCGGCGAAGGTGTACCCCCTCTGCCATGTTCTATCGCTGATCGCATCAGCAAAGAAAGCGAACCACTGGTGCATGCGTTTAGCGAATTGCTGAGCATGGCTGATGGTCGTTATTCTGTTGCCTCTATATTGTCGTTATTGCAATTAGAAAGTGTGCAGCAGCGTTTCTCGATACATGCAGGCGACATTGATAAAGTCAGTGATTGGTTGCAAAAAGCACATATCTATTGGGGCTTAGATGCCGAGCATAAAAAGCATTTACTCGAATCAAACCAACAGACGGATCAGTTTACCTGGCAGCAAGGTCTTAGCAAGTTAATAAAAGGCTTTGCGTTCGTTGACCAAGATATGTTGTTAGATGAATCTGTGGTGCTCGCTAATGTCGAAGGTAATGATGCGGTTTTGCTCGGCAAAATTATTCTGTTTCTTGAACAACTTCAGGTGATGCAGCGCCTTCTAAATAGCAAGAAAACACCGAATCAATGGTTTGAATTTCTCACTAATCAAGTGCAACGACTATTCGCACCGAGTGACAGAGACTACGGTCTTGAAATCATCAATAATGCGTTAGCGCAATTGCAAGAATACGCCGAGCAGGCAACATATCAGACGCCTATTGAGTTAAACGTCATACGAGAGTTTTTAAATCAGCATTTTTCTCAGCCAGATCCTGGGCGACAGTTTATGATTGGCCAGATCACTTTTTGTTCGATGATGCCGATGCGTTCCATTCCATTTAAGGTGGTTGCAGTACTAGGCCTAAATGATGGCGAGTACCCTCGACAACGTACCCCGCTTGGCTTTGATCTGATGCAATTAAGTGATGCCAAAGCCGGCGATAGGTCTCGACGTGGTGATGATAAGTATTTGTTTTTAGAGGCGATGATCTCGGCACGGCAACATTTATATTTAAGTTATCAAGGCCGAGACATAAAGAACAATAACGAGCGCCAACCATCGATCGTGCTTAGAGAGTTGATGGAGTATTTACACGCGGCCTACAAATGGGACATTTCTGATGCAAGTAGCAGTCAACTGAGGCAATTACCGTTGCAAGCATTTGCTAAAGAAAACTATATTGCCAGTACTCGATTTCCAAGTTTCGATAAAAACTGGTTGGCGTTAACCAAACTCGATTCGGTGCCAGAGCAACAGCAAGAGGCGAGTTCCGCCTTGTCGAACGTCACTATCGCGGAGACTTTGGCTGTTGATGATTTAATCCGCTTTTATCAACACCCTTGTCGTTATTTTGCCCGTCAACAATTAAAGTTAATGTTTAATGAAACCAATACCTTAATTGAAGACGTTGAACCGTTTGCTGCTGATGGCTTAAGTCGATATCTGTTTATGGGCGAGGCGCTGCAGCTGTCATTGCAGGGCGATGTTAGCCAAAACCTCGCTTTGCAAAAAGAGTTTGCCATCAAATCAGGAGAATTTCCTGATATACCGACCACACCTGAAACCATGCAAGAATGGCAACAGCAAATGCTCAGTTTCGCATTGAGTATTGAACAGCATTTGGCGCCATCGTTACAGCGAGAAACGGTTAATCCAGATCAACCAGATAACATTGGCCAGCAGCAATTAGTGCTCTGTGTCGACGCTAAGGACAGTCTTAGTGACCACAAAACGCTTGACGATGCAGGGGATACTCTGGCGTTACAGCTTGACGCTAACATAGCAACGTTCGATGTTGCAGACTCGCTAGTTTGTGTTGACTATCGACATGCCAGTTTAAAGGGCAAAGACTTGGTGCGCCTCTATCTAAATCATTTATTTGCCTGCGTTAAACACCCTGATAAAAATGTCACCAGTTATGGTTATTATTTCAGCCAAGGCAAACAGGACAAAGAAGACAAGCTCAATATTGCGACTTTATCTGCGGTGGACAATGCTAAACAAGTATTAAGTCAATGGGTGGCGACGTACATCACAGGGCAGCATCAGGCGTTGTTACTCGACCCTGAAATCGCATTTAAATACATGATAAACAGACAGAAGTTTAGCGATAAAATGCCTGTTCAAAGTGTCTTTAGTAAAGCCTGGAAAAAGGATGATTTTGGCTATAATAGTGGCTTTTCCGACGACCCTTATATTGACTATTTCTTTCCAGAGTGTCCTGATATTGAGCGTATATGGCCTGACCTTATCGATCATTTTCGTCCTTTGTTTCAACACTTACAATTGCAAAATGTCTCGTTGACACAAGTGAATGATGTTGAGGAGCGGTTTTAGTGGAAAATCTACAAGCTCACATTATTGGCCTTGAAGGCTCACATTTAATTGAAGCCAGTGCGGGTACTGGTAAAACCTTTAATATCACTCGATTGTATTTGCGCATGTTATTAGAGCGACAATTAAGCGTTGAGAATATTCTGGTTATGACGTTTACCAAAGCGGCGACAGAAGAGATTCGCGGCCGCATAGATAATTTTCTAAGAGACGCGCTGGCGAACTGGGATCGCTATACAAGGGATGCCGAAGACGACTATTTCTATGCTTTAGGTAAACGTGTTGATAAAAGCTTTGCACAAGTGGCGATTAAGCATGCATTGATTAACCTAGATCAGGCGGCCATTTATACCATTCACGGTTTTTGTTCACGGGTGTTATCAGAGCAAGCGTTCGCCTCAGGTCTTAGTTTTTCCGCACAAATGGAAACCGATGACAGTGGCCTGTACTTACAAGCGGTACAAGATGCCTATCGGGTGTTGGCAAAACAATCTCAAACAGAGTTTGAATTGTTAACGCAATTTTGGCCCGAACCAGAAAGTTATATTAAAGAGTTTTTACCCTTGCTCAGAGCAGAAACCTTGCCGAGCATTGAAACGATAGCGCACTTTACATTGAACTTGGTGCGACTAGCACAACAGGCAAAACATCAATTGCTAACGCATGAGGCGTTTATTGACCAACACCTTATCAGCTCAAAAAAGGGTAAAGAGTTAGCGAAACGTCAAAATGAGTGGCAAGATTTATTGTTGTTTTTAGATTCACTGATGGCGCTGCCCGTTGATGAAAACAGCGATATGACATTAACGGCGAGTAAAAAACAACAGTTAATAGAACAACTGCAATATTGCCTTGAGCAGAGCGTTGATTTTAAGTTTGTATCATCGAGTCGCTGGCCAAAGGCCGAAGATAAAAAAGACATCAAGGCACAGTTGCAAAACATCTTCCAAACGCCGCTAAAAATCGAGAAAATCATCAAGGGTTTTGGTAACGCGTTACCAAAAGCTGAGGCATTTGAAGTCTTGCTTTTATCAATAAAGATGATAAAAAACAGTGTTTTAAAGCAAAAGGGACAATTGCAGCTACTCAGCTTTGATGATTTGATAGAGCAGTTACAAAAAGCTTTGTTAGGGGAGCGAAATGCTGTTGCTAAGCCGCTTACAGAGTTGTTGCGCCAGCAATATCCTGTGGCACTTATCGATGAATTTCAGGATACCGATGCGCGCCAATTTGGCATTGTTCAAGACTTATATTTATCGCAGCAAAACGTTGAACAGTATGCGTTATATCTGATCGGCGATCCGAAACAAGCAATATATGGCTTTCGAGGTGGCGATATATTTACCTATCTTGATGCCGCAAACCAAGTGTCTAAACGCTGGGTTATGGACACCAACTGGCGCAGCAGTGAACAGATGATTAGTGGCTACAATCATTTGTTTTATGGTGGGCAATTGGATAAGCCATACCAAAATGTGTTTGGTTTTGATATTGATTATCAACCGGTAAAGGCGTCGGTGTTGGCAACAAAACAATGCTTGCAGGATCCACATAGCGACTACCAAGCACTGCAATTTGTTGAATTTACTGATACCGATGAGTACATGCGTTCTGGATTTGTTACTGGGGATTTTCGACCTCAGATCAGTGCATGGTGCGCCAATGAAATCAAACGATTGTTGCTCAATGCGCACATCCGTGAAGAACAAGGTGAGCAACCGATTAAAGCTGCGGATGTTGCGGTACTGGTTAGAGATTCTATTGAAGCGAGTGAGATTCAGCAGGCCCTCAATGATTTGGGTATAGCCAGTGTGTATAAGTCACAACGAGACAACCTGTTTAACTCCGATGTTGCCAGTCAATTTATAACGGTGTTAGATGCGGTTATTCATTATCAAGATGATCGTCGCTTTATCAGTGCCTTAGCGACACAATATTTTGCCTTTCACGCTAAGCAAATTGCCGATTTACAACACGATGAAAATCGTTATGAAGAAGTGAAAAGTTGGTTTTCACAGTTACATCGAATGTGGTCGCAGCGTGGCTTTATGGCCATGGGGTTAAAACTGTTACACGATTATCTACCGAAAAATTCAGGTGTTAACGAACGTCAATTAACCAACATGATTCATTTGTTGGAGTTGTTGCAACTGGCCTGGCAGCGTATGCGTTTGCCGCAACAATTATTATCCTATCTTATTGAGCAGTGTCACAACCCGCTATCAGAAGTTGCCGAGTTGCGCTTAGAGAGTGATGCCAATTTGGTGCAGATTGTAACTCAACATGGTTCTAAGGGACTTGAGTATCCAATCGTCTTTGTCCCGTTCTCAAGTCGTCATAAAGACCCAACTAAGCAGGGCACATCGCTTAAACAAGTCCTCAAATATTATGATCAACAATCCGGCATTCGTTGGCATGTTGGTAATGATGAGCGCATAAGACAACAAATGGCTAACGAAAGTTATGCTGAAGATATTCGCTTGTTGTACGTCGCCATAACCCGAGCCAAACATCGATGTTATATGCCTTTGGTCCCGTTTTCTGACTATCATTTATCGCCTGTTGGGCAAACATTGAAATTGCAAAAAAGTCAGGATTTCGCGTCGGCTTTGAGCAAGTTCGAGCTTAACGCTCAAAGTGGTATCGGCTATTGCCAACAAGCAGGCGTAGATCCTGTTGAAGGCGAGATAACACAAGCTAACGAAGAGCAATTGAGTGTGCCTGTTTTTGCCGGTCGCATCGAGCGAGATTGGTGGTTGAGCTCGTTTTCGGCTTTAACTCGAAATATGCGCCATTCTGGTCGCGCCAATTCAGAGCGCGATGAAACGGAAGTCGCACAGGCATCACGCCAACAAGGGCTATCGCATCTAAGATTTTCCTTTCCTAAAGGCGCTAATACCGGTAATTTGCTGCATGACATATTAGAGTACAGTGATTTTACCCAGCCCAATTGGCCACTTGTTGCAGGTCCAAGGTTGAGTAAGGTTGTAAATCTACCAAACGAGTACAGTGAACAAGCATTTTTTGATTGGATGGACGATGTCTTAGCGACACCGATGGACCGTCAGAAAACCAGTTTATCGTCACTTGCAGCGACGCAAACACTTAAAGAAGCAGAATTTTATTTTCCAATGGAGACCGTTGATACGCAATCTCTACAATGGTTGGTTAATCATTTTAGGCAAGATTATTTGGTTACCGTGTCGGCAAATTCTACAACGGCATTAGCATCCATTAAAAAGCCGTTTGCGTTAAGTTCAAGTAAAGATCTACAAGGTATGATGCACGGCTTTATTGATTTGATTTTTACCAAACAAGACTCGCCAGAAAGTGAACCCCAGTTTTATGTGTGTGACTATAAATCCAGCCACTTGGGCAACACCATGGATGACTATCATCCCGATAAACTAAGTTTGCATATTAGCCAACATAATTACGATTTACAGTTTCTGATTTACGCACTGGCGTTACATCGTTATTTGCAAGAGCGTATTGCTGATTATCAATTCAAGCAACATTTTGGTGGTGTGTTTTATTTGTATTTGCGAGGGATGAGTCGTGAAAATACTGAACGGCAGGGGGTATTCTTTAATCCGCTATCTGAGCAGCTAATAGAACGTTTAGATCGAGTATTTAAAGGTGAATCGCTTAGCGACGCAGATAAAACCTGCTTACAGGCATTGACGCAACAGCAACAACAGCCTGAACAAATTGATGCTAATACGAACCGCAATACGGGTTCTACACAACAATCAGATGCGGCAAACACTCAACAATTAAACTTGTTTGATTTGGATAGTTAAATGACGCTTATTTCACCTTTTTTACAGGCCAGTAAAACATCCTTACCTTATGATAGTTATTATCAGGCGAGTGAACAGCTGGCAGACATAGAAGCCATCGATTACTACTTGGCTTGCAGTATTTTAGACTCACTAAAACAACGCATCACTGCCCACACGCAAACGGAGATTAGCCAGTTATTTCACGTGTTTATGGCGTTAAGCAGCAAACATCGTAGTGGCCATAGTTGCGTTCGAATAGGTGATTTAGCAAATAGACATGAGTTTATTGATGCCGAGTCAGATAGTGTTGCTAGTGCGCCGCAATCAGCTAAACCTGGCTTTGTGTTTGCTGATTTTACCAGTTTGCACCAACTTCTTGATGGATATTTTAATCGTGACAATGACAGCGCACTGATATGTTATGCCAATGAAAACCTTTACTTGCGTCGATATTGGCGCTTTGAATCCGAGGTGGTCAATTTTATAGAGCGTAAACGTAAAGAGTTCGTTGCCGTTGATGTTAACGACTGTCAGCGCATTATTGCCACGTTATTTGCGCAATCAACGGATGACATCGACTGGCAGGCGGTCAGCGTAGCCAATGCGATGAATAAATCCTTGGCCATTATTGCTGGGGGCCCTGGTACGGGAAAAACCTATACGGTTACCAAATTATTATTGGCGTTGCTGATGCTAGACGATAGTTTACAAATCGACATGGTCGCCCCAACCGGTAAAGCGGCGCAAAGATTGAGTGAATCAATAGCCAATGCGGTTAATGGTTTTCGTCAGAGCGGCCAATTTGATCAGGGGTTAATGCAGCGCATCCCAGAGCAGGCTGCAACGATTCATCGATTATTAGGGGTGATCCCAAATTCCGTCAATTTTAAGTTCAATGAAGACAATAAATTAACCACCGATGTGTTATTGATTGATGAAGTCTCTATGGTTGATCTGGCGATGATGTGTCGCGTGTTTCGAGCCATGAAAGATGGCGCTAGGGTAATCATGCTAGGTGACGCCAATCAATTGCCGTCAGTAGCGACGGGCAGTGTCTTGGCCGACATTGCGCCTTTTGGTCAAACACAACTAAGTGCTACGAATGTGGCGTTTTTGCGCAATATGTCAGCGAACTTTAGTGGTCTGACTGAGAGCAAACCCGCATTGGATTACTTATGCTATCTAACTCAAAGCCGTCGTTTTAGTGGTGACGGTGGCATTGGTAAGCTGGCCTCTATGGTGATCGATTCTCAAGCCGAGTCAGCGTGGCAATTGGTTAGTGGTAATCAAGACGGTGAAGTTTCATTGGCTGAAAGTAAAAATTTCAATGACTTCTTGTACTCGTTAATAAAGCGACACTACTTAGCACTATTTTCAGCCGACACAATTGAACAAGCGTTTGCGGCCTTGGATCGCTTTAGGATCCTAACCCCAAGTCGCAAAGGGGAGCAGGGTGTTGAACTTATAAATGAGTATATTGAACACTCCTTGCAACGACTTGGCGTCATTGATGATGTCAACAAGCCGTATCATGGCAAGCCAATAATGATCAGTGAAAATCATTATACAACTGGTTTGTTCAACGGCGACATAGGTCTTATTTGGCAACAACCAGGGGAGCCGTTAGTGGCTTATTTCCCAGAGCAGTCAAGTTTTCGACGTATTCCATTGGCCAGATTACCCGCTTATGAAACCGTATACGCGATGACGATACACAAGACTCAAGGGTCTGAATTTGCCAATGTCGCAATGGTATTGAGCGAAGGGCAGCAACGTTTATTGTCAAGAGAGCTCTTGTACACCGGGATCACTCGTGCTAAAAGACACATCGAATTGTATTGTCAAAAATCGGTATTCACAAAGTCGGTGTCGATAAAAGTCAGTCGCGCATCAGGCTTAACCAAACGCATTCTCAAACCCATTGAAGATAAATAGGAAATCTAACCATACATGCAACTGCAACAGATAAATAAATCTCGATATCGAGCCCACCTAAACAAAGTAATCATCGCTTTTATCATTAGCTTTGCCTTGTTAGCGTTAGGCATTGGCCAAGCACTTATCGTACTCATATCAGCGCCTGGTGCGGACAATTTTTGGTTGAATGTATTCGGTGTAGCGTTGGCGTTGATGATATGTTTGAGCGTGATTAATCAGCTCAAACATCACCAGTTTATGCACGAGGTATATTATGTATGGCGCCTTAAACAGCAAATCAATCTAATATATCGCAAGTTAAAAGCCATCAAAGCACTGGCATTTGATGATAATAATACCGACGCTATGATTATTTTAACTTTCTATTATCAGGCCTGCAGACAACTGTACGAGCTCGATGATAATACCATTACCTTGGACTCTCTAAATCGAGAACAGGATAAATTAGCACAACATTTACAGTCACTTTCACTTGAATTAAATGCAAGTCAGTATGATACAAGTTTGCTTAACATTGTTTAATACTTGGCGTTTTTACGATCTTGGTAATGAGTTATAGGAAAATCATTTAACAACGATCGCGCTTTATCTTAGGAAAAATAGCCGGAAGGGTCTAAAATTAAGGGTGTTGTAATAAAAGTTACAGATGCGTTTTTTGTATCGTCTGAAATAAATACCCTAGCTCGCATGTTATTTCGGTAAAAACATCTGGTTCAAGTAGTCGTCGGTTTTTGAACTCTTTCGCCGTTTAGGCGATCTGTCTGTTTGCATGCGAGTGGTATAAGGATAGTACGTGCAATCGACCGAACAGCCGTTGGTGTTAGATGGGTGGATCATCCTCCACGAGAAGTCAGCCATAACGAAAGGAAGCCAGACAATTCACCTGGAACCAAAGATTATGGATGTCTTGGTGTACCTGTTGAAAAATGCTAATCGAGTTATTTCCAGAGAAGAGCTAACTGAAAACGTTTGGCAATCTAATTATACCTCTGATGAGGTGATCACCCGCGCTATATCGGTATTGCGTAAAAAACTAGGCGATACTGGCAAAGTTCATAAATATATTAAAACCATTCCCAAGCACGGTTATGTGCTTGAGCTAGAAGACGTTAGCGACCCCGCAATTGATGAGGCTAATGGTAGTTTAGTATCAAGCCAGTCAACATCGGCAAAACAAGGCATTAATCCTATTATCGCGATGACAATCGCCATGGTAACACTGGTTGTTTTGGTGGTTTTGTTTAGTGTGCAGTTATTTAAAACCGAAGTCGTCGCGGTTACTGATGGCAAAATCAACTTAAAAATTGATCAATTTACCGCGGTTGATAACCGAGGTTCCAGTGAGATGGTTGCCAGAGTGTTGTCTGAACGATTGATGACCACACTAAGCAATTCTGAATCTGCCAATGTGGTTGTTGATCATGACTCATTACTCGATCTTAGCGATGCACGCATTGATTTTATTATTCGCGGCGGCGTGCAAGAGATTGCTAATGAATATCAAGTTAACTTTCATTTTATTAATGGCAGTAATGGCGATGTACTTTGGAGCCAGTCTTTTGCTGGCGATAGAGATGCTTATCACCAATTGGTAAATAACATCAGCCAAACCATCAATTACTTTATTACCGTTGCGTATAAAGATCAGTTGGATTTACACAATTTGTCTTTGAAAAGCTTACAGGCGGCTATTTTGATACATCAGGCGCGAGAGTTACGTCGGGTTAATAGTAAAGAAAATCATGCGTTGGCAATAAATTTATTAGAAAACGCGTTATTGTCATATCCCAAAGAAACTCGCCTTAAATCAGAGTTGGCTTGGACCTATCTAAAAGGCGTTGGTGATATTCAAAACGGTGACAGTAAACAACGGGTGCAACAATTACTCGAAGAGCAAAGCCAAGAGTCAACACAGGATGCGATGTATTTAGGGGCAAACACTCTGTATCGTTATCAAAATGACGACATTACTCTGAAACAAGCGATCAACGAGTTTAAAGCGGCAATAGATGCAGAGCCGGATAATATTGAGCTCATCACCCGACTAGCAACCTTGTATCGGGTTAATGGTCGATACCAACAAGCCGGGGAGTTATTAAGTGGAGTTATCGCCAACAACATAGATTACTCGGCTGCGGTATTTCAATGGGCTAAATTACAAAGCCAGCAAAATAAAACACCACAAAGCATCAGTCTGCTCGAGGACTATGTAAAACGTAATCCACAAGATTTTGGCATTAATCAACTGTTAGTGCAGCTGTACATCGACAGTGGTAAATTTGCGCCAGCGATTAATCATTTACATAAAATCGACATGGATCATTCGAACCAGCGATTGTTAGAGATTCTAGCGGACAGTTATTATTTTTTAAATCAACCGGAAGCGACCATTCGCTATTATCAAAAAATTGATATCACCGGATCGCCAATTATGTCATTTCAGCGTGACTGCCTTGTTGAAATTTTACAAAAACAGTTTTCTCAGGCAGAGAAAAGCTGTCAAATGGCAGATACCGATAACAATTATCGCAGTCGCTTTCATTACGCCAGAGTATTATTGCTAACGCGTGACTTTCAATCTGCTGTGCAACGCTACGAGACCGCATTCGCAAATATTGATGATATCAAAGGTAAATACTCTCGAGCATTATTGTTTGATCAGATTGATTATATTTATGCGCTTAGCCAAACAGAGCAAAGCGATAAAGTACAAATGTTAGCAGATGCCATATTACAACAATTACAAAACCAAAATCGTATGGGCTACTTAGGATATGGCATCAGTGATGTCATATTATGGATTGCTAAAGGCGATCTCGAAAAAGCCGGTGACTTATTTTCCCAAGCACTAAACCAAGGTTGGTTGCATTGGTATGATTATCGTTACGGAGGACCGCATCCTGCGCTAAAAATGTTGGTAACGGATGAACGCTATAGTCAATGGAAGAACTATATAGAGCAAGCCATAGTGGACCAAAGTAATAACGTTAATGGTGAGCTTAAGCAACATCCTGTTGCGGAATAAAGTAATCGTTATGGTGGTTCTCTTATATTAGCGGTTATCTTATCTTAGCGGTTATCCTTTATTGCTGGCGCTGCCTCAGGTGATCATAGCCTTAATCACGGTCACTTAATGGCTGTGGAGCCAACGCTTTCTATATCACCGGTTTTTTATCTTGCTGTCCGCGAATAAACATTTAGTCTCTCACGTTGATATTCCACTATTGTCTCAGCCTCTGATTACCTCATTCCCTCATTCCCTGATAGAGAGAAGTTACCATGACAGCTGAGTCGCGGTTATTAATAATTTTGGTGAATGACGCGCTTTGTATTTGGCTTGCTAAAACTCAGTAATAGTGACCTATCATTGATACTGTTTGAATGACTGTCTAATGCCTATAACACAAAAAAAACGTCTAATACTTGGCGTGAGGGTGATTTAAACATTTGCTTGAGGATGGACTGAATTGTCTTAATGGCTTTAACGGGCTTAGTATGGTTTTGAAATTTATCGTCAAGGTTTTAATATAAACCGTAATAAAAAATCACCAGTCATTGACTGGTGATTTTAAGACCTAAGCGAGCATTTGTTTAGGTTTGAATTAGAAATTAACATAAAACTTTTCAGTCTCGTTTAATGCCACATCTTCAATGCTTACATCACCTAATGCTTCATTTAAACGATCTGCAGTTTTATATGCGCCATGTGTCGCTGCAAAATCTGAAATATTTTCACCATTGCATACCACTTTCAACGCAACAGTTTCGGTTTTCAAACGATAGCTATCAACTGTGTTGCTAAAACGAATAGTATTGTTTGACTTAGCTGCTTTACAAACATCGATTAACGCATTTTCCATATAGCTAGACATTGAATTTGCGCTTGCTGGTGCAACTAATAATGCGGTTGATAGAGCTGCTGAACCTAGTGCTAAAGTTAACTTTTTCATGAGATGTTTTCCTTTCTTAATTACCGTTTAATGTTTATCTGTTGTTTCTTTATATAAGTTGAATAAGTAGTTATCTCATCAACTTGTTGTGTTTGTTTTCAGTTGTGCGCTGAAGACCCTTTAATTAAAGCCTTTACATACATTAAAAACCTGAGGGAAATATGATGAATATTTAATTAATATCTATTAGAAACGTTAAATAACAACGAGTTAATGGCTTATATGTGTCGATTGTGTGTAATTAGTGTGTTATTTGTCTAGTTCACATGATGTTGTGTCTAAATGTAAAAAATTATGTCTTAAATAAATCGCTTTGTTGAATATTTATGCGTTGTACGTGCAATACTATGGTTGGTGCCGGTTGTTGGTTTTGCTTGTTCTGTAAAAAAGCGGTATGTTGACTGTCGATTATTATCTTCTGATAGAAAACGAGAGACGTTCACATGGCAACATTATCCCGAGCAAAATCCTTTATTATTAAGTCTTCAATATTCGCTGCGGCTATTACGCTGTCAGGTTTGACTCATGCTGAGCAATTTGCCATCGCGATTCACGGCGGAGCGGGCACCATCGAAAAAAGTAAGTTCACACCTGAAAAACTGCAGGCCTATGAGGCCAAGCTAAAACAAGCGGTAGATGCGGGTTATAAAATACTCAACAACAACGGCTCAAGCACAGAGGCGATTATCGCTGCCATTCAGGTATTGGAAGCGTCTGAATTCTTTAATGCCGGTAAAGGCGCTGTCTATACCTATGATGGTCAGCACGAATTAGATGCATCGATCATGGATGGTAAAACATTAAATGCTGGGGCGGTCAGTGGCGTAAAAACCGTAAAAAGCCCTATAGCATTAGCCAATGAGGTAAAAGACAATTCAGTACACGTCATGCTAAGTGGTACAGGTGCGGAGCAGTTTGCCAAAAAGCAAGGATTGGCGTTAGTGGACAACACATACTTTGACAGTGAGCACAGATACCAGCAATTGTTAGACGCCAAAGAAAAGCTTAAGCAGCAAGAAAAAGAATTAAAAGACTTTCAAGCGGCACACCAAAGTCTGGATAACAAATACAAATACGGCACGGTTGGCGCTGTTGCTCTGGATAAACAAGGTAACCTGGCAGCAGGCACTTCAACCGGCGGTATGACAGCTAAGCGCTTTGGTCGAGTAGGTGATGCACCAATTATCGGTGCCGGTACGTACGCAAACAACCAATCTTGTGCGGTATCAGCGACAGGCCATGGTGAATATTTTATTCGCTATCATGTTGCTGCTGATATCTGTGCGCGTATGCAATACCAAGGTATCACGCTAGATAAAGCGGCAAATGTGGTGATCAATGATGTATTAGTCGAGGCCGGCGGAAGTGGCGGCGTTATCGCCATTGATGCAAATGGCAATATCTCGATGCCATTTAACTCAAAAGGCATGTATAGAGCCTCTCGAAAAGCAGGTGAGCAGGCACAGGTTGCAATTTTTAAAGACTAAGTACATTTTGTTTTTTCCTTTTGCCTTAATTCGTGGTTATTCTAGGATAAAATTAGTTGCCTTATTAGATGCCGTATTTTAATAATTTTCATAAGAAAATTAGGCATTTCCAAATAATGCGCTAATCTAAAAGTAAGGGGAGCCATAATAACGACAGAGGTAGGGGATATGGAGTCATTAAAGGTTAAAGATTACTTAAATTCGCACCCAGTTACGTTTCGACGCAAGATGCCAATTGAAGAGGCTAGCGGCTTGTTAACCAAAACTCATGAGATTGGTGGCCCAGTGTTGGATAAATACGGTAATTTAGTCGGTTTTTTATCTGAATCCGATGTACTAGAAAAGATACTTGAAACTGGTTATTTTCGAGAGCATTGTTGTGAAGTTGAAAATTTAATGCGAACAGACGTGCTAACGGTTAAACCGTATGACAGTATTGTTGAGCTTGCACAAACGATGTTGCAACATAAACCTAAGGTTTATCCCGTGGTTGACGATGATGGTAATTTACTCGGTACCATTAGTCGCAGCGACGTATTAAGCGCCATCGACACGCATATAAGTGCGCTGTATCAGGTTCAAAATTAAAGGTTTTTATAGACGATAAAGAAAAAGCAGCTGATGAGCTGCTTTTTTTTATTGAAGACAGTGGCTTGCGTATGCAATTTGGATAAGAACTGTTAAAATCGAGCGATAATTGTTAGCGACACCTTCGGATATATTAGTGCCATCCGCGATAGACTCTCAACTTAACTCATTACACTCAAAACTGGGGCAAACTCGGTTATGTGATCGTTTTTTACTGAAAAAGCGTCTGCAAGGCGTGAACAAAATTCAAAAAGACAATAAAAAACAAGCCGCACTAACCACCATAGAAGCAGCCGTTGAACATTCTATTGAACGTAAACGCTTGTTGTTACAGGGATTGCCAAAGGTAACCTATCCACAACAATTACCGGTATCACAGGCTGTTGATTCTCTTAAAAAAGTCATTGGTGAAAATCAGGTGGTTATTATCGCTGGTGAGACTGGCTCCGGTAAAACCACACAAATCCCCAAGATATGTTTAGAGCTAGGTCGGGGGGTTGAAGGCTTCATTGGCCATACACAACCACGACGTATCGCCGCACGCACGGTCGCAGGTCGAATCGCCGAAGAGCTGAATAGCAAATTGGGTCACCAGGTTGGCTACAAAGTGCGATTCTCTGACCAAGTATCCGATAACACTTATGTTAAGTTAATGACGGATGGTATCTTGCTGGCGGAGATGCAAAGGGATCGTTTATTAAGACAATATGATACCTTGATTATCGATGAAGCCCACGAACGCAGTTTAAATATTGATTTTATCTTAGGCTATGTAAAACAAATATTGCCGAAACGCCCAGATCTCAAAGTCATTATTACCTCGGCGACCATTGATCCGGAACGCTTTTCTAAGCACTTTAATGACGCGCCAATTGTTGAAGTCTCGGGACGCACCTATCCGGTAGATATTCATTATCGTCCTCTCGATGATGTTGATGGCGACTATATCGAAGGCATAACACGCGCTGTAGATGAACTGTCTGGGCTACCTATGGGGGATATTTTGGTGTTCCTCAATGGTGAGCGAGAAATCCGAGATGTGATGTCGGCGTTAGAGCATGAAAACTACCGAGATACGCAAATCTTGCCTTTGTTTTCTCGGCTTACCGTTGCCGAGCAAAATAAGATATTTGCACCACACAAAGGTCGCAACATTGTACTGTCAACAAACGTCGCTGAGACATCGTTAACCGTACCGGGCATTCGCTATGTCATCGATCCCGGCACAGCACGTATTTCTCGCTATAGTTATCGCACCAAAGTTCAAAGGTTACCAATCGAAGCAATATCGCAAGCCAGTGCAAATCAGCGCTCAGGGCGTTGTGGTCGTGTTGCTGCAGGCGTTTGTATTCGTTTATATTCTGAAGAAGATTACTTATCTCGTTCGGAATTTACCGATCCTGAAATCCTGCGCACGAATTTAGCTACGGTTATTCTGCAAATGCTGGCGCTAGGGCTTGGTAACATTGAGGCATTTCCGTTTGTTCAGGCACCTGATAAACGTAATATTAACGACGGTATGCGTTTGCTTGAAGAGATTGCTGCTATTAAAGATGGCAACGCAGAACAAGTAAAATTAACCGACGCTGGTCGCAAGTTGTCGAAATTCCCAGTTGATCCTCGTTTGGCGAAAATGATGATGACCGCCATAGATACCGGCTGTGTTGAACAGTTGGCGATAATCGTTGCAGCATTAAGTATCCAAGACCCTAGAGAGCGGCCAATGGAGAAGCAGCAAGCGGCAGATCAACAGCATGCGCGCTTTAAGGATAAGCAGTCTGATTTTATCAGCTTACTAAACCTTTACTATTACCTAAGTGAACAGCAACGCGCGTTAAGTAATAACCAGTTTCGTAATCTGTGTAAGCGTGAGTACCTAAGTTATCTAAGGATCCGTGAATGGCAAGATATAATCAGCCAATTAAGGTTAACCTGCAAAGAGCAAAATTGGGGATTTTCGTCTGTTGATATGGAGCACGAAAGTGCCAGCCAATTGATTCATCAAGCGATATTGTCAGGTTTGTTAAGCCATATTGGTAACTTAGATGAAAATAGAGAGTATAAGGGCGCCCGTAACAGTCGCTTTTATATTTTTCCCGGTTCGGGCTTAGCGAAGAAAACACCAAAATGGTTAATGGCAGCGGAACTGGTTGAGACCAGTCGACTGTTTGCCCGTATGTGCGCAAAGATAGAGCCACATTGGCTTGAGCCTTTAGCTGGTCACTTGTTTAAACGTAACTATTCCGAACCTCATTGGGATAAGAAGCAAGGCCAAGTCATGGCGTTTGAACAAATCAGCTTGTATGGTTTGGTGATCATTCCCAAACGTAAAGTCGCATTTGCCAAAATTGAGCCTGACACCTGTCGTGAACTGATGATACGAGAAGGATTGGTGCACGGTGATATTAACGCGAATTGGGGGTTTTTAAAGCACAATCAGCAATTGGTTAAAGAGATTGAAGCGCTGGAAGATAAAGCCCGTCGTAAGGACTTTTTGGTGGATGAACACGTGTTGGTTGAATTTTACCAACGGCATATCCCTGATGATGTGATTAACCAGTCTGGATTGCAGAAATGGTGGCAGGTCACGTCAAAAAAACAGCCTAAATTACTGCATTTTGACAAGGCTTTATTACTCAATTCTGAACAGGTGTTAACCACAGCAGAATATCCTAAGGTATGGCAACAAGACAGCATTAGCATTGCCTTAACCTATAACTTCGAACCTGGCAGTGACGACGACGGGGTCAGCGCTAATATTCCTGTCAGTATGTTAAACCAAGTCGAAGATAAAGGGTTTGAATGGTTAATACCGGCTATGCGGCTGGAGTTAATAACGGCATTAATACGTTCGTTACCCAAGCAAGTTCGTAAAAACTTTGTGCCGGCGCCGAACTATGCCAAGGCGTGTTTTGATGCGATTTCACCTGAGCAAGGTGACCTGATAAGCGCGTTAGAAAAACATTTGTTGCGCATGTCAGGTATCCGTATTCCTGAACAAAGCTTTGCCTTTGATGAGCTTGATGCGCATTTGCGTATGAACTTTAAGATATTAAATAACAAAGGTAAGTTATTGAAACAAGGCCGTAATTTAACGGTCTTGCAAGAGCAATTGCAAGGTAAGGTTAAAGAGTCTATTAAACAAGTTGCAGAAAAAGGTATTGAACAGCAACACATCGTAAAATGGGATTTTAACGCGCTACCGAAGTCTTATGAAAAGAAACTGGCCAATATTAGCATTCAGGCGTTTCCTGCGTTAGTGGATCACAAAAAAGACGTTGCCATTGAACTGTTTGAAGATAAGCAAAGTGCTGCTGATGCGATGCTTAAAGGCGCGACTCGACTTATTTTGTTGAACATCCCTTCTCCGGTAAAATATTTAGAGACAAAATTACCAAACAAAGCAAAGTTAGGTTTGTATTTTAATCCATTCGGTAAAATATCAGACCTACTTGACGATTGTATTGTTGCCAGTGCACAACATTTGTTAAAGCAACATAATATGGTGCCTTTTAGCGAACCAGAATACGCTAAAGCGCGAGATTTTATTCGTGCAGAAATTGCTGATAGCGTGTTAGCCGCAGCGATTAAGTTAGAGACCGTTTTAACGATGCGACATGAAATCGCAAAGCAGCTCAAAGGTAATGTGGGCCTTAATATGATTCAGGCCCATGGCGACATTAAACAGCAATTGGACGCATTGGTATTTAAAGGCTTTGTTAGTAACAGTGGTATTCATCGATTGGATGATATTCTGCGTTATTTAAAAGCAATTAAACGTCGTTTGGAGAAATTACCTGTCGATCCGAACTCAGATCGGTTAAAAATGCTTGATGTCGAAAATGCCGAGACTTTGTATAAAAACTTACTGCAGCAGCAACCAAAAAATCGACCAATAGATGAGACTATATTGGAGATACGATGGATGATAGAAGAATTTAGAGTGTCTATATTTGCGCAAAATTTGGGTACCAATATGCCTGTTTCCTATAAACGTATTAAGAATAAAGTTGCTGAATTTAAAGGGAAATAATCACTTAGGTCGCCATGTTAATGGTCATTTGAATATACAGTGTTAAGCCAAACAGGTAAGAGATTTTTATAAAAACCCTAGTTAAGTTGTTGACATTAACGATACAACTACCTATAACATGATTACGCTATGGTTTGTGTTTGATTTGTACATAAGTATAAAAATAAAACAGGCTTTGAGAACACAATTTAATCAAATGAGGTACCTATGCACAAATTTGAGCAAGGTTTTGATGATCACAGAATGTGCTTTCGAACGATGGTTAACCAAGAGATAACTATCACGTTAATCGATGAAGAAAGTAGTATAGACACCACGGCAAATTGCCGTGACATAAGTGAAACGGGATTAGCGCTGGAGATCGGCCATCCAGTTGATATTGGTACGATAATTAAAATTCATCTCGATAATGATGACCAAATGTCGGTTCCTCTAACCGACTGTCGAGCGAAGGTGGTTCGCTGTGAGCAAGAAAATAATGATTTGTTCGTGCTTGCCGCACAAATAATAGATACAGAATAATTCAACAAAAAAAGGCCGTATTAACGGCCTTTTTTTATACCCAGTAATTACGCACTGCTAAGATTGCTCGAACAGTCTAGTCGACTTGGCAAATTAATCCTTTCAAATAATAGCCTTCAGGGTAACAGAGTGCGATAGGGTGATCGGCCGCTTGTTGCAGTCTTTCTATGATTTTGCCTTCTCTACCGGCATCTAAAGCGGCATCCGCGACTATCTTTTGAAATAAACCAGCTTCCATCAATCCTGAGCAAGAGAATGTTAATAATATACCGCCAGGATTCAGTAATTGCATAGCCAATAAGTTAATGTCTTTATAGCCTCTACAGGCGCCTTTTAATTGCGCTTTAGATTCGGCGAATTTTGGCGGGTCGAGAATGATCATATCGTATGTCTTTCCCTGTTCGCGATATTGGCGTAGCAATTTAAACACGTCTTCTTTGATAAAGCTGACACGACCATCATCTAAGTTGTTGAGTTGATGGTTTTGTTTTGCTAAGTCTAAGGCGGTTTGTGATACGTCGACATTGTCGACGGACCGCGCTCCAGCGTTGGCACAATGCAATGAAAACGTACCGGTGTAAGAAAAGCAATTCAACACCGATTTATCTTTTGCATATCGTCCCGCAGCAACCCTAGAATCTCGCTGATCGAGATAAAAGCCAGTTTTGTGGCCTTTTTCAACATCAACTTTGATACTCAGGCCGTGCTCGATGATTTCTGTTTCAGTGCTGGCTAATTCGTTATGTAGCCAACCTTTATGCAACTCAAGGCCTTCTTTTTTACGAACATCGACATCGGAACGATCGTAAATGGCATAATCGGGATATAACTCTTTTAGTACATCGATGATGGTAAAACGATGGAATTCAGCACCAGAGCTTAACAGTTGGCAACTAATAATGTTGTTATACACATCGATGGTTATACCGGGTAAATAATCTGATTCGCCGGCAATAAGACGATAACCTGTAAGCCCACCATCACTAATCGGTTTGATTCGCGTGGCTTGCGCTTGGCTAATGCGGCGGAGAAAAAAATCGCGGTCGATAGACTCTTCTTGGTCAAAGCTCCAAACCCTCACACGAATTTGTGAATTTGGTGACCATGCGCCTTTTGCAATCCAGTTTCCTCTACTATCATATATATCAATGGTCTCTCCGCTCATGGGTTTTCCAATCACTTTTTGAATCGCTTTTGAAAAGACCCATGGGTGACGCCGAAGTAGAGATTTTTCTCTGGCCGGATTTAACAAAATTCGTGCAGACATACTATATTTTCTTAAGCAAGTATAAGTGCACTGATTGTAAACAAAGACTCTTGCTTTCACAATTTTACTTTCAGGCGAAAATAACAAAAGGATCAAAAATGAGAGTTTGTTACATTGCTAAGGTTACTGGCGTTGTTCAAGGCGTATATTTTCGAGCCAGTGCACAGAGTATGGCGATTGATTTAGCATTAAGCGGTTATGCCCACAATCAAGAAGATGGCAGCATTGAAATCATGGTGTGTGGTGAAGAAAATAATGTAAATCAGATGCTTGATTGGCTAAAACAGGGCCCATCTGATGCCGATGTTTCTAATGTCGCGATAGAATCAACCCATCCTAGGGACATAAATCATTTTGCAATAGGTTAAATCACGGTAAAGTACCACACTAATAGAAAACAATAAAAAGAGCGTGTCGTGCAGTATATAAACGTAGATGACAATCAGCAATTGGGGTTCGCTAACTGCGATAAGCCACAAATCAGTGCAGAACAGTGTTTAGTCAAAGTTCACGCTATTGGTGTAAATCGAGCAGACTTATTGCAACGTCAAGGTAAGTATCCGCCACCAGCGGGTGAATCTCATATCCTCGGCCTTGAGGTTTCTGGCGACGTCGTCGCAATAGGAGAGAATGTTACAAATATTTCTCTCGGTGACAGAATCTGTGGATTAGTTGCCGGTGGCGGTTATGCAGAATACGTCGCTATCCAAGCGGATCATATCATTCCTATTCCCAACCATTTTAGTTATGTGCAAGGTGCAGCCATTGCCGAAGTGTATCTCACTGCTTTTCAAAGTTTGTTTTGCCTCGCTGATTTACAGCCTGACGAACAGGTATTAATTCACGGTGGTGCCAGCGGTGTTGGTAGTGCGGCACTCATGTTAGCCAAGGCTATTAATGCCAATGTTACAGTAACCATAAGTAGTGATGTTAAAGCAAACGCGTGTATTGAGTTGGGTGCCGATCAGGTTATCAATTATCGCCAAGAAAGTTTTGTCGATTGGAAAAAGCAGCATAAGCCGAAAGGCTTTGATGTCATTATCGATATTGTTGGAGGCGACAATGTTAATAAGAATATTGATGCATTAGCGGTTGACGGTCGAATCGTTATTCTTGCCATTCTTGGCGGACGTTTTTGTGAGCAGTTAGATATTGCAAAAATGTTGTTTAAAAGGGCGAAAGTACAAGCATCTACGTTACGAAATAGAAGCGATGTTTACAAAGCAGACCTTGTTTTAGGGTTTAAGCAACGTTTTTATGAGGCCTTACAAAACGGTCAAATAAGCCCGGTCATTGACCGTGTGTTTGCTTGGCAAGAGGCTGATGAAGCGCATCAATTGATGAGTCGCAATAGCAATATAGGTAAGTATATCTTGACCACGCAGGGATAACTGATGGGAGAGAAGCTAATCATCACAAATGGCTATCTTCGAGCATTAGAATAGGCTAATATATAACCACTGCAATAAGATAGGTGTTCGGACGTATGTTCTATCTATCGTGTTTTCGCGGGTGGTTTTTAATTGAGGTGATTTAAAATCAATTGTTGTTAAACTTTGTATGGTTCAAGAATAATAGGGATGTGTTAATGAAAATAGGGATGTTTATATTAGTTTTGCTAGGAGCAATCTTTGCCTATACCGGTATTACTAGCGAAGACGTTGTCGATCCATTCCCAAAAACCACGAAAACAAAACCTTATGTGATTAAAGGCCTAGTAGAGCGTTTGTCTTTAGATGCAACCGTATCTATGTCGAAGAAACAAGGTTGGTTAGTCGCTCGCTCCAATGACGAAAAAACAACATGGAGTTTCGCTCCGGAAAACCATATTGCGTATCCTGCGTATATTAAAACCGACAAACGGGTTATCAATGACGTGATAGAAACACGAATTACGACAACGTGTGGGGCGAAAAGACAAGCTTGTGAACAATTAGTTATTGATTACAAAGCCTTACCCAAAGAGCAACCATCGCGTCCGACTTTATCTGACATAATTAATTAGGCAACGTAATTAGCCACTTTACATTAGCCTACAAAGGTAAAACGTTTAAGCTGCTTACCATCTCGAACAATGGTCTCGTCGAACATGCTTAATGGACGAATCCACACCTCACGATCTCCATATTGTGGTTGATAAACCACAAAATATTCTTCGGTTTCACTGTGTTTCGCTGTGTGAAGAACGGTATATAATTGGCCTTTAAAATGGCGGTATGTTCCAGTTTTTAACATATGAAATTACGTCGTTATAGTTTTAGGCGCCATGTTACCACATTGCCAACATATGGCGAACTGACCTTCATTGACTTCCTGACAATTTTCACACCGCCATTGGGTAAACTGTGGGTCTGGTGTTTGATTCAATTGCTTTATAATCGATTCGGCGTTCGTTAATTGACGTTCATCTTTAAGCCAAAGTTCGGGCCAACATTCAGTTGCCGGTACTTCACCAGCGAGACTTGTCATATTATCATTTCTAATAAAGCAGCCTATGTTTTCTGCTTCAAGCAAATTCTTAAGGTGGTGAACCTGCCAAAGACTCTCATGACTGTATATTTTCATAGCGACCTTACACGACTAAACTTTTTATATTATTAACAAAGACAGGCGAAACGGTCATGTCATTTCTTAATTTATTTTACATCGTACTTTTTTGTTATGCGGCAGTAGGGGCTTTATTGCTGTATTCTAAAAAATCAAAACCATCAAGTCAGGTTGGCTTTTCTATTGCTGGCCACGGAGTGATTATGGTTGGTTGTAGCGTCAATCTATTGGCGCTTAATGCCATGGTAGGGCTCATTATTATCGGCATAGGGTTCTATATGCACTATCTAACTAAACGTAACGTTAGCAAAAGATAAACTGAATATTGGTGCGGGAGCCCGAGGATTAAATTAGCGAACTGACAGGACAGTAACTAGCATAGCTAGGTTTTGATTAGGGTATTGATTTAGATACATAGAGAATTGGTTGCGGGAGCCCTAGGTCTGAATTAGCGAACTGACACGTCAGTAACTAATATTGCTAGGTTTATAATAATATAATGATTGATATATAAAGAGAATTGGTTGCGGGAGCCCTAGGTCTGAATTAGCGAACTGACGACCTCGTCAACAAAACGGACTTTAATTCTCAATCATTAGACATGATATATAAAGAGAATTGGTTGCGGGAGCCAGATTTGAACTGACGACCTTCGGGTTATGAGCCCGACGAGCTACCAGGCTGCTCCATCCCGCGTCCGAATGGTTTATCTAATGATAAACGAGCCCCAAATTGTTTTCATTCTATTTGGTAAGAATTGCTTGTGGGAGCCTTAGATTTAAATTAGCGAACTGACACGTCAGTGACTAATATTTCTAGTTTTCTCACTATCTCTACTTATATAAATACACATAGAGAATTGGTTGCGGGAGCCTGTTCTTGTATTAGCGAACTGACGACCTCGTCAACAAAACGGACTTTAATTCTCAATCATTAGACATGATATATAAAGAGATTTGGTTGCGGGAGCCAGATTTGAACTGACGACCTTCGGGTTATGAGCCCGACGAGCTACCAGGCTGCTCCATCCCGCGTCCGAATGGTTTATCTAATGATAAACGAGCCCCAAATTGTTTTCATTCTATTTGGTAAGAATTGCTTGTGGGAGCCTTAGATTTAAATTAGCGAACTGACACGTCAGTGACTAATATTTCTAGTTTTCTCACTATCTCTACTTATATAAATACACATAGAGAATTGGTTGCGGGAGCCAGATTTGAACTGACGACCTTCGGGTTATGAGCCCGACGAGCTACCAGGCTGCTCCATCCCGCGTCCGAATGGTTTATCTAATGATAAACGAGCCCCAAATTGTTTTCATTCTATTTGGTAAGAATTGGTTGCGGGAGCCTGTTCTTGTATTAGCGAACTGACGACCTCGTCAACAAAACGGACTTTAATTCTCATACACTAGAAGTAATAATTGAAAATTGGTTGCGGGAGCCAGATTTGAACTGACGACCTTCGGGTTATGAGCCCGACGAGCTACCAGGCTGCTCCATCCCGCGTCCGAATGATTTATCTAGTTAGATAAATATAGCCTAAGAATGTTTCAATTCTTTCTTAAAAGAATATGTTTTCAGTTTTCTCACTATCTCTACAAATATAAATACTCATAGAGAACTGTTTGTGGGAGCCCTAGAGTTAAATTAGAGAACTGACTCGTCAGTGGCTAATCTTTCTAGTTTTCTCACTATCTCTACAAATATAAATACACATAGAGAATTGGTTGTGGGAGCCCTAGAGTTAAATTAGCGAACTGACTCGTCAGTGACTAACATTTCTAGTTTTCTCACTATCTCTACAAATATAAATACACATAGAGAATTGGTTGCGGGAGCCAGATTTGAACTGACGACCTTCGGGTTATGAGCCCGACGAGCTACCAGGCTGCTCCATCCCGCGCCTGAAAACGAAGCGTACTATAAGGATTGGCTTAATGGATTGCAAGCTTTTCCATGTAATTATTTTGTAATTATGGTTAATGTGAATGATATTTAATCATACGTACTTTTTATATACGAATGTTTCGGGATGTTGTTCACTTTAAGCGCAGTTTTTTCTTCTATATTAATTCTTTAGGCTAATGCGATAAGACAAATGAAAAGCTATAGATTATAATCGGTGCCAACTTATATAGCGGAAGCGGTTATGAATCAATATTTAGCTCTTACCTCATTTGGTATCGAACAATTACTTTCCCAAGAACTTACCGAACTAGGTGCAGAGCAAGTCATACAAAAACCTGAAGGGGTTTATTTTCAGGCATCAATGGAACTTGCTTTTAAGATCTGTTTAAAAACACGGTTAGCGAGTCGCGTATTATACGCTATAGCCGATCCACAACCGATCAAAACCAAAGATGATCTATATAATGCTGCAAAAGACATTGATTGGACCGAACAATTTGATAGTGACAAATTCTTTGCTATCGACTTTGTCGGTAAAAATGAGCACATACGAGATTCACAATTTGGTGCACTAACAGTCAAGGATGCGGTTGTTGATTGTTTTCGTGAAGCTGGATTGGAACGGCCGTCGGTTGAGAAGTTTCAACCTGACGTGCGTATTCAAGCGCGTTTAGTTCGCAATGCAGTAACCTTTTATATTGATTTTTCTGGTAGAGCATTATTTCAAAGAGGCTATCGAGAAAGCACGGGTGCGGCACCAATTAAAGAGAACCTAGCGGCGGCCATGGTGTTGCGTTCGGGTTGGTTAGCAGATACAAGCAAACCATTAATCGATCCAATGTGTGGTTCGGGGACTTTATTACTGGAAGCTATTTCCATGGCGGCTGGCATTAGTCCTGGGGTTGATCGGGCATATTGGGGTTTTGAAGGCTGGAATGGCTTTGATAAACCGTTGTTTGATGCGGTATTAGCAGAAGAAAAAGCCCAATCGGAACAGGCACTCGCCTCCTGTGATATCAAAGTGTATGGTTTTGATATGGATGACAGGGTACTTAAAACAGCAAAAATTAATGCCCGTAATGCTGGTCTCGCAAATTTTATTGAATTTAAGCACGGTCGAGCGGAGAAACTCGAAAATACCTTTAATAAAGCGGGCCATATTTTGTTTAACCCGCCATACGGTGAGCGTTTAAGCTCACTTCCAGGCTTAGTGGCGACGTTTACCGAGCTAGGCATGGTCTTTAAGGCGAAATTCTTAAACTGGCAGGTTGCGTTAATCACATCGAACACTGAAATGTTGTCGTTGTTAAAACTCTCATCTAAAAAACGTTATAAGTTTAAAAATGGCCCGCTAGAATGCCAAATGGCGTTATATGACATTGACGATAAGCAAGTAGAACGTACGCCAGCTCACGTCAGTGAAGGGGACATGGCAAACAGTGCCTTTGCAAATCGTTTAAAGAAAAATGTTAAAGCAATGAAGTCGTGGTTAAAACAAAACGATATTAATTGTTATCGATTATACGATGCTGATATTCCAGAATATAACGTCGCGGTGGATATTTACGATGATCATTTGGTGATTTTCGAATACGCACCACCAAAAAGTATCGATGAGAAAAAAGCCGCAGAACGTTTACAGGAAGTCGTGTTCTTTGCACCGAAAGTATTAGATATTCCAATCGATAAAGTCGTGGTAAAAACTCGTAGTAAACAAAAAGGTAAGAGTCAGTACCAAAAGCTAAGCAAAACCAAACGTTACTTAACCGTTAAAGAATACGGTGCATGGTTAAAAGTTAATTTGTGGGATTACTTAGATACGGGGTTGTTCCTAGATCATCGTAAAACGCGTCAAATTGTTGCTCAAAAAGCAAAGGGTAAACGTGTTTTAAACCTATTTGCTTACACTGGTTCCGTGTCTGTACAAGCTGCTATTGGTGGCGCTGAGTCGGTTACGACGGTTGATATGTCAAATACCTACTTAGATTGGGCAAAAGATAATTTTGAAGCGAATGGTTTACGCACTCACAAATACCAGTTTGTGCAGGCTGACTGTTTGCAATGGTTAACACAAAATCGAGATAAATTTGATTTAGTGTTTATCGACCCGCCAACATTCTCGAACTCGAAACGAATGAATACGACGTTTGATGTGCAGCGTGATCATGTTGATTTAATCAAATCAGGTATGCAATCGGTTAGTGATGGTGGTGAGCTTATCTTTACCAACAACAAGCGTAATTTCAAAATGGACTTCGATGCGATGCAAGAAAACGGCTTTACGGTTGTTGAATTGAGTAGCAAGACGTTAGATTTTGATTTTAAACGCAACAAGCACATTCATAATAGCTGGTTAATTACCCGCAGTTAAGTATGAGTAAACAAGATTACGCCCTGTACGGTACGGAAGGTTGTCATTTGTGTGACGATGCACAAGCACTATGTGATATGGTGTTGAGCAATCAAGGCTATCGCTTGGTGGATATTATCGATGATGAAAAATTAGTCGAGCTCTATGCCACTAGCATTCCTGTACTAGAGCATTTACCTTCTCATGTGGCCTTATATTGGCCATTTGATTTTCAACAATTACAAGAGTTTATTCGTGGAACTGATTCGAATTACTAACGCCGAGTTGGCGTTTGGTGAAGACAAAATTTTAGATAACGCCGAGTTTCGATTAAATACCGGCGAACGCGTATGTTTGGTTGGTCGCAATGGCGCCGGCAAGTCATCATTACTAAAAGTGATTAACGGTAGCGTGATACTAGATGATGGCGAACTGGTGTTATCGAATAATATTCGTGTCGCTATGTTGGCGCAAGATCCACCGAAAAGTTGCGATCAAAGCATCTTCGATTATGTTGCTGAAGGGCTCAAAGGTAATGCCAATATTATCCAAAAGTATCATCAAGCGGTCACCTTAGTCGCCAATGATCCTAGTGACAAAAACATCAATGACCTTGCCAAGATACAAGAGCAATTAGAGCAAAGTAATGCCTGGGAAGATGAACAACGCATTGAACAAGTGTTAAGTAAGCTTTCATTAGATGCCGAACAAAGTGTCAGTCAATTATCTGGTGGTTGGTTACGAAAAATAGCCTTAGCACAAGCATTGGTTACCAATCCAGACGTATTGCTATTAGATGAGCCGACCAACCATTTGGATATTGATAGTGTGTTGTGGCTTGAAAACTTTTTGAAAGGCTTTAACGGTACGATCGTGTTTATATCTCACGATAGGGCGTTTATCCGTTCATTATCGACACGCATTCTTGACTTAGATAGAGGCCAATTAAAAAGCTATCCAGGTGATTACGACAAATATCTAGAACAAAAACAGCACGACTTAAACGTAGAAGAGACGCAAAATCAATTATTTGATAAAAAGCTCGCCGACGAAGAGACCTGGATACGACAGGGCATTAAGGCACGTCGAACTCGCAACGAAGGTCGGGTAAGAGCGCTTGAAAAGTTACGACTAGAACGCAAAGCGCGACGAGATGTGCGAACGCAAGGCGATATGGTGTTATCGACAGGAGAACGCAGTGGTAAGCTTGTGTTTGAATGTTTTGAACTTGGTATGCAGTTTGAACATCAAGAGATTATTAAAAACCTAGAATTATTGATTACGCGCGGTGATCGCCTCGCATTAATTGGTGCAAATGGTACCGGTAAATCGACATTGCTGAAACTTATTACCGAGCAAATTAAGCCAACGTCGGGCAAGATGCGCCTAGGTGTGAATCTTGAGGTCGCTTACTTTGACCAGCACCGAGCACAACTCGATGTTAACCAAACGGTTCAGGATGCCGTCGCGGATGGTAAACAAGAAGTCACGGTAAACGGTCGAACTCGTCATGTACTTGGCTATTTGCAAGACTTTTTGTTCAGTCCTAAACGAGCTCGCACGCCGGTACGAGCATTATCAGGTGGTGAACGTAATCGATTATTGTTAGCGAAGCTGTTTCTGCGTCCAAGTAATTTATTGATTTTGGATGAACCAACCAATGATTTGGATATTGAAACATTAGAATTGTTAGAAGTGGTTGTCGCTAATTACCCAGGTACGGTATTATTGGTCAGTCACGACAGGGATTTCGTAAATAATTGCGTTAATACTTGCCTTTACTTCGATGGAAGTGGTGAAATAGCGCAAATAGTTGGCGGTTATAGTGATGTTGAGCAATATTTATCACTGCGTGCGGAACCAAAACAACAATCGACTATCAAAGAAAAAGCTAAGCCCAAAGAGGCAATTAAGCAAAAAAATCAAAATAAGCTTTCTTATAAAGACAAACGCGAGTTAGAATCGTTACCTTTATTATTAGAGCAATTAGAAAATACCATCGATGAATTGCAACAACAGGTGAATGATCCCGAGTTTTTTGCTCAAGACAATGACCTAACGCAATCGGTATTACAAAAATTACAACAATCAGAAGAAGAATTAGAACGTGCTTTTGATCGTTGGCAAGAATTAGAAGAATTTCAAGAGAAAAGCAGTAAATGAAAACCTTGATAAAATCTGTATTGGCGTTAAGTGTCGCAACGGCTATGGCTACTAGCCATGCAGAAGAAGCCGTATCATACAACATCACCGAGTTAACCTCGGTAGATAATGTTGTTAACTCTTATGGTGTTCAACAAACCAACATTGGCAAAGCCTTAGTCGCCGGCCAGACTTCATATAACTTCCCTGTAGATTTTCAATATCTAGATGAAGATGACTATGACGACATTGTCAGTTACGCAAAGCGTAATGATGAAGCTGTTTATGATTTATTTGAAATTGACGATGAAGCCGAAGAGCAGTTAAGAGCAGGTAACCCTGATGCAAATGCATTATCGTGGACTGTACGTTGGTTGCGTGTTACCGGTGGTAGTGAACATCAAAAATATGGCGATGCATTCGTTTATAGCTATGATGGCAACACACAGATGACTACGCCGTTACAAATTTTCGATGAGCTGTTACCTGGTTTAACTGAATTAACTCGTTCAACCATCGATGTCGGTCAAGGCATGACTGATGATGGTTGGATTTACGGTTTTTCTACCGCGCCGTACCTGCCGTTAGAGCCATTTGATGATCCTGATGAAGATGAACCAGAAATTCATTGGTTTCGTGATTTTGATCAACGTGGTTGGATCAGCTTTGATGGCATCAATGTGTTTGAACTATTGCCGTTTGAAGCAAAGTATGGTGGTTTGTCGGCTGTTTATGACGTTAACATCAATCGTCAAGTCGTAGGTACTTCGTCTGTCGCATTAAATGAAGCGACCTTAGCGGATATTGAAGAAGAAGACGAGTTGTGTTTAAAAGATAGCCGTATCGAAGACGCACCGTTTGAAATTTGTATGCAAAACCTGCGTACTCGTTTGTATTATTCAAATGCCTTTTTATGGGAACTAGACGAGTCTGGCGCTATCGTAAGCACCACCGATTTAGGTACCGGTATTGTTGACCCTGATGAAGACGATGATCGTGGCTACACCAGTGCTGCAACGGCCATTAACGACAATGGCATCATTGTTGGTTTCTCTCACTTCTGGTGGGATCGCGACGAAGACAGACCAAGTAAAAATGAACGTGTTGCGCAGTTTGCTGCTGTGTTTAGAGACGGTGAAGTAATAGAATTTACTGATCGTGATGATTATTTTGAGTCTCGCGCTCTAGATATCAACAACCAAGGTATATTTACCGGTTATATGTACAAGTACGTCAATGGTCGTCCTCGTACTAAGTTCTTCTATGCTGACGCAAACGATGAAGAAATCGTGCCGGTATTCCCTGAAGACTTCTTTAAAGGCTCTGCAAGCTACCCTCACGCCATTAACGAAAACAACATTATCGTTGGTGAAGGTGAAGTCGAAGACTTCGTTGATAGTGCACAGACGCCACGTCGACGTCATGGTTTCTTATACGACATGGAAACCGATGCTTTCTACAATGTAAATCAGTTTTTAAGTTGTGAAGATCAAGCTAAATACGTCATCGTTGAAGCACATGACATCAATGAAAATAACGAAATCCTAGCGACCGCTTGGGTTAAGAAACCTAAGTTAGATTCTAAGGGTGAACCGTTTAGTATTGATGGTCAAGTTATCGAGGGTGCTGAGGAAGACGTATTACGTGCGGTATATCTAACGCCAATCGATGGTGAGTTTACCATTAATGATTGTCGTGAAGATTTAGGTGAGACTGTAGAACGTTCAGGCGCAAGTACCTCGTTGTGGTCATTGTTGTTGCTAAGCGTATTTGGTTTACGCCGTCGCAAATAACGACTTGCTAGCTCAATCGGTTAATCGTCTCGGTTACGATTGATCGATAAATAGAAAAATAGATAAACAAAAAGAGCGCTTAGCGCTCTTTTTTTGTTTCTAGCGTTTACTGCATTGTCTTAGATGTAGGATTTGTATAGTGGATTACAAAGCCTGTTTAAATAGCGCAAAGCAACCGTTGTCGTGTTGATCGACAATGGCTTTGGCAAAATACTCTACACTGAGGTTATGGATAAAAACGAAACTCATACCAAAACCAAAACCAAATCCGCAACGGAGTCCGGGTTCGACCACAATCTGCAACGGCAGTATAAAGATAACGGTTTTGTGGTTATTAGAAATTTACTAAGCAAGCAGCAACTGGCACAGATCAGTTTTCACGTGGATAGAATTTTTCAACAATGGTTTGAACAGCATGAAGCGACAATCTATCGCGAGAAAATGCTAAACATGCATTCGCTAACCCATAGCCGTTACTTTAAAGATAGAGATACTGAACGCGTTGATTTCTTTAGCGCCATTTTACCTGAGACGCTCACCCAAAAACTTGATGATCTGTTTTCGGTGCCTTTGTATTTTCACAATAGCCAATTGTTTTTCAATCCCACTAACAGCGAACGCCAACCATACTGGCATCGAGATCTGCAATACAGTGATTTAAGCGAACTAGAGCAGCAACGAGAATTAGCTAATATGTTGAGCTTACACGTTAGGATCCCATTGGTTGATGAAAAAGGTGTAGAACTGATCCCTGGCACACACAAGCGCTGGGATAGTGAACGAGAGCGTAATGTGCGATTGCAAATCAATGGCCATCGTAATACGGAGCAATTACCTAATGCGCTGCTAACCGAAGTTAATTGCGGTGATGTCCTAGTGTTTAACGCACAAATGCTGCACCGAGGAGCTTATAAACATAACAAACAACGTAAAGCGCTGGACTTATGTATAGGTGAGGCCCATCCATTGTTATCAGAGTTTGTCGATAAATAATCCTTGCCAACCATTGACGAATTGACTGACATTGAAAACAAGTCATGGTACGTGCGAGCGTTAAATATTGCCGAGCAAAATAAACAGAATTAAGGCGACAAAAAGGGGAGCAAATGCTCCCCTTGGTAAAATGATGTGCTATCGCGTTTATTAGAACGCTGATGTATCGGCAAATAAGCCAACTTTAAGATCAGTCGCTTGATAGATTACTTTGCCATCAACTTCAACAGTACCGTCCGCTAAACCCATGTAAAGCTTACGCTTGATAACGCGCTTAAGGTCAATACGGTAGGTTACTTTTTTCGCTGTCGGTAGGATTTGACCAGTAAATTTAACTTCACCCACACCCAACGCACGACCGCGACCTGGACCACCAGTCCAAGCTAGGAAGAAACCAACAAGTTGCCACATAGCATCAAGGCCAAGACAACCGGGCATTACTGGGTCACCTTTAAAGTGACAATCAAAAAACCACAAGTCAGGGTTAATATCTAGTTCAGCAACGATTTCACCTTTACCGTATTTACCACCTTCTTCAGTGATATTAACAATACGATCCATCATCAGCATGTTATCTGCTGGAAGTTTGGAGTTACCTTCACCAAAGTAATCGGTTGTACCTGCAAGGATTAAATCCTGCTTGTCGTAAGAATTCTTTTGTTCGGCCATGATAGATTTGTTCTCAAATATATGTGTAGTGATGCTCGCTTCATTATATACCAAGCAAACATCGGGAAAATTATCAGACGCAACTTTAGCGTACACTTGTACACTAAACAATAAAAATTTTGAAATTAATTGCAATTAATATGGTTATCCGTAACCATAGAAAGTAAAAATGACGGAAGATTATTTATGGCTGAGTCAGAAGCAACGAAAGCAGCATTAACCAATGCCGAAAAGCAAAAACGTTTTCGTGAACGTCAAAAAAGTAAGGGTAAGAAGGAAGTTCGAGGCTACCTGTCAGAGGAAGCTATTGAATGCTATCAAAAAATTGGAGAGCAAACCGACTGGAATGACAGTACGATTTTGTCCAATGCCATTCGTATTACTTACGCTGCTTATAAAAATGGCCAAATTGGCTTATTAAATAACTGGCTAAATAAGAATAAATTATAAAAAGGAAGAGCACGTGATCAAGGTACTACTTGTCGATGACCATGACCTGGTACGCACGGGAATCAAAAGATTATTGGAAGATTCAAATGTCATAAAAGTGGTGGCAGAAATGTCGACCGGTGAAGATGCGGTAAAATATTGTCGGGAAAACGATCCTGATGTGGTACTGATGGATGTGAATATGCCCGGTATCGGTGGTTTGGAAGCGACCCGTAAAATCTTACGCTACAAGCCGGATATGCGTCTTATTATTTTGACCGTGCAAGTTGAAGAACCATTCCCGACAACGGTTATGCAAATTGGCGCGTCTGGGTTTTTGACCAAAAATACGCCACCAAGTGAAATGATTCAAGCGATCAGAGCGGTTAAAACTGGGCAACGCTACATTACCCCAGATATCGCACAGCAAATGGCGTTAGCACAGTTTAATAAGAAAGACGAAAGCCCATTTGCCAGTTTGTCAGAGCGAGAACTGCAAATTATGATGATGATCACTCGCGGTGAAAAGGTCGTCGATATTTCTGATAAATTAAGTCTAAGCAGCAAAACCGTCAACAGTTATCGTTATCGTATGTTTGAAAAATTATCAGTAAATAACGATGTTGAATTAACCCACTTGGCGATTCGTTATGGTTTATTGAATACGGATCGTATTTAATAAACTATGTCCGATCAGCAATTTGAATTTGACCATCAGGCGTTTCTTAGTTCGGTTACCCATCAAAGTGGGGTGTACCGTATGTACGATGGCGAACAAACCATTATATATGTTGGTAAAGCCAAAGATTTAAAAAAACGCCTAGCCAGCTATTTTCGAAAAGACGTAGGCAGTGTAAAAACACGAGCTCTGGTCAATCAAATCAGAGCCATCGATGTCACCGTCACCCATACCGAGGGTGAGGCTCTGATCCTTGAAAATAACTACATCAAAAAGTATCAACCCAAATATAATGTGTTGTTACGCGATGATAAGTCTTACCCGTATATCTTAATCAGCCAACATCGCCATCCGAAACTTGGCGCCCATCGTGGCGGTAAACGCGTTAAGGGCGAGTACTTTGGTCCGTTTCCGACCGCAGGCGCGGTTTGGGAAAGTTTGCGTTTAATGCAAAAGCTATTTCCGATCCGTCAATGTGAAGACAGCTATTATCGCGCGCGTTCACGTCCGTGTTTGCAATATCAACTAAAGCGCTGCAGTGCGCCATGCGTTGATAAAATAAGCGAACAGGATTATAAAAAACAAGTCGATTTGGCGCGAATGTTCCTGCAAGGCAAAAATGAACAAGTCATTGCGGAGTTGGTTAGCGCTATGGAGCAAGCCAGTGAAAACTTGGCATTTGAGCAGGCCGCAAGTTATCGCGATCAAATAGCGACGTTACGCAAAGTGCAGCAGCAACAATTTGTCTCTGGTAATGCGGCTGAATTGGATGTTATTGGTTTTTACCGTCTAAAAAATCAGGCGTGTTTGCATATATTGTTTATACGCGATCAAAAAGTATTGGGCAGTAAGAGTTATTTCCCGACCATCCCCAATGACACCACGGATGAAGAAATTGTTACCGCCTTTGTTGCCCAGCATTACCTTGGAGATGACGTCAATCAGGATAACATTGCCAAAGAAATCATCTTGCCTATGGCGATAGAAGCACAAACACAATTGCACGAACTGTTAACCAAACAGGCAGAGTACGACGTAAAGCTTTCGGCAAACGTGCGCAGTGAACGCAAACGGTATCTGACCTTGGCCAATACCAATGCGGACAATGCTCTTAACGTAAGAAACAGTCATAAAGAGTCCATGCAGGCTAGATTTCGCGAGCTAAACAACGAATTTGAGTTATCTAACCCCATCGAGCGCATCGAGTGCTTTGATATCAGTCATACCATGGGGCAACAGACCATTGCCTCATGTGTGGTTTTTAATAATGAAGGTCCGCTAAAGAGTGATTATCGGCGATACAATGTGGTTGGTATCACACCGGGGGATGATTACGCAGCAATGTCTTTTGCCCTAAATAAGCGGTATGGCAAAGTCAAAGATGGCGACAAGATGCCGGATATCGTGTTTATTGACGGTGGTAAAGGGCAACTGGCACGAGCCGAAGAGTTTTTCGCTGAATTATCGTTAACTAAAACACCGTTATTAATTGGTGTTGCTAAAGGCGAATCACGTAAACCCGGTTTAGAAACACTGATTTTAGCGGGGTCGCACCAATTGCTGTCGTTACCACCGACCTCTCCGGCGTTGCACCTTGTGCAACATATTCGCGATGAGTCACATCGCTTTGCAATTGCTGGGCATCGAGCTAAGCGTGCAAAAGTTGCAAAAAAATCAACGTTAGAAGATATCCCTGGCATTGGCGCGAAAAAACGTCAGGCATTATTAAAATACCTTGGCGGCTTACAAGAAGTGAAAAAGGCATCAATTGATGAGCTGATGAAAGTGCCCGGTGTATCACAAGAATTAGCCAAGGTAATAAGAGATTATTTTAGTTAGTGAGGTTTAAATGGAATTTGAACAACCAACATCCGCAATCGTGTCGTGCCAATGGTTAAAACGCCAGTTAGATAACCCCAAGTTGGTATTAATTGATGCACTGATGAATACGGTTATTGGTATTGATGCATTGCATTATGAAACAAACCAGATGATACCTGGTGCGTTATGCGTCGACGTCGAACAGGATTTATGTGACCTTAACTCGAGCCAGTTACATGCGATGCCAACAACAAAGCAATTTAATGCGTTAATGGTAAAGCTAAACATTAGCAAAGATGCGACTGTGGTTATTTACGATCAGCAGGGTGTTTACTCATCGCCGCGAGTTTGGTGGACATTTAAGTACATGGGTTTTGACAACGTGTTTGTTTTAAATGGTGGTTTGCCACACTGGCTAGCGCAAGGTTATGAGGTTGATAATCACTATCGTCAAGCGTCACCTGTAGGCGATGTTAAAGCTGGCGATATTATCGTTGCTCGAAAGCAAACGCATCGTGTCGCGACAGCACAATCGATTTTAAGCCGTTTAAAAGACGATAACTTGATCTTACTCGATGCTCGAAGCCGTGCTAGATTTAATGCAGAGGTTGCTGAACCAAGAGCCGGTGTTCGAGCCGGTCATATTCCAGGATCATCATGTTTACCTTTTATTGAATTGTTGTCACAGCGGTGTTTACTGCCAGTTGAACAGCTACAGCGTCAATATCAGCAGATGATTGATTCAGCAGACGAACGCGTATTGTATAGTTGTGGTTCGGGTATCACCGCTTGTATTTTGATTTTAGCTGCCGATGTAGCTGGTTATCATAATGCATGCTTGTATGATGGCTCATGGGCAGAGTGGGGCAGTGATAGTAAATTGCCTATTCAAAGCTAAATTCATTGGATAACTCAATGAATTAAAAAATATTATTGAAAGGTTACATGACAAGCGAAATGCTTCATGTAAAATAGATAACCAAAAACAGCAGTTTAATTATTTTTATGTGGACAATACCTAACCAGATCACGTTATTTCGTATCGTACTGATACCGGTCTTTATCGTTGTTTATTATTTTCACGATATGATGCCGGACACCTTTAGCAAGAACTGGTCGAATTTTGCAGCGTTCGCTGTTTTCTGGGTCGCATCGGTGAGCGATGGCATCGATGGCTATTTAGCTCGTAAGCTTGATCAATCTTCGCGCTTCGGTGCTTTTATTGACCCTGTTGCGGATAAACTGATGGTCACCATTTCATTGGTACTGATTGCCTCAGAATATCAAAATATTTGGGTAACCATTCCTGCGGTCATTATGATAGCCCGAGAAATTGTGATTTCAGCCTTGCGAGAGTTTATGGCCGATCTTGGCAAACGCGCCAATGTCGCCGTATCCGATCTTGGTAAATGGAAGACCGCCGCGCAAATGTTGGCATTAATGGGGCTAATTTGGCAGCCTAATTATCCTATTCCATTGATTCTGTTTGATTTACCTGCGGATGTTATTATCTATGCCGCTTGGATGTTTTATTTTTTCGCGACCGTATTTGCGTTTGTGTCAATGGCGCAATATTTACGAGCAGCATGGCCTGAATTGTCCGGTCAAAGTTAAGTCGAAAAAAATATGTTTTTTTAAAAGGCCTTAATTGGCCTTTTTAATTTTTCATTGCTTTACTAACACTATAATAGTTAACAAAAATTAACCGAATAGTTAGACAAATTAGCGAAAAAATCGTCATCTTAGTCGAATTTTGAGCAATCAGAAAAAAAATGAAATTAAAGTGTTGACTCATCAAAAGAACGATGTAGAATGCACAACCGTTGACAGGGAGTCAGCACTGGAAAGCGGCTGTAGCTCAGTTGGTAGAGCATCACGTTGCCAACGTGAATGTCACGAGTTCGAGTCTCGTTAGCCGCTCCAATTTTACTATAAGGAAGTTCATCACCAGCTTGTTGATGTTATGTGGCGGGTTGGCAGAGTGGCTATGCAGCGGATTGCAAATCCGTGGACCTCGGTTCGACTCCGGGACCCGCCTCCATTCTGCCCGGGTGGTGGAATTGGTAGACACAAGGGATTTAAAATCCCTCGTCTTAACGGACGTGCCGGTTCAAGTCCGGCCCCGGGTACCATTTCATCAACATATGGTGTTGGTTCTAAATAAAGCGGCTGTAGCTCAGTTGGTAGAGCATCACGTTGCCAACGTGAATGTCACGAGTTCGAGTCTCGTTAGCCGCTCCAATTTAGACACCAAGATAGATTACCTTAAGCGGCTGTAGCTCAGTTGGTAGAGCATCACGTTGCCAACGTGAATGTCACGAGTTCGAGTCTCGTTAGCCGCTCCAATCTAATTATTTATTACCTTTTACGAAGCTTTCGGCATTATGCCCGGGTGGTGGAATTGGTAGACACAAGGGATTTAAAATCCCTCGTCTTAACGGACGTGCCGGTTCAAGTCCGGCCCCGGGTACCATTACGTTGTTGAATAGTCAGCGATGTATTAAAATATCGGTACACCTTTGTAAAAGTAAATAATGTTAAAAAAAAAGTAAATAAAGCGGCTGTAGCTCAGTTGGTAGAGCATCACGTTGCCAACGTGAATGTCACGAGTTCGAGTCTCGTTAGCCGCTCCAATTTACGTCTCTACTATGCGGCTGTAGCTCAGTTGGTAGAGCATCACGTTGCCAACGTGAATGTCACGAGTTCGAGTCTCGTTAGCCGCTCCAATTCCTCTATTTCAAACAAAATTATCAAACGCCCTGTACAACTCATTTGTTGCTACGAATTATTGCGTGATATTCCACATCGTTTCATTCAGACATTTGTTTAATTCCTGCTATATTTAACTCTATATAAATAGCTTTTTGTTAATCTAAGCAAAGGGTTAGCAACGTAAAAGACTTATAAGATATTGCAGTAATAACAATTCTAATAACGGGAAGGGAATGATGAAAGCAATGCATATGTGGTCTTGGCTGTTTGTACTGGTAACGGCAGTGATGTCTTTTTGTGCATCCTCAGCCGAGCAAGAGCAGTCAATCCTAGGTGAAATCTATGTCACGGTTAAGCATCAAAAAACAAATCGAGTCATCGCCGAGGCCAACCTATCTCTCTCCGATCGTGAGGGTAAAACTTACACCCTAAAAACGGATAGTAAAGGACAAGTGTCTTTTACGGCATTAGCAGCGGGTCTTTATGACCTCACGGTAACCAAAACTGGCTTTAATAATGTTGTACAAAACAGTATACGCGTTATTAACAATAGGGTTTCGACAGTCGAAATTAGTATGCCAGAAACCGACAGTATGGAAGTTATCACCATCACATCAAGCAAAAGTAATGTCACTTCAGGTGAACCCGTGTCGACTACGTATATGGATCGCGAAGCGTTGCGCAGTGCTATTGGCGGCGGTAGCGATGTCATGCGAGCCCTGGATGGTCTGCCTGGTTTGGTATCAACAGGCGAGTTTGCCAGTTTTTCTGTACGTGGCAGAGGACCACGAGATAATCTAATTTATGTTGACAACATGCCGTTTGACAAAATTGTCCATTTTGATGCGTCTTTAGGTGAAACTGAGGATGTTGATGGCGGCGGGCGTTTTTCTATATTTGCCCCTAACTTGATTCAAAGTGCAGAATTTTCGCCCGGCGGCTGGGGCGCAGCTTACGGTGGTAAAGCAGGCTCATTACTCAAACTCGATGTCGTTTCTGGCGGTAAAACACCAACGGCAAGTTTTCGATTAGATGTAGCAGGCTATGAAGTGGGTTACGAAGGACCCAGTGGTATTGCAGATAATACCAGTATTGTTTTCAATGCCCGACACCTGGACTTTGGTGAATTTTTTGACACTATTGATGAGAAAGATATCGGTGAACCGGTATTGTCGGATATTTTATTTAAGTCTGTTACCGAAATTGACTCAGAAAATACCATAGAATTTTTAGCTCTTTTTTCACCAGAAGAATATACCCGAGATCTTGAACATGTTGTCGAATCGCCGGACTTTGAAGATGTGGAAGTGGC